>DATCUE010000024.1:0-14582 GCA_036567605.1 Candidatus Methanoperedens sp. | reverse complement strand
GGCTAGTTTTCACGACAGGATCTATGTCCCAAAATCCGTGCAGCCTTCACTGCTCATATCAAGGATATAAGAATCAATGATACCAATTAGGTTTTCATGGTTCATGCATGAGTCATTCGACTCATGCGCGTTTTCACGGATTTTCACATCCGTGCGAATCCGTGTCAGCCGTGCAATCCGTGTTCTACTGCCGCTTCGCCTGCTGCGGAGGCGCCGGACTTAGACTTAAATTGCTTTGTATTTACGCTTCAACACGCAATGAGATGATTATATTTAGGTGAAAAGCAGAGGTATACACTAATATGAGAACCTTTCTTGTATCCTTCCAGAAAGAAGATAAATTCTTTGTTGCAAGATGCCCCGAACTTGGCGTAACTTCCCAGGGGGAAACCCTTGAAGAGGCGCAGGCAAACATCAAAGAAGCGATAGAGCTTTATATCGAAAGTTTCGGCGAAGACCTGCCACATGAGATATCCAAGCCTTTCTGGACAACAGTTGAAGTGGCTTATGCCTAAACTTCCGGTTATTTCTGGTAAAGAGCTTGTAACAGCTTTGAAAAAAGCCGGGTTTGTTGAAGTTCGGCATAAAGGCAGCCATGTTTCACTTCAAAAAGTTACCCAGGAAACAACATATAGGACAGTTGTTCCTATGCATAAGGAACTTGCAAAAGGAACACTTCTTGACATTCTACATCAAACAGGGCTGAATAGAGAGGAATTGATCAAACTGCTTTAAAAAAATCAAATCCCTCCCATGAAAATAATGCCCTCTCCTTATAGCACCTTCCCTGGCGCAGCCCGCAGAAAGCGAGCCTATACCGGGGCTCGTCTATATATCCTTAAAGATAGCAAATAATGAAACATTCTATTCAGAACTTATAAATTAGATACATTCGAGGCTTGAAAATGGAAACATTCATTAGATATTTACTGAGAAAAGGCAAATTAGAAAAAATTGAAGTGCCAAAGGAAACAGCGCTGAAAGAGATAGACGAAGTTCTGGAAGAGGATAAAGAGTTCCTTGAAATAATGGAAAAAATGTAATAAAATGTTTCTCCTACAAAAAATGAATGAAAATTTTGCCTTCTAAGATTGCGTCGCATCCTTATAATAATCCAATTATCTGCACCCCCTTTCACAATATCCCAGCCCCCTCCCCTCCACGCGCTCTCACCGCGCCCCCGCCGATATCGAACCGGCGCCGCACCCGAGAAAAAGCGCCATCCCAAATCGAATGCGGATGACACGGATCGGACGGATTCTCACGGACTTTCCCATCCGTATGAATCCGCGTCATCCGTACAATCCGTGTTCTAATGCTGCTTCGCTTGTGCAGGCCGCGCCGCAGGAACCTAAAGGAAAACCCCGGACCCGGAATGCACCACAATTCCGCCCTTCGTTATATTATACGGCTTAATCTCCTTTGAATGTTCGATGTGTCTCATCTTTGAGACCTCGATGACGGTTGTGACAGCTCCCACATCAGCAGTCCTTGCCTGCCGCAGTATCACCACGCCGTCGGCTATGTACTCTATCAGGCCGTATCTTGAATAATACGGGCTTTCCTTGCTTATCTCTGATGTCAGGACGGCAGTTACACCCGTTGACTTTATTATCTGGGCTAAATTGAACAGGTGGTCGCGGCGTTCTGCTTCGTTGTCGTGTATCATCTCAAACAGCGTTATCGGGTCCATGGCGAGGCGTCTTATTTCGAATGTCTTGAAAAGCTTTGGCAGGTCGTTCTCTATGCGTTCTATCATGGACTTCAGGTTCAGAGTACTGAGATGAACCAGTGCCAGTTTCTTATTTTTTATGTGTGGCTTCAGGTCCCATCCGAAAATATCCGCGGTCTTGATGATATCTTCAACTCTTTCCTCAATGCTCAAATAAACGCAGCTTTCGTTGTTCTGCAGTCCTGCGCAAATAAACTGCAGGGCAAAAGTGGACTTGCCTGTACCGGGTGGCCCGAGTACTGCCATGATATGTCCTGCGGGAACGCCGCCTCCCAGCATCTCATCAAGCCCGAGTATCCCCGTCTTTAGCAGTTCCATTACTTTCCCCTCACTCTTTTTATGTTGGAAACCTCAAAACCTTTCTGCGGACTTATCTGCGTCTCGAAATTGACAATATTCTCCTGGGTGAGCCCGGGTAGTAAACCCCTGAATTTTTTAAGGTACATGACGCGCTGCCTCTGCGAAGCGCCGAGTTTCTCCCAGTCAAAAACAATCACACCGTCCATGCATTCCGAAATCTCCTCCTGCCTGCTTTTATTCAGGATCCCGTCGCTGAGCAGCGCAAATACCAGCCCGTCCCACATTTTTGACGCTTTTTGAAGCCCTCGTAAGAACAATATGACGTCATTCCATCCCATGCGCTCGAGGCAATACTGTGTGAGCGCTGTCAGGGAGTCGATTATGACAATGCTTCCGTTCGCGTTCCTGTCCAGGTATTCTATCAGGGCCTCAACAAGGTTTTTTTGCTCTTCGCTCCATTTCAGCGATTCGAAGGAAAGTTCGGTCTTTGCTGAAGATCTCCATGTTGCAGGTATGAAAGACCTGGCAAAATAGGCATCCGAGAAATCCTTGAATTCGAATCTGTCCTGTGAATTTTCCTGGAATAGTTTGTAATAGTCAGGGAAAGAGAAAGATATCTCCTTCTCCATGTCCTCCCTTGAACGGGTGAATGAGATGTAGCAGACCTTATTGGGAATAATCAATCCCCCTTCCTTTGCAGGTTTCTTCATCATCAGTCGTATTGAGGATGTGAAGGCAAACTCGAAATCACCTGCGCCGACCTGGCCGAGCAGCAGGACAAGGGAACCTGACGGGAGGCCCCCCTGAAGGAGGGGATCGAGTGAATCAATACCTGTGGGAATCCGTGTGAGTTTCATAAATTACGAGTTTGGCGAACGATTTAAGGTTAATATGTAGCGAAAAGTATATGAAACTATTGTGATAATAATGATTACAATCATGATAGATAGTATGTGAGGATCATAATAAAGAATAAATGAATCCCTTCGAAGGCTTTAAAAAAAGAATTGGAGAGGAATACGCAGACCTGAAAGATTACCTGCGTATCCTTTACAAAGGAAAACTCAAACTGGAACCATACTCGCCTGAGATGTCAGGACCGATGGTGTCTTTTCCCGGCCTTCCCGGTTATATTGAGAAAGAGCGATACTGGGTCAACCAGCCGTATGCCTTTGTTTCGATATTGTTCAACGAAGAGAAAAAAGAGTACCTGTACTTTGCAGCCGAGCCTGAGCTTTCCGTGTTCGAGAAGATGGTGCTTGAGACAGTTTATGAGAACATTCTTGACACATTGACGGTGTATGAAACCTCAGAAGAGGGAAAAGGAGAGCTACTGGAAAAGAAAACTCTTGAACTCCTTGACGGCTACTCGATAGAAATCGATCAGCTTTCAATCCATAAGATCCTGTACTACATAAAAAGGGACTACACAGGATTAGAGAGGATAGATGTGCTCATGAAGGATCCCAACATCGAGGATATATCCTGTGATGGCTCGGAAGTCCCCATATTCCTGTACCATAGAAAATACCAGAGCATCAAAACGAGCATATCCTTTGAAGGTGCAAAACTTGATTCATTTGTAATGAAACTTGCCCAGCTTTGCGGAAAACACATATCTATCGGTGAGCCCCTTATCAACAGCACCCTTCCTGACGGTTCACGGTTGAATGCGTCCCTGGGCAAAGAAGTGACATTCAGGGGCAGCACTTTCACAATACGCAAATTCCGCGAACAGGCATTCACGCCAGCCGAGCTCATAAAACACCACACATACTCAAAAGAGATACTGGCATATCTGTGGCTTGCTGTCGAGAACGGCAAAAGCATGGTTTTTGCGGGTGCGACAGCCGCAGGCAAAACCTCGTCACTGAATGCAGTATCCCTGTTCATACCGCCGATGGCGAAGATAGTAAGCATTGAGGATACGCACGAGTTGATGCTGCATCATTCCAACTGGATAGGAAGCCTCACGCGTGAGTCCTTCACAAAATCGACGAGCGGAAGGGATATAGATATGTATGAGCTGCTGCGTCAGGCTCTCCGCCAGCGCCCCGACTACATCATAGTCGGGGAAATAAGGGGTAAAGAGGCGATGACGCTGTTCCAGGCGATGAGCACTGGCCATACCACATATTCAACGATGCATGCCGATTCTGTGAACACGGTCATCAGCAGGCTGGAAGGAGAGCCGATAAACGTGCCACGGGCGATGATACAGTCCCTGGATCTCCTTTGTATCCAGAAGGTCATACAGCTTGAAGGCGGAAGAGCCCGCCGCCTGGACACAATGATAGAATTCATGGGGATCGACCCGACGACGCAGGACCTGAGGTTTAATGATATCTATACTTTTGACCCAAGAACCGATACTTTCAAGACGAGCGGCAAATCTGCTGTCCTTGAAGATATCATGACCAGACGTAACTGGGATGAAAACAGGTTAAAGAAGGAACTTGAGAACAGGGAAAAACTCCTTGAATACATGATAGAGAAAGAAATGGATGAGTATGATATCGTCTCAATCATCCAGAGTTATTACGTAAATCCTGATAAAACCATGAAAATCATTGAAATGCCTGAGACGGAAATTTCCGATTCAGCTTCTACGCCGGTGGATAATAAAGCCAATGTCCTTGAGATAGATTTATCGGCGCCTAGAAAGGCTGGTGGCCAGGCTGTGTGGAGAAAATCCGGCAGGATCACCATTACAAAGAAAAACAGGTACTTTTTCCCCGGATATAAAGTACCGTTCAATATCGAATCTGATAAAGGATTGCTTAATGTGGAAATAAATTCTGCCAAAAAAGGCACTACAGTTGGAGACCCTGCGGCAGGAAAGTATCTTCAGGGGGGTGACCTGGAAACCTGGTTCGATGGGCATCCTGAATTGCGCCCCCATGACAGGGTGATTTTTGAAGTTGTGGAACCCTGCAAGAAATATAAGATGTATGTAAAGAGCCGGCTGAAAGAAGCGGTTAAACGACGACGAACAAAAGCCACAGGGAATGGATATGAATAGCTTTAACAGGCTGGCTTTTGCGGTTTTTGGCGAACATGTAAGAAAAAACAAAGAAAATTATACTCAGATACAGACGGCTGTAAGGCAGGCGCATCTGGCCCTGCCATGGGACATCTATGTGAGCACGGCATATTCATGGGCCATCGTATCGGGTATTTTGGGTGCATTGCTGGTGTTCCTGCTAATGCCACTCTGGAGTTTTTTGTATGTTCACTATCTCAAAGTCGCATCACGTATTGGATCTACAGGCCTTGGTTCCTACGGCGAGATGGTATTTGTTCTTATTATAGGATTATTATTTTCAGTGTTCCTGGGAATGATTGTATACTACGGGATCCTGGCTTACCCCGGGTTCGTCGCCCAGGCCAGGAAAAGTAAGATAGACCTTACACTCCCGCATGCTGTGGCCTATATGCATGCCCTGAGCAAGGGGGGATTGAGCCTTATCGCGATCTTCAAATCGCTGCAGGAACACATCAATGTTTACGGGGAAGCAGCAGAGGAGATAGGGTACATAGTCATGGAAACAGAACTTCACGGGAGCGATATGATCACTGCGCTAAAAAATGCGGCAGTCAGGACGCAGTCGGGCAAGTTCAGGGATTTTCTTGAGAATCTTGTAAATGTTGCAGGGACAAGCGGCGATCTGGAAACTTTTTTTGCAAATATGACTACAAATTACCAGAACTCTTCTGAGGCAGACCAGACCATGTACCTGGAACTGCTGGGGATGTTCGCCGAGACCTATATAACGGTATTTGTCGCCGGGCCACTTTTTTTGATAACGATTCTTATAGTTATGGGAATGATGGGTCCGGGAAGCCTTCTCATGATAAACCTTCTGATATACGCCGTGATTCCGCTCAGCGCTATAGCGTTCAGTGTTTTGCTGAGCGTAATGTCGCTTGGCAGTGATATAAAAATGGTCAAGATATATTCTGTCTCAAAAAATATAAGGCACTACGATGACGTGAGAACAAAAGCCGTAGAGGGGGATGAAAGGCTTATCCGAAGACTCAGGAGGTCGCTGAGATGGACGAATGTTATCGAGACGAGGAAGAATCCGCTAAAACCCTTATTTTCCGATCCGTTTAAGGTATTTTACATAACCGTTCCCTTTTCTCTTCTCTATTTCGTATTATCTGTTTACGGGAGCAAAATTACAATTGACCTGCTTGACGATGCACTGATAATAAGCGCGCTTATCATGCTTGTGCCATTCCTCTTCTTTTTTGAAGCGTTATCGAGGCGGATAAAGGCGATCGAAGATTCAATACCTGAATTTCTCAAGCGGCTGGCAGTCGTAAACGAAGTCGGGATGCCGCTTGCAGAAGCCATCAGGTCCATCTCAAAAATCAATCTCGGCGTGCTGAGTACAGAAGTGAAGCTCATGTACAAGGACCTCGTGTGGAGCAACAGCATCTTCAGCGCCCTGATGAAATTTGAGCGCCGGGTCAGGACAGTTTCCATATCAAGAGTTGTAACGCTCATAACCAAAGCAAGCGAAACAACGGGAAACATAAAGGAAACCCTGAGAGTGGCTGCGACCGATGCTTCTCTGGGTGAAAGGCTCAGGCGGCAGAAATTCACTGTACTGTTCTCATACCTTATTGTCGTCTACCTGTCGTTTGCCGTATTTTTGCTTGTGCTGTATGTATTCGCAACAATGTTCCTTCCGAAGATACCTGAGGCGAGCGCGACGTCTGGCCAGGGTATGCTCTCGATAAGTGCTCAAAAAGGAGAATACACAAGGCTGTTCATGCATGCCACTGTGATACAGGGATTGTTTTCAGGGATAATTGTTGGCCAGATGACAGGGGAAAGCGCATACGACGGCCTGAAGCATTCAGTGATTATGATGACTGCTGCATATCTGTTCTTCACTTTGTTTGTTTAGGAGGAATATGAGATTTATGAGATTAATCAAGAATAAAGACGGTGTTTCGGAACTTGTTGGCGCAATGATGATCCTTCTGATCTTAATATTGTACCTCGGGATTCTGCAGGCATATGAAGTGCCGAAGTGGAACAAGGAACTTGAGAAACAGAATTTCGATCTGGTCTCGAGTGATTTTATTGCTTTCAGGTCAGACATCGAGGACGTCTCAACAAGGAATATCCCGAAAACAAGCAGCCTTCACATGGGGACAAAGTATCCGGAACGTTTCATGCTTCGAAATCCGGGTACGGGCGCATATGGCATTATTACATCCTACCCATTGAACATCAATTTAAGTTACGTTGGAACAGGAGGGTCACTAAAATGGAAAAACTTTACCTCAACCGGGATTGTATATGAAATGAAAGGAATATCGGATTTTCCAAAGCTTGTATATGAGAACGGTTTACTTATGATGGATTATGGAGACTCCAATATATCCATAGACGACAGGCAGTCCCTGATTACAGAGGATAACATTTTTATCCCTGTAATCGAAGGAAAAATTGATTCATTTTCTTCAATAGATGCGAAAATATTTGATTTTCAGCCGGCACCCCAGGCGGGCCAGAGCCATGCAAGATTTTCAACAGCAGATGTAACTATCCAGACGCGATACCCAAATATATGGAAAGAATTAGCCGATAAATCAGGCACTTCGGAGTATGATATCACAGTAGGAACAGGTAATCAATGCCCTTCCGGCATATCAGGTTGCATTAAAATTACAAATATTTCGGGTTATTCCCTGAGGCGCCTGATAATACCGGGAAGTGATACAGGTCAGTCCTCTTCAGGTCAGATAAACGCTGGTATGATAAGTATAGATAACTCGATGATGAACAGCCGGGGGGCTACAGGGCCTGACGGGCAGGATATGTGGGAAAGGGGCCAGGGGCGTCTTGACATACCGGCCAGCAGCACTGCTACGCAATTTATCATCCAGGATATAACCATGGGAAGGGCTATGAGTCATCACCATGACGAAGGCGAAGAAGAAGAAACGACAAATAAATTAAAATTCTCGGTGACCGATAACGATGACCATCTCTGGACGATTGAAATAAAATTAAGAAAGAAGATAAATGGTGAGTTATGGGTGGATTACGTAAAACAGAAATATCCTGCCCATGTTTACAATACCAGCTTAAACATTTATGATGGCAAGTATAATAGTTTTTCATATACAAACATTACACTCTCAAGAGAAATTGACCTTACAACTTATTACAAGCAACTGTCAAATATCAATGTACCCAATATCCTGACGATTGATCAGATGGACCCCCAGATATTGTATGTCAACTTTGTCATCAATTGAATGCAATCTTGGAATATTCCAGCATTGATATTTTAAGCCAATAAGGATAACTTCGAAAGTGCATCTATTCCAATTGTAACCGCATCTGCCGACCTATCAAGACTTTTCTTCTCCTCAGAATTCAATTTTAACTCTATTATCTCTTCAACTCCGCGCTCTCCCAGTTTAACAGGAACTCCAAGATAAATATCATTCTTGCCATACTCACCATCCAGGTAGGCGCACACCGGAAGAATCCGTTTTGTATCCTTCACTACAGCCTCTACCATATTCGTCACTGCCGCTGAAGGTGCATAGAAGGCGCTTCCTGTCTTGAGAAGATTAACTATCTCAGCTCCCCCGTTAACTGTCCTTTCGACAAGGCCCTGGATCGTGGATTGCGGCATCAGTTCTGTAATAGGAACTCCCTGTACGGTGGTAAAGCGCGGAAGGGGAACCATTGTGTCGCCGTGCCCGCCAAGCACCATTGCGCTTATGTCGCGTACGGAGCATCCAAGCTCCATGGCGATGAATGCTGCAAAGCGGCCGGAATCAAGGACACCGCTCATGCCGAAAACATGCCGTGGTTCAAAACCTGTTGTCTTCATGGCCAGATACGTCATTATGTCAAGCGGGTTGGTAACCGTGATCACGATAGAATCGGGGGCATATTTTGCGATATTCGCAGAAACTTCCCTGATTATTTTTGCATTTATCTTCAGAAGGTCCTCCCGTGTCATGCCGGGTTTTCTTGCTATCCCTGCCGTTATAACAACAACGTCAGAATCTTCAATATCTTTATAATCGTTCGTCCCTGTTATTTTTGAGTCGTATCCGAAAAGTGGACCTGCCTGCAAAAGGTCGAGGGCTTTGCCTTGGGGCAGCCCCTCAACTATGTCCGTGAGGACAACATCGCCGAGTTCTTTTTCTGCTATTCTCTGAGCTGCAGTTGCGCCGACTGCTCCTGCACCGATGACTGTGATTTTTGGCATATGGGTTCACCTGAATTTTTTTGTATCAGGTTTTGAATGGTGATAACGTTTATGCTGTTTTTCAGAAATCGCTTTTTTTGCATTTTCCGCAGAATAAATCCATAAACCCCATTATTCATCTTTTAATCTCTGGATATCCACTGCCAGTTGTTCCAGGCTGACCTTTCTCTTTTTGTGCGCCTGTATCTTCCGCCATATTGTTTTCCGGTCAAGTAACTTAATCTCCATTTCACCTTCCTTGAATTTCGGAGTTCTCGTTTCGGATCTAAAATGTTATTGTTGATTTAGGATATTTATATGTTTTCACTTTTTTAGCTAATATTTATATATCTACACACCAATTAAATACACATGCGAATTGCCCTGAAAGTTGCATATATCGGCACGGATTATCACGGCTTCCAGGTGCAGCCGGATGTCAGGACCCTGGAGGGTGAAATTTTCAGGGCACTCGGGGAACTTGGTCTCATTGATGATCCTCATGAGGCGAACTTCATGGCAGCAGGCAGGACAGATAAAGGCGTCCACGCACTCGGCCAGGTGATTGCGTTCGATACTTACAAGCCTGAAGTCGCCCAACCAAGAGTCATCAACAGCAAGCTCCCCCCCACGATATGGACATGGGCATGGGCAGAGGTTCCTTCTGATTTTGACCCCCGCCGCCATGCCCTGAACCGTGAATACAGGTATATCATATGCGGGAAGTACAACATTTCTCTCCTGCGTAACGCTTCAAAGATATTAAAGGGAACGCACGATTTCTCAAATTTCGCAACGCCGGAGAAGGAACGGACAAATACCTGCAAAGTCCAGAAAATCGAGATGCGGGTGGAAAGGGAATTCACTATCATGGATATCAGGGCAAATCGTTTCCTCTGGCATATGGTACGAAAGATAGCGACCGCAATGAAGATGATAGGAACTGGCGCGAGGGAAATATCCTGGCTTGAACAGATGCTAAGGCCGGAAGATTTTACAGAGGGGCTTGAACCCGCCCCTGCATACGGTCTTATCTTCAAGAACGCGGAGTATGAAAATATCGGCTGGAATGAAGATGCCTACGCCAAGAAGATAATCTCTGAAAATCTTGAAGAACAATTCTTATGGCATGGCGTGATGGCTGAAATGATAAAAGAGTTAAAGGAAAGTATGACCGTATAGAATGGTCGTATATGTTACTTGCTTTTGAGCTGTCAGGCGAACACAACACCATCCCGGCATCCGAGGCCATTGCATGTCTTGAGTCCCTGAAAGCTGATTTTAAGGTCCACCTTGTACTTGACGGGTGCCTGATTATCGACCTGAAAGATGATGAAGACCGCATTGCAGTAGCCCTTTTGAAAAGGCTTGCAATGACTCATCACATTATTAAAGTCCTGGGCATCGGGGGGCCGGAGGAAGATGACATCATTGAGATCGTGAAAAATGCAAACCTTGATTTTGAGGGAACATACAGCATCAGGGTCAGGTGCGTAAAGGATTATTCACGGATAAACACCGAACTGATGGAAAAGCGTTTAGGAGGTGTTTTTTACAGGAAAAGTTTTCATGCCGACCTGGAAAACCCTGGAATGCGATTCAGGATGCTCCTCACGGAAGATAAAAGCATCTTCGGTATTATTCTGGGCTCTATCGACAGGAGCAGATTCGAATTGCGAAAACCCCATTACAAGCCGTTTTTTTATCCAGGCGTCCTTATGCCCCGCATTGCCCTTGCGCTTGTGAATATATCAAAACCTGAAAAGTTTTTATTAGACCCGTTCTGCGGTACAGGCGGGATACTCGTTGAAGCCGGGCTTATCGGTTTTAAAGTCATCGGAGGTGATGTCCAGCGAAAATTGTTGCTCGGGGCAAAAATGAACCTTGACCATTATAATTCAAACTATTCCCTGATGTACCAGGATGCCTGCGGCATGGCGCTGCGGGATGAAAGCGTGGACGCGGTAGTTACGGACCCACCTTACGGAAGATCGGCCGCTATCAGGGCAGAGTCGCTTGAAAATCTTCTTTCCGGCTCCCTGAAAGAGATTTACCGCGTGCTGAGAAAAGATAAACGCGCGGTCTTTATTTCGGAGCGTGAAATTGAAAGAGTGGCGCAAGAAGCGGGTTTCAAAGTTATTGAAGTCCATTTGCACAGGGTCCACAGGAGCCTTACAAGGCGGATTTGTATTCTTGAAAAATGAATGAGAACTATTTCTTATTTTCAGCTATTATTATATTGGAACGCCCTTTTTTTATTTTCTTTATCAATCCCCGGTCTTCGAGGTCTGTTATCATCAAACTGACTTTTGCTTCAGAGCATGACATCTTTTTCCTCAAATCCTTCTGGGTTGTCCTGCCTCCCATCCCCAGAATTAAATCATAGAGGTTCCTGAGATCCTGCGGGAGTTCCTGTTCACTGACCGGGTCTTCGGGCAGAGGGGCTGTTTTCTCATCCGGTTCACCCGGTGTGTTTCTTTTCTTCATGATAAAATAAAAAGCAATGGCAGAAAATGCCAATAAAAATACCAATAAAACGATTATCAGGGCATTTTCATTTAGATAATCCTCCCTCTTGATTCCTGTTTCACCTGTCAGATTGATGTCGCCGAGATATTCGACTTCTGAATCAGTGGGTGGAAAAAGCAGCATATCAATATTCTTGAAATCATCTGCATTTTCTATTGAAACATTCTCTTCGCCTGCGTATTCAAGGATATTATTCCTGTAATATTTGGCTTTGATCATGTAATTTCCCGGGGACAGATGATCGAATTCATAATAACCCGTCTGTGAAATGTCAAGCTGCACTCTTGTGGAGTTCTTCTCAAGCTCGACCACCACGTTCTTAAGGGGCTTTTCAAAATCAGACCACTCGTAAACCGTACCGTTTACCTTTGCCGCCTGAACACCGGAAATCAGGCTGGTTATTAGCAGGATCAGGAAGATAAGTCTCAGTTTCATGAATGCATGTTCTAATTTTAGAACAGGGTATATATACTTTATTATAAAGTTAAAAAAGCATTTATGAAGGTTTATGAAGGATTATCAAGCTTTAAAAAACTTTAATACTATGTAGCATAAAAGTATCTTTATCTATTAAATAATTATAATATTGGGTTAAGCAGTTGCAGGATATCTGCAATTGGTGTAAAAATCAAGGAGGAAATAAAATGAAAAATAATCGGCTCAACATATTAACTTCGCTTGTTGCAGCGTTGTTCATAATGGGCCTGTTCGTGGGGCTTGCATCAGCACAGACCCCGCAGGAACAGTACGAAAAAGACAAGCAGCAATACCAGGTACACAAGGATAAGTATGAAAAGACAAAAGAAGAATTCGGGGAGGCAAAGGAACTGTTCGAAAGAGCTTTAAAGAAATTCAGGGAGACAAAAGATAACCAGTCAAAGGACGACCTGAGGCTCAAGTTCAGGGAATATCTTATTAAAGCCATAGATCATGCGGTTTCGCATCTTGAAGTCCTGAAATACAGGGCAGAACTTCCGGAAAACAAGGCGCTTCTTCCCTTTGATGCATCCAAGAATATCGATGCACACATAACACAGCTTGAAAAGATAAGAGTAGAAGTACAGCAGGCAGGGACGGACAGGGAATTGCTGGATGCATATGATGAGTTGAAAGACCTGTGGGTAAAGGTAAGGCTTGAAACCCGCTACTATATCGGAATTGCCCTCAATCACAGGATAGATAATTTCATTGCAAAGGCAAATAATGTCTCGGTAAGGATTGACGAAGCTATCCAGAACCTGAAGTTGCAGGGCAAAGATACATCAAAACTTGAGGAGGAAGCTTCAAGTTTCAACAGTCTTATGAATGAAGCAAAGGATAGCCAGCAGGAAATCACCGATCTGTTTGCAGAACATAAGGGTTTTGCCGCCGATGGCACGGTGACAGATAATAAGGGTGCTGAAGCCTTTGTAAATCAGGGAACCCGGCTGCAAAAGGAAACTATCCAGAAATTAAAGTCTGCAAGCAGGGAATTGCTTGATTTTGTCAAAGACTATAGAAAACTCTCAGGCAGAAAAGTCATTGTCAGCGGTACTGGCAAACTGGAAGCTAACGGAACCGGAAGGGCGCTGATCCGGGGGAATGTAACTGCGACGGTCTCGGGAAATGCCACACTGATAGTTTCAGGCGGGGCAAAAGTAACCATCGATGGAACAGGAACTAATGAGACACTCGGCAATGGTGATATAAAATACTCAGGATTCGGTGCTGCAACAATAACAGGAGAAAATATCAGGATAGAAATATCCGGTAACGATATCATCCTTACGGCAGAAGGCACGGGTTCTGCGGTCTTAAGCGGCAGGGGAACATACCACACCGAAAAGAGCTTCACGGCAAGCGGTGAATGGACAAAGGAGGGATGAACATGAGAATTGTTTACATCCTGATAGCGCTTGTGGTGACAGCATCGGCATTAGGCTGCGTTGACAGGAAAGGGCCGGACCCTTCCACGAAGGCGCCCGTGTCCACACCTGCACCTGCATCACAGTCCGATACACAAGGACCTTCAAACAGCATTGCGGAATATGATGAATTCGGACTGGATACGGATATCTCCCAGATGGACCCGATGGTTAACGAACTGGAAATGGATATATCCTTTTCAGAGATAAGCGCGAACGCGTTTATCTAATTTTTTTTTAATTTTTTACCTTACATTTAAGGTAAGGCAGGCATATTTAATACCATGCGAATCCTTGCCCATATCTGCTGTGCGCCGTGCTTCACATATCCTCATGAACGGCTTATTGAAGAAGGGCACAATGTCACAGGCTTTTTTTACGATCCCAACATACACCCCTATTCGGAATTCAAAAAACGCATGGAGTCGCTTGAGAAATATGCTGAAATGAAAGGAACCAGGATAATTTATAAGAAGGATTATGATCTGGAGAACTATCTTCGCGGGTCGCTTAGATCAAATGACAGATGTGAATTCTGCTATACATGCAGGCTGACAGAAACTGCCATTACAGCAGGTTCCCTTGGATTTGAAGCATTCACCACGACCCTGTTAATTTCACCGTACCAGAAGCATGAAATAATCAGAAAAGTCGGTGAAAGAATCGCCGATGAACACGGCATCGGATTTTATTACGAAGATTTCAGGGAGGGATACAGGGAATCGCGTGAAATTGCAAGAGCCTTTGACCTCTACATGCAGAAGTACTGTGGATGTATTTTCAGTGAAAAAGAGAGGTTCTTGAGAAGCAAATCATAAAAACTTACATTTTGATATATATGAACCGCAAAAATACAATATTTGTATTCTTTATCACGATACTTAT
>DATCUE010000023.1:0-1765 GCA_036567605.1 Candidatus Methanoperedens sp. | reverse complement strand
TGCAGGCGCGGTCTGGATATTTGCGCGCCGACTCTTCCAAGAAATAGAACAGTGACACATCTGGAATTTCAATTGTATGGGGAACCCCCTTGTCGTAATGGGCGAGCCACGGACGGTCGTTCATGATGCCTCCTCTTTATTGGGTTATTATCAGTATATACAAGGAAGAATCAAAAGTCAACTCACTTGCGCTGGCCTTCGGACAGGAGTTCGGACAAAAAGAAGCCTTCAAAACTGGATAATAAGGTTTGCTGATAACCAAATCCAGAAAGGAGGCTTCCATGGACAAGTTTACCCATCTTTCCGAATTTTTAGCATATTTGTTTGATGAGGAGCGGGCAGTGGAAAAAGCCCAGGCGATTACAACCGGGATCCTGAAAGCCCACTCGTGTCGGTTGAGTGAGATTGCCCGAGAAATGCCTGGGAATGAAACGGCCAATTACAAATGTATTCAACGATTTGTTGCCGAAGAATCGCTGAAGCCGATCTTGCTGCGGTTGTATCAGGAAGAGGCACCTTTTATGATTGGTGACCCGACTGAGATGCCCCGACCGGATGCGAAGAAGACCGATTATGTAGGCAAATTGAGTGATGGACAGACCAGCGGGTACTGGCTACTGGTCTTAGCTACGCCGTATCAAGGGCGTGCCATTCCTTGTCATTTTGTGAGCTACTCGTCTGCCATTATTGGTACAGAGATCACCTCCCGAAATCGCTATCACTTCCAAGCTTTTGCAGACGTGAAGAACCTGTTGGGAGATAAACCCCTGGTCTTGGATCGTGAATTCAGCTATCTGGAACTTCTGCAAGCCCTGGTGGTGGAAGAAGTGAACTTTGTCATTCGGCTCAAACTGGGAGCCCATTTTTTCGATCAGGAGGGAAAACAGGTCGCTTTGAATGTGAAAAAAGGGGAAACACGTATTCTCAACAAAGTCTTCTATATGGGAAAGGTCTTTGTGAACGTGATGGGCCGATGGAAAGAGGGATTCAATGAACCCATTTGGATTATGACTAACCTGCCGGCGGAGCAAGGCTTGGCATTCTACTTGCAGCGCATGAAAATTGATG
Source organism: Candidatus Methanoperedens sp. (assembly GCA_036567605.1). GTDB lineage: Archaea > Halobacteriota > Methanosarcinia > Methanosarcinales > Methanoperedenaceae > Methanoperedens. The sequence continues at coordinate 697 of DATCUE010000023.1, read as the reverse complement.
AAGCCTTCAAAGATCTGAAAAGTTTGCTCGGCATGGATAAGCTCATGTGCCAAAAACGTCGCGGGATGGAACAGATGGTATCCTTAGCACTCATTGCTTATGCCATTGGTCTGGTGCTAGGCGAAACCCTGCGTTCGCATCTTTTTCCTGAAACCAGCCGAAAACGTAACCTCTATTCCGGTTTGTTTGTGCTCTTGAAGCTCAAGTTATCTTTGCCCTTCCAGGACTTCAGAAGAATCAACTCTCTTGCCCTGCAGACCTTCCATTCCATTGCCCTCCCTGTCCGAACTTTCGTCTGAACTTCAGTAAAGACAAATTGACTCTGATTTTATTTCTCGCTATAATGAAACAGCAAGCGGAGGGGAAAATGAGCTGGTTATACAAATGTATAACGATGGCAGTCACTCTGAAGGATGAGTTGTACAGAAATGGCGCATCAGTAACGACGATCTCACAATACGCAGATGCAGGTCTCTTTTAACATAGCGGTTATCCTTGGAATGGCTTGCTGGTATGCTGTTATTGGATTGAATAAATGCTCGATCATGTTGGCAAGGCGGAAGGAGGTGCAAGCTCGAATAAAGATTCTTATCCAGCCCTGAACGAGGTCTATTAGATAGTTAACCAACTAAAGAAAGAAGGAGAAGAAGAAGATGAAGAGACCTAATATCTTTTTAACCGCCCTCGTCATCGCCGC
>DATCUE010000022.1:0-50892 GCA_036567605.1 Candidatus Methanoperedens sp. | reverse complement strand
TAGACACTCACGCCTATCATTACAAGACCTGCATAGTGGTGGATGAAAGTCCTGTTATCAAAACCCCCGACAGAAGCGATCATCCACCTCGACCACCACTCATCCGGGAACTTGAGAGGGAACCCGGTGTACGCAAGCAGTATGAACATTGTAAAGAATATTATATGCTGGATGCGCTGGTTTAAGGTAAATCTCCTGAATTTTAGTCCCGACATAGTTAATGCCTCCTCCTTAACTCGAAATTTGATGATATCCCCAGGAAAATAAGCCCGAGCGTGAATGTCAGCTCAAAGAGTATCATCAGTATGTAGAAATATGTTACAAGCTTCTTGACATCGATGAACGACAGGTAAACAGATTGCCCTTCATGTACTTTGCCCCCGTAAATGTAGGCATTTTTTGCGCCCGGGTGGCATCCCGTTTTCCCGCATGTGGCCGGCAGGTTCGCCGGATTTATTGCGGATCCAGTGTCGGATGCGGCTCTTGTGTCATGATTTTCATGGCAGTCTGAGCATGTTGCAAGTACCTTTCCCCCGCTCATGTATGACTTATAATGATAGGATTTTTTATATGTATCGAACTTATCTGTAGAAATCCCATAATACCACGCCTGCATTTTCGTCTGGTCAGCATGGCAGCCCGCGCACATTAACGGTATGTTATCCGTATAGGTCGGCGAGTCGGGATTGTTATGCGATAGTATATTATGTATACCGTGACAATCGGTACATGCAGCGGCTTCCGTTCTTCCTTCAGCAAGTTTTCTCCAGTGAGTGCTATCTTTATAGACTTTCGTTACTTCTCCATGGCATTTTGAACAAAAATCCGTTAAATTTGTCCGCGTCGGCGCACCCGTAAAATTAGTATGCATGACATCAATAGATACTATGCTGCCATTGATCCTGATGTCACCACCGTGGCAATCTGTACATAAATTCTTATTAAAGTGTACGCTTTTCTGGAATTCCGTTACCTGCCTTGAATGGCAATGGTAACAGGAAATATCCTGGTTCTCATACTGTGCAGATGCCACCAGAATCCCCGCCGTCATAAAAAATAACCCGGCAACAGATAATAGGCCTGCACATTTAAAAAAGCTTATCGAAAGCCCTGCTTTTACTGTATTCGTATAACCACCTCACAAAATTTGTCACCATGAGTTAACAGATGCTTGATCTCCAGTTCCGCTTTATTTCCGAATGCATGATTCATTGCCCCCTTGAACACTTCCCTGGCCGTATGGCAGACCGACGTATCGAACCTGTTTCCCTCGGTTGCAATATTACATCTCTTCACTGTATATAATAAATTTTTCTCATTTAATTTCCATTCACTCACCCTGTGGAGCCTCGAGTCGATCGTTTCCAATGCTTTCTGGAAATTCGGAAGGCTCCATTTCTCGATCCCGTTTTCTCTTTCGTATTCCTCCATCAGGGATTTGCCGATCCTTTCACCCAGTACCGAAAGGGACAAAGGTATGTCAGGCATGTCCCTGAGCCCTTTAAGAAAAGCCATGAACATCACTATTTCCTGGTCCACGCTGCTCTTGCTCATTTTCAAATTGGCTACGATTTCATTGATCTTTATCCCAACATCAGGCCTGTGCATCAGTACTATCATGTTGGCCATTGACTTTGCATCGTATAAATGGCCGTTGGCTTCCATAAGCGCCACAATACTCTTTTTCAGGTTCTCTATGGCCTCTTTGTTCCTGTAATCATGATACAGCGTTATGGTGTCCCTATCGATATCCACCCTGTCCGCGATCCTGGAGGTCTCATATACCTCTTTTACGAGAAGTAACATCTCTTTCAACGGTATATCCCGGATAGGTTTTTTTGCCAGGTTTTCTATCATCAGTTCGAGTGTGAGTATCCTGTCCGCAAGCAGATCTTCAAAGTAATTCCTGTGAATTGTGACCATATTGTAGTTGCTCAGAACATGCCTGTTGATTACGGCCTTCCAGAAGTGTTGGCGGCTCTTTATCACCTTTCTTACTTCATCCAGCCCTCCAAAAAAGTTAATAAGGCTTCCGAGAGAATCTTTCTTGTTTGACCTCCCCAGTTCAATTTTTATACATTCATTAAAATTAACAACAGAAATGATCTCAAGGGGTGCATGCTCAAGCGAATTTTTCACAAGGAACTGGGAGAGAATGCGGGCGACGAACTTGATTTTCTGCGGTGCCCCCCTTAATTCTATCAATACATCGGATGGGAATATATCATTGTCATACTTTATGGCAAGATAGATATTCCAATCGAGTTCACTGAACCGGCGGTTAAGATAATTCTCAAGTTTATCCATGGAATTGATAAGCCTGGGATCTATCAATTCATCAAGTATATCATCAGGAACAAGTATTTCATCTATCTCTTCAAGCATCCAGTTGAACAAGGATATATCTATTGCCGATGAATTCGCACGCGGGCTGTACTTTCCTGCAAGGTTGATCATCTCCCTTATTGCAGCCCCGAAATTACCGTTGTGTTTATCCACATACGGTTTCATCTTCTTGATGTAGTCATCGTCAATGGATATATGCCTTGTAACGTTCATTTTCTCCTCTCTGGCATTCTTCATGTCTTTCTACTTCTAATCCGTGGCTACTTTCTGGAGCATATACACAAAGAAAGAGGCCGGGACAAGGAACAATCCTCCTGCAAAGAAGGCAAGGAATGTTTCTGCCGGGAGATAATATGCGGCTCCCATGAAACCTGTGGCTGCTACTGCGGACATTATGTACTTTATTTTGTTTTCCATATTTAACACACCTCAATCTAAGTTATATAATGCCAATATTAAAAAATCAATTGAGAATATTTTGTTGGAGAAATGCCTCCTTCAGTCAAGGTAGCTGTATTATGGTTTTTTGCCGAGCTATTATAAAATTCAATGTTATTTATAAATTAAAATGGGTCAAATGTTGAATTATATGGATTAATTATTACATTGATTTATGATTATGTAAATTTCAAGCCATATATTCAATAACTTGGCGTAATGATGACTGGTAAGGCCAAGAATCCATTCAAGTCCATTTGGAGGAGCATTATTTCAAGTTTGATGCTCATGACGCTGGCATGTTGCCATGGGACAAGAGGATGGTTACAGATCATATTGCTAACTCATATGTCATCAGTTTAGTGTAATATTGTGACAGAACACGGATTGTACGGATGACGCGGATGCATACGTATCAGTATCCGTGATCTGTCCTTTCATTGAGCCAGTATGGACGTAAAAATAGTTTATTTTCTTGCTTTCTTATGGAATTCCTCGTAAAGGATCCTTTCTTTCTCTCTCCTTAGCTCCTCTTCACGGCGGGCAATAGCTTTCATTGCTTCGGTGGGTTTTACGGTCACTTCGATCCTGTGCTTCCTTTCCTTGACATATTCCATGAATCCATAGACCATATACACAATAAATGCAGCAGGAATAATGAACAACCATCCCGCAACGAAATAGATGAAAGTCTGCGCAGGGTAAAAATAGGCGGCTGTCATGAAAATCACTGCCGCAAGAGCTGCAATAAGATATTTTATCCGGGAATCCATTTTGATCACTCCTTGATTTAAACTATTAAATGCCAATATTAAAAGGTTATTTGACGAGATGCCGGCAAAAATGAATAATCTGCGCCATCATATCTTATGGATGCGCTTTGAACACCAAATATATTGATCTATGGTAAATCACATACATTCATGGTATTTTTATAACAACTTCGCAAAATTTATCCCCATGAGATATTAGTTTCCTGATCTCCAGGAATGCATTGTTCCCGAATGCATGAATAAGCGCCCCTTTGAATGTTTCCCTGGCGGTATGACAGATATAGGTATCGAACTTATTTCCCTCGGTAGCGATATTGCACTTATGGACCGTATATAAGAGATTCTTTCCTTCCAGTTTCCATTCGCTTTCTATGTGGAGTTTTGAATTGATTATCTCGAAAGCATTCTTAAAACTATCCAGGTTCCAGTTTTTAATGCCTGATTCTTTTTCATACTCCTGCATAAGGGATTTCCCGATTTTCCTGCCCAGAGCAGTCATGGACAAAGGTATATCCGGAATGTCTTTTAATCCCCTTAGAAAAGTCATGAACATTATTAATTCCTGGTCCATACTGCTGTTGCTTGTTTTCAGATTATCCACGATTTCATCGATTTTTAAACCCACATCCGGCCTGTGAGTCAGTACGATCATATTGGCAGTGGACTTTGCATCATATAAATGGCCGTTTGCCTCCAGAAGAGTGACAAGTATCTTTTTTACTTTATCTATTGCTTCTTTAGTTCTATAATTATGGAACAATATTATTGATTCCTTGTCTATTTCCACCCTGTCAGCGACCCTGGAAGTCTCATAAACTTCTTTTATAAGTAAAAGCATTTCTTTTAACGGTATTTCCTGGATCGGCTTTTTTGCCAGGTTTTCTATGCTTATCTCCCCCAGCGGTATATTGTTTGCAAGCAAATCCTCAAAATAATTCCTGTGAACTGTGACCATATTATAATTACTTAAAAGGTGCCTGCTGATTACGGCCTTCCAGAAGGCCGGACGGCTCTTCATGGCTTTCATTACTTCATCCACGCTACCAAAAAAAGTAACCAGGCTGTCAAGCGCTTCCTTTTTATTTGAACGTGATAATTCAACTTTTGTACACTCATTAAAATTAAAAACAGATCTTATTTCCAGAGGCGCCCTTTCAAGCGAATTCTTCACAAGGAATTGGGATATTATGCAGGCAACAAATTTCATTTTTTGAGGGGCACCTCTTATTTCTACCAGTACATCAGAAGGTAGCATGTCATTATCACATTTCAAACCAATATTGACATCCCACTCAAGTTCATTGAACCTGTAATTGAGATTATCTTCAAATTTTCTCATTGAATTTATCAGCAGGGGATCGATCATTTCATCCAGAACGCTGTCAGGAACAAGTATGCCTTCCATTTCATTCAGCACCCAGTTAAACAGCGAAGTTTCCATTGCCGATGAATTACTTGGGAATGCAGATTTACCCACATGGTCAATTATATCCCTTACTGCCGCACTGAAATTGCCATTGTGCCTCAGCACGTAAGGTTCCATCTTACTTATACAGTCATTATCAAGCGATATATGCCTTGTAACAATCATATTTTCCAATCCTTAATCCTGCCAAGATGTGTTGATTCAAGCACACACCCTCATGTTCCCCATTTTGCGTTTTTCTCGTTTTTATGCAGGATACCTGCTTCGCCCGGTGTAAAGATTATTACAAGCACCTGTTATCAACAATGCAAGTTAAGCGGCAAGTCCATTTATTATCCTACCATAGTAAGTGTTTCATATTCTAAGGTATATATATCTTGCTATTTTCCTGCTTTTGAAACAAAAGCGTATGATTTATATAGTCCTTATAGGATAAGGGTTTTGAAAATTATGAACAGAATCGTGAAAATGACATTCGGATTGCTCGCCTGTTTGATTATTTTCATGTATATTCCGATTTCAACAATATTTCTTATTTTGCTTCTTGGATTGCTTCTTGTTCCACCGGTACTGGTTTTTATATCGGTATTCAAAGAAGGCGCTCCAATAATTTCAGAAGAATTGCGAGGATTCGTTGATTCAGGAAAAAATTTCTTTGTGATTTCCGTCTCTAAAGAATCGATTACACTGGAACCGCAATTCAAATAACGTCTCTTTTTTTCATTTTGTTAAATTTTCATAACCTATTTATCGGGGTAATTAGTAGAATATGGGAAGAGAAAATACGTGAAAAACGGGGAAAGTCGGTAAAAAGTTATATTACTGTATAAAAATAGAATTAAATATCCTGGAACAATGAACTCTCTTGCAATAATAAGGGCAAACGATATCTTAAGGGTCAAATCAACATTACAGGAAATGATCCGGTCGGGTCTGGAGTTTGAGTGTAAGCCAAAAGAAATCAACCCTTCCTATGCAGAAAAAATGCTGTCAAATGGATCCGGCTCACCTGGAAATAATTATGAGGTCTGCGCTTTAGTACCTATTATCCAGGAATATGAACTGTTACGGAATAAAGTAAAGAGTATGCCGGTTTATTCGGATGTACTGCTCATAAACGCTTCACACGAACTTTTTAATGATCTGGTCAAAATGATGCCTCTTCTGCCCGACCTTATTATCCCGGGCGCATCTTATAAAGATGTAAATAGACCCGCCGGCAGTTCAAAAGCTAAACCTTCGACGGTTTTCCTTGGTGTATTTGTCAACAGAAGGGTACAGGTGCAAACAGGTTCTGGAACCATTCATACGGGTATTCTTAAGCATGCCGACTCGATAGGGGTTTTTTTTGAACCTGAGGATAATTCCCCCCCTTTTTTCATCACGTGGCACGATATCAAAAAGATAATAATCCCGAAGGAAGACAGGAAATAACTATAGCTTAAAGTCACTTATTACAACGCAATATAGCCGGGACCGCACAGCAGGGGGTTTTTCCGTAGTGCCTGTTGATATGCGTTCATCCGGATAGCCAAGCCGCTCGCAAACTGAAATCTTCCCTGATAAACCTTCCGATTTCAATACCTCTATTACTTCGGCGACCCCGAAAGCCGAATCGGGAAGAAGGAACACATTTTTCCCATTCCTGATTTCCAGAATCATGCGATTTCTCACCATTTTTATATCCCGCGAGTGGGCGGAAATTATGGCAAGACTGTCAATATCAATGTGCAGCCTGGAAAGGGCAAGTTGCAGGGAAGATACTCCCGGGATTATCTCATCCTCCTTTTTTGCGAATTTCCCAAGACCTGACATATTGGGGTCGCCTGTCGATAGTACCACCGCATCCTGCGGCAATGCGCTCAATGTGTAATCCGTAATCTCATAAACAGGGCACTTGATATGTTTTTTTGCCAATTCTATCGCTCTTTTTGAACCGTATATTATCCTTGCATTCTCGATTGCAGATATCGCTTCCTCCGTCAGGAGACCCGGGCCTGCACCCACGCCGACTATTTTCATTTTGTTTCACCGCTGTCTCGAAGTATTGTCCCGTCCCTGTTCAAGAGCACCACTCTTTTTCCAGATTTTCTTACCGCCTGCGCGAGGGCTTTGTCTATAAGCGGATTTTCCGGATTTTTTTCGACCATTTCCATGACAGTACCATAAGAACTGTCCATAAGGATGTCGGGAGACGCCCATTTAAGTATCAATCCCGGAAGGCCGGAGATTATCACCTTTCCCCTGGCCGCTGCAAGACCTCTTGAGATGTCGCTTCCGATGAGTACTACCGTATATTCAGGGAAAAACATGTGGGAAAAGCGCATTCCAAGACGCCCTGTGGTAAGGACAAGCTTATCCGCACCCCTTATAAGCTCTTCTTTCATCTCTCCAAGATGCTCGTTCCAAGGTTCCACAAAACCCGTTGTCCCAAGAATCGATATGCCGCCTGTGATCCCTATTTTTCCATTGAGCGTTCGTTTTGCCAGCTCTTCCCCTTTCGGGACTGAAATAGTGATATGTACACCCTTTAATCCTGTTTCCAGAAGCGCCTCTTTTATTGCCTCCTTTATCTGGCGCATGGGGCAGGGATTTATCGCAGGTTTCCCTTTTTTTATGCCGATGCCCCGACCGGCTTCGATCACAATAGTATCATTCTCCCTTGCCTCGGCAACGATCTCCATCCCCCCGGTGACGTCAAAGGCATGGTCGCCCGAATCCTTCAGGATGGACGCCATTCCGTTTTTTGCATTGACATGCAGTACTGCGCGAGGCCCGGCAGGCGTGGGGACTGAAATCTCCGAAACATCTTTCCTTAAAGACAGTACCGAGGCTTTTGCAGCCGCAGCGGCCGTAGTTCCGGTCGTATATCCCCTGCGTAACAGGGAGCCATCCGAAAGGAGGACATACCTGCCCCCCGTAATTTTCTCGCGGAGTTCATCAAGGGGTATTTTTGCCCTCCTTACCCATTCATCAGGTAGGCGGAAATTGTTGACAGGGTCGATCATTTGGCTGTCTTGCTTCTGGTAAGCATGTAAATGATAATCCCGCCAATTATTATAACGCCAACCAGTATTCCAGCAACAAGCATGAGGTTACCGTACGGCGATTCCCTGACATCCACCATCGTCTTCTGGCCGTTCACTTCAACACTATAGTTGCCCGGCGGAAGAGACACTCCTCTCTTGAAAACGATCTCCTTTATCTCGGAAGGAGCAAGAGTTACAGGCCTGTTCTCGACTTCGGTGTTGTTGAGTATGAGAACTACTGGAAGAGTGCCTGCTTTCGTACCAATATTGGTAACATTTGACCTGATAACTGCCTCCTGGTTTGTGGAAACCACAGGTGGTGTCACATTGATGTCAAGAGCCTTGAATTCGGCATAAGGCATCCTTACATCAATGTCCCTGGCCGCTGTGACATAATCGGTCTTTGACGCATATATTGTGTGCGTGCCGCTCGTTTCAAGTGTATATTTAACGGCCCCACTGCTGTCCGTCTGGCCGACGGTAATATTATCATATTTCACTGTCGCTCCGCCCACAGGCGTGCCATTGATTGTGACACGGATGGTTATCGTCTCCATCTGGTTGGCCTTTACAGGTGCATCTATGCCGAGCCTGTTCTCTTTATATTCGCTGATCTCTATGCTTTTGCTTGCTTTCTGGAAGCCCAGCTTTGTCGCCGTGATATTATAATCACCTTCCATGGTTTTTTGGAATTTATAGTCAAGAATACCATCTTTATCCGTGAGCCCTGCCTCAGAATCAATACCCACCGACGCACTTTCAACCGCTTTACCTCCGGCCGTTACCTTTATCCTGATAGTATCCCCGGCAGTGGCCCTGGCAGGTGCGTCTATTACGAGCTGGTCTACAAGCATTTCAGGTTTGACTTCGACAAACGGGTAGAACCTTACGTCACCGGAATCAGCTACCTTGAACTTGATATTACCCATAAGGTCTACCGTGCTTCCGGAGGACAGGCTGATGGTATTCTCATTTCTCATCTCTATCCCGCCTCCGCCAAAACTGCTTATTTCCATTAAACCGTACTTATCCCCTGCCTTAACCGAGGTGAAAGATTCAGATATCTGGAAAATACCTCTTGTGAAAGCCGCATTCACCTCCCTTCCCCTGAATACTGAATCAAAGTTAACGGCTATCAGGGGGAGGTCGCTTTCGCTTCCTACCTTTTTTACATACACGTAAGTGTCGCGTCCCGAAACAACATCGTCATCAACCACATTCCCGTCTTTCATCAAAACGACCCAGACCTGACCGGGGCCCGCGCCGATATCCACCTCTTTCATCTTCAGGACATAACCTTCTTTCAGTGTCAACGTCCCGCCTTCGGAAATTGTGCGCTTATTCTTGTCATCAAGGAGCACCCTGTGCAACTGCCTGCTGCCAAGCGGGCTTTTTGCCTCATTATTGGAGATGGCGCTGTTCTTGGTATAACCTGCAAAGTATTTCTCAGCCATGAAGCCTATCACCTGGTACTTGCCAAAACCTGAATAATCAAAACTGACTTCTTCGGGGGCTGTCGAATATACCAGTCTGCCTTCCGGGATAGATCTTCCGCTGATTTTTTCTATACGGAGGTTCTCTTTCCCGACATCGTGATCCATATCATAATAAAAGCCGATGTTCGTTCCCCCTATGTTAAGACCGAAGTTCATGGGCGTCCATTCATCTGTTGGCGGATGGACAGTCCCCCTCGCCTCGAATGTCCCTGTAGTCTGTACCGAGAGGGCAAACCGCAGATCGCTGCTGTCTGCGACTTTAATTTGCAAATTCCCCATCAGGTCTATTGTATTGCCTGGCGAAAGGTCAATAGAGTTCTGGTTTTCCATCTCTATCCCGCCTGAGCCCACACTGCTTATTTCCATTAATCCATACCTGTCCCCTGTCTTTACCGAGGTGAAGGATTCTGATATTTGGAAAATACCCCTGATAAAGGCGGCGTTTACTTCCCTGCCCCTGAAAACAGAATCAAAGTGAACTGCGATAAGCGGCATATCGCTCTCGCTTCCTACCTTTTTTGAATACACATAGGTATCGCGTCCCGAAATGACGTCGTTATCGACCTCTTCACCATCCTTTAGCAGGACGACCCATACCTGGCCGGGACCGGCACTGATATCGACCTCTTTCATTTTCAGCACATATCCCTCTTTCAGTGTCAGCGTCCCCCCTTCCGAAACTACCCTTTTACTCTCATCATCAAGGAGCACCCTGTGCAATTGGTTGCTGCTTAATGCACTTTTTGATTCATAATTTGAAACAGCGCTTTTTGTGGTATAACCTGCAAAATACCTGTCTGCCATAAAGCCAATTACCTGGTATTTACCAAAACCCGAATAATCAAAATTAACTTCTATTGGCGATGTCGTGTAATGTAAATCCCCCTCACCTATACTTCTCCTGATATTACTTATAGTGAGTTCCTCTGTACCCAGATTATCATCAAGATTGTAATAAAATCCGGCAAAACTGTATGAGTTCCATGTATATGTCGTAGGCATATGTTTGCTGCCATCCCATATACGGTTCCCTGAATCCGGAACAGCCGCGCCCGGATGAGCGCCGAGCAAAAGTACAAGCATTATTATTACGGATGCGATCAGGAGGGCAGGCCCTCTGTGAACATTAATCTTTACCATTCATATCACCTCTTTGGCGCCAGTTTTCCCGGACACCAGATTCTAAAGTTTGGTAAAAACATCAAAGTATAAATATTCTGTCCTAAATCAGCAGTTATAGAAAAGAGGCAAAATTGAAGCGTTTTGATTGAATTTTTAAAATATCATTACGCTGAGCCAGCATGAGTAACATACTGATGGAATAATTTAATAAATATGCAAATAAAAATTATAAAGCTTTTTTTAGGTTAAATTTTAATCGATGTATATAATTGGATACCAGGACAGTTCCGTATAATTCAAACACATTTTTGCAAAAGATATACATGCAAGTTAGTTGTATAGGGAAAAAACTGAGAATATTTCACAGGAGAAAACCACCATGAATCTTGAGAATACTTTGCTTATGATACCCGGCCCCGTACCTGTTGCGCCGAGGATACTCCGCGCCATGGCAAAACCCATAATCGGACATCGCGGGAAGGAGTTTGGGGATATGTACAATGAATGCAGGTCGATATTGCAGGAACTTTTCGGGACAAAAAATGATATGTATATTATAAGCGGCTCGGGAAGCTGCGGCATGGAAGCGGCAGTCGGAAACGTGATCGGGGAAAAAGATACCCTGGTGACAATCGAGAACGGGAAGTTCGGCGAGAGATTCAGGGAGATAGGGGAGCGTTACGGAAAAGTAAAGCCTGTAAAATTCGACTGGACAAAGGGTGAATCAATAGAACTTGACAGTGTGGAAAGCGCCCTGGCAGAAGGGGCAAAGGCCGTTACTCTTGTCCACAACGATACCTCAGTCGGCATTAAGAATCCGGCAAAAGAGGTAGGAGAGCTTGCGAAAAAATACGGCGCCCTTTTTATCATGGACGGTGTGACGACAATCGGAGGCGATGAAGTCCTTGTGGACAAATGGGGTGTGGATATAGCAGTCGTCGGCTCCCAGAAATGCATAGGCGCACCCCCGGGATTGTCGGCCATCTCGGTGAGCAAGAAAGCATGGGATTCCATGGTCGAGAAGCCTCCATATTACATGGATCTGAAGGCATACAAGAAATCGGCAAATAAAGAGACGGCGCAGACGCCCTATACGCCTGCTGTGCCTCTCTTTTTCGCGCTCCATGAAGCGCTCAAAATTGTGAAGGAAGAAGGGCTCGATGCGCGCATAAAGCGTCATGCGAAGTTCGCAGAAGCGATACGCGCCGCCGCGGATGCGATGAATGTTGAGATGTTCCCGCAGTTGAACAAGTATAGCAAATACTCAAATACCGTGACGGCAATGAATATCCCAACAGGCATCGATGACAAGAAACTCCGCAACGGTATAAAGGAACTCGGCGTGCAGGTCTCAGGCGGCCAGGGAGCGCTTGAAGGCAAGATTTTCAGGATCGGCAGCATGGGCAATATCAGCAAGCTGGATATTCTGAGCGCGGTGCAGGCCGTGGAGATAACGCTTCACAGGAATAATATCGTCAAGAAAATGGGGCCGGGAGTCGAGGCTGCAAGCAATGTGCTGAAGTGAAGTTTTTATACTTTCTTTCCATTTGAAAAAATTCTTTGGTTTGTATTTTTGATTGATAATCGGAACTGCGGATGACGGCAGACTTGTTTATCGAAAATTTTATGTTGATGTAGATGATATCATATATGTAGGTGTTGATGATGACAGAATATGTCCGAACCACAATAAAATTAAGAGAAGATGTTTATCAGACCCTTAAAGAATCTGGAGCCAAAAATATATCAGAAAAAATAAATGAAATATTAATTAAAACGCTTTTCAGAGAGAAAAAAAGCCTTTTCGGGACAATGCAAAAAACTAACTTATCAGACCTCAGAGATCATGAGGATCGATTATAATGATGCTGGATTCTTTCGCATGGATGGAATATTTCATGGGGACTCACAAGGGCGAAAAAGTCAAGAAATTGGTAGACGATGACACGCAATTATACACTTCTCCCATAGTAATAGCAGAAATATACTCCAAATCTCTCAGAACCGATGGAAACGCCGAAGAGAGAAAAGATTTCATAATGAAAAGATGCGCTATGGCAGCACTGAATGTAAACATTGCAGTTGAAGCTGCAAAAATACATGCCGAGAATAAAGTTAAGGTAACTGATTTCGGTCTTGCAGATGCAATAATTCTTGCATCAGCCCGGAGCAGGAAAATAAAGGTATTGACCGGCGATGCCCATTTTAAAAATTTCAAAGATGCTGTTATGCTGTGATTTTTCTTAGCGAGGGAGATTTTTGTCTTTTCAGGCGTTTTCAGCTTGACACTCACAACACCTCATCCATGCTCCCGCTCCTGAAACCCATGAGGTCGAGCGTAACATACGAAAATCCGAGCTTTTTGAACTCAGAAACCACATCATTGCGCATTTCAAGAAAGCGTCGCATCTCATCAGGCATTATCTCTATCCGCGCTATGCCAGCATGGTCGCGCACCCTTACGACTTTGAATCCTGACTTTCTCAGGAAGGCCTCGGCATCCCCTACTCTTTTTAGCGCTTCATGGGTTATCATCTGGCCATAGGGAAAACGCGAGGAAAGGCATGCCATTGAGGGCTTATCAGCGACTGAGAGCCCAAGCTTACGCGCCATTTCACGTATCTCCTCTTTCGTGACACCAAATTCCACAAAGGGATTGTACATCTCCTCCTCTGTGACTGCCCTGTGGCCAGGCCTGTGACCCTTCAGGTCAGATATATTCGTTCCCTCGATGATTGTATTTACATTATTCTGCACCGCAATCTTTTTTAATTCCCTTATCAGGCCCCTTTTGCAGTAATAGCACCTGTCCACAGGGTTCCTTGAAAAACCTGGCTCATCGAGTTCATCATATGAGATTATCATGTGCATGATACCTATTTCACCTGCAACTTCTCTTGCGCAATCAAGCTCACCCGGAGCGAGTGTGGGCGAATCAGCAGTGATGGCCAGTGCTTTATCCCCCAACGCCCTGAAAGCAAGGGCGGCGAGAACCGAACTGTCCACTCCACCTGAGAATGCGACAAGGACGCTGCCCCTCTGAGCGAGAGCATTGATAATGGAGTGCATCTTGTCTTCGACTGACATGGGGATTTCAACGGCGCAAAAAGATGTAAGGGTTTCCATGGGTTAATATTGATTTATCGGTAACAATGAAAAAGACACAACCAGGCGGAACACGGATGTACACGGATTGGACTGATTTTCACGGATACGAAATCCGTGTGCATCCGTGTTATCCGTGCAATCCGTGTTCCACGTCACAGTGCTGTGCTTTTCCATGATACTCTAACGAATCATCGAACACTAACTATTGGCCTTGATGAGAAGGCAAAAACAAAAATAGGAATAAAAGAATATCAAAAAGCTGGAGAAACCAATGGACAAGATGACACCCGCCATGCGCCAGTATTATGAGGCAAAGGAGAAGCATAAGGACGCTCTAATCTTCTTCAGGATGGGTGATTTTTACGAATCCTTCGGCGACGATGCGAAAATAATCGCAAAAGAACTTGAAATAACCCTCACTTCAAGAGGCAGGGACAAAGAGGGTGAAGACATGCCACTTGCAGGTATCCCGTATCATGCAGTTGATTCGTACCTTCCCCGCCTTATAAAGAAAGGCTATAAGGTGGCGATATGCGAGCAGCTTGAAGACCCGAAAACCGCAAAAGGTGTGGTAAAAAGAGGTGTTGTAAGGGTCATTACCCCGGGCACTGTTATCGATCCGTCACTGGTACAGGACAGCTCCAACAACTACCTGATGTCGGTTTCAGGACAGCCGCCGCTATTCGGGATATCCTTCCTTGATTTGAGCACAGGCGAATTCATGACCACCCAGTTCACGGATGACCAGAATTTTGACAGGATAATAAGCGAAGCTTCCCGGATGCATCCTTCGGAATGCATACTCCCGCCTGCGCTTTTTGAGAACAGGAAGCTCACGGAGCGTTTCAGGGACATCGGCGTCGCGGTCAATAAATTCGATCCTGAAGCTTTTGACCAGAAAGCTGCGCGCAACCTCCTTTTGGGTCACTTCGGGGTAATGACGCTTGAAGGCATGGGATGTGAAGCTTTTCCACATGCAGTATCATCTGCGGGAGCCGCGCTTCTTTATGCGAAAAATACCCAGATGAGGGACCTGGCCCATATCCAAACGCTGAGGACTTATTTTGAAAGCGAGTTCATGGTGCTTGATTCTGTTACGCTGCGGAATCTTGAGATAGTACAGGGAATTCGCGGGGAAGCCGCAGGCTCCCTGCTATCAGTACTTGACCGAACGAAAACACCAATGGGAGGAAGGCTGCTTCGGAAAATGGTTCTTACGCCTTTGATATCAGTCAACAGCATAGCAGAACGTCTTGATGCAGTGGATGAGATGGTCAAAAAAACCCTGCTCCGTTTTGAATTGAGGTCGCAGCTTGGCAGGATAAAAGATATTGAGCGCCTCATAGGGCGCATAGTTTACGGCAACTCGAATGCCCGGGACCTTATCGCACTTAAGTTATCTCTCGCAACACTTCCTGAAATCATAAAATCCCTTAAAGGAAATGAAATGCAGAGTGCACATTTGCTGGATATTATGCAGCGGCTCGGGGATTTCATGGATTTGGTGACTATGCTTGAAAGCGCCATAGTTGACGACCCGCCACCTGGCATCCGCGACGGCGGGATGATAAAAGAAGGACACAATGAAAAACTGGACGAACTGAATAAGATGTCACTCCACGGCAGGGACTGGATAGCTGAAATGCAGCAGCATGAACGGGAGCGCACAGGTATAAAATCCCTGAAGATCGGTTATAACTCCGTTTTCGGATATTACATAGAAGTCACAAAGGCCAACCTCGCACAGGTTCCCCAGGACTACATACGAAAGCAGACAACAGCTAACGGCGAGCGCTTCTATACCCCACAGCTTAAGGAAAAGGAGGTAATGATACTTTCTGCGGACGAGAAAAGAAAGGCGCTTGAATTTGAGATTTTCAATAAGATTAACTCAAAAATAGCAGCGCTGTCAAAGGAGATACAGGCATCTGCCCGGTCCATCGGAGAATTCGACGTGATTACGAACCTTGCCGATATAGCGGTAAACAACAGGTATGTGAGGCCTGAGATCAATGACGGTGGAAGCATCCTTATACGCGATGGGAGGCATCCTGTTGTCGAAAATTCGGTTCCGGGCGGGTTCGTCCCGAACGATACGCATATCGATTGCCAGGACAACCAGTTCCTTCTCCTGACCGGCCCGAACATGGCCGGGAAATCCACATATATGAGGCAGACCGCCCTGATTGTCATAATGGCCCAGATGGGAAGTTTCGTACCTGCCTCGTATGCATCCGTGGGGGTCGTGGACAGGATATTCACCCGCGTTGGGGCTTTTGACGATCTTGCAAGCGGGCAGAGCACTTTCATGATAGAGATGGTGGAGCTTGCCAACATCCTGAACAACGCGACCCCGAAGAGCCTTGTACTGCTTGATGAGATAGGCAGGGGCACAAGCACCTACGACGGATACAGCATTGCCCGAGCGGTGGTCGAATTCATCCACAACAAGGACAGGGTAGGCGTGCGGTCGCTTTTTGCCACTCATTACCACCAGCTCACGGCGATAAGCAAAGTCCTAAGGCGCGTGAAGAATTATCATATTGCCGTAAAAGAAGAAGGCAGCGACCTTGTATTTCTTCGAAAGATAATCCCTGGCGCAACCGACAGGAGCTACGGCATCCATGTTGCAAGGCTTGCGGGCGTACCTCTTAAAGTTACGCAGAGGGCAAAGGAAATATTAAAAGAGGTGGAGAGTGAAAGCAATATCGGGGGAAAGGGGAGGGAGGGTACGAAATATACCCAGCTCATCCTTTTTGATTCGGATAGTAACAGCAATGCGAAGGAATCACCTGTGGTCGAGGAATTAAAAAGCCTCAATGTGGATGCGATGACGCCTCTTGACGCTCTTAACGCGCTTGCCGCGCTCAAGAAAAAGGCGGCGGGGGATTGATTTATGCCGGGGGTCGATTGATTCCTTGGTTTGCCAATGATATACACATTTGTATCATTATAAGCGGTGGGCATATCCTTCCTATAGCTTCTTTTTTATATCCTTTATTTCAGGAAAAGATACAGTTAAAAGTTTATCAATATCTTTTTCAGCCATCATCAATTGTTGTATATAAGTATTAACTTCCCGACAAGATTATGAACGTCATAGTATTATAATACGCAGTGAAATATTACAGCATTAACTGAGCGGAGTGGTAATATGATATATGGAGTGGCTAAATTAAAAAATGGCATATTTAAAAAATTCTACAGATAGGCAATACTATGAGGTTCAATAAACCAAGTCCTTTTACAATTGGAACCGTTATCGTATTAGTTATTTGCGGATTTCTTCTTGCATCCGACTTTACAACAATAGGAAATTCCGTTAAAGAAATCAGTGGAAGAACCTCTGTCAATGCCACACAAAAGCAACCAAAAGTGATTGATACTGCTGCGCTCTACGCACAGGTCGTGCCTCCAGAAGGCATAGCACTCTCCGGCACATGGCAAAACATTGGCCCCAAGCTCGTTGCCAGCGGCGCAATTGATTTTGAGAAGCTCAAGGACATGTATAATAGATCAGGCCGTCCTTTGACAGAGAAGCAGATTGCTTTTTTCACCAAAGGTTCGAACGAGACAATACGCATGACCTCGGAAAACGCGCATTTCATATTGAATACGCTCTGGGCATTAGGATTGGTGAATAAGAACAATATCTTCAGTGAAGGTTTGATGGGACAATATATCGAGAATGGCCAGGCCGGTAATTTTGCAAGCACCGGTGGATGGTCTCTTGGAAAGAAACCTGGTGGAGAGCTCCTGAATAACGCAGAGATTATCACGCTCACGTCAGAGCAGCAAGCCGTCGTAGAGCGTGTTGCCAAGAACAGCTATCGCCCCTGCTGTGGCAACCCTACTGCATTCCCTGACTGCAACCACGGCATAGCAGCGCTCGGATTGGCTGAACTCTTGGCCTCGCAGGGCGCGAGCGCAGAGCAGGTTGCAGCAGCGGTGAAAGCCGCCAATGGCATGTGGTTTTCACAGCAATACTTTGAGTTAGCTGTATACTTTGAAGCTACGGAGGATAAGGATTGGAATGATGTTGATCCGTGGGTAGTCATTAGTCAAGAGTATTCCAGCTCCTCAGGCTTTGCAAACACGCATAAAAAGTTAAAGGAAGTGGGTATGCTCCCGCAGGCTCAGAAGAGTGGAGGCAGCTGCGCTGTCGGAGTCACAAGATAAAGGTCTTAGAAAAATTAAGATTTTATTTTAATTACATGATTAAAAAATATCGCAGGACAGATTCTTGCTTATGTAAGATTAACGCTTTTTGGTCATAGTCTACACAGTTGTATGTGGTAAGCAACTATATAGATATGGTTTAGATTACCAATTTATATCAATAGTTGAAAAATTAACACTATATAAAAATATGCCTTCGGCACCAGTATAAATGAAGCTGCTGAAGGCATTTAGACGGAACAATATTGGAATCACTACTCCATGTTAGGTGATTGTTTTACTTGACGAGTGCTGCATATCTTAGCTATTCAAGGTATCCTACCATTATCAGGGAATATATTTGCTCCATCTTCACCCGAAGGGATTTCACGTATCTCGTTTTTGGCATCGACAGTTACTATGAAGTAGCATGTACGACTGTAGCATTCTGTTGGAACTTCAATTCCTAGTGAAAATTCAGGAACCAAAACAGAAGAACCCTTCTTAATAGGAGGCGTTAGGATTTCGTCTGTTTTTTCAATATGGATGAAAAAGGGAGCTGCCGTTCCTTGGCCTTCAGCTAGGTAGAAATCGACTCTTGTAGTTGAGTTAGCATTTGCATCGGCATTTCCCCGATTTGCTACTTCAACTAGCATAAATCTCTTGCCAGCTACTATTCCAATTCCAAACCCTGCATACACTAAATCAGGTTGCAGGCATATTTGTTCTATTATGCTCTGTCCGGGTTCAGGCGTTCCTGCTCCTAATAGCTCATCACATGGATTAGGTACTCTTATTTCTGTTACAGGCGGTACAAGTGGTACTGGTTGTCCTACATCTTTAGCAGCGAATGCGCTGTCTGTAAAAATCACTATCCCTACCATTACTAACAAAAGATAGACTACCGTTGTTTTAATCATTTCTCTTTTCATTCTATATTCCTCCTGTCTTTTCCTTCTATTTTTATGTACTTACCTCTCGGCAAGGCTCGCCTACGGCTGCCTTGTATAGCGCCCCACTTGGCGCTCAATCGATGCACTTACCACACCACCATAAAGGCAAACCCCTGTGCATCTCGGATTTTTTAAAGCGTGGTTTGAAAAATGTGGAGGATATAAAAATCCTCCCGCTCTCAATATTAAACCACGTAGGTGTTATGGAAGCTTTCTGTTGCCAAAGTTCACATTTATGCTCTCACCTGTTTTCAGGTTTACTGGTACAGTAACGGAAGTGGTTGGCACCCAGCCCCCGGGTTTCACCATTTCATATACGACGTAGAATCCTGGCGTCAGATTTGTGAAGCTGTAGTTGCCGTTGATATCAGTGATTGCTGTTCTGTCAACAGTGGTTCTGGTAAGCGTATCAAATCCTTTCAGTCTTATGGTCCAGTTGGCAAGACCTACCTCACCGGAGTCTCTTATTTTATTGCCGTTAATATCATTGAATTTCTTTCCTGAGATATTTCCTGCCCGCATTTCTACTTCTTGTAAGAGCGGGGCTCTCAGTATCTTCACGCTTGCGGTGATCGGTTGACCTTGCTCTCCTGGCACAGTGAGACTGATTCGATGAGCGCCCGGCGGCAGTTGTGCCACCTTCAGTTCCAAGCGAGACCCATTTCCTAAGACGCCGGCCTTATCTGAACTCCAAACAAAGGCTTGCTCGTCGATGGGCTCCTCGTCCGGATCAACGAAGTTGGCTTGCAGGTTGACCACCGCGCCAGGTTCAACGACTGCGTTATTTTCAATACCCGTGATCCAGATGGTTGGGTCTTTCTTGGCTACTGTGAACGTCATATCGGACTGGTCTTGACCTGTGTTTACCCCATCGGTAGCGAAGACGCGCACGAGCGATTGATTGCTGCCGGGCAAGAAGGCTGTGTTCACAGTTAGCTTATTGTCAGTCAAATCAGTCGCCAGCGTTAGCCAATTCTGCCCAGCATCCTTGCTGTATTGCACGAGATAGTTCAGCGTGTCGCCATCTGCATCACTAGCCACCCATTGGATCACCTGTTCCCCACTGACGCCCCACTCTTCGCCTCCATTGGGAAATACTACCGTGACGCTAGGAGAATTAGCACTTACAATCCTCATGGCCAGAATGTTGTCTCCCTGTTTGAAGACGATGCGGGCGATGCCTGGTGCAAGGGGTACAGTCTGGTAGAAGCGTCTGACCTGGGGTAGCACAGGGTGAGCAGGATTGGGGTCAAAGTGACGGACAAAGAGGACTTGACCGCTCTGATCTTGAAGCTCCAAGCTATAATTGCCTGTGCCGATGTCGTCCGAGGTACCATTGGGCATCATCATCCGATAGAAGGGATCGAGGGTTACTTGATTATCTGAACTGATATTACCAGCCATAATTAAATACTCACGTTGGCCAATCTCTGGCACTGCACTATTAGGCGCCGTCACTCCCATGGTGCTTACAAATGTGGTCTTCAGGATCAGCGCATCTCTGAATAGTGGGAACATGGTATTATATGTGAAAGGTGATACCCATGGAAACGCTGAAAAAGGCTCTCTCTCTTGAATATCGACGCCCGGTTGGTCATTTAGCCCCCCAGCTAACGCATCTCTTATATCCTTGATGCTTTGTCCCGCGGTAAGCGTAACTGCTGGGAAAGTCGGTCGGTTGTCGATTTGCACAAACAAATCGCCTGCCGTCGCTGTACCCACTATCGAAATAGTAGCCTCTGGCAGTCTAGCCGACGTCCCTGGCGTGAAGGCTTCCAACTTGAAGGTTAGGCCACGTGCCTTAATTTCACCGCTGATTCCCTTGGCAATGAGATTCGTCTCGTCAGGGAGCGGACTGCTCTCACCGATCTTGATAGTGGAGGCCCTAATTAGAATAATATCTTCACCTACAGGATCGGCTGTCCATCGATCACAGTATGTGTAGCCCATGAAATCGGAAACCTTGACTGGATCCTTCACGATCAGTTTCGAGGTATCAAGCCCGAACTGGCCGATTGAGCCTTTGTAATACTCGTCCTTCCGAGCATTTTTATACTTCGGATAGCTCGCCAATTCGCCTGGGCCGCAGGCATGCCAGATACCTAAACTGCTACTGGTGAAATCACCATGGCCGACTTCCTGAGCTGCGACCCCGTAGCGATACTCTTCGAAGAACCCAGGAAAGTCCGTAGCTGCACAAGCGGCAGGGATGATCGGTTTCCCGGGTGCCCCACCCATTCCATTAGTGCCAAGGGCAACGTAAGCCGCCGGAGTTGTGAAAGCTGGAAGTGGTACACGTGGCATTGCAGAGCCAAAGCGATCACTTACCATCAGCTTACACATCTGGTCTTGCCAGATTCCGCCATCGAGAATGAGGTTACCTCTGCTATCTCTCATTGTACGGGATTCTAGGGCTAGCAAATTAATCCCAAAATCCAGATCGTTGCTGTCCGTTGGCCCTGTAGCGCAACCATCACGCACTGGGTACATATTCAAGAAGCCGCCGCAAAAGACTTTCTTGTCTGAATCCTTCTCTTTACCGTCACCTAACACGTAGAAGGAGCGGATACTGAGGGAGGCGGTCTTCGAAAACTGGATATTGGAAACGGTCAGCTTGTTGGCTTCATCGTTGCAGTCCGGGCACTCCGATGGACCGGAAAGGTCTGGCGGATTCAAGAATACTTGGTAATCAAAACCTATAATTCCTGAGGTCAAACCGTCTGGAAGGATGAAGTTCCAGCTCTTATCGAGATCGCTGCGTTTCTTCTCCAACGTTTTCTCCACGTCTAATGATCCGTCTGTCTTTTTTACATTATCAGCAGGATCGAGCGTGATATAGCCCTCCAGCGGAATCTCAATGGGGATGGGTGCGCCATGGACAGCGATCAAACGCGCAGGCACACCGTGTACCGCCCCAGGAGTGCCTTCGATAGCACCGTAGACCCGCACAATCGTACTCTTGTGTGCCACTAACGGCACACCTTTGCGGCCAAAGGGGTCCTGGTAAGGGATTCTGGGCAGCGGTGTGCTAGACCTAGTTACCGCTGGATCCATCCCAGCCACACCGTTCCAGTTCTCGTCGCCCTGAATGGCTTGTGTGATTTCTATGCCTAGGACATAAATATTCAGGTCTGAGTCTGGCGGTCCAAACGCAACTCGGACCGAACCTCGGCTACTGACCGAAACTATACCTCCACTGGATACTCTAGCTGTGGCTGTGGCGAGAACCGTGATATTATTTTCGCCCTCAAACAAGCGTAAGTTATTCACAGCAAATGTGAATAACTTGGGATTAGTCGAGTCTTGCAAGACATGCTCCGTAATGTCGGCGGAATAGCTAATTCCGCTGCTGATGTTTTTGACTTCAACTATCACATTCGAGAAATTGCGCACGGAAAGGCCCTCAGGTACTACGATATGACCACGTAATCGGGGAAGATTAAGGCTATTAAAGATTACTCCGTCAACCGGTTCGGTAATATTGATGGTTATCGTCGGGGGCAGAGCACGGATGTCCGCCCTTCTATTTCCAAAGTCTACCACCATCTCACCTGCAATCAGGCGTACCGAGCGGGCAGGCGAAGTGGTTGGCACCCACCTTGGCTGCAGCTCTTCAAACACCGTGTAGAATCCTGGTGTTAGATTTATAAAGCTATAGTTGCCGTTGGCATCGGTGATTACAGATTTATCAACTGTTGTTCTGGTAAGTGTATCAAATCCTTTCAATCTTATGGTCCAGTTGGCAAGCCCCTCATCGCCCAGATCTCTCATTTTATTGCCGTTTATGTCATTGAATTTAGTGCCGTGAATAGTTTCTCCGGCCGAGGCGGTCATAATCGCATTATCTCCCAATACAATAGTTTCATTAACTTTTTCTTGTGCGCTAACACCGATGCCGATAGCTGCAACTGCAAATATCGATGCAATAATTAATATTATTGAGTTTTTCATATTTATCCCTTCTTTTATTTTTCTCTTATTTTGGTGAATTTACCTCTCGGCAAGGCTCACCTACGGCTGCCTTATATCATTGCACCCTCCCTAGCGCTCAATCGATGCACTTACCACACCACCTCAATGGCAAATCCCAGTGCATCTCGGATTTTTTAAAGTGTGGTTTATAGGAGCGATAAGAGCGATAAAAATGAAACTATTCAAGTCGTTTTTATAACCCCCATTTAGGCACGGATAATTATGATTTCATAGCATCAAAGATCCATTAAATATAATGATTATTAATTATAATGCTCATGAATTTTATACATATTATTTTCACTAGCATCCTTTAAAAACAAATAAGGTGTAGAATCATATGTTAAAAGCATCTTCCCATGCACCTAAGTCGAAAACACAACCAAAAATTACGGAATTTGTGAAGGTCCTTTTCTTTGAAATATGATCTGATCATCAAAATCTATCCTGAATACTCTGTGATAAGGAATATACACATCCTGCACATCTCCTTTGAGTATCAAAAAACCTCTATCAATATTCTTGATCTCACTCCCCTCAATAATTTTCATGTCTCCTGGTGCGCCCCTGTGGATATAATACACCCTGCACCTTCCAAGGTCAAACCTCCACTTGATCTCATTAAGCAATAGCCTCGGGTGTTTTGCCCTGAACATGTTAAATTCAATCACGAAGGCTTACTATAAAAGTGATTCTTGCGCGTTTAAAAAAATGGATACCGGTAATGAAACCAGTATCAACACTATCCTTGCCTAATGTCCTGTTCCAAATGCAATCGGACGGAATATATCAAACGACCACGACCCGGGATTATTGCATGCAAATCCCCCTCCCAATATCGGCGAGCAGCCAGTTGCAGATGTCGTCGGTTCTACATGAAGGAACCCCAAAGCGCCCTTGGGAACCCTCCACAATGCATGATCGACCAGCAAGTACCGCCCGGGTACTAAAGTTGTAAGTTCAAACACAGCTGCCGAGCCCGGTGCAACGTAAACCGTTTCCTCGTTCCTTACGTAATCGTCAGGATGTCCTGTGTAAACCTTGTCAAATATCTGACCGATTATATGGAAGTTGGCACCAATGTTGGGGCCACCTGTAACAAAGAATATACGGACTGTATCATTTTGATTGGTAGCCATATTCGAATTAATTGTCGTAAGCGCATTTGTATGGCCATTGAGTGTATAATAGTCCGGATGTTCGATAGAGGCTTTCGCATCATCAAGATCGTAGAAGAGAACACCTGGATCTGCAATCTTGGGATCACTATTAGCACTTGCTGTAAGATACCAATCGCTTTGCCCTACGTAGAATTCTTTGTCAACTGGCGGGAGACCCGCGGGTGGATCAACCTGTATCAGGCCATACATTCCATGAGCTACATGTTCCCATGGGAATCCTTCTCCTGCACAGTGATAAATATACGCACCCCTTCTCATAGCTTTGAACTGAAGGTTCACGGTCTCGCCCGGTTTTACGTTCGTGACAGCGGCGCCGCCACCGGGACCCATCGCAGCATGAAAGTCTATGTTATGCGGTTCAGTGTCAGTTAAATTGTTTATCAGAGTGAGATTTAAAGTATCACCTTCCCTGAGCCTTATCATTGGGCCAGGGACAGTTGCTTTTTTCCCGGGTTCGGCAAAAGTCCAGAAATAGAACTTCTTACCTGGTGCAAGTTCAGCAATTACCTCTTTTGCCTCCAGAGTTACATAAACTGTCTGTGGAGGTCCAGATAATTGAATCGGAACTTCTCTCGGGTCTTTTACGACGTTGTCCTGTACAGATACTGCGGCTGCGCCAACAATCACCAAAGTCAGGAATGAAAGTATAGCTCCAGCTAACACCAATCCTATTTTTTTCTTCATATTCCTACTCCACTATTTTTTTGTTTAACTTAGATAGAGTTCCGCTTTTAGCAAGCCCAATATTAACTCTCTCATTGGCAAACTAAATTGAACCTTTTTCAAAAATTAAACAAATTATTGTTGACATTTGTTTATTTAATAATTACGGTTGATTGTGAATATTTTAATAATTATAATTAAGATTGTAATCATAGAAACTTGCACGTTTATGAGAGGGCACAAGAAAATGATACCTATATAATCCCGAAGAGAAAATAATCACATACTGATGAAATTCAAAATCAAAAGAACCGATGGGGGTAAATCTCGATTCGACATTTTCGAAGTCAGAGCCAAACCGTACATGTCGGTGCTTGAAGCCCTCTTCCAGATACAGGACGAGCAGGACAGTGCCCTCGCCTTCAGGTACTCCTGCAGGGGTGCTGTCTGCGGCTCCTGCGCCATGCTCATCAATAAGAAACAGAGACTGGCCTGCCGCACACAGGTTTCCGAGATAGCAGGGGAACGGGTGTTTGCCCCCGCGGCTTTCGGCCCTTTTGTGAGGCCGATGATAAAAACAGGGGACGACATCCTTATTGAACCGCTCCCGAACCTGCCGGTGATCAAGGACCTTATAGTGGACTGGGAGCCGTTCTTTAAGCATTACAGGGCTATGCAGCCGTGGTTCAGGGGCAATAATCCTGAACCTGAACATGAAACGTTGATGTCGATGGCAGACCTTGAAAAAGTTGAAAAATATGCAGCCTGTATCCAGTGCTGCATCTGCTACGGGTCCTGCCCTGTGGCTTCACGAAATAAAGATTTTTTCGGGCCCGCCGCGCTTGCAAAAGCCTGGCGTTTTTATGCAGACACCCGCAATTCGGATACTTTGGCTATATTGAAAAGGATCGATGCTAAAAACGGCGTATGGGCATGTGACGAGGTGTACCGCTGTGTGGAAGTCTGCCCGAAAAAAGTACCACCCACCAATGCCATAACGGGCTTCATGAGAAACATTATAAAGCATAAGTTCACTTCGTTAATTTAAATAAAATAATTGATTAATAGATTATTGTGTGAAGTGGCAGGCAAAAAACGTCTTTTTTCAAAAACTAACCCCCACTCCCCCAACCTGCCACCCTACACATATGCATCTATTTAAAGCCTTAACAATAATTAAGAAAATATGGAAAAAGAAAGAGCTTACGGGACAGGGATGTGGGCATGGCTGCTCCAGCGTGTCACGGGATTCCTGCTGGTATTCTACCTGTTCCTGCATGTCGGGTGGGCGCACGGGATAGACACGCCATTTGATTTTTTATTTTTCCCGGCCCCTGTTGCATTCTTCATACTGCTGCTGCTTGCGGTTCCCCATGCCCTTAACGGCTTTCGCGTATTTGCGATAGACTTCGGGATAGGCGAAAGAGCACAGAAGGTATTATTCTGGGCGCTTCTGGTCTTCGGGCTTATTGTGATTATCTTTTCGTATTACAGCCGTTTTTCCTCCTAACAATTAATATATATTCAAAAACATTATTCGTATTCATGCCCAATCCTCAATCCACGGACGGAGTTTCAGTTTTAATAAAATATAAATGGAAAATCGTGCTTGCAATCATTGTCCTGTTGATCGCAGCAGCCTTCATAGCTATCCTGCTCCCCCTGCTTGACGGCATAATCATGGGTGTTGTGCTGGCTTACGTTGCAAGACCCCTGAAACGTTTTATCGACAGGTTCAGCCCGAAACTATCCCCGTATCTGGCTACCTTCGCTATCGTTGTTCCGATTTTCCTGATTATCGGGCTGGGCGTTATTGAAATATTCAATTTTGTTCTCTGGGCGGTAAAAAACCAGGATTATGTAGCGAACACCTTATTGACACTTATGAAAGGGCTGAATCTCCCTGATTTCGCCGGGGAAAAGATAAGGGATGTTATATTGAATTTCACCCTGTATCTTTTACCTTTCATGAAGCAGTTGCCCCTTATTGAAATTGGCAGAAGTTTTATTGTGGCTTTTACCATGTTCATGATAAATATCCTGCTTGCTGTGATACTTTGTTTCTACCTTCTGGTCGATGGCAGCCGCCTTGTTGATAAGATAATAGATATTATTCCTGAAGATATCGAAGAATTCTCCCGAAAATTCATAAAACATTTCGATGCCATATTATCTGCCCTGTTCATAGGAAACACGTACAGCGCTATTGCGGTCGGGATCCTGTCGCTTGTGGTTTTCTGGGCATTTGGATTTCCAAGCGTCCTTGCACTTTCTGCTATCATGCTAATTGTCGCTTTTGTTCCAATGTTCACGGCATGGATGGTCATAGTTCCTCTTGCGATTTACAGTTATTATGAAATCGGAAGTGAGAGCGCGATTTTTTTTGTTGTGGTCTCATTGCTCCTATTTATCATCCTTCCGGATGTTTTTATAAGGCCATACATGATAAATACACGCTCGAACATACACCCTATGCTGATCATAATAGCCTTTCTGGGGGGAGCGCTGGTCGGCGGGATTGCAGGCTTCTTCATAGCCCCGATACTTCTCGGGGCGATAGTCGCGGCATACAGGGCAAGTGCGGAAGTCGGAAAAATGGAGATAATGCATTAGCTCATTTTCGAAAAAGGGATCGGTGACTATATCTCCTTTACACCCCGGAATGCGCTTCTCACTGACATCGCACCCGTTTCAACAAAGAATTCAATAGTTCTCCCGTAGTTCCCACCCGTATCCATGGCCAGTATCGGGATTTTCATTTCATCAAGTTTTTTCACTACTGCTTCTACGTTCTTCTCCCCGATATTCATACTCTCACCGAAGCTGAACATGCTCGCCCCGCCTGCCAGTTTAGACCGTATCCTGCTCTTTAAACAACCTCTTTCAAGCATTTCCTCAACTGCCATCTCGATGGCCGAGTCTGCAAATTTCAAGGGTGTGTCATTGTTCCTTGAATCCTTTATACTGGGAAGAACAATATGGGCAAGGGCGCCAACTTTTGCCGCAGGGTCAATAAATGAAATGCCCACGCAGGAGCCAAGACCAATGGTCACAAGCACAGCGGGATTATGGGCCACTGCAAGGCCAGCGATTCCTACAATGATCTTTTCCATATAACGATCCTATTTATCTACCAGTCTGTTTATGGCGTCCAGCAACTTTGAAATCGACTCCGCATTTACAAAAACTATTATTGTTCCGTCCAGTTTCTCGGAGTTCACAACGAATTCCGTCTTCAGGAACAATATATCCTCTACAACCATGCTCATATTGCCGACTATCTGGTTAATAATGGAATCCAGCATATCATATACCTCGATAGGCGTCGAAAGACCCATCGATATCCCCAGGAAATTTGAAAGAGAAGTAATGTATGTCCCGTTCATTATGTTGCCCAGTTCTTTCAGGACGGATTGTTCCATTTCATCAAAGTTATCGCCTTCCTGCGCCGACCCGAGTATCTCTTTTATCAATCGTTTTGCACTTTCTTTTGAAAGAAGAAGCAGTAGCAGGCCGCTCTCATCTCCTCTCAGTTCCTGAATGATGCCGATGACCGGTCTTTCGTCCTGTATCAGTTCAGGCAGTTTGATCAGAGGAACCAGCTTAAGTTCAGGCAGGGTTATCATCACCAGTTTATTCATTATCATCTTGGAAAGCGATGTCGTAGCCTGCCCTATTCCTATATTGCCGACTTCTTTTAACGCATCGTACTGGAATTCGGTAAGCGTTTTTATCTGTTTCATAGCGTTATCTCCTTTTTTGGTATATTCTTTCCCTCACATCAACAGGTTCAAATAATTCACCTGCCGGACCCACCAGTGTCTCTGTTTTGCCCATAACGAAATATCCTCCGTCATTGAGGGCATTGTAAAAATTCAAATAAAGTCTTTCCTGCAGTTCCTGCTCGAAATATATGGTAACATTCCTGCAAAAAATTACATCAAACCCGAAAAGCTTCGGGCCCGATATCATGTCGTGATTCCTGAACTTCACAAGACGCCTGAGATCATCAGTCACCTGGTAGTTCGTTTCATCTTTCTTAACGAAAAATCTCCCAAGCCTTTCCTTATTTATTTTATCAAGCTGTTTTAACTGGTATATGCCGTTTTGCGCTTTCCTGAGTGAATCTTCATCGATATCTGTGCCCAGGATGGATATAGAATATCTCTTTGTTAATCCACCCAGGAATTCACGCACCAGTATGGCTATGGAGTATGGTTCCTCCCCGTTTGAGCAGCCTGCGCTCCATATCTTCACAGTCCTGTTTTCTCCTTTTGACCTTATCAGTTCAGGGAGTACGGTTTCGCTGAACACTTCATACGTTTCTGGATTCCTGAACAATTCCGTAACATTGACAGTTAATGTATCTTTTAATTTCTGCAATTCAGCCTCATTTCTCAGGAGAAAATCCATATATTCTTTATACGAACCTGCCTGGTTTGCCCGCAGCCTTACAGCGAGCCTTCGCTTCAAATGTGCCTGTTTGTACTGTTCGCAGTTAAAACCGATTTTTTTCTTGATAACGGATTTCAGATCTGTGAACTCTTTTTCATCTTCATATACTTCGAAAGCATCGACTAAACAGGTCATATCAATGTCCCCACATCGAGTATAAGCGCCACATTGCCGTCACCCAGTATTGTGGCGCCTGCGAATCCTTTTACCCCTTTCAGAAGGCTGTTGTCAAGTTTCTTGATTATTACTTCCTGCTGGCCGATAACCTGGTCAACCACGAGCCCTACATTGCTACCCCCGCGTTCAACCACAACCACTATCAGCTCTTCAGTGCCATTGGTGTTGATCCCGAAAAGCCTGTGCAGCCAGATAATGGGCAGGACCTCACCCCTCATCAATATGACTTCTTCGCCTTTTATTGTCTTTATCATGTCTTTCTTTATAGCCAGGTCCCGTATCACGTTGGTAATTGGTATGGCATAGATATCCTTTGCAACTTTCACCATCAAAGAGTGTATTATGGCCACGGTCAGGGGTAGTTTGAGAATCAGCTTTGTGCCTTCGCCGACTTTTGATTCAAGTTTTACCGAGCCTCCAAGTGCTTCTATTTTTGTCCTGACAACATCCATCCCTACCCCGCGTCCTGATACATCAGTGACTTTCTCGGCCGTACTGAAACCGGCCATATAGGACAGGTTAAGCGCCTCTGTGTCCGTGAGCTTGGCCGCTTCCTCTTTTGACATAATCCCTTTCTTTACCGCAACGTCCCTGAATTTCTCAGGGTTCATCCCCTTGCCGTCATCCACAGCTTCTATGGCCACATAATTTTTCTCACGCCTGGCGGCCAGAATAATCTTACCCTTGGGATTCTTACCAGCCTTTTCCCTCTCAGCCGGGGATTCTATCCCGTGGTCCACGCAGTTCCTCAGGATATGCACCAGGGGATCCCCGACCTCGTCCAGTACCGTTCTGTCAAGCTCGATATCTCCCCCTTCAAGGATGAGCTCTATTTCCTTTCCCTCTTTTTTAGCAAGATCCCTTACCATCCTCGGGAAACGGTTGAATATCTGGTCAATAGGCACCATCCTGGATGCCATTATTTCTTCCTGCAGGTCGTTTGTAAGCCTGTTGAGACTTGCAAGCGCCTCCTCAAGGACTGTCAGTTTGTGTACTGTTGCAAGCTGGGTCAATCGTATTTTGTTTATAACAAGTTCCCCGACCAGGTTCATCAGGGAATCAAGCCGCTCAATGCTTACACGCACGCTCTGCACACTCTTTACAACGGTTTTGCTATTGTCCCCTTCGCAGGTCTTTTGTTCGATTTTCTTTTTGACCTGTGTCTCCACATGGGCATCTACGGGTTTTGCTTCGACCCCGGACACGTCCGAAGTCTTTTTTACAGCTTCCTCCAGTTTTTCAGCGTCCTTGCTTGTCGATATCATGACCGTGAATACACGGTCGAATTTCTCATCTTCAATGTCCTTGACAGGCGGAGTTGTCTCGATGATATTCCCCATCTCGGAAAGATTTCTCATGACTACTGTTGCACGGGCTGATTTGAGGAGGCACGCTTCATGAAGCGTAACAATTACATTGAATACATTGCATTTTTCTTCCTGTGATTTATGTTCATCATCGGAAACTGAAACATCCGCATCTGTACCCTCTGGTTTCACCTCGGAAGGTTGTTCCGTTGCTGCAGGTGTTTCTTCTTTTGGCGAAGGCGCCCCGGTCCCTTTTGAAAGCGAAGAGAGCCTGTCCCTCAGTGATGAGATATCATATTCGGAGGATTGTTCCGGGGCTTCCACCATTTTTTCAAGATTGTCGAGTACCTCAAACAGCAGATCCACACCTGAAGAATCAAGTTCCATCTCGTTCTTGCGCACCCTGTCCATGAGGTTTTCCATATCATGTGTAAGTTCGGCGATATTTGAATAACCCATAGTGGCCGACATGCCTTTCAATGTATGTGCCGCTCTGAACATCACATTGATCGTTTCATTGTTTTTCGGGTCTTTCTCAAGGCTGAGAAGTGCATCATTCATCGACTGGAGATGCTCTGCGGCTTCAACCGCATACATTTCTTTATATTCAGACATGTCATTCATAAATTACCTCTACGCAATCTGCGCTATGCCTTCCGCTATTTTTGTGATAGGTAAGACATAATCCGCCAATTTTTGTTCAATTACTGATTTGGGCATTCCGAAGACAACGCATGTGGACTCATCCTCGGCAATTACCTTGCCGCCTGCCGATTTCAGGTTCCTTATACCCTCGGAGCCATCGGAACCCATTCCGGTGAGTATCACACCGACGGCCCTCTCCCCGTATATCGGTACAACTGATTTTAGAAGAACATCCACAGAAGGGCGGACGCCCTGTACCCTCTCACCCTTTGTCAGGGCAATTACTTCCTTAAATTCGCCGTTCATTTTCTGCTGTTTTACTATCATATGATAGTCGCCGGGAGCGATAAGAACCATGCCCTGCTCGATAACATCACCTTCTTTTGCTTCCCTCACCTTGATCCTGGACTGGTAATTCAGGCGGTCTGCCAATGATTTTGTAAAGCCCGGTGGCATGTGCTGCACAACAAGTACGGCCAGTGTTGGCGGCAGCATTGGTATGACCTGCTGCAATGCCCTTGGCCCGCCTGTTGACGAACCTATTACAATAATTTTTCTAGGTTTAGATTTCTTGATGTTTTCGATTTTCTCTTTTTTGTCCCCCTCAACAGAACGACCGAAAAAATCAAAAAGGAGTTCCTTACTCATTGTTTCTTTCTTATCCGTGACATCGATGTAACTGAGCTTCTTAACAGCTACACCTGCTGCTGCCTTTACTTTTTTTATAAGTTCTTCTTTTATATTGGACATATCCCTGCTAATCTCCCCTGAGGGTTTGAGTATGAAATCAACTGCCCCATATTGAAATGCAGTTATTGTGTTTTCAGCCTGCCTCGAACTTGCACCGCTGAGCATAATAACAGGCGTCGGGCACTCGCTCATTATATAACCAAGAGCCTGCAGGCCGTCAAGGACGGGCATTTCCACGTCCATGGTCACAACGTCAGGTTTTGCCGCTGTAACTTTTTCTACCGCATCCTGGCCGTTTTTTGCCCTTCCAATCACCTCGATGTCAGGACTTGATGCCAGAATATCACTGATGATTTTTCGCATAAGCGCGGAGTCATCCACAACAAGTACTTTTATACGGGACATCTATAGACCTTTTTACATATTCTTTGAAACAACGTCCAGTACTTTTGCGGCGTCAAATGGTTTGACAATAAAATCCCTGGCACCGATCTTAATTGCATCATTAACGACTGTCTGCTGGCCTATCGAGCTGCACATCACCACCTTGGCGCCCTGATCCAACGCGATTATCTGTTTCAGGCATTCGATTCCGTCAGTATTGGGCATTATAATGTCAAGCAAAACAAGGTTCGGTTTGCACTCCTTGTACTTGGCTACACCATCCGCCCCATCTACTGCTTCGATCAATTCGTTTCCCGTTGGTGCTAAGATTTTTTTAAGCATCATTCGCATGAATGCTGCGTCGTCTACAAGTAATATTTTTCCGGGCATTTTTCCTCCCTTTTTATTTAAAATATTATTATAATATTATGTATTTTCGTACTTGTTTATCTCTAACCACATATGTATAAACAGAGGTGTGATATTTGTGTGACTTACCCGGCTATTCCCAGCAGTGGACTCATGGATCTGACGGTAATCTCAGCAGTCAAAGCAGAAACCCAGACAAGCCCGACAAAATGGGTATATGTGTTGAAATGATGGCCCCCATCAACTACCCTTATAAGTATTGCTGACATCAGCGAATGGCCGACCATCATAAACATTAACATCGTGCTCATAAGACCGACATCAGCCTTCATTATAGAGGAAATTGAAATTCCTATATCCATATCCGGAGTGGTAATACCGGAAAAAAGCGTCCCCAGCATTGAAATTATGGCAACCGAAAGGAACATTGTGGCCCCGATCCCTGCCGTTAAGCCGTAAAGTACCCCGGTCAGGCTCGATGCACTGCTGTATCTTAATTTCCTCATCGAAAGGATATACATGAAATTTTTTCCAATGATATCGCCTATGACATTAGGTTTCCCGCCTACGTTCGTTCCCTCAACAAACATCGTTGCAAACCGTTCTATGAGATTACTTCCTGCGCCTGCGGCAAAATGCTCCCATGACCTTTTCGTGTTAAGCCTTGTTTTCAGCCTTTTGTACAGGTTCATTATATTCTCGGAAAGAGGCCCGAAATCATGCGTAAGCAATTCTTTTAATGATTCCATTATAAGACCGCTTCTGGAACCAGCCGCGCCTCCAAGAGAACGTATGAAAGCGCCGAAATTATTGTCATATCTTTTTATTTTGTTTTCTTCTGTCCGTGCTATCAATCCCGTGAATAATAATGGAGTTAAGGATATTGCAAACATGATCGTAGTTGGGAGACTCGTATAAGCTATCAGGATGCCTGTGAGAATAATACAGAACATAAGGGATATCGGCATCGACCATTTTATCCGCTGGTCGGCCGTGGTCTCAATTTCAAGTGTATGCCATATCCTGTCTGTCGGCACTCTTGACCTTGCATATAAAAGCAGGCTCATTTCAGTTCCCAGGAAGAGCAGTATTGCGCCTGCAAGCATTATGGTTGCATCGGTACCTGTAATTATTGGCAGTATTATGGCGAATGATACCAGCATTATAAGTGACATGCTCATAGAAACGAACATTTCTTTTATCATATCTATTGATTTCAATGAATCTTTATACATTGTCATGAAATCATTCATAACAACTTCCTGCTCGGCGATCACGAACTTTTCGAAATCCTCACCTGCCTGTACTGCATGGGCCATCCTATCAAGAAAGTCCGAGAAGATTACTGACGGCGTCCTTTTGCCTATAAAGCGGCATGCGGCAGGGAAATTTACATGCCAGTAACGGATTAGAGCATATATCCTCCCTGTTTCCCTGGCCAGATAACCATATGCTTCATTTTTTGATAACAGAAACAGGATATCTATCCTTGTCATCTGCGAAGTGGCAAGAACTCCCATATGTGTGATGTAATAGTGCATATTATTATTGATATCGCTCTTTTTTCCTTCAAGGCTGGATATCGGATATACTATGACGACAGCTAAAAGCAGGAAAGGTGAAAAAACAACCGCCAATAACATATCCCCCTGCATGACTGACGGAGCCAGGAAAAGTATTAAAAAAGGGAAGAGAGATGCAATTGCAAGTACCGGTATTACCACCTTCTTGAAATAATCTTTCTTCGGCATTCCAAGGCAGTGAAATATGACCTTTGAATCCATCATACCTCGAACGGAATACCATCAAGACCTTTTGCCTGGTAATTCCAGATTACATCCCGCACTTTATAATAATCAAGTATATTTTCTTCTACCATCCTGTTAAGTATCTTTGCGCGCAGTGATAATTCATCATATATCATCCGCTTATCAGAATACCCGAGCCTGATAGCTACTTTGTCAAGCACAAAGCTGTTGTTCATCCCCCTGAACCTGTGCCTGTCCATATTGAAATCCCATTCAAAGACCGCGCGGGTTATAACGCCCCCTGCTTCTTCAAGGTATCCTTCTATTTCCTCAACCGAAGTGCATCGCCGCAAAAATTTCCCTTTCCTGTAAATAGCCTGGAGAATCAAAGCCGAGTTCAGGTTATCCACGAACGTGACCGGAATATTGATTGGCTCACCTGTCAGGCGCTGGATAAGCTTCTTGACAGAAGATGCATGGAAAGTGGCAAGCACCGCATGGCCGGTCTGCATGGCCTGGAAGGCAACGGCACCCTCTTCACCCCTGATTTCACCCACAATGATATAATTAGGCCTTGACCTTAGCGCCACCTTGAGCAGGGTAAAGGTATCAACCTGGGATTCTTTCGGGCCGTCCTCACGTGTGATCAACTGCTGCCAGGCAACCTGTGGTGGGGACACCTCAGCCGTGTTCTCAACAGAATACATCTTGGCTTTGCGGCTTATGAAAGGCAGTGCAGCATTCAGCATTGTTGTTTTGCCGCTTGCCGTTTCGCCGCTAAAAAAGATGCTCATCTGGTTCTCAAGCAAAAGCCACAGGTACGATGCCAGATTCCCATCGATGCTTCCCCACTTGATAAGCTGGGTGATGCTTGCAGGTATTTCCATGAACTTTCTCAAGGTGAAACTTGAACCTTTCCTGCTGATGTCTGTACTGTAAATCGCATTAAGTCGCGTGCCGTCAGGCAGTGTTCCGTCTATAATGGGGCGTGCATCGCTTACCGGCCTTCCTATCCTCTCACCAATGGTGTGAAGCCACTGGCTTAAATTTTCCTGGGTACTGAAAGTTATAGTGGTAGTAAGCATCCCCAGAATCTTGTGTACGATATAAACACCGTTCACCCCTATGCTGTGGATATCCTCAAGATAGGGGTCCCTGATGACCGGTTCTATGGGTCCCTGCCCGATAACATTCCTTTCAAGGTAATATGAAATCTTATCATATTCCTCCTGTGATAAAGGGACTGGATTCTCCCCCAGCAATTTATTCAGGATCCCCGACGGCATTATTTTTCCTTCGATATGCACGGAATCATTCAAAAGTTTCATCATAAGCTTTCTGAGTTGATCTTCATTTTCAGGGATAATCTCATCCGCCGCCTTTACAAGGATGGAATCCATTATCTGGTTGTATTTTTTCTGTTCCTGCGGGGACATTACGGGTTCAACTACAACATACCTGATTTCCCTGGTGGATTTGTCCCCCTTGAGATGGATGAATATCGGATCTCCGACCGGATAAATAATCGAAGGCACAGGAATATCTACGATATCTTTTGACAGTTTTGGGAAAAAGTCAGGTGTCACACCGCTTTCAGTCTTGTATTTTTCCAGATATTCTCTTAAATGAGGGTTCCTTGAAATGGCTTCTTCGAACTTATCATCCGTAATTCATCCCTCCTTCATGAGACCCCGGAAATGTCTATCATTACGCCCGCTTTGGCTTCCACCTTGAAACCGAACATGCTTGCGACCTGAACCTCGGGGCGCGCGTATTTATTAATTATCAGCGTCCTTCGGATATCGGTTCCGAGCTGCCTGAGTTTTAGTGTGATAAGTACATCTGCTGCATCCTTGAACTCGGTGCTGATACCAGGGGAAAGTTCCGTGCTGTCCATGGTCAGGATAATGGTTTTCTGTACCCCGGTCAATTTTTTGAAAAATGAGATGAGCTGCAGGCTTTTATCGGCTTCGGGGCTGTAGCGAATGAGCGCCGACAGCGTATCTATTATTATCACATCTTTTTCGAAAAGTCCCGCTGCACCCATAAGCCGCTGAATAAAGTCGATCCTTGGCTTCGACTCCTTGAGCAGGGGATAGGCCGGGATATAAAGAAGTTCACCTTTGAGAAGTTTAATCCCTATTGGATAATCAAGTGAATTCATCTGGCGTATGAAATTCTTGGTGGTCAGTTGTGTTGAAATATAGGTGACCGTGTTTTTGTTATCAAGCAGGCCGAATGCGATACGCTGGCATACGGCGCTTTTCCCGCTTCCGGTCGGGCCGTCCATGACAACAAGGGCTCCTTTCGGGAACCCTCCCCCGAGCATCTGGTTTATCTCGTCCCTGTCAAGTGGAAATGTGTATAGGGCCATAGTTCACGTTTTGAATTCGAATTCATCATCGATCCCGTTATCAGTGATCACCCTGATTTTATGGCTGCCTGAATTCAGCGTGATAGTGGCATTTACTTTCAAAATGTCACCTGTGCGCCACACAGCAGCACCTCCAATTACCGTTTTATTAATATTCCCGTCAGTCACCAGTGTGCCATCTATTATAGTGTTTATTTCATTGGTAGAGAGGTCTATTTTCCCCGTGTTCTTAACATAGAATGTATATACACTTCCGGAAGAATTATACGGGATCATTTCAGGATCATTGATAACAGTAATATCAGTCTTGAGTTGTTCAGATAGTGTCCTGCTTCCAAAGGTTGCTGCAGTTGAGATGGATTGGATGTTCATGAACAGCGCTCCAGCAACGCTTAAAGCGATTATTACGGCTACGATGAAGAAGATTATATGTGTGGCTGAAGTATCTGCTCCCATTCAGTATCACCTATGTAACTGCGTAATCCGATGCTCCATTGGCAGCTATTATTTTTACCCTTTTGCCCGTTATACCATTAATGATAGTCACGTAGATCGGACTTTTGGGAACCCACACACCCTGACTGGATACTGCAAAGGAAGTATAGAAGGTTCCATCATAAATCACATCCAACTTGCTCGAATCGAGGGTCACAGAACCATTATTGTAAACAGTGACATTTATATCGCTTCCACTCACCTGGGTATTTGCAATCACTATCCTTGTATTCAATTTATCATCTTGTATTTCATTATAATTTTTTTTAGCCTCCATTACCCTGTGAGACGAAAGATTGACGAGAGGGTAAAATATTGCGGCCATATACACTATAGATGCGGCAAGAATAACCACAGCAGCAGAAGTGGAGAATCCCAAGGTTTCCTCCACTACTATGGATACAGTTGCACGAACCTGTAGACACCGTAAGAGTTGGGTGTTGTTATCTCAAGGTTTACTGCCTGGCCCAGTTCCTGGTTCAGTGATAACCAGATTGTTTTCCTTGTAGGTAGTGTGACCGGAGAAATGGAATCTGGACTTATTGTGATTGCAGCAAGGTCGCCGCTGTTAAGGACTGGCGTTGAGACGTTGAATGAACCATCCTCATCCCTTACTGAACTCGCGGTAAATATACGGGTACCACTAGCACCTGTACTCGAATAGTTAAGATCATATTTATAATCTTTATCCATTATAGTTATGATTACCTGTCTTAAGTCTATCGATGTAGTTCCAACATCAGGTTTAATCCGGATTATCAAACTCTGGATACTATCATTCACCGCACCCCCTGTATCCGTTCTGTTCCCGAGCACCTGGTCTACGATGATGTTGGATGATATCTGCTGGGTTGCCTCTTTGCTCGTCTTCGTGGCTTTCTGCTGGAGCGCTCCTGTTGTATAAATCAACACTGCTGCAGCTACAGCGGCCACGAGCACCATCGAAATGAATATTATGAGCGTGCCTACACCCACGTCTCCGCTGTTGTTTTTGAGGCATTTCCTGTTTGCTTTCATATTCTTTTATCCTTCTTGAAAAGAAGAAAGAAATTCCCCTTTTTTCAGGGGAATAGCTGTACCTGGGTATTTTCGCCGTATGTTGCCGGAGCGACAATGTCTTTGATCACCATTGTCCCGGTCTCTGGAATAACCTGGACTGTACCCTTCTTCCTGGTGTATAGATTCTGGCCCGTGGCATTCAAATCCAGGGTTACAAGTGCAAGGTCTCCTGATTGCAGTACATAATTGGCTGAACCTGAGCCAACTCTCTCTTCAGTATAGTTAAATAACGTGCTTGTAGCTCCCGTGCTGCCGGAGGTTTGCAGGTTCAATGTTGTCGTAGTAGTCTCATTTATGTATTTCACGACTACCTTCGAGAAGTCGATGGATGAACCTCCTGCTGCAAGCTCCAGGGTAATATTAAGTTTTTGGACATAAGCTTTAGTAGCATCTGTCTGGCCTACTACCGACGAAATTTTCAGGTTGGAAGCCACTTCGGAAGTTGCCTCTTTACCCGTCTGCTGTGCTTTCTGCTGCAGTACACCCGATGTCTGGATCAACACTGCTGCCGCCACCGCTGCGACAAGTACCATCGCAATGAAGACGATCAGCGTGCCGATACCGACATCAGCTTTGTTATCTCTCAATATACTGATTCTGGTTTTCATAACGCCTCCATTATTATTTTTGTCTTCGAAACGTAGGTGGCGGTATAACGCCATTCCTTGCTTCTAATCATTATGAGAATGATACTTGGATATAAATAGAGTTGTGAAAAAAGTGTGAAAAATCCGGAAAAAAAGTATCAAGCGAACTTAATAAAAGGAATTCCCCTTTTTCAGGGGAATAGCTGCACCTGGGTATTCTCGCCAAATGTCGACGGCGCTACTATATCCTTAAGCACCATTGTTCCTGATTCTGGAATGACCTGGACCGTTCCCTTCTTCCTCGGGTACAACTCCTGGGACATCGCTGTCAGGTTCAGTGTAACAAGTGCAAGATCTCCCGATTGGAGCACAGTATTGGCGGAGCCTGAGCCAACTCTTTCTTCAGTGTAGTTGAATAACGACGCAGTTGCCCCTGAAGCACCGTTGGTTTGCAGGTTCAGTGTTGTTGATGCTGTTTCATTTATATATTTCACAACTACCTTGCTGAAATCTAT
Source organism: Candidatus Methanoperedens sp. (assembly GCA_036567605.1). Lineage (GTDB taxonomy): Archaea > Halobacteriota > Methanosarcinia > Methanosarcinales > Methanoperedenaceae > Methanoperedens. The sequence continues at coordinate 11,422 of DATCUE010000022.1, read as the reverse complement.
GGATGAACCTCCGGCCGCAAGCTCCAGACTGATATTCAGATATTGAACCTTGCTATTATTGCTATCCGTTTTACCGATAACAGACGATATTTTCAGGTTTGAAGCCACTTCGGAAGTTGCTTCCTTGCCTGTTTGCTGAGCTTTTTGCTGCAGTACGCCCGATGTCTGGATCAACACTGCTGCCGCCACCGCTGCGACAAGTACCATCGCAATGAAGACGATCAGCGTGCCGATACCGACATCAGCTTTGTTATTTTTCATTATACTGATTCTGGTTTTCATAACGCCTCCATTAATCTTTTTGTCTTCGAAACCCGAGTGGCGGTATAACGCCATTCCTTGCTTCTATAATTATAAAGATAATACGTTGATATAAATAGAGTTGTGAAAAAATTGTGAAAAATCAAAAAAAATTGAATTAGTATAAAAAAAATTCCCCTTTTTTCAGGGGAATAACTGTACCTGGACATTATCTCCAAAAGTCGCAGGAGCTACAATATCCTTAAGCACCATTGTTCCCGTTTCGGGGATAAGATGCAGGGTGCCGCGTTTGCGGGGATACAAATCTTGGCCCATTAAAGTCAGATTCAGCCTTACGACCGCAAGATCTCCTGGTTGCAGGACATAATTTGCCGTGCCCGTACCGACTCTTTCTTCCGTATAGTTAAAATATGCACCTGGAGAACTGGTTGTGGTATTCAGGTTCAAAGTCGATGAAGTTGATTCATTTATGTATTTAACGATCACCTTCGAGAAATCGATGGGTGAACCTCCTGCTGCCAATTCCACTGTAATGTTGAGTTCCTGAACATAATTATTTCCGCTATTCGTCTGGCCCACGACTGACGACACCTTAAGGTTGGAAGCCACCTCGGCAGTCGCTTCCTTGCCAGTCTGCTGTGCTTTCTGCTGCAATACGCCTGATGTCTGGATCAACACCGCTGCCGCCACCGCTGCGACAAGCACCATCGCAATGAAGACGATCAGCGTGCCGATACCGACATCAGCTTTGTTATTTTTCATTATACTGATTCTGGTTTTCATAACGCCTCCATTGAATTTTTAGTCTTCGAAACGTAGGTGGCGGTATAACGCCATTCCTTGCTTCTAATACTTTATGAGAATGATACTTGGATATAAATAGAGTTGTGAAAAAAGTGTGAAAATAACGCGAAAAGACTATCAAGCGATTAAACAATCTTTTTTAAAGGCGTTTATTTCATTGTGCGTTCTATTAATTTTTATTTTCAATGTGTTAAGCATAGCCCTGAAATCAGGATATTTCTCAAGTTCTTTATCGGGGTAGAGCTGCCGCATCATAATAAAAAGCTTCCTGTCATTAATACTCTGTTTCAGTAACAGGATATTTTGTTCCAGATGGCGCCTGTCTTTTTCCCTGAAACCCTTTACAGTCTCGATACATTTATCAATAAGGGCCGGGATTTCAAGAGCATCCCTTACTGCCATAAAGAGGCTGTCAATTGTAACCGGCTTCATCAAATAATCAGAGACCATCGTTAACCTTTGGAAATCATCCATAGCCGGGGGTTTTGCGGTAACTATAACTACAGGCATATGCGGCCGTGATTCTTTTATTTTCTTTATCAGTTCCCAGCCGTCCATATCTGAAAGTTCGATATCCATTAATATCATATCCGGTTTATCTCTTTTCAGAGTCAGAAGACAATCCTTTCCTGTATATGCCGTATTAATGATGTATTTTTCAACATCCATCAGCAGCATTTCTGCAAAAAGGTCTGCGATATCAGGTTCACTGTTTACGACAAGTATGTAGTTTAAGCTTTTCCGGCTCATATAATCCATAAATAAATATCACACAAATATAATTCTGAGTAGGATTAATTTTCACATTCATAGCCGGATTGTTGTGAATATCAGACTTTTACCAGGATAACATCATCTTGCCCAGGGATTTTATCTTCCCTGTTATCGCAAAGATGAACGTATATCGATTGTATGGCATCTTCGTAACTTTCCGCGGCTGAAAATTGCATGAAGATCGACGAAGGATATATACTCAACCTGGTTATTTTTTGTGGATTCTTATTGTTTGCAAGATACATCGCAATCAGTATGGAGTTGAAATTGTTGATTTGCGGATCCGTACCGGTTACCTGGATCGAAACCTGGTCATCTCCGTGGTCAACAGACACCGTAGTCGGCCAGTTCAGGATTGATAACTCTTCGTTGATTATTTTATTCAGGCTGTTTATGTCATATATGTTGACATCATTATGCGGCGCAAAAAGCTGGATCGTTTCGCTCAATGGAGGAAGACTGAATTTCCTGTTAACCAGCAGCCACCTGAACATTGTCAGGGGGATTGTTACACCGTATATGCGGTTTTGTATTTGTTCCCTGACGTGGTTTTTTTCTTTCAGGAGGTCTTTTGCCGTTTCCAGACTACCCATATTTTCCGTTACGAAGCCTGTGAAGTCTATTATGTCCCTCATTGCTGCTGAGAGATTGCCCTGATGTTTTTTAAGCAATGGCTCAAGCAATTTTAGATGGGCATCGCTAATTGATACATTTTTTCTTAGCATTTATCACACCTTTTACACAATGGATGAGGCATTTGCAACATTCTATTTTGCACATCATTATATTATAATGATGATAAGCATAATAACAAACTGATAGTATTTAATACTTTCTCATAAAGTTTATATATGTGTGAAAAAATCACAATTTTGAGTAATTTTTTTCTGCAATGTCTGATATCGATTTTATCACAGACTTCAAAAATTTTTTACTACATAGCTGAGCGGCTGTTCCTCATCCCCCAGAATAACCGGACTCATAACAATCAGGTTCTCGGAGCAACGGGATTTATATGTGGCACCATTGGCATTGAGCACATTCAGGAGTATCTTCTCAATAGCATTTATGGCCCGTGCGTCCGTATAACCATGGTAAATCTTCAAAGTTTTCTCATCCACGTCGATGCGCTCAACAATACCCATGTATTCATATACGGATTTCATGGTCGAAATAAGGGTTTCCAGAGGTATATCTCTTATCGGAACCTTGTGTATGGCCTCAATCGAAGCTGTAAGATAACTTGGCGCTTCTTTTCCCATTAACAGTTCATTATAGTAATTTTTCGGGATAGTTACCATATTGTAATTGGTCTGCTTGTATAGATTTACAATACACTTCCAGAAATCTTCTTTTTTTGAAATTTCTGATGTAATATCTTCCATTTGTCCAAAATAATCCACAAGGGATTGCACAGCAAGATTTACGTTTACCTGTTTTTTGAAATTAATCGTAATTGCGCCGGAAGTCCTTTTTAATGAAACCACCTCCTGCTTTTTATGCATGACCAGGAAGGAAGAAATAATATTCCCGAGAAATTCAAGCTTATGAACGTTATTCCCTGAAAGTGCAATCTTTACCTGCGAGGGATTAATATCATCATTGTAGTCGTATATTCTTACTTTTGTCTGCCAGCTTGCCCCACCTGTTATTTCATCCAGGTGCCGCTGGAGGTCGGAAAGGGATACGATCTTTGAAGAATCAAGGATACTGTTAAGGATTTCCCGGTCTATAAGCCTTCCGTGGGCCTGTTTTATCAGCCAGTATATGGCCGTTTCTGTGAGATTATCATCAGTTTTCAAACCGTCTATCAGCCTGGCGGCTGCATCAGGGTCTTTTATCATGGTATCGATAAGGTCTATTATTTCGCGCATGGCAGCGCTGAAATTCCCCTTATGCTTTAAGACAAGTGGTTCCAATTTTTTTAAATGTCCTTTGTCTAATGATATGTTTTTCCTGATAGACATTAATCGTCCTCTTTAATAGACAGTTCTGTTAGCGCCAAAATATCGTAGGGTTCACCTGAATATAAACAAATTTGTGAGAAATGTGTGAAGTTCGATATCAGCATTTTTATCAATAAAGGTTTTATCAGTGAGAAACATATATTATATTCAGAGACTGAAATGGTATCAAAAAGTGTGACAATCCTGAGTTTTTTGCTTCCGTTAGCTACTGTAATGGGCACAAGTCTTGCGATATTTTTCTATAAATATTATTCCCTGACTTTACTGTTCCTGTATGCAGGCGGAGGATTGTTGCTATGCGTGTATGTGATGATCCTGAGATCCTCCAAGAATGAAAAAATTGCCAGATAATACAACAATTGGAGCCCTTTTGAACCTGCGTTCATGCGCTGCCAGGCATATTGAGTTTGAGTTTTGAACCGCAAAACGGGCACATCATCCAGTTCGGGTCAATAGTTTTCTTGCAGAACTGGCATATCTTGGCGACTTCCACTTTCTTGATAAGGATATTACCACAGGTCGAACAATTGGTCCATTTCGGATCTACCGGGCTCTGGCATTTTTCGCATGGTTTGTATGTGGCAAGCCATTTCTGCCCTTTCAATTCAACACCGCATTTTGTGCAGAACTTATATGAGACAACAAGCCGCTCACCGCATGACGTACACATGGGTACATCGTGCCTCAGTGTGGGATTGAGCTTCTTCTTGAGGTTCTCAATACACACCCCTGCTTCGCGTTTGACCATTTCCTCGGGGTCTTTCTCTGCAAGGAACTCAATAATCCTCACAAGGCTTTTTGAGAATTCAGGCACCTCGATATCCATTTTTGCGAAGTCCACTTTGTCCGTATTAATAGAAGAAGAGATATATTTAAGGGTCATGAAACGCGTCGCAACTATCTTGCTTTCAAGTTTTTCAAGCATGTGACGGCGTTCTTCTTCTGATAATATCTTGCTCATATTATTCTGTTATCTCCTCAAGTGCTATTGCCAGAAGTATGGCGAATACGAAATACAAAATAAGGATGACGGACAAAAGGGCTTCAAAAATCGGCAGGAAGCCTTCAAAAATAACAGTTCCTATTGTTCCCACAGCCCTCGTAATTCCCAGCAATATGAACAGACTCGTCATAATAATGAAATATTCCCACATCAGGTCCATGGTCTTTAAGCCTTTTAGCTCTCTTGAGATGCCTACGAGCAGGTTAAAAGACAGAACTGTGCTGATTATGACTACAATCGAGGCAACAGTGTTCAGTATTACCAGTATAGCTTCATACATCCTGATCCTCCCTGCTGAATACAGTCCATGGTTCTTCACGCATTGTTTTTACGATTTTGCGCAGTCCGAAAAGCAGTATTAAGAATACAATGACCTCTATCACCGGGTCAAGAAAATTCAGGATAATAAGAGTGGTATCGATAACCTCTATAGATTCTACAACGCTCACTGAATTCAGGATATTCATCTTGAGTATATTCAGTAGAATACCTACAGTCATGATAATATTCCAGAATATCATCATCACCATGGAAACCGAGAGGTATTTCCAGCTCTCCGAGCCTTTCTCAGCCCTGCGCCAGAGTCCCGCAGCCAGATATGTTGAGCCGCAGATGCCCAGAAGGAAAGATACCAGCCGCACGATGGTACCGCTTGTATCTATGCCATCTATAAGGGGATCGGCTTCTGCTTCCGGCAGCATTAATAAAAGAAGACAGGACAGAGATAATAGTTTGATTTTTATGGACATTTCTTCTCCTGTTCTTAATTGCGTTTTTTGATTTTCATGGGAAACTAGGTTTTTAAAATAGAACTTGACCCATAAGAATATAAACAGATTTGTGAAAAAAGTGTGAAGATGGAAAAAATAATAATAAAAATAATTATAAACTAATTTAGTCGGTTATGCTGTTATCTCCTATACCAGTGCTCTTACGTTCTTATACCAGTCGCATGTCATGCAGGTGCCAAGTTTCTGGGCATGCGTTCCCTGGACCTTGCCTCCGCAAAAAGTCCCTGCAACCATCCAGCAGTCTCTGCCGTTCTTGGGATACGCCGGACATATGCCCAGTTCGCTCACCTTGGCGCCGCCTTTTTCTCTTCCGCATTTTTTATGTTCCCAGCAATTTTTCGGTGCCATAATAATCTTATATTATAACCTTTGTCATTAATTTAAGAATGATTGTGAAAAAAGTGTGACAATAGAAGCTGGAAAAAAATAATGTAAATTTTTATGCAGTCGCTTCCCCAGTCTCCGATATGGTCTGTATGCCGCCCAGCTCCTTTGCGCCGAGTATCTTGTCAAGGTTGAGGAGGATAAGAAGCCTGTTATCAAGCTTACCCACGCCAAGGACGTACTCGGTGCCTATCCTGCTTGCAATTGCAGCAGGCGCGGGCTCGACTTCCTTCTGCTGGAGCCTGATCACCTCGCTCACGGAATCAACAACGAATCCCATTACGGTCTCTCCGATACTTGCGACTATGATGCGCGTGTTTTCATCCTGTTCCTTACTTTCCATGCCCATTATCACATTCAGATTTATCACAACGATGATCTTGCCGCGCAGGTTTATTATTCCTCTTATGTAGCCGGGTGCCTGCGGTATCCTTGTGATATTGGTCATGCGGATGATCTCCTGCACGTTCATTATCTCGACGCCGAACTCCTCGCTGCCTATGGCGAAAACGACAAGCTGGAGTTCGCCGTCCGCTGTTGTTTCAGTTATTTCATTCTTAGATTTATTTGTCATTGTTACCTCCTGTTTTCTGCCCATGTTTCCTGGGCGCTTTGCGCTTGTTAACGGATTTACATTCCACGGTTCCTGCAACTTCATGCCCGATTGCGGGTTCCGGTTCGGGATTTACCGGTTCAGTTTCATTTTTTACTTCTGCCTGCACAGCCGATGATACTTCCCCAAGATTGAATTTCGCCACTTCTTCCTGCAGTTCATCAGATAACCATGCCAGTTCCTGGGCCGCGTTCACAAGATGTTCCATCGAGACTGCCTGTTCCTGTGCAGCAGCCGAAGCCTGCTGTGTGCTTGCGGCTGATTCTTTACTTATTTGCGAAACATCTTCGACCGACGCAGTTACCTCCTCTACGGATGCGGACTGTTCTTCTGCTGTGGCAGCAATCTCCTGTATCATAGTGGCAACATTGCCTGCGGCTTTGACTATGTGATCAATCGCCGAAACAGTATTCCCGATGGTCTGGGCACCCTCATTGACTGTTTTCGTGCCTTTCTCCATACTTTCAACTGCATGTTTGGTTCCAAGCTGGACTTCTTTTATCAGTTCTGTAATCTGGTTTGCCGCATTTCTTGATTCCTCTGCAAGCTTTCGTACTTCTTCAGCCACTACTGCAAAACCTCTACCGTGCTCGCCAGCACGGGCCGCCTCGATGGCTGCGTTAAGGGCAAGCAGGTTTGTCTGGTCTGCGATATTGGTTATAACGCCAATGATCTCGCCTATCTTCTGGGATTTCGCGTCAAGCTCTTTTATTACCCTTCCTGAATTATCAACCGTTGTCTGGATTTCGGCCATCTTCTGTGCAACCTCGCCCGACATCCTGCCTACCTCCTGGGCGGTCTTATTGGCCTCTCCTGCGCCTTCCGACGCTTTCTGGGAGTTGACCGCAACCTGCTGCACACTCTCCGACATTTCTTTCATGGTCCTGCTTATCTGGGCCATCTTGCTGGCCTGCTGGCTTACACCTTCCGCAATATCCTGTGTTGTACTTGAGACCTGCTCAGTCGAGGCTTTTAACTCCTCGCTCGATGCCGAGAGGTCACTGGCGGTCGAGGCAACTTTCATTGCAGAACTCTGAACCTGCCCGAGGACGCTTTTCAGGTTCGATGTCATTTTATTGAAAGTAGAGGCAAGCGAGCCAATTTCATCGTTTGACTCCACCCTGATTTCCTTTGTGAGGTCCCTCTTTGCAATTTCCTCGGCAACATTTACCAGACTGTATATAGGTTTTATCAGCTTGTTTGACATTAAAAGACCAAGCAGCAGTGCAAAAATAAGGCTCACTGCACCTATCAACAATATGTTCTGCTGTGCGTTCTTCTTAAGATCAACAAAAGGGGCCTCCGGCGTTCCCACATAAAGTATGCCTATTACTTTTTTATCGATATCGTATATAGGCTCATATCCCGTAACATACCATGCATTGACCACAAACGCCCGGCCGTAGTAGGTTTTTCCATCGCGCAGGACAGCATTGTATATTGGTATGGATACCCTTGTGCCTATCGCCCTGTTCCCATCCAGTTTCTTTACATTCGTGGAGACGCGAAGGTCGTTCATGAAGATAGTGGATGTCTCTACCTTCACCGCATTTTTGGTTTCATCCACTATGGTAAAATCCCGGTTTATGAGATGTCCCACCACGACGGTTCCGGCAATCTTCCCGTCCGAATATATCGGACTGGACGCTTTTATCATCATTCCCGATGTTTCAACCTTTTTGTCCGTGGGCATTGCCCCGTCTGTGGGAATGAGTTCGAGTCTTGCCTGTTCATCCAGTTTGTCCACAGCAAGTTCATCTGCCTGTACGATTGCCGTTGCAACCGCATCCTTGCCCTTGAGAGCAGAGGCAACGAACGGATCGGATGCAAGGCTTTCTCCGTTCTGCGAAGGATTATTGCTTCTTGCAACAACCCTGCCTGAGGAATCAGTTAATATAATTGTGCTTATGAAAGGATACTGGTTCTTAACCGATTGGATATATTTTGAAATGTCTGAAGCGGAAGAGGTCTTTATATCCCCCTTGTTCGCCACGAAATATGCTGCCATCTGGAGTTTTTTCTCCATGCCGCTGTAAATCTCATGGGCTGCCCCGAGGTCTCCAACTATCTTTGTCTGCGCCTGCCCGCCTATACCTTCGTCTATGAGATTTGTGCTAAAAAACGCAAGGGCGATCAGCGGTATGAGTACGACAAATACTATTGTCACCAATAGCTTTGTCTTTATTTTCATGTCGAATAATTTCTTGATATCCAACTTCATTTTATGGTTCACCCAGGTATCTAAATTTTCTATTGCATCCCCGTTGATTGAATTCAACAAAGTATGCTCATTTTTCAGTCATTCATTGAAGCCGAAGTTTTGATAATAAGCGTTTTATTTTAGTTCCAATGGTTCTCCACAATATAAATTGATTTGTGAAGATTGTGTGAAGAAAAAGGGCATTGGTTAATGGAGTTCAAGTTGTCCTGATTCAGCATTTTTTTCCGCGTCCCCAAGATTGAATTTTGCAACTTCCACCTGCAATTCCTCTGCCAGCGCTGCCAATTCCCGGGATGCCTTTACAAGCATCTCCATTGAAGCCATCTGTTCCTGCGCGGCAGCCGAGGCCTCCTGTGTGCTCGCGGCAGATGCCTGGCTTATGTTTGAGACTTCGTCAATCGAAGCTGTGACTTCTTCTATATACGCTGACTGCTCCTCTGTTGTAGCTGCAATTTCCTGTATCATGGTAGCCACATCCCCGGCAGCTTTTACTATATGGTTCACCGAAGATGTCGTATTCCCGATAATCAGGGCGCCATCGTTGACGGTTTTTGTACCCTGATCCATGCTCTCAACCGCTTTCTTTGTTCTGAACTGGACTTCTTTAATGAGTCCTGTGATCTGGCTTGCGGCATTCCTCGATTCCTCTGCAAGTTTGCGGACTTCATCTGCGACCACTGCAAAGCCCCTTCCGTGTTCACCCGCACGGGCAGCCTCAATGGCCGCGTTAAGAGCAAGCATGTTTGTCTGGTCGGCTATATTGGTTATTACTTCGATTATTTCACCTATCTGCTGGGACTTGAACTCAAGATCTTTTATCGCGGCAGATGAATTAACCACAGCTGCCTGGATTTCTGTCATTTTCTTCGCGACCTCCCCGGACATTTGTCCCACTTCCTGTGCGGTCTTATTGGCATTATCCGCACCTTCGGCGGCTTTCTGTGAGTTGACGGCAACGTTCTGAACACCGCCAAACATTTCTTTCATGGCTCTGGTTATTTCCGACATCTTCGAAGCCTGCTGGTTCACTCCCTCTGCAATACTTTGTGAAGTATTTGAAACCTGGTCAGTGGAAGCTTTCATTTCTTTGCTCGATGCTGAAAGCTGCTGCGAGGCCGATGCCACCTTTTCAGCGCTGTTCTTCAAGGTCAATATGAGCTGTCGCAGGTTTTCCTGCATATTATTTATTCCGGTGGTTATTTTCTTGAAATCACCTCTGGCTTCCATCCGGACACGTTTTGTCAGGTCTCCGGTTGATAGCGCCACGAGCACATCATTGACCTCTGTAATGACTTCCTGCAGATTCCCCTGCATCTTATTTATCGCAATGGTTATTTTTTCAAAATCTCCTTTGGCTTTCACCTTGACCTGCCTGCCCATGTCGCCTTCTGATAATGCGTCCAGGACGATGTTCACATCCCTTATCACCTCTTGCAGGTCGTTCGCCATCGTCTGGAAAGTATTTGAAAGTACACCGATTTCATCTTTTGATGTATTTTTTATCCTTACTTCCAGTTTTCCATCTGCAATATCTCTGGCACCAAGTGCCATCTCCCCCATGGGCCGGGTGATTGAACGGGAAATGTAGAGACCAAGAACTATTCCTGTGACGGCTGCAATAAACACGGAAATTATTATCAGCATGATATAATAGGTCTTTTCATTTCTGGCCTCCTCCCCGAAAGCCTGGATCGACATTTTCTGATCCTGGTTGAATTTCAAAAGCAGGATGTTGAGTTCTTCTTCCTTCTCTTCCAATTCCTTCATTCTACCGGCATCAGCGGGTGCCAGCACAAGTTCTTCGAATTCCCTGTATTTTGAACTTATACTGTCAATAGCTGTTTTATCTGCCCCGTTCTCTTTCAGATCTGCGATTATAACATCGATCCTTTTCTTGTTTTCATCAAAAATTACCGCCGCTTCTTTGTTGCCATTGATATAACCGCGAGCCATTTTTTGCTGATCCATAACGAGCAGTGTAAGTTCAGCGGATTTATCTGCAAATACCGTACGCTTGTTCAAAACCTCATCAAGGTGGTCTCCGACCGAATTTATTCCTGAATATCCGATGAATCCTACTACTGCAAGCAGGATTATCACAAAAGCGAATCCGCCGACCAGCTTCTTTCCAAGGGACAAATCATTTATGTGTTTCATAATAAGCGAGTTGATACATATCCAGAAAGGATATCACCCCGATATATACAAAATTGTGATAAAAGTGTGAAAATTATACAGATACTGCTTCTTCCAGTTTGAATTTTGAAACTTCAGCCTGCAATCCTTCGGACAACCTTGACAGTTCCTGGATTGACATTACAAGCTGTTCCATCGATGCCGACTGTTCCTCTGCCGCCGCAGAAGCTTCCTGTGTGCCGGCCGCTGCTTCTTCGCTTATTTGTGAAACATCCTCAACAGAAGCAGTGACCTCTTCCACGGATGCATATTGTATTTCCGCGGTTGCTGCGATCTCCTGGACCATAGATGCGACTTCCCCGGCTGCTTTGACAATGCGGTTAATGGAGGCGACTGAATTCTCGATTGTCCTGGCACCTTCATTAACGGTTTTTGTGCCTCTCTCCATGCTTTCAACGGCCTGCTTTG
>DATCUE010000021.1:0-81102 GCA_036567605.1 Candidatus Methanoperedens sp. | reverse complement strand
TGATAGTTATTTTCCTGGCGATTTTTGTCTGGATATTTTTCAATATTGCGATTTATATTCGAGAATATATTGAGTTGAATAAAAAACATATCGAGTTATCCGATAAATATCTTGCTCAAAAAATGAAAAAACATGATAATGAAATTAAATTGGAATAAAATGCGATTGCGGTTATTTAAATACTTTTAGCACTGCAAAACTCCACGAACGACCGCGCAAATCCTGTATACGAAGCCGCATGCAAATGCGCATATGCGGCCATTGTATTCTTGACGAGGATCCCGTCAAGCTCGCCTTTGATGCCTTCCCCGCGTTCAAGTCTTATGGCGAACTGTGTGCCTTCAGGAATATCCACTATCTCTGAATGGTGGAATTCATGCCCTATGAACTTTGTCCCCGCCCTGCCTATCACATTATCTTTTACAAAACTTCCGATATTATAGCTGACTACCCTTTTATGCCCCATTAGCGTCCTTCCCGGAATCGCCCCGACCATCCTGAAAGTCCCTCCCTGCATCTGGGCCATATGGTATTTTCCAGTCTCCGATACATCCGTCGTGATCTCACGCGTCAGATACATAAGCCCGCCGCATTCTGCATATATCGGCATGCCCTCAGACGAAGCCTGTTTTATGGCTTCTCGCATTGCGCTATTGTCTTCAAGTTCCCTGGCGAATAATTCGGGGTAACCGCCGCCGATGTACAGGCTATTTACTTCGGGCAGGGATTTATCATTTACAGGGCTGAAATAGACAATTTCGGCCCCTGCAAGTTCAAGCAATTCAAGGTTGTCCCTGTAATAAAAATTAAATGCTTCGTCAAGAGCGACGCCTATTTTTATATTATTGTCCTGTCCATGCGCCTTAAATATATTCACTTCAGGTTTCGGTAAAGCAGGAGCGGATCTGGCGAGGGAGACGAGTTTATCTATATCGATCCCTCCCTTGATGATAGATTTGATCCTTCCGAGATTCTCATCAAAATCGGCAAGCCGCCTCCTGCCCTCAAGCGCCGGTATAAGGCCAAGATGCCTCATCGATATCTTCATCGCATCATCGCGCGGGATTATACCTATCACCGGCGTACCCGTGTAGGTCTCTATAGCAGTTTTTGCCTTTTCACCATGCCTTGGGCTTCCGATATTATTCAGTATCACCCCGACGACGTTCACATCAGGATCAAAAGATTTATATCCTGAAACAAGAGCCGCCGTGCTTCGGGTAATGCTTCGTGCATTGATTGCAAGAACGACAGGGCATTTCAGTATCTTGGCTATCTGCGCCGTGCTTCCTGTATCGCTTGTTGCTTCAAGACCTTCAAAAAGACCGCGCACACCCTCGATCACGGCGATATCGGCGCCTTCTGCGGCATGAGAGAATACTTCACTGACCGCGCTTTCGGTCATCAGGTAGCCGTCAAGGTTGCGGGAGTACCTGCCAGTTACCTCAGTATGATAGCTCGGATCTATGAAATCCAGTCCGACCTTGAAAGGCTGGACCTTATAGCCCATTTCTCGAAGCACCGACATTATACCGGTGGATATGGTGGTTTTTCCGGCTGAGGAGCGGTCGCCAGCGATGAGGATTCGGGGGATGTCAAGTATTTCAGTCATAGCCATTATTACATCCAGAAACAGAATAACGATAGAGCACGGATTTCACGGATGACACTGATATACACGGATTAAAAATATCCGTGAAAATCCGTCCAATCCGTGGAAATCCGTGTTCTATTTTGCTGCGATAATACTTTTTCATAATATAAAATAAAATTTTCTTTATATCCTCGTAAGTTCCCTTAATCTCTTATCATCAAGTGGCGCCGGAATTTTACCATCGCTTCTTGCCATTATACCGCGCGCAAGCTTCCTGTAAACGCCTGCAATTGCCGAGTCAGGAGCCTTTTCAATAACAGAAAAACCCTCTCTTTCGCATGTCTGCACCAGCACGTCTTTCGGGATAAATGCAAGCAACCTGCTCCCTATCTCTTTTGCGAACTCGCTGACGATATTTTCCTCATTCGGCGCACCGCGTGAATTGCAGATAACACCGTTAAGCGTCATCTCAAGGCGCGCAAGCCCCTTGCAGATATTGTTGGCTGCGTACAGCGGCATGTACTCACCAGATGTGAGCACATACGCCTCATTTACAAGCCCTTTTTTGACAGGTGCCACAAATCCTCCACACACGATGTCACCCGGTACGTCATATATCACAAGGTCGGTATCCTCGATAGCTTTTGATATTTTCTTAAGCAGGCTTATGGCCACGATGATACCCCTGCCCGCACAGCCAATGCCAGGCTCCGGGCCGCCTATCTCGACGCACTTAACGCCTTTGTACCCATCGAATACGATATCCTCTTCCCTTATATCCATACCCTGCCTCATCAAATCCATGATTGTTGGGATTCGCTTTCCCCGCAGTAATGTGATCGAGGAATCACTTTTCGGATCGCATCCTATTATGGTAACGCGGTGGCCTTCATCTGCGCATGCAGCAGCGACGTTTGACGCGGTGCTTGATTTACCGATGCCGCCTTTTCCGTAGATTGCGATTTGTTTAGGCATCCTTTGCCATCTCCCGCAGCGTTGCCCCGAACTCCGACTCCACTATGTGGTTCACACCAAGCGTCTTGGGATGAAGGTCGATCTCGACCACAACGTGCTTATGCCCCATTTCTTTCAATGGTACTACCTGTCGCGGCCCGTTAGTGATTGAGAATAATTCCATATTCTTTATATTATCCATGGGAAGCGCGTGAGGCACTCCTGTTATCACCGCAAAATCATAATCCTGATACTTTTCACCGATGATCCGGCTGGCGTTATTCCCTGCAACCGGGTATTCATCCAGTCCCCCGATGATGTGATGCAACTCCATCCCTTTCTGTCTCAGTTCATCCCTGATTTCCCTGGCATTCCTCCTGTTCTTGGGAAGCCCGACATTCACATCAAGATTTGCCATGTTTATGATATTGGAGCCTGAACCGAGCTTTTCAGATACATCTGCGACTGCAAGATTAATGTCGGCAAACATGAAGGCAGTCTCTTTCTTGGCATTGAGGATGTTAAGACCCTTTTTACCCTGCTTCAATAGTTCGAGCAATCTCCCTGCCACTTTGAACTTCAAATCTCCCCTGTTCGGCTCAAGATACTCCTTGCTTGCAGCCCCGTGGCGTTTTTCGACCATGGTTGCCTCCTTCAGCAGTGCCTTTTGCCTCTCGAATTCTGCTTCACTGATTATACCGGAGGCAAGCGCAGATTCAAGTGCAATAATCACTCCTTTTGTATTATCTCTGTAGCCCGCATGGACTTCAACCTCAATAACAGGCACATCGGGCTGGACCTCTGTTACTGCCTCGTGCAGTTCTTCGCCGATTATCATGCTCGCGCAAGTTCCTACAATGCCTATGCGCTTCGGATTGAAGCGTTTGATGACCTTTTCAAGCACCTCAACGAGGGATTCGTGCCCCCCGAAAACAAAACCCGATTCATCAAGTGAGGTGGTGACCACCCTCATACCGTCCTCTTCAAGAAGCCGGGCATGTTTGAAGCAGCAACCCGGAGGACCATGCAGTATTACAACATCGGTATCAAGATCCCTTAAAGTGTACAGCGCAGCAACTATCGAACTCGGACGCGGGTGCATTATAAGTGGTTCTCTTTCTTTTACAGGCATCTCTTTCTCCGTAAAAACAGTGTTTTTAGCTTATAGACAGTTGTTGTGATAATACTTTCGCAAAGAGGGACTATTATACGGTTTATTTTATATCTCTAAATCGGCACCCAAATATCATATCGGCGACATGTTCCAGCATATTTTTGTTTTCAAGCCCACTGATCCATCTATCAGGGAACCCATCGACACCATGCAGCGCCCCGCACAGTGCCCCAGTTATGCAGGCAATAGAATCGGTGTCCCCTCCGGCGTTCACTGCCTCTGTCATAGCATGCTTCGGCTCTTCAAAATATTTTGAAAAACAATAAAAGGCAGATGGAACTGTTTCATATACCAGATATGATGTCCCCAGCTCGGGAAAAACTTTATTCGGGTCTTTATCTTTTCTTTCAAATGAAAGTTCAATCTTTTTCGCGAATTCCACATTATAATTTGAAGTTCTTGCACTGGTTTCTTTTATCATATCGGTACATTCCATATCAATAAGTGCGCATCTTACCGCAACAGCAACTGCAACTGCGCCCGCGATCGCGTCTTTACTGTTATGTGTCGGCACTGACGACATCGCGGCTTTGAACTCGACATCAGCCATATCCTCGTAAAAAAGCCCGATAGGAGCAACCCTCATGGCAGAACCGCATGAAGGGATATCACTTCCTGAATATTCCCAGCTCATTCCTGAGTTCAACCTGGCTATCGAAGCGGCGCTTGAAGGCCCTAACAAGGATTTCCTTGCGGGATCATTCATTATGTCCCTACCCCACCTGCAAATCCTTTTTGAAAAATCAGATACACTAAGCCCGTTGCATTCGATGAGCGATTCCGAAAGCACAAGCATTTGCTCTGTATCATCCGTGTACTGCCCGCCTTTTAATTTTTCTCCGGGACATCCCTCTGGCGCTATACCGTAATCAGTTATGTATCCCTTTTCAAGGATATCTTTCCTGTTTAGACCTTCATTCTGCTTTCCAAGCGCGTCACCGATGGCGGCGCCAAGGATGCAGCCAGTGTATTTGTTTCGTAATTTTTCGACGTGTTTCATTTTTCTCTCTAAAACATGTCCTTGATAATTAAAATTACTTCTTGATCTGTGAGGTCGTGCCATTCCTGATATGCATCAGCAACAGCGAATTGTATTGTTTCCCGGATATTCAGGCAGAAAAGATAATTAGTCCTGCTGGCTACAAGTTCAATAGCGTTTCTTGATGCGGTCGGGACAGCGACTGTTACTTCATGGGGGGAATATTTCCTTATTGAACCTATGGCCGACAGCATGGTGTAGCCTGAAGCCAGCCCGTCATCCACGATGATAACGCTCCTGCCCCTTAAATCGGGAAATGCCTTTTTCCCCCTGAATTTCGCCATCCTTCTATCAATGTCAGTCCTGACCCTGGCAATTATAGATTCTATTTGCTGTTCGCTCAGTTGCAGTTCCCTCGCCAGTTCCCTGTTGATTGTTACTTCGCCATCCCAGCTTACGGAACCGAAACCAGCCTCCGGGTTGAGCGGAATTGGCAGCTTCCTTACGATTGTCATATCCATGGGAAGACTGAGCCTTTTTGCAATCACCGCTCCCACAGGGACTCCGCCTGCAGGTATAGCCAAGATTATGGGATTCCTGAGGTACTCTTTATGAAATCCGATCTTCTCGGCCAGAAGTTCCCCTGCGTGGAACCTGTCCCTGAAAACATAATTCTTATTTCTCAGGTCTGCATCCTCGATTATTTCTGCCATATTTCTTCTTTCCTGATTTTTTCAACAATTTTTTCCCGGAGGTCTATCAATCCCAAGCTGAATTCAACAGGATATGCGGGCGCTCCTTCAAGTTTCTTATATTTATCAGGCAGTTTCGAGAAGTTATCAGCCGCAATTTTCCTTATCTCATCAAGTGAGGGTCTGATGCAGGTGATTTTTCCGTTCCTGACTACCTGTTCAAGTAATTGCACCGCATTATCAAAAGCTTCGTCATCCAGCGATATAATATCTTTTATGAATTTTCCATTTTCCATGACGCGCCAGACACGCTTTTTTCCCGGCAGTGTAGCTTTCACGGTCTCTTCCGAAAGCTTCATCTTTGGTTTATGCCTGCCGCTTTCCACAACATCAGAAAGCTTGTATATCCCATCAAGGGCAGGATGCGGTCTTCCCGTGATGAGTTCCGTGCCAACGCCGAACATATCGATCCTTGCGCCTCTTTCCATAAGTTCATTTATTTTCAATTCATTGAGGTCGCCGCTTGCCACTATTTTGACGTAACCAAGTCCGGCATCATTAAGAATTTTCCTGACCTGTTTTGAGAGTTCGCCTAAATCACCGCTGTCAAGCCTGACCCCGAGGAGCCTCTCACCTTTTTCTTCAAGCTCCTTTCCCACGATAACGGCTTTTTTAGCGCCTTCGATGCTATTATATGTATCTATAAGCAGGAAACATCTTTTCGGGAAAGCATCCGCATATGCGCGATAGGAGTCAATCTCATGGTCAAAACTCGTGACAAAGGAATGCGCCATCGTACCCGACACGGGGATCCCGAGTTTTTTACCCGCAAGCACATTGGACGTGGAGGCGCACCCGCCTATGTATGTGGCGCGGGTAGCTTCAAGGTGCCCGTCCCCCTGCGCGCGCCGCAGACCGAACTCAGCTATCGCCCTTCCTTTTGCGGCATGTACCACGCGGCAGGCTTTGGTGGCAATCAGGGTTGAGAAGTTCATTTTGTTAAGTAAGAAGGTCTCAATAAGCTGGGCCTCAATGATAGGCGCAGTCACCCTGATGATAGGTTCAAGGGGAAACGCGATGTTGCCCTCGGGCATGGCAAAAATGTCGCCTGTGAACCTGAAATCGTAAAGGAAATCAAGGAATCCGTCATCAAAACCCTGGGTCCTTAAATATTCGATATCGTCCTCCTCAAAATGGAGGTTTTCGATATAATCCAGGACATAAGAAAGTCCGGCTGTAACAAGGTAGGAACCCGAAGGTATTTTCCTGACAAAATAATCGAAAGTGGCCTCAGGGTTGTGTCGGGATTTCCAGTACGCCTGCATCATTGTAAGCTGGTACAGGTCGGTCCTCAGTGCTTCGCTCATATCACCAGTGTTGGAAGGGTGAATAATTAAAAGTTTCTTGCATATTAGTTTTCTATTTTAAATACGGCCACATTTGCCATTAAGATTGTCTCTTCCGGTTCCTCATGGGCCAGATTCATAGGTTTCTGAACGAATACAGCAGGCTCCGTGCCCAATGCCTCTCTGAACTCTTCAACTGTAAAGAACTCTTCCGGTGGATGT
This sequence comes from Candidatus Methanoperedens sp., assembly GCA_036567605.1. GTDB lineage: Archaea > Halobacteriota > Methanosarcinia > Methanosarcinales > Methanoperedenaceae > Methanoperedens. The sequence goes on along the minus strand of DATCUE010000021.1, from coordinate 74,141 downwards.
GAATGTCCCAACAACGATTCTGTCAATCTTCGCTGCTTCTCAACCTGTTCCCCGGATGCTCCTTTCCGATAATTAGGGAATCCAACAATAATGCTTGCGTTTCTCTTGAGGTTCTTGCTGATGAACTTATTCAGATCCTCGAAAAAAATCTTCTTGTTTTCCGCAGGGGTCCCGCCATTGCATAACGCAATCTCGTGTTCTGAACTTACCATCAACAGGCAATCGGCGGCACGGGGCATCCGGGCATCCAGCGCTTCTTTAAAGGACATCTTTAGGGGTATATATTTCAAGAATGATAATTGGGGGACGTCATATATCGTGGTTGAAGGTTCTATGTTGATTACCGTTGTTTCTATTCCCAGTTCATCAATAATCCTGGCCCCCATGCCTGGACCTCCTCCTATATCTATTATATCATACCCTTTGCTAATCTGAGAGGAAAGGACGTTTTTAACTAATTCATGCATGACATTGATTCTTCGGGCAAAGGTTTTCAAATAATCCATACCCTCGAACTTTCTGATATTATCCATAACTTTTTCTATATGCCGTTAGATTTTCCTGTGCTTCTTGATATCTTCAAGTATTCTCTTATCGATCAACCCGGGCTCTGTCATCTTCCTTGCATCAAATATCTCATTCAAATACTTCTCAGGAATAACATCCCTCTCAAGAATAACCTGCTTCAGGGATTTGTTCTCCGAAAGCGCGATTTTCACAAGCTCGGCTACGTTCTCATAGCCGATATAAGGATTAAACACGGTCGCCAGCACGTGGCTGTTTTCAAGAAGCTCTTTGCATCTTTTTTCATCGACTATTATGCCAGATATGCATTTCTCACGAAACATCCTTATGGTGCTGGTTAAAAGCTCAATATTCCACAGGATGTCAAAAGCGATAAGCGGTGTCATAACGTTTAGTTCAAGCTGCCCCGCTTCTGCTGCGATTTCAATTGCATGATCGTTCCCCATTACCTGAAAACATACCATGTTCACAGCTTCCGCGATAGAGGGATTTATCTTCCCGGGCATTATAGATGAACCCGGCTCTACCTCAGGCAGGATTATCTCGGAGATGCCTGCCTTCGGCCCAGAATTAAGAAGGCGCAGGTCGTTTGAAATTTTATTAAGTTCGATTGCAAGCATCCTTAAAGCATTTGACATATCAACGAAACCTGTCATGCTCCATGACAAAGTCACACTGTTTCCCTGATAGAACTCACGCCCTGTCAATTTCCCGAGTTCTGAGATGACGGTCTTCTTGAAATCAGGATGAGCATTGATCCCGGTTCCTACGGCAGTGCCTCCGATGCCAAGTTCAAGCATGCTTTTTTCGGCATTGCCTATTCTCTCCCTGCACCTTTCCAGTGCATCGCCATATCCATCAAACACCTGGCCATACAGTATGGGGACAGCATCTTCAAGATGGGTCCTGCCCACCTTGATTGTTTCGCCATATTCCCCCGCTTTCCCATGAAATGCAGTGATTATCTCATCCAGTTCTTTTGTAAGACCCGGCAAAGTTAAAAGAACACTTATCCTTATCGAAGTGGGTATAACATCATTGGAAGATTGCGCCATATTGACATGGTTGTTGGGGTGGACGATTCTGTAATCGCCGGGTTTTCCACCAAGTTTTTTAATTGCCACATTTGCAATGACCTCATTGGTATTCATATTAAAAGGAGTCCCTGCTCCTGCCTGGAATACATCAAGTATGAACTGATCGCTGTATTTTCCCTCCATGACCTCATCGGCAGCCTCGACTATTGCATTCCCGATTCTTTTATCAAGAATGCCGAGTTCAATGTTTGCCAGGGCCGCTGCTTTTTTGAGGATGGCAATTGACCTTATGAATTCCGGTTTTGCCCTTATGCCGCTTATCTGGAAGTTATCATATGCGCGTGTTGTGAATGCGCCGTATAATGCGCCTTCAGGCACTTTTATTTCACCGAGGCTGTCTTTTTCTGTCCTGTTCATTTGAATCCCGCTTATTATTTTCCTGATGATTCTTAGGTTTAACGCATATCGGGATTGGCACATTTTTGGCGAAACATTAAGAACACGCCCGCAAATGAGAAAAACAATGACCATTCTTGAGATGCTATTTATAGGTTTCACAGTTGGGCTTACAGGTGCAATAGCGCCAGGCCCAATGCTTTTTGCCACGATCGAATCATCTTTGAGGATGGGCTGGACCGCCGGGCCAAGAGTCATTTTTGGCCATGCGATTCTTGAGGTTGTCGTCTGTATATTGATTATCCTCGGGCTGACTTCAGTTATGAATTATGGCGTCACAAGAGTAATTTCATTGATAGGCGGTATTTCATTGTGCGTGTTCGGAGGACTTATCCTCAAGGACAGGAAAAGATCCGTACCGGACACGGGAAAAAGCTCAAAAATGCTGGGGCCGGTTATTGCCGGATTAGTTGCATCCGCATCCAACCCATACTTCTGGATATGGTGGCTCAGCGCAGGCAGCGGCCTTATAATTGAAGGATTGAAAACGGGCTTGATCGCTGTGGGGTTTTTTATTGCAGGCCACTGGTTTGCAGATGCAGGCTGGTTCATTCTTATTTCGGCTTCCGCAAGCCGTGGGAAACAACTTCTATCCCCGCATGCATACAGTCTCATATTGACACTATGTGGATTGTTCCTGATCATTTTTGGTCTCTGGTTCGTTATTCTATTATACTGGTCATAACTATTTTTTTGACGATTTAAGAATTTATAATACCTAAAATCCTGAAAAATCACTTTTTAAACAATAAAAAACGAATAGAAAGTAATAATGATTTTTAAAAACTCAAAAAACTAAAAAATTATCAATATTTTTATATTACTTGCAGTTGCATATATATTATGATAATTAACATCATAGCTTCTTGCGATGGTGTTGGTTAGTTAATACGATTGTAAAACGAGGAAAATATATGATTGAGACAGGAATGCAAAGGTTTGACAAATTCCTGGGTGGCGGGATAAAAAAAGGATCGAATATAATATTTATTGGCCCGCCCATGAGTGGAAAAGAAGTTATTTTAAATCAAATAATGTATCATGCGGCAGCAAAAAATAATAATGCAGTAATTACTGTTAATACATATGAACCCGGAAATCGTATTTTGGAATGGTTCAAGGAAAATAAATTAGTCCTGCCAGAATCAAGGATAGGGATAGTTGACTGCATTACGAAAATGATAGGCCGGGAAGTGGATGATGATGAAAACATTAAAATAGTCAGCAGCCCCGTCGATTTAACCGACATAGGTGTTAAAATCAGCCAATTTTTTGAGATTTTCTCTTTCAGAAAAAATATCAGGAAAACCCAGCTTTACATCAATTCGCTTTCAACATTATTAATGTATTCGAACCTTAAGACTGTTTTCAGATTTCTATATGTATTCACTGGGCGCATAAAAGCCGCCGGAGGCCTTGGGATATATGTACTTGAGAGCGGCATTCATGATGTTCAGGTGATTGCGACATTAAATCAGCTGTTCGATGGCGTTATAGAAGTTAAATCCGAAAACGATAAAAATTTCATAAGAATAATGGGTATATCACCAAAACCCAGTCCATGGCTTGAGTATGAGATTGACGGAGCCAACGTAAGAATTCAGGGTCGAATAGCATGAAAAAGACCGGATATTGTTATAAATCGAAAAATAAACCTGAATAAAGATTAATAAACTAAAATAAACATCACCAAATCTTTAAAGATATCATATAACTTTCGATGTATTTATATTGAATGTAATTCTATTAGTATTGGTGAAATTAATTGAAATTCATTCTGTTCTTCTTTCTGGCTTCCGCCCTAGTAATACCTGCGGGTGCATCGGTTATTGATTCATGGAATCCCCAGGTTGTCGATTATATTTATGTGAATGATACAATCAACAGGACGATTGAATATTCTATTACGACCAATGAGCCGCTGGCAGTAAGCAGCTGGAATATTGACCAGATTTCCGCAACTGGAGCGAACAATGGCAACACATATTCATACTTGCACACATGGGACAACCGGAGTATTGGATTCCACACTATATTGTTTAAGGGAAATAACTCTGAATCGAATCTGGAATTCAGATGGTATGTCAACGTTTATGAGACTGGTGGGTACCGGGGGGGCAATCTCTTTGATGCCATTGAAGATACGCTTGAAAACCACGAAACTGATATCAAAATCCGTTTATTCAAGAACAGGATTGAAAAATACGGCAGCGGCGCTGATTTAGTCTCCCAGAAAGCAAGCAAATTGAAAGAGGATGTTACCAACCGCCAGACAACGCGCGAATTCCTTCTTAAGGAATTCAAGGCAGGCAATATCACCATAGAAAAATACGTATCCTCTCTGAAACAGGTTCAGAGGGATGCAAAATATGATATGAAACAGGCCAAAGAACTGGCGAAAATCTCGAAGGATGACCTGAAGGACGAAAAATTCAGTGAGGATTTCGAGAAGATCTCGGAGATGGAAGATGACCATGACTGGGAGCATGATTTCAGGCATAAAAAGAAGGAAGAGGCCATAGAGAATAAAGGCAAGGGAAAGAATAAAGATGAAAAGGGCACCGAAGATCACGATGAAGACAAGGATGATAGCAGTGAGCATAGCGATTGAGCAGTAAATCTTATTGCTGAAGCCGCAGAGTGCTATGTACATGAGATGGTTCATCGGTTTTATTATTTTTTTAATGCTCTGGGTCAGTGCAGCAGGAGCGCAGTCTATTATTACAGTTGAGGTTTACGATAATGGATCCGCTCATTGGACCATGGAAAAGCGGATCCCCCTCATCAATCAGACAGAAATAGATGACTGGCAGGAGTTTATTAAGAAAGGGGATGACCCCGTCAGGCTCCAGACTGAGATTTTGGATTTCAGCCGCAGGATCGAATGGTTTATAGATTCGGCTGAAAAATTCTCAAACCGGCCTATGAATGCCGAGAAATTCAATATTTCATATGATATGGTAAAAACTCCCTCAAATGCATTCGGCATTATTCAATATGGTTTTGAGTGGAAAAAATTTTCACATACTGATTCCAGCAGAATTCTGGTAGGAGATGCTTTTTCTGAAGGGCAGGTACTATCATCAGACAACGTACTTATCATAAAAATACCTGATGGTTATGAGGTGGAGAGCGCATCTCCGGGTTTTGACAAGCGTGATGGGACACGTCTTATATGGGATGGTACGCTGTATCGAAGTTTCGCCAAGGGGGAACCGGCTCTTGTTCTTTCCCGTACTGGCGTGAGCGGCTTTACATGGTTCATGTTCGTGGTTGCTATGGGAGGTCTGATATCGGGTACTTCGGTGTTAATCCTGAGAAGAAGAAAATCAGATTTGACCACTGAAACTGATGTTGCCTCACCCGGAGGTGAGGTCGCTTTGACATCGGCTCCAGACCAGGCAAAACAGGATCTGGAGGATGAAGAAATGATCGAACAGTTTTTGGCGAGATCCGGGGGAGAAGCGTATCAATCCGATATTGTTAAGGAAAGCAGGCTATCAAAATCAAAGATCAGTATCGTTCTTGCCAAAATGAAAGAAGACGGACGGATTTTGAAGATAAAGAAAGGAAAAGAAAATCTGATACGACTTGCTAAATAAAATAATGTTATTTGCCTCTGTAAATAAAAGAAATTTTTTACATAATTAATTAGTTTTTTAAGTTCAGGATCAAGCAGTAAATCTTAATACCTATGTAGTCGAGTGCTGTATCAATGAGAAGAGCGTTTATTTTATTTATTCTGCTGATAATGTGGTGGAATGCAGCTGCGGCGCAATCAATATTCACAGTAGAGGTGAATGTGAGCGGAAATGCGCTGTGGACAATAGAAAAGCGTCTGCCTTTTGAAAAATCTCAGTTGAACGAGTGGGAAGCGGCCCTGAAGAAGGGGGAGAATATATCAAAGCCTAAGGAAGTTGCAGAGATTAACGAGACCGTCAACCTGTTTGTTCGTTCATCTCAAAATTTCACGAACCGCTCGATGTATGTTGAAGAATTCAACGCTTCCAATATTACTTATGACATTATCAAAACCTTATCTGATGGATTCGGTGTCATACGATATCGTTTTGTGTGGAATAACTTTTCATTCACGAATTCCTCAACAATTTATGTTGGAGATGCTTTTTCGGAAGGTCTGCCCCTGTCAGCTGATAACATCCTCATAATCGAAATCCCGGATGGCTACAATGTCCAGAACGCAACTCCTGCCTTTGATAAGCGTGATGGAAACAGGTTGATATGGGACAGGACCCTGTACCGCAACTTTAGCGCGGGAGAGCCGGCTCTGGTGCTCAATCGCACAAATGTAACTGCCTTGGCTGAGGGACCCGCAGGCAATACAAATTTACTTCCTTTGGCAATTGTGGCAATCGGTGTTATTGTTCTTATCATGGCTCTGGCCTTTTTCTGGTATAGAAAACACTCCCAAGATCCGGGGGAGGGCAATGGAGAAATCAAAGAAGGTGAACAATCAGAAACGGGCGGGGATATTACCCTGACACAACCTCCTCTCCTTAATGAAGAATTCCTAGGTTATGAAGATATGATAGAACGGTTCCTTATGAAGTCAGGCGGGCAAGCTTTTCAATCAGCTATCGTTAAGGAGAGCGGGCTCTCAAAGTCCAAGATAAGTGTTGTTCTTGCACAGATGAAAGAAGAAGGCAGGGTTCTCAAGATAAGAAAGGGTAAAGAGAATATAGTAAGGCTTGTAAAAAAAACGGAGATAATGGAGACTAAGGAAATTAAGTAGGTAAGTGATTTATTCTACAAATGGATTTCCTGATTTCAATATGACATCTGCGACCTCGGGCCTCATAGAGTCCGCAGGTGGCCGCTTCCCTGCCTCTATCATCTGCCTCATCTTGGTGCCGGAGAAATCGATCCTGTCATTATGCGGGCATACCTTGTCGTTGGTTATCCCGCCGCATTTGTTGCAGTGGAAGAAAGACATGAAGAACATGGGCTCTATTCCTATATCGGGGAACTCCTTGAATATCTCCTGTGCTGCGTACGGATGGTAATAGCTTCCTACACCGGCGTGATCCCTGCCGATAATGAAATGCGTGCACCCGTAGTTCTTCCGCACTATTGCATGGAATATCGCCTCTCGCGGCCCAGCATAGCGCATCTCGGTCTGAAAGATGCCAAGCACAACCCTGTCTTTGGGATAGTAGTTATCGATAAGCACCTCATAGCTTTCAAGGATGACCTCGTCCCGGAAGTCGCCTTTCTTTTTCTTACCTATCACAGGATTAATGAACAGCCCGTCAACCATGGTAAGTGCGGATTTTTGCAGGTACTCATGTCCCAGGTGGGCGACATTGCGGGTCTGGAAACCAACCACTTTTTCCCAGCCTTTTTCTTTAAAGAGGTTGCGAGTCTCAACAGGTTTTAATGCATACTTAAAATAAGGTGTTTCAGATTCATTTACCAGACTTATCTTGCCGCCGAAGAGCTTATCCCTCATTGAATACGTTTTTGCAACGCCGGGATGAGCCGCATCGTTCGTTCCATACACCTGCTCGGCGTAAGCCCTTTTATCATAGCCGTAGATTTCTTCGACCTGCATCACTGCCACAAGATGGTCGTTGCTCTTGAGAAGGATGTCATCCCCTTCTTTTATTTCGCTGTTATCGGCATCAAGCACGATAGGCAAAGTCCAGGGCAGGCCGTTTGAGAGGCGCTTGTTGTAAAGGATGCTTTCGTAATCCTCACGGCTGTTAAAGCCTTCAAGCGGGCTGAAAAGCCCCGAAGCGATGTTCTCTACATCTTTCATAAGGTCGGCGCTTATGGGAACGCTCTGGTATTCGGAAGCCTGTTCGATAATCTTTTTCCGTTTCTGTTCAGTTAAAGTCCTGTTGATTAACTTTCCGCCGTGAGGTTTGATCTGAGTCATTGTAATCCCGGATTTTGGGCTGAAATGTAGTTACTGTTTAATAATTGTTTGTGAAGGGGCAAAATGGGAAAAATGAAGCAGCTAATAAACATGCTATTTTTTTATGATTCCAGCAACCTATCAACATATTCCAGCGACTTCTGCTGCTGTTTCAACGTCACGTTCCCCTTTATCCCGTGTTCTATAAGCAAATCAAGCATCTCTCTCAGGCTCAAATCCACAAGCCCTGAAGCTTTCCTCAATGTTATTTTCCTGTCCCTGTACAGGTTCACCACATCAGATTCGTCCATGCCATTCACTTTCTTAATGGCTGAATACATAAGGCTTTTTGTAAGTGGTTAAATTAAAATATCAGTACAACCATACAGTACAACCATGCCTTTAACAAAAGTGAGCCATAAGTTCCAGGTAGTGATACCAAAGGACATTCGTGAACTGCTTGGAATTTCAAAAGGTGACATATTGCAGGTCTATGAGAAAGACGATGAAATCGTGATGAAAAAAATCAAGAGCAAAGAGCCGCTATCCCTTAAAGATTTAAAAGGTCTTGGCAAGGAAATGTGGAAAGATGTTGATGTCGAAGAGTATATTAGAAAGGAGCGGGAGAGCTGGTGAACTATAAACGGATAGGACTTGATACAAATGTGTTAATTTATTATATTGAGGAACATCCTTTTTATATTGTAAAAGTTGAACCGCTGATAAACAGGATAGCTGAGGGAAAAGCCATAGGGATAACTTCTTATGTGACGCTCCTTGAATTGCTCGTGAAACCTTTGCGGGAAAAAAGATTCGATCTGGTTGAGCAATATAAAACAATCCTGTCATCTCAGCTTGAGATGGTGGCTGTGGACGAATCGGTCACAATAAAAGCGGCTGAACTCAGGGCAAAATATGGGATAAAAACACCGGATGCAATCCAGTTGGCATCTGTAATAACAGAAAATGGGGATGTCTTTGTGACCAATGATAAAAGACTAGGCGGCGTGAAAGAAATTGAGGTTTTAACCGTGGGAGAAATCCCAGATTGAAAGCCTCTTCTCAATGATACGAGTTATTTTTTCACATTCCCCGCATGCAGCCCGCATTCCTTCTTGGTCGCATCTTCCCACCACCAGCGCCCTTCGCGCTCGTGCTGGCCTGGAAGCACGGGCCTCGTGCACGGTTCGCACCCGATACTCACGTACCCTTTTTCATGGAGCTTGTTGTAGGGAACATTGTTCTCCCTGATGTAATCCCACACCTGCTTTGATGTCCAGTTGGCAAGCGGATTGAATTTTATAAGATCACCGCTTCCGAAAGTGGGGTCTTTCTGTATCACAGGCACATTCGCCCTTGTCCCCGGGCTCTGGTCTTTGCGTTGCCCTGTTATCCAGGCATCTACCGTGTTGAGGGCGCGCTTGAGGGGGTCAACCTTTCGCACGTCGCAGCATTCCTTATGGCCGTCCTTGTAGAAAGAGAACAGACCTTTTTCTTTTACGAGCTTTTCAGTCGCGTCCCGGTTGGCAAAGAAAACCTCGATATTGATATTATATGTGTTCCTGACATTTTCGATGAACTGGTAGGTCTCAGGATGCAGGCGTCCGGTATCAAGGGTGAAAACCCGGAAGTTCTTGCCTGTCTTTTTTGCCATATCAACCAGCACCACATCCTCTGCGCCGCTGAATGAGATTGCAATGTTCTTGAACTTTCCAAGCGCCAATTGTATGATCTCCTGCGGAGAGCTGTTATCGTATTCTTTTGCTAATTTCTCGATATTAAATTCCGGCATATATTCACCTATCCAAGTATCTCATTCCTGAAGGTCTCAAACCCCACGCGGTCAAGGCAATCGCCGAACCTCTCGCCTACATTGGTATTCTTCTTTGACCAGTTGATTATCTTCCTGAATATTGCGATGGCCTCCTGCGGGGATTTCGCATCAGTCAATTCTTTTCCGAGTTTCGGATGCTTCCCTATCTTTCCGCCAACAAATATTTTATAGCCTTTCCATTCCTCGGAAATCAAATCCGTCGGGCATGCCCCAACGCAGGCACCGCAGAGGTTGCACTTATCCCACAGGATCTTTGCTTTATCGTCCTCAACGACAATGGCTTTTTCAGGGCACATGAATGTGCAGGTTCCGCAGCCTGTGCAGTCCTGGGTGTATATGGCGGGCTTGAGAACTCCCATCAACCCGAGATCGTTCTCCTGCGGCTTTGCGCATGCATTCGGGCAGCCTGTTACCGCGAATTTTATTTTTACAGGCATATCCTCGCCAAAGAACTCCTTGTCCAGCATGCCGCCCAGGCCGTATGTATCGATTATGCCGTAGTTGCACTCAGCATTGCCCGGGCATGAAATTATATTGCGCACGCGCGGCCCGCATGAGCCCGGCGGGGTGCCATTGTCTTCAAGCTCCTTAGTGATGGCATCGAGTTTATGGATATCCACATTGGGGATCTGTATCCCCTGGCGTGTGGTGATATGAACGTATCCCGTACCGTATTTCTCAGCAAGGTGGCTGATTCCCGCAAGCTGCTCGCACGTTACATTTCCGCAGGGCATGCGCAATCTGACCACGAACAGGTCCTTTTGCCGCTGCTTCATGTAGCCGGACTTTTTCAATGCTGCAACGTCAAGTTTTTCAAGGGTCATGATATTCCTCGTTAATCTGGATGATATTTATAACTCTGGATGGTGCTTAATAAATTGAGGTTTAAATATACCTGATGATTGAGGCAATATCTGTTAATGCCGTCTGACGGTTCTTATCTATGAGTTATCACTTGACATTTGCCAGCAGATCCAGCCCTTTTGCATTGAGTTTGCAATTCTGCCCGTCCACTTCTGCATAGCACATCTTCACAAGATAATCAAGCTGGAATTTCAACTGCGATTCCGGAATGTCAAGCTCTTTCATTATCCCCTTTTTTGTTTTCCCAAAAGCACCATTTTATAATCTTCCTCCTGAGCGGGTTTTCAAGCGTCTTGAACATGAGCTGGTGGTCATGCGGCGTTCTTGTTTCATACGCATCGGGTTCTTGCGGTATTGAATTTATTTCATCATCCATTTATTTCAACCCCATTTTAACTCGTTTCACATGACTATTAAGGGTTTGGCCAAAAAGAAGATATGTTTTTAAGTTAAATGGTTAATTGGATTTCTTAATATAAGAGATTCCTAATATAAGAGACAATATGCCTTACCAATACCTTGATGATATTGCAACCGCGGATATTGCTTTTACGGCGGAGGGCCGGACTATTGAAGAACTCTTCAGGGATGCAGCGATTGCCACCTTCGAGGTGATGGTCGATACGAAAAGTGTAAAAACCGGGATTTCTGAATCAATCGAGCTGGAAAATGAAACAGTGGACGGCCTCCTGTTTGACTGGCTTTCGGAGCTTATTTACCTCAAGGATGCAGACGCTATTCTTTTCAGTAGGTTCGATGTGAGCATCAAAAAAAATGATACCTACGAACTTAAAGCAAAAGTTGAAGGTGAGAACATCAACAGGGAACAACACAGGCTCAGGTCAGACGTTAAGGCAGTTACATATCACATGTTCGAGGTCAGAAAAACAGGAGAAAACTGGTATGCCAGAGTGGTGCTTGATATATAGAATCGTTCTGAATCCTGTCTGGAAATATTAAGGTCTTCTGAATATTGAAAAAAACGGATTGATATAAAGTTTATCCATCTATCTTAATAAATATCTGTAATAAAAATATCAAATAATCGATATATTTATAATATAAGAAGCTATTTTGGGAGAAGGAGAATTGCAATGAAGGAACAAGTCGAAGTACGCTCATTAAAAGAAGGAAAATATGTCCTGATAGATGATGAACCCTGTATTATCAAGAGTATGACACATTCAAAAACCGGGAAACACGGCTCTGCAAAATCCAGGATCGATGCGATAGGCATATTCGACGGCGTCAAACGCTCAATAATAGCCCCGGTGACAGATAAAATTTACATTCCCATCGTGGAGCGGAAATCAGGCCAGGTTATTGCAGTTTCAGGCGATGTTGCCCAGATAATGGATATGGGGGACTATTCCACGCTGGAACTTAAAATACCCCAGGACCTCAAAGGTGTAATTGCGGCGGGAAAGGAAATTTCATACCTCATATCAATGGGGAAGATGAAAATAGATATACGTACATAGATCGATGCCTAAAACTATTTTTGCAGATGCAAATTCAGATTATGAAAACGCACAGTATGTGATTTTCGGGGTACCTTTTGACGGCACCTCATGTTTCAGGATGGGGAGCAGGTTTGCTCCTCAGGTGATGAGGACTAATTCATATAATTTTGAGACTTATAATCACTTATACGGTATCGACCTGAACGACGTGAATATCCATGATGCAGGAGACCTTGAAGTAGCCCCCGATATTAATGGCACTCTTGATATAATATCGTCCCATGCCGATAAGTTTGTGGATGACGGGAAAATCCCAATAATGCTGGGCGGGGAACATTCTCTCACGCTCCCGTTCGTCAGGGCCTGCAAAAGGAAATACGAAGACATAGGATTCATTGTTCTTGATGCCCATATGGATATGCGGCAGGAATATGAAGGGGAGATAAACAGCCATGCATGCATCTCAAGGCATGTTTTTGAAGATGTAACGCAAAAATACGCTTCTGTGGGGACAAGGAGCGGGACGCGTGAGGAATACGAGTATGTCAGGGAAAAACGCATAAAAGTGTTCTCTGCCGATGATGTTTTTTCGATGGGTATCGAGAAGGTGATAGGGGAGATCCGGGAGGATATTAACGGCCCCATCTATTTATCCATCGATATGGACGCCATTGACCCTGCATATGCCCCGGCTCTTGGAACCCCCGAGCCGTATGGTCTATCTCCGCGTGATGTAAGGGCAGTGATCTCATGTCTTGCCCCGGCAATCGTGGGTCTTGATGTGGTTGAGATCGCCCCGGCTTATGATTCGGGTGGAACGGCACTGCTTGGAGCAAGATTTGTGCGGGATTTTATATCCGCAAGCGCGAAAGCAATATCATAGGTTCCCGCGAAGCCTTTCTGCATGCAATATCCTTTTCAGTGCAAGAGAATATGCAGACCTTCTCATCCTGCACTTCTGGTCCTGGCACAGCGAATGTACATCATTGAAAGCCGTTATCATGATTTTTTTAAGTTTTTCAAGAACTTTTTCTTCCTCCCAGTAATCATTATTAAGATTCTGGCTCCATTCAAAATAGCTCACGACCACACCCCCGGCATTGGCAAGAACATCAGGTATCAGCATTATATTTTTATCGAAAAATATTTCATCTGCATCTCTTGTCGTAGGGGCATTGGCAAGTTCCAGGACTAATTTTGCCTTGACATTGTTTGCGTTATCCTTATTAAGCTGGTCCGACAATGCTGCAGGAACCAGTATATCACATTCACAGGTAAGCAACTCTTGGTTGGTGATATTTCTGCTGCCCGGGAAATCAACGACGCTTCCGGTCTCGTCTTTATGTTTGATCACGGCCGGGATGTAAAGGCCGTCATCTTTTATTATGCCGCCTTTTGAGTCGCTTACCGCAATGACATTATATTCTTTTTCCTGGAGGATGCGGGCCGCGTTCTCACCTACATTTCCAAATCCCTGCACAGCGATTTTGACCTCGGATTTTTTCATCCCCGTCTTTTTCATGGCTTCTTCAAGTACATATATCCCCCCGAGGGACGTTGAATAACTCCTCGCCCTGCTACCTCCAAGTTCAATGGGTTTCCCAGTCACAACCGCCGGTACGTGCTTTCCTCTTATTCGCTCAAATTCATCAAGTATCCAGACCATGATTTTTTCATCTGTATAAACATCGGGTGCGGGAATATCCTTAAAAGGCCCGATATATTCATCTATTGCTCGGATGTAACCTCTTGTAATTCTTTCAAGCTCATTCCTGCTGATCTCTTTCGGATTTACCACAACACCACCTTTTGACCCGCCGAAAGGTATGTTCACAACAGCACATTTAAGTGTCATCAAAAAAGAAAGGTCTCTGACATCATCCTGGGTTAGTTCAGGGTGGAACCTGATCCCCCCTTTAGCTGGGCCGCGGGCATCGTTATATTGTATCCTGTACCCTACGTACATTTTTATCTTCCCTGAATCCATCCTTACAGGAAAATGAACCGTGAAAGAACGTTTTGGCGTATCAAGCAAATCGAACTCTTCAGTTGTGAGACCCAGGTCTGCATAGATGTCCCCGAGTTCACTCATAGCCAGTTTACAGAGATTTCTATCATCGGCGTGCAGTCTTTCGTGATTTTTAATTTCCACAATTTCAACTCCTCTATATTCATTATGTTATCAGACATTTTAATAAGTTTCTCATTTTCGTGGTAGTACCGAAGGTTATAATTGAATGTTCGCCCATCTCCAGATGATAGAACGAAATAAAATTATTCATTGCCCTGCATTTCGGATGGTATTGGAATTAAGAAGTTTGTTAAAACCAAAAAACTATAAATACTTCTATTTTCTAATAAAAACGATTGTAGATTTTAATTAAGAGGTGAAAATAAATGACACAACAGGTACCGCCTGTGCTTCCACTTGCACCGGTTGAGCGAATCATCAGGAAGGCCGGGGCTGAAAGGGTCGCTGAAGATGCAGGCGTTGAGCTTGCAAAAGTTCTTGAAGAATATGGGCTTGAAGTATCAAGAGAAGCCATGAACCTTGCAAAGCACGCGGGCAGGACAACGGTCAAAGAAGAAGACATAAGGCTTGCTGTTTCGAGGATAAAGAAATTCGGTTAACCGAAAGTGAACGTGAATGCGGAAAGACCGGGATTTTCTATAATTATCTCAAGCGTGTGTTCTCCATAACCTGCAGGGTCTTCGATAAGTGTATAAAGACGGGCTTCGCTAATATTGATAACGCTTGAACCGTTTTTCCTTAAAACATCTTTTCCCGCTTCATTACCGAGTGGTTTGCCGTCGCGAAGAACTTGAATTGTGGCATTATCTCTTGCACTTGCCACAAAATGAACATTTTTTGCGTTATAACGAAAAATAATTCTTGCCCCGGGATTTTTATTTTCAGCAAATTCGTCCTGGAATTCCCAATCGCCTATCAGATACAGGATATTTGTTTTGATTTCTGAAGGGCGCGAAAGATTTTGAAATCCGACCGTATTCAGTTTTCCATTTCCTAAATAAGTATTCCTGGCTGCACCGAAATAAATTTCAGGGCTATTTATTTTTGTAAGATCAACATTGGGCGCTCCTTCAGGTTTTGAAACCCCGGTGCCGATATCTTCATTGATTTTTAAGACAGACATCCTTTCTTTTAAAAGCCCCTGGATCTTTTTTTCAGTCCCTTCATAATCTCCCTCGCCGATATGATCATAGACTATGAAACCATCTATGTCGATGAGATAATCATGAGGCCAGTAGAGATTGCCGTAGGCAGTCCATGTTGAGTAGTTATTATCCAAAACCACAGGATATCTGACATCGTATTTTTGAACCGCGGCAAGCACATTGTCGTAATTTTGCTCAAACTGGAACTCAGGTGTATGAACTCCAATTATAACAAGTCCTTTATCCTTATACGTGTCATACCAGCTATTGAGATACGGTAACGTCCTTAGACAATTAATACAGCTATACGTCCAAAAATCAATAAGAACAACCTTTTTTCCGACCAGCTCCGCCACTGTGATGTTATCGCTATTGATAAAACCTGAAGGATTAACTATTTCTTTTGCCACCTGATATTTTCCTATTTTTTCCTTGTTCAAAGGTTTGATTTCAGCCTCGCCAGGCGATATCCTTACAGGCTTTAGTGACTCCAGATAAAGGATTGATGCCGCAATTGCAATTAAAACCAGGATAAGCAGGATTGTTTTTTGTTTCATTGTCCTAAAAGCCACCTGTTAAGAGGGCCGAAATTGGCGATTATATTCAAGTTCTGCGTGAAGACAAGGATGCCGAGAATGATAAGGATTGTACCGAAAACAATGTTTATGTATTTGAATAATTTTGCATAGCGTATGGTAACGTTAGTAATGAGATTTGAGGCCTGAGATGTGAATAATCCCACAACAAGGAAAGGAACACCAAGCCCCAGTGAATAAGAGAGCAACAGGTAAAATGCAAGTCCCGGCTTTATCGCTGCAAGCCCCAGGATGCTCCCGAACGCGACCCCGACGCATGGCGTCCATCCGGCAGCAAGGGCAGAACCGAATAGAAATGATGTGAGATATTTTGAGCTGAACTTGAATCCGATTTTAAATTTATACTCCCGCTCAAGAAATGGTACCTCAATAAGCCCGACCAGGTAAAGTCCGAAGAAGATGACGATAATGCCCCCTATCCTCGCAAGCCATACCTGAACATCATAGGCGAACGCCTGCAAAATCGTATTGAGCAGAATACCCAGGATTGCAAAGACCACTGAAAAACCCATGACAAAAAATAAGCTGTTTAGAAAAATATGTTTCCGTTTAGATTTTGTTTCCGCAAGGGAGACTCCGGCCAGATATGTTAAGAATGTCGGAATAATCGGCAGCATGCACGGGGATAAGAATGAGACCAGTCCTCCGATGAATGCAACTAATATTGTTATCTCAACCATATTTTAGCCCCCTCTAATTAATAATTGTCTCATTGTTTATAAAAATTTAACCCTGAGATAGAAGGATATATGAACCTGAGTTAGTATATAAATTAGTCAGAGGAAGATCGAATTACAGGAGTGAGGCTTAATCTATGCAGCAGCGCCGCGAAATCGCAACTCTCGGTGGAGGATGCTTCTGGTGCCTGGAAGCTATCTTCAACGAATTGCGGGGTGTTGAGAAAGTTGTGTCCGGCTATTCCGGAGGCAGTATGCCCGACCCGTCATATCAGGAAGTTTGCACAGGGACAACCGGCCATGCTGAGGCAGTACAGGTCACATTTGATCCCGGGATTATCTCATTTAAGGAACTCCTTGAAGTCTTTTTCACTGTCCATGACCCCACTGCATTAAATCGTCAGGGTGCGGATGTGGGAACGCAGTATCGATCGGTTATATTTTATCATACGCCGGAACAAAAAAAAAATGCCAAAGAAGTTGTTGCAGAGATCGAGGCGGCAAAAATCTGGGATGCACCTGTCGTAACTGAGATCACACCGTTCAAAGCTTTTTATCCTGCCGAAAAGTATCACCAGGAGTACTTTCTCTATAATCCTGATCAACCCTATTGCCGGGTGGTGATCGAACCAAAAGTGGCCAAGTTTCGAAAGCGGTTTCTTACAAAGCTTAAGAAGTGAGCTTTGAGACCGAGGCTTTTCGCCGCTCTATATTCTGATTGATTCCGGGTATTCCAGTATAAGTAATCTTAAAATAGTCAGGAAATGGCGACATTACGTATCTGGCAATAAGTGATTTAACTCTACAAGATTATGATAATTTCATAAATCATTTTCAGCAGAGAGCATATATCATGGTATGAGCAAAAGGCTACTATTAATAGATGTGCTGTTAATAACTATTTGAGGGCAAATGCGTAAGTCCTACTTATATTAACTTGATGGGTATTTCATATTCCATATCGTGCATAATTTTTCATACATCCTGTTACATATTATTCAGATTAAGGAGTGATTGAAAGATGTCAGAATGGGATACATCGGAATGGGAAAAATTATATGTAGATAAATATAAGATATTTGTGATAGACCCCGGAAGGATAGTAGCTATAATGCCTTTGAGCGCGGGCGATGACCCATGCGGGGCAATAAATGCAGGCATAAAAGAAGTATCAAAAAATTATGATATTAAGAGCATAAACACTATCCAGCAAAGGATTTACGATGGCGGCTCCCATGCCACTGAAGTAGTTCTCATCATTGAACCAAAATTGGCAGGTCAAAAATGAAATGCTCAATTAGGAAAAACCTCTTTTGATGAAAACGCCCCTGATTTTTTCGTCGTCTTTCCCCTTGTAAAGATACTTGTTGGCCGTAATGACGGCCTCAGCCCCATCCACGAACTTTGAGAGTGGATTGAGAAAAAAATTACTCTGAAGTACAAGCCTTATTGAACGGTCTCTTGATTTGATCCTGTTATCTTTTTCTTTAGAGTTCCCGCCTAAAGCAAGATACATATCCCATAAAGCTGCAGACCATATCTCTGCATCTGAGTCACAATTCCCCACTCCCTTAAAATCCTCAGGATAATATTTCTTGTTGTCTACTCTCCGGACACAACGCAGTACATTGCCTATACCGCTCCAGTCGCCCATGCATTCACGGTTGAATCCATCGCCCTCTTCTGAGAAATAACATGCTGCAAGGAAATCCCCGAATCCCTGCTCCATTGCGCAGCCCTCATCCGTCATACCTAAAAAGGGTGTCTGGGTCTCCATTATAGCATGACCATATTCATGAATAATAATATCAGCATCCTCTGCGTCGGGTATTCCCATTGAACCATAAGTTATGCTCCCGGTATCGGGATCAAAATATGAACCAATCCCTTCTGCGCAGGCATTCACTTTTACCTGTTTATTGCAGATATTCTTGAACCCGAGTTCCTGGATGAATCTCTGGAATGTATCGATGTGGTAATAAGCCATGACCTCGCAGAACCTGCTGTCTCCGCGTTTATAATAGAACAAAAGGGATGTTTCATATGCCCTTCCAGATGTATCAAATGTGTCGACATATTCACCTCTTAGAAAACCCGAGCCGTCAAGACCTCTTAAAACAACTGTAGTGTAGCCTTCTTCCGGGAGTTCCGATTCAGGGGAAGGGCTCTGGTCTTTGAGAGCTATTGCGGGATTAGGAATAAAAACCCTGCCTTTGCCGGTGGACATCCTCCTAAAAACGTTGATCTTGTTAATGATCTTCCCATCTTCAACATTTACATAGACATGATGGCCTTCTGATGGGCCCTTTAATGATATGCGGACCTCCCATACAAGATAAAACTCATCGTTTTTGGGATATACTACGAGTTCAGCAGAAGTATCCCGTGCCAGCCTTGTTCCCACATTGAAAAGCGAATTTACGATTTCTATGGCCTTCTCCTTTGGAATCCCGCGCCCCCGGATGCCTTTCGTATCCAGCGTTATTATGGGATGGTAATTGTTCTTGACCATAATGATCTTTGATTCTTCATTCAGGTGGATTGTTGTAAAAGCATACATGACTGGTACATCTTCATGGTATTGCTGATATTTTATATGAGACGTATCAATGCCATAAGCCTTATTTGTGAATTTCAAATCAGACAGATCTTTCTTGATACCGAAGAGTGTACTGTATTCCACCAGGAAATGACGGACCGACTCGTCAACGTCTTTGGTTATGGGGATCGTGATTATCCCGTCTATCAGGGACACTAATCCTTTAAGGCTCCACAGTATCTTGACATCCTTATCCAGAATTTTTAATTTTTCTGCAAGTTCCTTTTGTTCCCCTGTAGGTTCAGACATAACTCCCATATGATATTCGGCAAAGAGATTTAAATACTTTCCTAAGGGCATCATAATCATTAAATATGATTGATGCAATAAGTTTATTGGGACAATATTAGGGGGTTTATATGTTTGTCAAAATTGCGAGGGATAAAAATGCCTAAGGTCTGCGTAGATTTGAGCGACAAGGAGTATGAAATTCTCACAGAACTGAAAAATGTGGATGGAATGGATGGCGAGAAGTTAAGAAGCCTGTTCAGGTATTATCTCTATACCATACCTGCATTAAAATCATCATACTATGCCTTGAAAAGGGTGGAGGACAGGAAAGAAATTGAAGAAATCCTCGGGGAGGTACAGGCATCATATAAAAATAAAGAATATCCAATAGAGGATTGGGAAGAAGATAAAACAAAAAAATTGATCGACGAACTTGTTGAAATCAATGTTCTTACAAAAGCAGATGAAACACGATCAATCCCGAAAGGAAAATTCAGAGGTCTCTTTAAAAAGCTGCTCCACGATATTGCAACTGAGAATAAGGATATGGATGAATACGTTGCGGGATATCTTGCCATAATCCAGTTGATCATGGAGTTCGGAGTAGGGACATTGAGTAAAGAAAAAATAAGAGATGCGACGGTGTTGATAAATGACGGCTGGTTATTCGTCTATCCCAAAGTGATGAAGGAAGCAAGAGAATTTAAGAAAACCAAAAAGCTAAGCATGAAATTGAAGCATACTGATAAAAAGATTATTGAACATAAAACAGACATGGGGTGATAAGTGTGAAAGATTTTGACGAAATGGTCACAGAAGCAGTAGAAAAAGTGATACCAAGTGTTGTGAACATCAGCGAAGTAAAGTTGATCAGGGATGCATACCTGCACGTTCATCCGGTTCCGGGAGTTGGTTCAGGATTTATAATCCGTGAAGACGGTTATATACTGACCAATGCCCACGTGGTACTCGGTTCCCAGGAAACAAAAGTAACACTGGAAAATGGCAAAATATTTTCAGGGAAAATTAGGGGAGTGGACACGATGATGGATCTCGCGGTTGTCAGGATCGAAGCCAGCGGCCTGCATGTCCCTGAAATGGCAAAAGACGGCAATCTCAAGATCGGCCAGATGGCGATTGCCATCGGCAGCCCGTTAGGCCTGGTGGGAGGCCCGACCGTTACCGCCGGAGTTGTGAGCGCACTGGAAAGGTCTGTCCAGACCGAAGTAACATTCATGGAAGGACTGATACAGACCGATGCTGCCATCAACCCCGGAAACAGCGGCGGTCCCCTCATAAATAGCAGTGGTTTAGTGATAGGGATAAACAGCGCCATAATACCCTTTGCCCAGGGCATCGGGTTTGCCATACCGATAGAGCCCGCCATGTGGATAGCCGAACAATTAATGGAACGCGGGGAAGTCATACGGCCCTGGATCAGTATCAATGCAGTAGATGTCAATCCCAAACTGGTGGCGTACTATAACCTGCCAATCGATAAGGGAGTGGTAATCACCAAGCTGGTTCCGGGAAGTGAAGCCGACAGATCGGGCATTGAGATCGGAGATATAATAATACAGATTGATGATGCACAGATAAATAATGTAAAAGATC
Organism: Candidatus Methanoperedens sp.; assembly: GCA_036567605.1. GTDB lineage: Archaea > Halobacteriota > Methanosarcinia > Methanosarcinales > Methanoperedenaceae > Methanoperedens. Next base: position 53,190 of record DATCUE010000021.1, on the reverse strand, counting down.
TTATTAAAGTGATCACCAAGCATGAAGTGGATGATATAATTACTTTGGGATTATTCAGGGGGCAGGAGAAAATCCAGCTCAAAACGAAGATCGAGAGGGCGCCATCGGTAATGATACCGCAACAGGCCACATGACCCCAAAGACCGAACCACTAATTTCGCGTAAGGTTCTTTTTGGCAACCCCGACAGGGCGTCACCCGGTTTAAGTCCTGATGGAAAGATGATAAGCTATCTCGCCCCGCTTCACGGAGTTCTCAATGTTTGGGTCGGTTCTGCTGATGATCCGGAATCGGCAAAACCTGTAACGAACGATACAGGCCGTGGCATCCATATTTATTTCTGGGCGTTCACAAATAAGCATATTCTCTACCTTCAGGACGCGAAAGGCGATGAGAACTGGCGTGTATACAGTGTCGATATAAACACAGGCAAGGAAAAGGACCTTACCCCGCTTAGCGGAGTGAATGCGCAGATCCAGGATGTCAGTTTCAAGTTCCCGGATGTGATTCTTGTCGGGCTCAATGATAGAAATCCTCAGTTCCACGATATTTATAAGGTAAATATCGACACAGGAGAGAAAACACTCCTGCAGAAGAACGATGAGTTCATGGAGTTTGTCACAGATGATGACTATAAAATCCGTTTTGCCATGCGTTTCACTCCTGCGGGGGAAAACGAGATATTGAAGCCGGCCAATAACGGCAACTGGGAGCTTTTCACAAAAATCGCAATGGAGGACACGCTAACCACATATCCCCTGGGATTTGACAAAACAGGCAAAATTTTATACATGGTGGACAGCCATGGCCGTGACACAGGGGCTTTGGCTGCTGTCGACCTCGGAACAGGAGATCGGATTTTGATGGCCCAGGACGCACGGGCAGATTTCAGCGAGGCATTGATCCACCCGACGGAGAAGAATATCCAGGCCGCAATTTTCACATATGAACGAAAGCAGTGGCAGGTACTGGATAAGTCCATCGAAGAAGACCTGGCATATCTCAGAAATGTCTCTCCCGGCGACATGGAAGTAGCCGGCCGTTCCCTGGACGATAAACACTGGCTTGTAGCTTATATTGTGGATAATGGCCCTGTAAGATTCTATCGCTATGACCGTGAAAAAAATGAAGCTCTTTTTCTGTTCACGAATCGCAAAGACCTGGAAGGTATTCCGCTGGCCAGGATGCATCCTGTAATTATCAGGGCACACGACGGATTTGAATTGGTCAGTTATCTGACATTACCCCTTGGGATGGATATTCAAGGGAGGACCCGCCCTGAAAAACCGCTGCCTATAGTGTTATATGTACATGGCGGACCATGGTCAAGGGATGAATGGGGCTATGACCCGCACCACCAATGGCTGGCTAACCGCGGGTATGCCGTCCTTTCTGTCAACTTCCGAGGATCAACAGGGTTTGGCAAGAAGTTCCTGAATGCAGGCAATATGGAATGGGGCGGAAAAATGCATGATGATATCATCGATGCTGTACAGTGGGCCGTAAAAAAAGGTATAGCAGACCCAAAACGCATTGCCATTATGGGTGGAAGTTATGGCGGATATGCCACACTTGTAGGAATGACCATGACACCAGATCAATTTGCCTGCGGTGTAGACATCGTGGGACCCTCTAACCTCGTAACCCTGCTGAACACGATTCCACCATACTGGACCCCGGGGATCGAGTTATTCAAGAAACGTGTGGGCGACCATACGACAGAAGAGGGACAGGCTTTCCTGATCAAACATTCTCCCTTAAGTTACGCTGACAGGATTAAAAAGCCGCTTTTGATCGGCCAGGGAGCCAATGATCCGCGCGTTAAACAAATGGAATCAGATCAAATAGTCCGGGCCATGCAGGAAAAGAATATCCCTGTTACATACGTGGTCTATCCTGATGAAGGGCATGGTTTCGTCAGGCCTGAGAACCAGCTATCCTTTAATGCCGTTACCGAAGCTTTCCTTTCCGACTGTCTTGGAGGTCGATACGAGCCGATAGGAGACGATTTCAATGGCTCAAGCATTACGATCCCTGTTGGAAAAGAGCATCTTCCAGGGCTTAACGAGGCGCTCAGCGAGAAATAGCAAGTCACACCTGTTAAATACCTATCTCTTATACTCGAGCGCCCCCGCCAGCACCGCGATTATACCTACGAGCACAAATCCGAATCCTCGCATTGCGAATATCGTGTCGATGGTAGATGCAATTCCCCAGAGTATCAGGAAAAAACCGATGCCTGCAAGCGCAATCGAAACCCCGATAGTGAATAGCTTTTTTCTCGATTTCTCTATACCTTCGGCTATTTCATTACCAAGTCCGCTGTGCTTTTGCATTTCGCCAAAACCGTGGAAAATTGAATCTAAAAGGCCCTGGATAAAATCCACTATGTCCTGTTTCTGCACTAACTTTTTCCTCTCGCCATCAGGTAACCGACTATCATTCCCCCGGCAAATGCTCCTGCCACATAAGCAAGAGGATTTTCTCTTATTTTCCCTTCAGTAAATTCTTTTTTTTCATTAACTTTTTTAGCCAGTTCATCGACTTTAGCAGTTAATGTTTCCAGCATCTTTGACGTATCTATTTCTTCGGACATAACATTTACTCCCACACATATTTTTGTTGTAACTGTATATATACTTCACCCAGCTCAAACAAATTCTGCGTCGCTGTAGGCTTTTACAGCCACGATATGGCCGTCATATCCATTAATCTCGATGGTCTCACCCGTACCTCTTATTTCCCAGATCGGAATATGAAGAAGTTCCATTTTCAGGTCAATGGATTCAGGATCGGGGGCAAAAACCTTATTTTCAAAGATTATAGTGTCACCGATCATCTCATTCAACCTTATTTCCTTTGAATGTTCCCGGATTATGGATTCCAGAGCCTTGCTCAGGGCATCTTTTTTCGAAACAGCAGGCTGCTTTATCTCATAATTCTGTGTGGGTACGAATGTATTATCCTGGATATTCTTATATTTGATAAATGAGTTTTCACCCGTGAGGGCATGAATATACCCTTCACCATCCCCTGTCAGGTCAACCAGCCTTGATTTGAACTTTTTCTGGGCGCTAAAAGAATAGCTATAATGCCACACTGGTATGAAATTCAATTTCTGGCTTTTTGATTTTCCGATTTTCGCTTCGGCTATTGATAGGGAATCTGATTTTCCGATATTTACAGGAATCGAACGCAGCAATATCCTGATAGTTTTTTCATATGTTGTTTTCGAAGGTTCTGGGGGTACTTCCTGCTGGAACTGAACCAGGGGCTGTACGGCAGGGAACATTTCCTCCTCTTGTGCCGGCGTATTATTCTCAATGGGTTTTTCAAAATCTTCTTCAAGTGCCCCTGAAAGCACTGCCCTGCCTACCCATGATTCAAGTTCATTCATATCCCAGATAGCAAGCCCTTTACCGAGAGCAAAAGCCCGGGTTTTTTCATCAACAGATTCAAGGATAAGTATACCCTTTCCCCCATACCTCTCCAGATTATTTGAAAAATACCTGACGCTGTTCAAATTAGCGGCAGCATCATATTTGATGAACAGATGATCCTGATCTTTTTCAGCGAGCAGGTCGCTGATATCTGACGGACTTACACCATAACCATAGTATGTGAAAATCTTTTGTATAATTCCAATAACCGCTTGCTTGTTCACGGTCATAATACTTCTCACAACACTAAAATACTTTATCTTTGATAAACCCGGAGATATTAATTAGATTTCGGTAAGTATTTATTAAGCCTTGTAATTATAAACTGTGAAATAATATGACTGATATTATGTTCATAATCTCAAGAATTGAAAGCATGATGTATGAGGTGACCTTTGATCCTGATAAACGAGAGGGTAAAATAATAGCAAATATATCGATAGTTGACCAGGCTGATCTTAAGAAAGTTCTTGAACTTCTCAGGCAGGCTGTGCATGGCGGCCTTTCTGTCAGCCCGTATATTAAAATAATAAAACCCGGGGAAAAAATAAATGATGTCAGGATAGAAAAGGGGAAAATCGGTATAGCCACAGCGTGCAGTATAACAATAGATGGTGTATTACTGAAAGCTGGCGTACCTGTCAAACCTAAATTCGGGGGGGTTGTGGAAATACACGACGGTTCACCCCTGAGATTCACGGATATATTGACTTATGACAGCACAACCATCGATCCGCTTGATGTTCTGATGTCACAGGAACTCACATCGGTGACTGAGATGGTCAATACAGGCTCGGGCAAGATACTTGCGAATTTGCGGGAAGCACCCATGGCAGCGCGGGACAGGATAGAACAGGTACTTGATTCTCTTGTAAAAGCCGGATTTTCATGTGTTCTGGAAGTAGGAGAACCCAACAGCGATATCCTGGGAATCCAGGTAGGCAGGGACAAACTCGGGATCGCCATAATAGGCGGTACGAATCCCATGGCCCTTGTGCAGGAACACGGTATCAATATCGGCACGCAGGAAATGTCAATACTTATCGATATTGCGGAAATGTCCCATATAGATGAGGTAAAAATATGACGCAAAAAGATTACGTGAAAGAATACCTTGGATTCTTAAGAATATTGATGAGCGGATTGATTGGAGTTATGTTTCTGATTGCATTATACAACATGCAGGCTTCGGGATTTTTTGGTGTCGCATCTATCTCAATAGTGTTTCTTGGTTTTATTTTCATTTTTTTGAGTATCAGGTATTTTGTGCTTATAAATGAATTAAGAAACTTACCTTAAATACCAATTTCGGCAGTCTTGAAGGTGGATGGGCAGGCTGGGTTATGGTGGTGTTACTAAAAAAAATATTCTAACCTGCCCACAATAATTCTTAAGAACGTCATCAAATATAAATCTTACCAGTCTTCATTTTATTGCTCGAAACGGCATTAATCTGAAATCCTATGATTTTGTCAAGTATTTTTAAAAATTCGTCCTTTGATTCCGCAGGTATGAAGGCCCCTGCCGCAATATCATGCCCCCCGCCCGTGCCTCCTACAGCTTTTGCCGCCTCACTTATCGCCTGCCCGAGATTCAATCCCTTCCTGACAAGATCGTAATTCCCGCGGGATGAGACTTTTTTTCCTCCTTCGGCATCTGCAAAAGCGATTATGGGAAGATCCTTGTTGTTGATGAGCGATGCGCTCATGCCCGCAACTATGCCTACTATGGTTTCTTTGATTTTATTTCCCGCATCAAAGTATTGCAGGTTTTCCATCCTGGTAACTCCCGTTTCTTTTACGAGATTCATGCCCTCAACAAGATTCTTTCTGTGCTCATCCAGCAGTCTTGACGCATCTACATAGCATTTTTCGCGGTCGCCCAGGCAAACCGCAAGCCCGATATCAGCATGGTCATAACGCGCAGTGGCATTGAGCAGGGTGGAATATTCGGAGGCGTCTCTTACCTCTGTTCCCTCACGCTCGCATAATAAAGTGTATACTTCACCGATCAACCTCTGGACGTTATTGACCCGGATCCCCGATGACAGGCAGTGCTGGATAAGTGCGGAAACGATTTGTTGTTTTTCCCCGGATTCAAGGTCTATCCATCGTCTCCATTTCTCGCCATGCTGGCGTATGCCTATTTTCTTGAGGAATTCTATGCTCGCATCCTCGCTGCCTGTAATGCCTGGCAGGTACGGATCGGATGAATATTGCAGGAGCTTGAATACCGGACGCGTCTGTTTGCCGAAAAGCAAGAGGTCTTTTTCATAACGCAGGACATTATTCTTAACGCCTTCCTCCAGTATCGACCTGTTGACGCCCGTCAACTGGCCGTTTTTTATATGCTGCAAATCCCCGACAGCCCCCACAATGGCAAGGGCTGCAAGGTCTCCGTTATCTCCCAGAGCTCTTGCCATAAAATAAGTTATGCCTGACCCGCTTATTTCTGTAGCGCCATTTATGCCGAAAAGATGCGGATTCATATGATATTCATACATTCCCTGCGGCTGGTGGTGGTCTGAAATGACAGCATCGATATTTAACGATTTTATCGCATCCAGCATCCCGCTCCCGAGATCCGTGAACAGGGCAAGCTCAGGATTCAGGTCTGCAATATCTGCAAGAGCTTTCGGATCAAGCTGTCTTAAGAAACGTGTCTTGTAATCCAGGCCTGACCTCTCAAGCGCTTTTACCATTATGGCTGCAGAAGTGAGACCGTCGGCGTCTATGTGCGAAACCACAAGAGCCGACCTGTGTTTTTTGATAAATTCAGCGCATTGTGCCGCTTTCCTGTGAAGTGTCATTGCAGCTTTTGTGGTCTTTTACTTATTTAAAACCATTCGCCTGCAGTGTGAAAGTATTATTTCATCGTTTTAAGCAAAGCTTCTTCATATATCATCGGTTAAGAGTGATGGAACAGCAAAAATCTTTGAATGCCCATACACCTGAAATGGCTCTGCAAAATCGCTAACGGCAGTATTATTATATACGCCTTTTTTTATTTCTTTACTTTTCTGGACATATTTTAAAAAAGCTCTCTGTGTCTCGGCGTCTCTGTGGCTCATCTATTCTCCAGTCATTTAGATTTTGGAATTATTGGATGGGTACCTCTCAAATATCTCTCGCATACTTCCAGGTCTTCCCTCTTATTCACATTCAGCGCCAGCTCCTCATCCTCCAGTATAAGATTATAGTCCTCCTGTTCCTCATGTATCCTACCTGCATCAAGGATGTTTATCCCGCACGGGACTATGAAACCGCCATTCTTATGGAAAACAGTATCGGGACGGAGGCCGAGTCTTGTAAAGACCTCAAGACTCATATGGACCGAAAGCGCAGGCTTGTTCACACGGCTGTATTTTCCGATAATCCTGTCTATGAGCCCGGAGGTAACAAGGGGGAGGTCTGCCATCATTATGAATACCTGACCCCTGATTCCTGCTCTCTTCACAGCCAGGATCATATCATTAACAAAACCTTTCCCCGGTGTCTGCATTATCCTGATCCTCTCATGCTCTTTAATAAAATCCGAAAGCCACAGGTTCGTTCTTTCAACCCGGGGCGATGTTGCCGCATAGATACAGGAAATATTTCTTGACCCAAGCAGCGCATCAAGCACGTATTGTATCAAGGGCTTCCCACAAAGAGGCGTAAGGGGTTTTTCGTCCTTCCCGAGGCGTTTCCCCATCCCGCCTGCCATGACTATCGCATCCATGCAAGCCCTCCTAAGAGAAGCAGGGCGGCAAGGCGCCCTGTTTCATTGGAGGCACCGACAACATCCCCGCTAACGCCCCCGAAATGGCGATTCGCAGTGTTGAGGACGAAAAGCCCGGCAAACTGGGATGCTATCAGTGCCCCGATGCCGGGAAGGCCAAGGGAAAGATAACAAACAACACTTGAAAAAACCATACCAACGATAAAGTCGGACTTCTTTGTGTTTTCCACGGTCATGGCCCCGAAACCCTTATGGATGCTCCTTCCGAAAGCCGCAACCGTAACCATTGACTGTTTTGCGCTCGTTTCAGCCACAAGCAAAGCAAGGGGGAAAAACACCCCGCTTTGCGCAATGAAAAAGATTGACGAGAATACTCCCAGTATTGCCAGCATGGAAAACACGACTCCCCCGGTTCCCACAGCGGTGTCCCGCATTGCCGCTATCTTTTTCTCCCTTGGGCCGTGCGCTGCTATGCCGTCACCAAAATCTGCAAGCCCATCGATATGATTGAAACCCGTGAAATAGTATATCGAGATAATAATTATAAACGCTGCCAGAATTGGAGGGAATATTGCTAAAGATGCGAAACCCACGGCTGAAAAAATTATGCCAAGAAAGGCCCCAACAACCGGAAAAAGATAAATGTGCTTCATCAGTTTCTCGATGCCTTCCATGGTTATACCAACAGGTATGGTTGTGAGAAAACCAAAACCACTGCGAAGAGCAGAGAGAAGCTCACTCACCCGGCAAACCCGCCCTTTCTTTTCCGCTGGATAGTCTTTGTCTTTTTCCCGCCATCATCCTTCCCTCTTGAATACATATTGGCCGATACGCCGCCGACGAGACCGGCAATCACATCATCCATGAAAGGCCCGAGCCTGGATATGATCCCGGGTTTTAATTTGTCGAACCTCACATATTCGAAAATACCCTTGTCGCCGCTGATATATTTTGCTATGCTCATACCGATTACTTCATCCACGATCAGAAATGTCAGGTCTTTAATATAGGTCTCCTTGCTCATGCCCGGAAGCTCGCCGCGTTCCCCTGCCTTTTCAAGAAGTATCCCGGCATATAACAGCATGCACAGATTCGGGTCCGAGAGGGCATGTTTCAATTCCCTTTTGAAAACCTGCTGCGCTATATCTGTATTCTCAACGCCTGGATGCGGGACGTAGAGTTCCAATGCCGCTGCAACGAGCACTTCTTCGGAAAGACCTTCTGTTTCAAGGATTTCCATTATGCTTCTTGCACCGCTATCATTGACTTTGCCGGGCTGGTTCTTTTTCTTTTTTCCTTTTATGGTCGATAATTTCATTGTATCCTCTATATTTTAAAATCGAATTAAAGGCACTCTTCCTATAAAATATATCCCTGTTATCACAAGGAGTGATGAAATGCCCACGATATTGACGGCATTCTTTATCTGATACACCTCGGGATGGGGATAATTATTTCCGAGTACATGATATCCTATCTTTTCAAGCCTGACCTTTAGGGCGCCAGAAACGGCTGCCATTGGCCATCCGGAATTGGGCGATGCCGTCTCGCCGTGGTCGCGAATACATGTTTCCAGAGCATTTCGCGGACTGCCAAAGATAAAAGAAGCTATGAAGATGAACAGAAGAGAAATCCGCGCCGGCACCCAGTTCATCAGGTCATCGAGTCTTGCAGCGACATAACCAAGATCGATAAAAGGTTCTTTTTTATACCCCACCATTGAATCAAGCGTATTTATCATGCGGTATGCAAGTGCCCCGGGAAGACCGAAGATAAGAAAATAAAACAATGGTGAGAGTATCCCATCAACAAAGCTTTCGGCAACCGATTCTATGACCGCTGAGGCGGACTGGTATTTGTTGAGCCCTGATGTATCCCTGCCCACAAAAATTTTCAGGTCTTTCCTTACTTTTTCGATCCTGTCTTTTTCAAGGTCTTTTTTTACACCGAGCGCGGAAACAAGCAACAGATGTATTGAAAAGGTGGATTTTAAGAAAAAAGCAGCAACTATCAGGCCAGAGAATCCCCCCAGAGATATTATTGCCGTACCGGCAATAACAGCCAATCCAACACAGGAAATCACCATGAAAAACCCGAACAGCTTCCTGTGACCCGAAGGGGCGCGGTGCACGAACAGGCCTATGAGCTTTCCCATCCACACAACAGGATGAATAAATGCCGGGGGTTCCCCAAGGATGATATCAAACAGTAGAGCAACAATCAAAACCTGGAACCAGAAATTCTCTATCATAGAACCGGCTCAATTACGAGCCTCCATACCTCTTTGATTTTCTTGCCTTCCATCAATGCTTTCAGGACTTTGTCCGCGATATCTCCTCTGTGTATGATATCGCACCTGGCGCAGCTCCAAACAGTTCCGCCGGTGGATCTCTGGATGAGTTCCCCACCTGTCCTTTTATTTTCACAGGGGTAAAAAGGACAGAAACAGAATGTACAGTCCTGCCCTTCAAAGTGACACGGATAATACTCACAGTCTATCCTGCTGCGGGCAGCCACTCCTTTTTTCAGCGCATTGCCTATTTCTTTTTCTGCAAGTTCGCTTCCCCATTCTGAGATGGCTTTTCCAAAAGCCCTGATCAACCTCTGGTTTTCATTTCTTTTCCTGACAGCCACCCTGATATGTTTTTCCAGGCCAAAAGATGTGCAATCACGGATAATGATTCCCTGCCTCAGCATTCTTTCTGCCAGTTCAGTTGAACTCATTGAAAAATCCCCGGCATCAACGAGAATGAAATTTACATCGCTGGGATACAGTTTAAATCCCCTTATCGCTCCAAGATGAGAGGCCAGCCATTCCCTCTCCTTCCTGATTGATTCAAGGGAGCGTTCAAGATATTTTTGATTGTTCCTGAGAAGCCGGATGCCTGCAGAATGAGCAATCGAGTTAAGGTTCCACGGAATACGGATATTATTAAGTATCCCGGCAAAATCCGAAGATGCCACCAAAAAACCAATACGTAGTCCTGGAACCGCGTAGGTCTTGGTGAGGGAGCGCAGGGCTACCACGAAGTCATTTGAGACAGCAAAATCAGCCATGCTTTCTGTGGGGTCTGATAATTCGATGAAAGCTTCATCCACGAAAAGGAAAACGGAAGATTCCTGGCATTTCCTGGCAAGATAGAGGACTTTTTCACGTTTTATCAGGTTACCCGTGGGATTGTTGGGGTTGCAGAGGAAAACAGCCTTGCAGCCATCAGGTTCCACTTCTGTAATTTCAGTATAATTCGCATATTTGACATCGGCTCCGAAAAGCCTGCACTGGAATTCATACTCACCGAATGTAGGAGCGGGTATCATGACCTTATCGCCCGGTTCGATAACGGCTTGCGCAAATAACCTGATCAATTCTGATGATCCGTTTCCGGGTACGATGTTTTCAGGCAGGACACCAAGTGAATCGGCGGCCGCTTTCTTAAAATCCACATACCTGTTGTCCGGGTAACTACCTATTTTCCTGTGAGCGTCCGTCAGGGTTTTCTCCAGTTTTGGCGGACCGAGCGGGTTGAGGTTTACGCTGAAATCTAATAGTTCCTCAACGTTCATCCCGGATTCTTCTGCACTTTCTTCAATTCTTGCGCCGTGAATGCAGGGCGTGAGATCGATGACGGTTTTCTTAACTCTGTCTTTAAGAGGCACATGCGCTATTTTGTTTGAAGGGAATATTAAAGTGCTGGAAGATTCAGGATATTTTTATGATGAGATATATAAAATTTAGTAGCAAGACATAAATATATGTTAAGTTATCATGTTAATCATAATCATATGGTGGATCAAAAATGTTAGCGATGGATTTTATTGAGACATTCATGACAATATACACCGCAGGTGCAGCATTCATATTGATTTTCCTTATCGGTCAAATCCTTTTTATAATGAGAAAGGTAGATAAGGACCTTTTGAAGGCAAGGCTGTTTCTCAACGACTTCGTGCTGCAGCGAACCTGGACCTATATTTCTATCGCCGGGGCGGCATTTGCCCTGAATACCCTGATTAAATTCATTATCTGGTTCACGACTTTTGGAGGTATTCTAAATACTTATTATATGGTTGACCTGACCCAGATTATCTTTTTGATATCATTTATTCTCGCAGTCCATAACTGGTACATATTTATAGGCGGTTTCGCCAACAGCAAGCGATCTCAGGCTAATTCTTAAGAATACGGAAAAACACTTTTTTGCTATCTTTTCAGGCAATAAGTACAGGACTCGTCTTTCGTGTGTTCCCTGCATAACCAGCCTGACGACTGTATACCCTTGCATACTGTGCAAAGGCTGCTTACAGCATCATCCCCTGCAAGATTTCCTGCAAGGCTCTGTGCAAGTTCATTTATTCTTTCCTCTATCTCTTCCGGAAAAGACACTTCCTGCCCCCTTTTGGCGCTTAAATACTGGGAAACTGCTGCTTTCGACAGGCCAAGTCTGTTGGCGACCTGCTGCTGCGGAAGCCCCTCTTCAAGCATTATCCGGGCAAGCTCGGCGCGGATGGCAGGCAGGACTTTCTGCACAACTATCTCGCAAGGGGGCCTCATTTTTTCCCCGACTTTTCAAGATAATCCTTGATCGCTGCATGCAGGCCATCTGCTGCAAGATTGGAACAATGCATCTTAATCGGTGGCAGCCCGTCAAGAGCATCTGCTACGTCGCCGCGTGTTATCTTAAGCGCCTCTTCAATGGTCTTACCTTTTGCCATCTCTGTTATCATGCTGCTTGTGGCAATGGCGGCGCCGCAGCCGAAGGTCTTGAATTTCACGTCTTCAAGCCTGTTGTCCTTTACCTTGATATATATCCACATCAGATCGCCACAAACCGGGTTTCCTACCTTGCCGATGCCGTCGGCATCCTTTATTTCGCCAACGTTGCGGGGGTTGGCAAAATGTTCCATTACTTTTTCGCTGTATCCGTCTGTCATAATTTTATCCCGCCAGGGGAGATATCATCCGAAGTTTATTCACGATCTCAGGCAATACCGAAACCACATAATCAACGTCTTCCTGCGTGTTCCCAAGCCCGAGGGTCAGTCTGAGAGAACCGTGTGCTTCTTCGGGTTTTAAACCTATCGCAAGAAGGACATGCGACGGTTCGAGGGACGTGGAAGAACACGCGGAACCTGTTGATGCTGCGACCCCTTTCATATCCAGGTTCAATATCATGGATTCGCCTTCTATATAGCTGAACCTGAAATTTGCGTTATTGGGAAGGCGTTTTGTTGGATGCCCGTTAAGATAGGAATCTTTGATATCAAGAACTCCTTTGATAAGCGAATCCCGAAGGTTTGCCAGTTTTGCTTCCTGCGGAAGGTGTTCCTTTGCAAGTTCAGCAGCTTTACCGAATCCCACGATACCCGGGACGTTTTCGGTGCTTGACCTGATATTCCTTTCATGTCCCCCGCCGTGCAGTTGTGGTTCTACATAAATCCCTTTCCTGATATACAGCGCACCCACACCTTTTGGCCCGTATATCTTATGTGCGCTCATAGAAAGGAGATTTACACCAAGTGCATCCACATTGATGGGCAGCTTCCCTGCAGTCTGGACTGCATCTGAATGAAAAGGAATGCTTTTTTCTCCGGCTATTTTCCCGATCTCTTCAATTGGCTGGATCGTGCCTATCTCGTTATTAGCATGCATAACAGTTATAAGAATAGTATCTGCTGTTATTGCTTTTTCAACATCATCGGGATTCACGAGTCCTTCTTTACTTACAGGGAGATATGTGACTTTGAATCCCTGCGTTTCAAGATATTTACACGTATGCAGGACGGCATGATGTTCGATTGAAGATGTTATTATATGGTTGCCCTTTTTCCTGTTCTTATATGCGATCCCCTTTATTGCAAGATTATCCGATTCGGTTCCGCTGCCCGTGAATATTATCTCTTCTTTCCTGGCGCCTATCAAGTCTGCGACCTTCTGGCGCGCTTCTTCTATGGCTCTTCGTGCCTGCCTCCCTATTGTGTACATGCTTGAAGGATTTCCGAACTTTTCAGACAAATAAGGGAGCATAGCTTCTAAAACCGCAGGATCGACCTGTGTCGTCGCGCTATGGTCCATATATACTTGTTTTGCCATAGTTGACGGTATGGTGCATCATTAGAATAAACTTAACGATAGCCATGATGCAGACATAAAATTTAAATGCTATGTACTTGTATTAGGGTTGCCCGAAATCAGGGCCGCGCCGGATATATCCGGGGCTAAAGCCAGAGGAGGGAATACAATGGCTAAAAAAGAAGAACCAAAAGAAGTAAAAGAAACCAAGCAGGAAGCCCAGAAGAAAGAGGCTCCCAAGAAAGAAGTGCCCAAAGAGGCGAAGAAAGAGAAAAAAGAGGAGAAGGCTCAAGAGGGGAAAGGGGAAGGAAAAGAACATCAAAAGAAAGAGCGCAAAGGCGCCCCGAAAGAGGGAAAGAAAGAGGTTCCCAAACCCAAGGAAGGCGGGCCCGAGATCAAGCATATTGTCCGGATTGCAGATACCGATCTTGACGGAAAGAGGAGCGTCCAGTATGCACTCACCGGGATTAAAGGCATCAGCAGGCGCATTGCAAATACAATAACTGTCAATTCAGGTCTTGATCCTACGGCCACTATAGGATACCTTAATGATGCGGATATTGAAAAATTACAATCATCTGTAGATAACATAATGACAATCGTCCCTCCATGGATGATGAACAAACAAAACGAATTTATGACTGGTGAAGACCGGCATGTCATAGGTACGGATGTTTTGCTGAGCCTGAATGAAGATCTGAACATCATGAAGAAAATACGGTCATACAAAGGCGTCAGACATGAGAAAGGTCTTAGAGTACGAGGCCAGCGCACAAGATCGACTGGGAGAAAGGGCAGGACTGTCGGTGTGACACGAGCAACCCTTATAGCTACAAAGGCCGCTGCCAAGGAAGGAGAAAAGCCCGAAGAAAAAAAGGAGGCGACTAAATAATGGGATACCCAGGAAAAAACCGGAAATCATATGATACTCCAAAACACCCCTGGCAGGCTGCCAGGATGGCATCGGAGGTCGAACTGATTAAGACATATGGCCTCAGAAACAAAAAGGAAGTCTGGAAAGTTCACAGCAGTCTTAAGAATTACCGTGAGCTCGCAAGAAAACTTCTGGCTGAAAGCGCAAAAGGAAAGCTCGCCGGCAGCGTGAAGGTTGATGCAGACAATATCCTGAACAGGCTGAAACGGTATGGTCTTTTGAAAACCGATGCAGTTCTCGATGATATCCTCTCACTGGAAGTGACAAATTTCCTTGAAAGGCGACTTCAGACGCAGGTGCACAAGCAGGGACTTGCCAACACAATAAGACAGGCGCGCCAGTTCATAGTGCACGGGCACATTTCGGTTGGAGGCAGGAAAGTTACGGTACCGAGTTATCTTGTTTCCATGGACGAGGAACTGCGGCTGGATTATTATGGAGGTTCTCCTTTGTCTATCGAATCCCATGTTTCAAGACCTGCGCAGGTCGCAAAAGGCATGGTGCAGGGGACACCGGTTCCGGCTCAAGCGAATGTTGAAGTAAAGACGGAGGCTTAAACAATGGCAACAGAGAAATGGGGTGTAGCCCACATATATTCCTCTTTTAACAATACCCTGATAACGATCACCGATCTGACCGGGGCAGAGACCATAGCAAAAATAAGCGGCGGCATGGTAACGAAAGCCGCAAGGGAAGAAAGTTCCCCTTACACTGCCATGCAAATGGCTTCACAGATCTCAGATAAGATAAGGGACAAAGGTATAACAGGGATACACATAAAAGTCAGAGCGCCCGGCGGTAATATGCATCGAAGTCCCGGACCCGGGGCGCAGGCGGCGATTCGTGCATTTGCCCGTGCAGGGATTAAAATCGGGCGGATCGAAGATGTAACGCCAATCCCCCACGATGGCACAAAAGCTAAAAAGGGAAGGCGCGTTTAAAATGGATATTGACATAATCGAATTATCAGACAGGAAGGCCAGGTTCGTTTTATCAGGAGTTTCTGCGTCATTCGCGAATGCTTTGAGAAGGAGTATACTCTCGGAGGTGCCTGTGATGGCGATTGACGATGTGAATATATACGATAATACCTCTGTCCTGTTTGATGAGCAGCTTGCTTTGAGGTTGGGACTTATACCCTTGAAAGCTGATACCAAGAATTATACCCTTCCGGAAGAATGCAGCTGCGGTGGCCAGGGTTGCCCTTCATGCCAGGTCTCTTTGACATTGAGCTCAGAAGGCCCCAGGATGGTCTATTCTGGTGATATGGTATCTACCGATCCTGAAGTACAGCCTGCGGATGCCAAAATCCCCATTATAGAACTCAAGGAAAAACACAAGGTAGTGGTTGAAGCGATTGCACGGCTTGGCACAGGCAGACGTCATGCCAAATGGCAGGCCGGTATCGCAAGCGGCTACAAGAACATGCCCGTCCTGACAATCGGAGATTGCGATATGTGCGGAAAATGCGTGGAAGCATGTCCCCGCAATGTCCTGAAATTGAACGGGAACAAAGCGAAGGTCGTTGATATTATAGAGTGTTCGATGTGCAGGTTATGCGAAAAAGCCTGTGATATGAACTCTATTAAGGTAAGTGATGATCCCGAATCCTTTGTAATGACCTTTGAAACCAGCGGGAATACGACTGCGGCAGAACTTGCTGTTGAGGCTGCTGGCAATATCAAAAAAAGAGCAGAACAGATGGTTGAAATTCTGGATGCGCTTTGATGGAGAGATAAGTTCTCTTTTATCAGGCCATTACATATATTATATGGATCTCCCATAAGGGAGGTTCTATTTGCGGAGGTTGCCCAGACCGGTCAAAGGCGCCAGCTTGAGGGGCTGGTCTCGTAGGAGTTCGTGGGTTCAAATCCCATCCTCCGCATTTCTGGTTTTCAGATGTAATAATCAGTGATTTGGCCGTTCCTTAATACGGCCGCCTCATTTGTTTTCCACAGTCAAGGCATGTCGTGGCGATATGGGTCCCAAGAAGCCTTGTACGCGCATTAATGCCCTGGACAAGATAACTGTGGCAGTGCCCGCAGATCTTCATTCTTAAATCCTGCGGGAGCCTGACGCGGTAGCGCATGCCTATGCGCCTCGCAAGTTTCACGTACCTGTTGCTGCGCTCGGGATGGGTTTTGAATTCACCCTCTGCAAGTTCAAAAAGGCGTATGATGCGCTGTCTTGCCATGTCCTTTGCCCAGTCTTTCTGCTTCCTGCGCATGGGAACGTAATTGGTGGGGGATTACAAATAATCAGCGGGAGTTATAAAGGGCGAATGCTTTGCGTTCCCGGCGTGCTGGTATGAAAAAGTACAGCAATGTGGCATAGAACACGGATTTCGAATCCGTGGATATCCGTCCAATCCGTGTTCCACCCGGCTGTGTCTTTTTCATTGTTACCTATGAACTTCCAGTTATGGCCGACTTTGCGGTGGCTGATTTTCATCATTGCAAACAATTTAAATATTCAGGATTCTATATTATGAGATAACGACAATGGAATCAAAATGATGCAGCCTGGTGAACTGGACAATAAACTTATGGATTTCTTCAATAAGCAGGAGCATATTAAACTTGCATACCTCTTCGGCTCTGCCGCTTCAGGAAAAGCAGGAACATTGAGCGATATTGACATTGCCGTGCTGCTTGATGACACGCCGGGCAAAAAAGAGGGATTTGACCTGCAGCTGGGACTAATAAGCGATATATCCACGGCCTTAAAAACAGATAAAATCGACCTTGTAGTCCTCAATGATGCCCCGCTTTCTCTCAAATTTGAGATAATCAAGGCAAACCATCCTCTTTTTGTAAGGGAGCGGGCGGAGAAGGTAGATTTTGAGCAGATGGTGATGTCAAGGTATCTTGACAGGCGGTACTATGAAAAGAGGGCGGCGAAAGAATTTTTGGAGAAGGTCGCTGCGAGGGGAATTTAGGTTGTGCAACTATCGTGTTGCATAACAAAATTGTTGCATAAGAGTGACGTTAAAGGAATCCGTTCACAATGCTTCAATCGTTTAGATGTTGGAATTATTTGATGGGTTCATGCCAAAGAAAAAATTAAAAAGTATAAATAACAACTGCAACATTAATGTATCTCAAATCGACAAAGAAGATTGATTTAGAGACATCAAATTAAAACCAATTCTCTTAAAAAGGAAAACATATGACAGAACCTTACTTTCACCTGAAAGGCATATTCAAAACAAGCGCCGACGCATCTGCAGCGTGCGCCGACATAGAAAAGTTCATCGAAGAAGCAAAAACCACCATCCTCCAGAAAGGAGTTCCGTCAGGAAAAGGCGCCAAAATCCTCGAGTGGGATATCAGGGACAACAGTATTTTCTTTGATATTGAATCCGACCGCTACCTCCGCGCCCACGATGCATTCATAAGGCTGCGCAAGCCTCTTGCAGGGGTGCTGGGCAAAGGCCACAAGATTGGAATTAGAGGCGCTGAAATCGAAGAGTTCATAGTTTCCATGCCTTCGAAGGAGGCGCTGCGCTCGAAAAAAATACCCCATGTGAAAACAATCGAATTCCAGGACGGCATGATAACGCTCTCACTCGATGTCGGGGAAGCAGAACTTGAGAACAAGGTTCCCGACAGGATAATCTCACTCATCGAGGACAAGATAGCTGCGCAGGGCTTCGGCGGCAAGGCGGAACACTGGAGCCCGCTCTGGGAAAGCCCGAAAAAAGAGATGAAATTCAGCGCGGATCCGACAGTCGAAGCAGAGAAGCGCGGATGGATAAAGCGGTCTGTGGGGCGCGGACAGTGGATACACGGGCCCCAGATGACCCGCATCTTCAGGACGTTTGAGCAGATAGTGCTGGAGGAAGTGATCAGGCCGCTCGGTTATGTTGAGATGATATTCCCGAAGCTTGACACCTGGGATGTATTGAAACATTCGGGACACGCAAAGGGTGTATATCCCGAAATTTATTATATCAGTCCTCCAAAAACGAGGGACCCCGCCTTCTGGGAGGAAGTAATCGATCATTACAAGGTCACGCTTGAAGTCCCGCTTGACCTGATTTCAGAAAAGATCGATAAACCCATAGGCGCCATGTGCTATGCACAGTGCCCGTCGTTCTGGCCTTTCATGCAGGGAAAGACCGTGGCCGACGATTCCTTCCCTGTAAAGGTATTTGACCGCTCGGGCACGTCGCACAGGTACGAAAGCGGCGGGATACACGGGATGGAAAGGGTGGATGAGTTCCACAGGATTGAACTTGTTTTCATAGGCACACAGGAGCAGGTTGTCGCCCACTCAAAGGAGATGCAGGAGTGCTACAAACATATATTCAATGACATACTTGACCTTGAATGGAGGATGGCATGGGTCACTCCCTGGTTCATGGCGCAGGAAGGGCTTACGGGGCTTGCTGAGAAAAACGATGTTGGAACTATCGATTTTGAGGCACCGTTGCCTTACAGGGGCAAAGACGGTGAATGGCTTGAGTTCCAGAACCTGAGCATCAATGGGGACAAGTACCCGAAAGGCTTTAACGTGAAGTCGCAGTCCGGAAAGGAGGTATGGAGCGGCTGCTCGGGCATCGGGCTTGAGAGGTGGGCGAGCACGTTCTTTGCGCAGAAAGGATTCGAGCCTGTGAACTGGCCTGATGCGTTCAGGGAGCAGGTGGGAGAAATCCCGAAAGGGATAAGGTTCATGTAGCGCGGACCGATACAAGCGGAAGTAAAAATGTGAATGTACTCCCTTTACCGTATTTGCTTTCAGCCATTATCTTCCCTCTGTGCAGCTCCACAAGCTGCTTTGTTATGGCAAGTCCGAGCCCAGTGCCTTCATATTTTCTGGTTATTCCTGAGTCAAGCTGCTCAAACTCGCAAAAGAGCCTTTCCATATCTTTTTTCCTGATGCCAATACCCGTATCGGCTACGGAAATCTTTGCCATATCACCCTCTTTTATTGCCGATACACTCACAATTCCCCCCGCTTCCTTGCTGAATTTCACAGCATTGCTCAGCAGGTTGAAAAGTATCTGCTTGAATTTCTGCCTGTCGGCCATTATATAGCGAAGCTTTGGATCATATTGATGTTTCAGGATAACGTTACGCTTTTCCGCCTTTTCTTTAATGAGATTGAGTATTTCGTTTATAGTCTCACCTACAGGTACCTCCTCAACTACCAGTTCCAGTTTTCCGGCTTCTATCTTGGCAAGGTCAAGAATAGTGTTTATCAGAGAAAGCAAATGATTGCTGCTTTTGACAATGGAATCCACATAGAACTCCTGTTTTTTATTCAAGTCGCCATGCGTTTTGTCCATCAGGATTATTGAATATCCTATGACCGAAGTTAATGGTGTGCGTAGTTCATGGCTCATAATTGTTAGAAACTCTGACCTTGCTTTACTTGCAGAAATAAGACGTTCATTTTCAAGGAGAATTTCATCCATTTTCTTGCGGTCAGTGATATCCTCGATAGCGAAAAGTATCCTCTCGGTATCTTCCTGATAGAATGAACGGGCATTTAGCATCATTGTTCTTCGACCGATACCCGGGAACTCTTGTTCTACCTCGAAGTTCTGGATAAGTTTACCTCTGGGAATGATCTCCACCAGCATCTCCCGCAGGCCGGGGATATCCCATTGCCTGTTCCCAAGATCGTACAGCAACCTGTTCTTCGTTTCTTCTTTCGAGACTTTGAACGTCTTATAAAAAGCATGGTTCGCCATCTTCACCCGCATATCCGAGTCGAGTATCACAAGAGGTTCAGGTACGGTGTCTATGATGCTCTCGGCATACGCAAGGGCCTTCTGGAGGGTCTGCTCAATCCGGATGCGTTCGGTCACGTCCGTAAGGGACAGCACAAGCCTGTCGATGTCACCCCGTGCATCCTTTACTGGAGTAAGCGTCCAGTCCCAATAGGTGATGCCCCGCCATGGTTGGTCGGTGAATCTGAACATTTGCGCTTTAAACTCCACAGGCTCTCCTGTGTCCCTGACCTTTTCGAATTGCATCTGGTTCTCAGAATTGGGAAAAATCTTGAAATAGTTGTAACCCAGTAACTCGTCTTTATTATAGCCTAAATCCCTTGCATAGGATGAGTTTACTCTTATGAAATTGAACTTTGAATCAAGATAAGCAAGGCGGGTTCCCGTATTCTCCATGATTATATTGAGAGTATCCCTTTCCTTTTTCAATGATAGTGCCAGATTTTCAGCATGCCTTTGTTCTTTCATGAGTTCATTGTTTGTTTGTTCCAGTTCCGCCGTCCGTTCTTTAACCCGGGTTTCTAATTCATCATAAGCTCTGTGCAATTCTTCTTCAGCCCGTTTGCGATCCGTAATGTCCCGGGCAATGCCAAATGCCCCCACTATCTTTCCATTCCGGATTTCCGGCGTCAGTGAATATTCCATCGCAATATACTCGCCCGACTTTGAAAGAATGCGGATTTCAAAGCCCGACAGAGGCACTTCTCCATTCAGGATGCTTTTATATATTTCTTTGGCGGGCTGTATATAATCCGGGTGAAAAAGAGCCTGAATATTCTTGCCAATCCACTGCGCTCTTGGCCAGCCTGTAACTGTTTCAAATGCCGGGTTCAGTAAAGTAATTTTACCATCAGAAGAGAACGTGATTATTATATCCCTTGCACTTTCAACAAGATTCCGATAGCGTATTTCCGATTCGCGCAATGCCTCAGAAGCCTTCTTTCGCTCTGTTATTTCAGCCTGGACTAATTCAGTAGCTTTTTCCAGGTCCTCGGTTCGTTCACGAACCTTCAACTCTAATTCATCATATATTTGACGAAGCACATCTTCAGTCCTCTTGCGCTCAGTGATATCCCTGAATACATTGATGAACTGGTTTGTTTCTGTCTGGGCTATCGAGGTCAGTGAGCCCCAGAACATAGAACCGTCCTTGCGCCTGAGTCTTATTTCAAAATCCTCAACCCTGCCTTTTTTTGCCATTTCATAAAACAGCACCTTGTCTTTTGGGTCATAATAGTGTGCGGAAATCGGTTTTCCTAAAAAATCTTCTTTTGATTCGTAACCAAATATTTTAAGTCCTGTTGAATTTATATCAATTGTCATACCTTCATACGTATTGATTGATATACCGATAGGGGCGCTTTCCATAACGTTCTTTAACTTTTCTTCTGATTCGCGCAATCCCTCTTCGGCCCTCCGGCTCCTTGTAATATCCCTGAGAATGTATGACAGCCCGGTTATATTCTGATTTGAATCCCGCATGGGAAAGACCGTCAGGCCAACGTTAATCTTTGTCCCGTCTTTTCTTGCATACACGGTTTCTATACCGCTGATTCTCCTGCCTGATAGGGCACTTAACATAATATTGTATCTCTCTTCCTGCTGTGGGGGAGGGACTATCAGTTCCATGGATTTCTTTCCAATTGCCTCATTGGCAGTCCATCCGAACATATTCTCTGCCCCTGGATTCCACGCCATAATCCTGTCTTCAAGATCATTTATGATGAAGGCATCAGCGGCATTTTCGAAAAAGTTGCGGTATTTTTCTTCAAATGCAGTGTTAATCGCTTCACGACATGAAAAATCCATTTTTAGTTTTTGCTTCAGTATTCGTGATATCTGGTCTTCCGAAAGATCTATCCCGAACCTTTCTTTTATTAATAGCTTCACCTCTTTTGTTTTCCAGTGCTCCTTTTCTTTAAGGTATTTCCCAAGCTGCATAAGGTCATAATCAGAAAGCTTCGGCGGCCGCCCCCCTCTGTTTTCTTTCTCCATTACACTTTCATATCCTTTCTCATTCCATTCCCTCACCCATTGATAACCTGTTGATACTGCAATGCCGCTAAGTTTGCATATCTTATCAAAATCATCTGAAGAACTGGCCACATGATTAAGAAACACAAGTTTCATTTTTATGGCCGGTTGTTTCTCCTCCTCAACCCTGTTCTTAATATCATCCGGATTTTTCACAGTAATTCTAATGCCTTTCATTCAGGTTTAATTAGTTTTGAATTATGATAAGTTTTGCGGAATATTTTGGGCATTATCTCGAACATTGATTTCATTAAATCAACATATTGAATATGCTGTTCAAAAATGAATGAACGGATTAGAAAGTATTATATATGATTACAACATAGTCAGTGTGTTCAGAATTTATCACACATGGGAGTGGGATTATCGTGCCCAGCTCCTTTAGGAACATCAATGTTCCTAAAAGAGGGGGCACATCCCAATGATAAATCTCTGTCTGAACACAGGAGGAAACGAAAATGGATGAAAATGAATCTAAAATCAAAACATTGCTGAGCGAACTGGATAAAGAATTCCAGGGACTTAACCATTACCAGCGGGCAAAGTTTGCAATAGAGCAGATAAGCATGTGGCAGCATAGATTCAATGAGGCAAAAGTTAAAATCCTGAAAGAAAATTTTGTGGATGCTACTCCTGTAAGCGGGCTAATAAGCCAGATGCCGGAGATAGAAGCATAACAATTTGATATTTGTAATAAATTTAGTTTTTCATTGTGCGATGCATGCACGATTTGTCCTTTTTTAGAAAAATGGTTAGGAAGAGTCGATAATTACTTAATCATCGAATCTTGATAAAAAGTAATAAATACTTGTGAGATAATAATTTTAGGCATGATAAATTTATCTTTCTATGGACTTGAAGAGAGCATTGGAATACATGTCATTCTTTCAAACATAATGTGGTGGCTGTCACTGGTTCTTGCATTCACAGCCTACAGGAACAGGCATATCTGGAACGTAGGCGATATACCCTGGGCTTTCCTGTTCATGACTTTCCTGTTTTTCGGTTTACGTGAATTGGGACATTTTATTAAAGAGCCTGTTGTGGGTTCTTTAAGGTATGTTTTTGGCATATGGTCGGCGATTTTCATGACAGCTGCCTTATTTTCCATATACATGATAATTTGCCATGGGAAGAAGATTTCCAGGATGATGAGGTATGCTCCATTTATCATGGCATTGATTTTCGCAATTGTGTGGATATATCTATACTTATCCGCCCCCGGGAATTTGAAGGATATAATAGGTACTATTGAAAGTTTCGTATGGATATTCGGAAGTTTGATAACCATTTACACAACATATATGCTTGGAACGCGTACGACGGGCGATTTTGTCAAAGTTTTCATGTTTTTCCAGTTCTCAGCTTACCTTGCCCTGACATGGAAATTCCTGGGGCTGATAGAAATAAAAGGATATCCGATGCCCTACTCTATCCGTGAAATACTTGAGACAATGTTCGGTGTTTTCGCGATCATATCCATGTACGTACTGACAAGAATGCTTCGGAAATTATCCATACAATTATACGGTAAACATGGCAACGAAAGCTGAATTATATTTGCTTACACTCCAGGAACTGGAAAAACTGGCGGGAAATATACTGATGTCCGCCATAGTG
Organism: Candidatus Methanoperedens sp.; assembly: GCA_036567605.1. Taxonomy (GTDB): domain Archaea; phylum Halobacteriota; class Methanosarcinia; order Methanosarcinales; family Methanoperedenaceae; genus Methanoperedens. The sequence goes on along the minus strand of DATCUE010000021.1, from coordinate 29,636 downwards.
ACACGAGATGGACTTATCATGTCCAGCACATCTGCGACAAATGTCCAGAAAGAGACTTTCGCCGCATATGGCGCCGCTGCCTTCAAGAGCGCAGGTAAGACTATGGAGGAACTCTCAGGCGAGATTATTAATACGCTGATATTTGAATCGGAAAACCACAGGGTAGTTACCCTGCAGGCGGGAGAGGTTCTTTTGATCGCGCTGACGGGAAAGGATGTACAGATGGGAATGATGCTTCTGGAAATGAAGAATACGGCCCAGAAGGTAAAAAGTCTCATGAGTTAATTGGCGGGCAATCACCTGTTTCACACGGGGAAAGAGTGAAACGAAAGACTGAAATGGTAGTAATCCAATTAGACTGACCTGTCTGGTGATAATACGTGAAAGTACTTGTAAGCGACCCGATATCCGACAAAGGTATTGAAATATTAAAGAACGAATTTGATGTTGATATAGCAACGGGTCTTGAACCATCCGAACTGATAAAAAGGATTGGAAATTATGAGGCGCTAATAGTTCGAAGTGAAACCCAGGTAACAAAGGACGTCATCAATGCCGGCAGGAACTTGAAGATCATAGGCCGGGCCGGTGTGGGGGTTGACAACATTGATGTAAATGCCGCAACTGATAAAGGAATTATAGTCGTGAACGCGCCTGAGGGCAACACCATCTCGGCCGCCGAACACACAATAGCAATGATGATGGCGATGTCGAGAAATATTCCGCAGGCAAATGCATCGCTCAAGAGCAAGAAGTGGGACAGGAAAAAGTTCATGGGCGTTGAGGTGAGGGATAAGATCATCGGCGTTGTGGGCCTTGGCAGGATTGGTTCCGAGGTTGCAAAACGCGCGCAGGGAATGGAAATGAAAGTGCTTGCTTATGATCCTTTTATCACGCCTGAGAGGGCTTCTGACCTTGGTGTGGAACTGACCACAGTTGAAGAGATAGTTAAACGGGCGGATTATATTACGGTGCACACACCGCTCACCAAAGAAACCAGGGACCTTATAAACACGAAGGAATTTTCTATAATGAAAAAGGGTGCAAGATTGATAAACTGCGCAAGGGGGGGCATCATCAATGAAGAAGCACTCGCAAAAGCAGTTAAAGACGGCATAGTTAGCGGAGCAGCTATCGACGTTTTCGTCAAGGAGCCGCCTTTTGACAGCCCGCTCCTTGAACTCGATCGTGTCATCGTGACGCCGCACTTGGGGGCATCGACCGAAGAAGCGCAGGTCAATGTCGCCGTAACTGTAGCCGAACAGGTAGTCAATGCACTGAAGGGGCTCCCCGTAAAGAACGCAATAAATATGCCGTATATCAAAGCTGAAGCCATGCAGATCCTTGAGCCGTATTTCCCCCTTGCTGAAAAAATGGGAAAGCTCTGCATGCAGCTTATAGGAAGCAATTATGAAAAGGTCGAGATTTCATATTGCGGGGAAATATCCGAGCAGAATGTGGCACCATTGACCCTCGCCGTATTGAAAGGCCTGCTTGAGCCCGTACTCGGCGCAGGAGTGAATTACGTGAATGCTCCCGGGATAGCAAAAGAACGCAAGATAAAGATAATTGAGAGCAAATCAAAAACAATCGAAGGTTATTCAAGCCAGATAGCCGTAAAATTGAGCAAGAAAGGCGAGGAAAAACTGGTCAGCGGTACTATAGTGGGAAAGGAACCGCGTATTGTTCAAATAGATGAATACCGCATCGATGTCCTGCCTTCAAGGTACATGATAGTTGCAAGACATGAAGACCATCCAAATATAATCGGTCCGTGCTGCGTGATACTGGGAAGAAACAATATCAATATCGCAGGGATGCAGGTCGGCAGGTTGAATATCGGCGGCGAAGCGATAATGGTACTGGATATTGACAGCGACGTTGGCGACGAAGTTCTGGACGAAATAAGATCGGTTGACGGGATAATCGATGCCAGACGCGTGGTGCTATGAAGAAAATGCATCTTGAGATAATCACTGCGGTCGTCATGCTTGTGATATTCATTATTTTGATCGTTGCATCACGGCTTACTGCGCCTGAAACACCGGGATATGGATATGCTGCTGCTCTTCTTGTTTTTGTTATTTTGATGGGGGCAGCTGGATTGAAGCTTGCAGAGATACCGGATAAATGAGAAATGGATTTTAAAAGCATAAGCATGTCTTTAATTCTTGTCAAGTGCAATTAACCTATTTTCTATTTTATGTTAAGTGTATTAGTCATATTATTTCAAATATTTGTTTGGATTAAAACGAAATAAACTCCAAAAGAAATTATATACTATTGTATCCTTTAAAAATGATGGTAAAAGAGATTCGTAAATATGCCGAGAGACGAACATCAAACAAGAATTGAGCTTATAAATCCCGCTCTCTATATGTGTGGATGGGGTGATTCTTTAATTAGAGAAGAGAAAACCCCGGGAGGGACTGATATCGTAGGCGGCAGACCGAGGAAACGAAAGGGGAGAACTGATTACCACCTTTACATTCCTGTCGTAGAAGGCAAACCTCCCCTGCCGATGACTGCACTTGAGGCAAAAGCGGAAGATATCCGGGAGATTAGAATATCTCAGGGAATTATCACGAATCGAATAAGGAGGTAATGAAAATGATATCAGAAAAAGATAAAGAAATAATCATAAAATATACTAAAAAAAATAAAGTCTCCTCTGTCATCCTATTTGGTTCTTCGATCCGAAAAGACAGGGAATCAAATGATATAGACATCGGTGTAAAAGGAATTGAACCCAGGTTATTCTTCAAATTTTATGCAGAACTATTTAAAAACTTATCCAAACCTGTTGACCTTGTTGACCTTTCCAAAAAATCATTATTCAATGAGTTAGTGGAAGAAAGCGGGGAAAAAATCTATAAATAATAGAGATGAATGCAACATGGTAAAAATCATCGTAATCAACAACTACGGCCAGACCTGCCACCTGATACACCGCGCAGTTCGCGACCTTGACCAGGAAGTGGAACTGATGAAGAATACCTCTTCCATAGAGGAAATACTCGCAAAAGAGCCCGACGGCCTCATATTGAGCGGCGGCCCGACACTTGAACGCGCGGGCAATTGCAGCGCCTATGTAAAAGAGCTTGACCTGCCCATCCTTGGCATCTGCCTCGGCCACCAGGTGATGGCAAAAACTTACGGCGGCGCAGTGAGAACAGGCGCAGCAGGCGGTTATGCCGCCATCGAAATAGAGATCCTTGATGAAGATGATATCCTGGAAGACCTTGGCCCGAAAACGAACGTATGGGCTTCCCACGCTGACGAGGTAAGCATTCTACCCCCCGACTTCATAAGACTTGCGCGCTCCAGGATATGCGAGATCGAAGCCATGAAGCATAAAACAAAGCCACTGTACGGCGTCCAGTGGCATCCTGAAGTCTCACATACAGAGAGGGGAAACGATCTTCTCAGGAACTTTTTTGAAGTCTGCCGGAACTATCAAAACGCACGACTGCATAACCCAGGACAGAAAAAAAGGCCCCGGCAGCCATCACTGCCCTGAAACTGAAGTATTCAAGAATTACACCGCCTATCAAAGATCCGATTATTGTCGCAAAAGCGATAGACGAATTGAGCAATCCCGCAGCTGTGCCTTTTTCTTCATTCGTTTCAATAAGCAGGCGCGTAGAACCAACGTACAGGCAGGAATAGGAAAATGCGATGAGTATCATACCAACAGCGGCCTGGTAATATGCGGTCAACGGAATAAGGGCTATGAACGCTGCCACTGAAAACAAGTCTCCTGCATGGATCAGTAATGCATTATTGAATCTGTCAAGCCTTCTCATGATGAAAAATTGCAATATAGGATTCAATGTGTATACTAATCCAACTCCTAATTCATTCGCCCCGAGATTTACAAGATAAAGGGGGAAAATCACCCATACATTGTTGGCCCCTATTTGGCGAAGGAAAAATCCGAAATATATATTCCAGTTCTTCTTCAGTACATCCAGAGAATTGTAATCTTTCTTTTTTGTGCTGACCTCAGCCGGGGGCAGTGTTAAAGTTATTAAAAAAGCAGCCGCAAAAAATAATGATGATATGGCAAAAATTTGCTGATAGACTGCAATGATCCCTGCCAGCAGGTTCCCGACAGCCCAGCCCAGGGGCATGAATGAACTGAACTTCCCAATGCTTCGTTTTAAATTGTAAACGTAAAGCAGGAGCACTGCAGGATAAATTCCGACACTGAACCCTGCCAGGAAACGTATTATCCCGAGACTCAGGGGGTCGTATGCGAACATCTGGAGAAAAAAAGTTGCGGATGCGCTCAGGAAACCCGCGTATAGAAGCGTCTTAGGGCGTACATAGTCTGCCGCCCTGCTGAATATATATGTTGAAATAAAAAGCGCTGTTCCATAAGTTGCCCCGATTATCCCTATCTGCGTCCCTGATGCCCCGAGATCTTGCGCAAGCACAGGAATAAAAAGATTGGACATCATTATGGCAGAGTTAATAAAAAGTTGGATCGCGTTTAATTTCATCTGGCCTTTAAATGAAAAGATATGTATTTAAGGAATATAGTTTGTAACACTATCCCCATGACATCCCTTGACTGGACTGAAAAATACCGCCCGCAGTTGCTTTCCCAGGTGGTAGGGCATAATAAGGCCGTGGAGGAACTGAAACTCTGGGCTGAAAGCTGGAAAAAAGGAATACCGAAGGACAGGGCCGTAGTTCTTTACGGGAAGGCGGGAATAGGCAAAACCACGGCGGCCCATGCGCTTGCACGCGAAATGGGGTGGGAGGTCATAGAGTTAAATGCAAGCGACCAGCGGACTGCGGATATAATCGATAAAGTGGCCGGCTCCGCCTCACGTATGAGCACTCTTGAAGGCCGGGATGTGAAACGGCTTGTGATCATGGACGAAGCCGATAATATCCACGGTACTGCTGACAGGGGAGGCGAGCGGGCTATTGTCGAGCTTATTAAAAAAACAAGCCAGCCCATAATTCTTATTGCGAATGAACTTTACGATATGTCTGCAGGGCTTCGCGCTTCCTGCAGGCCTATCCAGTTCAGTTCCGTAATATCGCGTTCAATGATCCCGGTTCTTAAGAGGATTGCCGAAGCAGAAGGAATAACGTGCGGACTGGGTGTTCTTGAGAAGATCGCGGAAAATGCAAACGGCGATCTTAGAAGCGCCATAAACGATCTTCAGGCCGTGGCCCAGGGGAAAAACAGGCTTGAAACCGGGGACATTATTACAGGCGAGCGGGATACAAAGGAAAACATCTTTAAGGTGCTGGCAAAGATCTTTAAGGGCACAAATATTATCGAAGCCCATCGAGCCACTTTTAACCTTGACGAGAACCCGGAGGATTTTGTTCACTGGGTGGATGAAAACCTCCCGCTTGAATATTCAAGGCCTGAAGACCTTGAAAATGGGTATTATTATCTCTCCAGGGCATCGGTCTTCCTAGGGAGGGTCAAAAGAAGGCAGAACTATAACATGTGGAGGTACGCAAGCGTGCTGATGACAGCGGGTATCGTGGTCTCGCGCGCACATCGTTACACCGGATTCGTAAAATTCCAGCCCCCTTCGCTCTGGCGAAAGCTCGGCCAGACGAAAAGCGCAAGGCAGGTACGGGATTCAACCGCAAGCAAGATAGGAGCGCATTGCCATGTATCCATGAGTTACACCCGTGCGCGTCTGTTCCCTTTTTTCAGGATGCTGTTAAAAGATGATTATTATGCACCCGGTGTTTCGGCTTTGCTCGCACTCGAACCGGAAGAGATTGCATTCCTTACAGAATCGAAGTCTATCACGAAAAAAGTCCAGAAAATATACGATGAGGCGCAGTCCCTGATCGAAAAAGAGACAGGGGAAGAGATAGAATTATATGGTGGTTTCGGGCTTAAGAAAATGCAGGATGAAGAGCAGCAGGAAATGCCTGAAACTGATGACAAACTCGACTTTAAGAGTAAAAAGGATGCAAAATCCCAGAGCTCTTTGTTTGATTTCTGAACTTTGTTGAGAAGATGCAATCACAGGAATTGAAAAAATCATGTTCAACAGGGAAACTTTAAACGGGATAATAAAGTCTCTCGGCCTTGTTTTCGGGGACATAGGAACAAGTCCTATATATACTCTTACGGTTATTTTCCTCCTGACTCCCCCCACCGAAGCCCACGTTATTGGTATCCTTTCCCTTATTGTCTGGACCCTTATTGTTATTGTAACAGTGGAATATGCCTGGCTTGCAATGAGCCTGGGCCAGAAAGGTGAAGGTGGCACCATCGTCCTTAAGGAAATACTTATCCGCATGCTTAAATCCGGAAGATATGCAGCATTTGTCACGCTGCTTTCATTTATCGGAATATCACTTCTTTTTGGCGACGGCGTGATCACACCTGCCATAAGCATACTCAGCGCCGTTGAGGGAATGACACTGATTCCGGGATTTGAAAATACAGGGAGGATCATCCTTGTCCTGATATCGGGAATAATCGCAGTAATCCTTTTTTCCATACAGAAAAAAGGGACTGAAAAAGTTGCGTGGGCTTTCGGGCCTGTGATGGTCATATGGTTCCTTTCCATCGCTGCATCCGGTTTTGTTTCCATACTCAATGTCCCCTCGGTACTAACGGCTGTAAATCCTTACTATGCTGCCAGGTTCCTTTTTGAAAACGGTATAGCGGGATTCTTTTTGCTTTCCCAGGTAATCTTATGCGCCACAGGCGGGGAGGCGCTTTACGCCGACATGGGACATCTTGGAAAACTTCCAATAATAAGGGCGTGGTATTTTGTATTTATTGCCCTGTTATTAAACTACCTTGGGCAGGGCGCCTATATTATACAGCATCCGGGCGCAAAAAACGTGCTTTTTGAGATGATCTTCCAGCAGGCGCAAATTCTTTATGTGCCTTTCCTTATAATAAGCATTTTTGCAACTGTCATAGCTTCCCAGGCGATGATAAGCGGGATGTTCTCGATAGTCTATCAGGGAATTACCACCCGCGTGCTGCCCCTGCTCAAGGTAGATTACACATCCTCCGAATTGATGTCCCAGATATACATTGATGCTGTCAACTGGGTACTGCTTATTTCTGTTCTGTTTGTTATGTTCGAATTTAAAGAATCACATCGCCTTGCCGCTGCATATGGCCTTGCTGTCACAGGGACGATGGCTCTCACAGGTATAATGATGACTTTGATATTTTATTTGAAGGGAAAAATATACAAATTCTCCGTTGCATTGATCGTGACATTCGTTGACCTGGCTTTCCTCATCTCAAGCCTGTATAAGATACCGCACGGTGGCTACTGGTCGCTTATTCTTGCAGCCATACCATTTGGTATTATCATGATATACACATCCGGGCAGGAGAGGCTTTATAAATCACTCAGACCCATGAACCTTGAGGTGTTCCTTGAAAAATATAATAATCTCTATTTGAATACGAACAGAATTAGCGGAACCGCTCTTTTTTTTGCAAGAGACATAAAAAAGATCCCGCCGTACATTGTAAATACAATGTTCAATAACAATATCGTTTATGAAGATAACATCATAGTTTCCATTAACAAGCTTAATGAGCCCTTCGGGATCTCAGGTTCTTTAAAGGATGAACTTGCAAACGGATTGAGGGTATTCGAGATACAGGCCGGGTATCTGGAAGTGGTTGATGTCGACAGGATTTTGAAGGCATCCGGGATAGAAGAAAAAACCATATTCTATGGTATTGAGGATATCGTAACTGATAATATTATCTGGAAGATTTATTCAACGATCAAAAGGATATCACCTGCATTTGTCCAGTTCTACAAGCTCCCATCCCAAAAACTTCATGGGGTAGTCACACGTATAGAGATGTGATCTATCTGCCTGATAAATCTTGGTCTCATAAACGGTTCCTCTTACTTATAAGCAACCTCGTTATCGTGTGGCCTGGGTCTGCGCCAGAACCGTGTTAATCATGAAGTCGTTGAATGCTGTCGCCTCCTCGTGTTCCGGATTGTGCCCGGAATGCTCGAACCAGACACAACAGGACAGGATTGGTGGTATTGTTGCACCTGATTACTATTCACTGTTTGACCGGCGCCGAGGTAGCCCGAAGGGCGGGTAAGGCGCAACACCGACCCCTTCTTGTCAGCATACGGCAATCACAGGTTCAGCCGCCGATGTTGAGCGAAGCTGAGGCGGTATTCAATAAAAAAAGAAGGAGCTTAATCTGGCTTCATCCTGCCATATTCTTCGTATCTGGGAATCCAAGGGGTATCAGAGTCTACATCAAAACAGCATTATGAGTCTGTTCAGATGGCTGCACTGGCATGTCCATATCGCATTTGGTTCATATTTATCCATTTTTACCTCCCGGGCTGATGCCCACCGAGAAGTTGCTGCGCCCGAACGTTAATGGAAGAGAAACAAAAACAACCATCGCCGGGTCGAGAGAAACGAAAGGATGGCAGTCCTCTATATCGGAAACCACAAATGCACATATGAAAATAGCTTATTTTAACCCAATTTAAATCTTATACCTGTTGAAAAGTTCTTTCCTTACCGGACAGGTGCATACATATGAGTATCCAAATGCTATCCTGTAATTGCAGGATTCGCTATTCATACATTTAATAAAATGTATTTTATCATCAATACAAGATTCAACTCTGCATACATCGGTTCCTAATAGACAGGATAGTCTCTTTTCACATCTGGTAGCTGTTTTCAAAATATCTTCATTCATTTTTATGGCGTTTTTACAGACAAGCATTACATTTTTCACTCCGCACAGATGTTTTAATCAGGTGCATTTATAGATTTTGCTCCAATCTGTAAGGAGGTGAATGCGGCGGCCTCACAGCACCACTGCTTATGCTCGGCTTGCGCTACGGGTTGGGGACCGAGCGCGGCTTACCTGTCATCCTTGAGAAGGGACACGCATACTGCCAGCGATTCCTCAAGTGCAACGGCTTTCTGCTGTGCAACACAATCCTGGGCAACCGCCGCCTGCCGTTGCCGTGCCTCAGGGTAGTTCTCTTTCAGTGATTCCAAAACTCTCGGATACTGTACTTGTTCAAGGAGGTCATAATGTGAGTTAATATATCACAAATAGGAAGAAAATCAAAAATCAAATAGCTTTCTATTTTCATGCGCATCTTTTTCCACGTAAGCTATTTATATCATAACGTTACACAATAAAAGTAAGATGACTGATTCTGCTCAAAAGACGCATTAGAGCAATAATCGTGCATCGAGGGATGGTGGGAAAACGAAACAATTGATACCGTATAGCATTTTTAACAGAGGGCATTCCCTCAGAATAGCTTCTGAAATGAAGATGTTACTTGCTCCAATTAGGAGAGAAGGTAAAACTAATGAGCGATTCTGAAAACGTTTGCTTCACACGTCGCGAGTTTATTGTGGGAGCAGCTAAAGTAGCTGCGACAGGTGTGATGCTTCCAGAGATATTGATGCCGAAAGTATTGATATCTAATGAGCCACGCATCGCCATCATCGGCGGTGGAATCGCAGGGCTTACGGCTGCGCTGACGCTTGCCGATGCTGGAGTGACATCGACCTTATACGAGGCATCGGAGATCATGATCGGCGGCCGCATGCTGACAGAGAGGCCCAGCGAGCCGAGCTGTGGAATTTGCCACAGCGTGAAAGGGAAGAGTGATGCCTCGAGGGATGCCCGCTGGGACGATGGACAATATACGGATATTTGCGGCGAGCTGATCGACTCAACCCACACTACTATGATCTCGCTTGCCAAACGTTTCAACCTTCCGTTGATCGACCTGATAGCAGCTCAGCCTAAAGGCTCCACCGATACCTACTACTTTTCTGAGAAGCACTATTCAAAGGCCCAGGCCGATGCCGACTTTGCGAAGCTTTACCCTGTACTCATGTCTGATCTCGATGCTGCCGGATATCCAACTACTTACAACATGAGCACTCCTGAAGGGCGTGCTCTCGATACTATGAGCGTTTACGACTGGATCGAGAGTAGAGTTGAAGGTGGGCACAAATCTCGTCTCGGAAGGCTTCTGGATGCAGCCTACACCATCGAGTATGGTGCTGATACCTCAGACCAAAGCGCACTGAATCTTATTTACCTTCTCGGTTACAGCGAGCCCAACCAACTCATGATATTTGGCGAGTCAGATGAACGCTACCGTATCGCCGGTGGCGCTGATAGACTCCCGAAGGCCATTGCCGAATACTTAAGAATATGCAGCACCGTGAAGCTTGGATGGCGACTCGAATCTATTGCCCTGGAACAGGACGGGCGTTATGTCCTCACTTTCAACAATCAACGAGTGGTGACAGCCGACTATGTTATTTTGGCCATTCCATTTGCGGTGTTGCGCCACGTCGATTACTCCAAAGCTGGATTTGATGAACTGAAAATCAAGGCGATCCAAGAGTTGGGCGCTGGCCACAATGGGAAGCTCCAATTGCAGTTCACCGCCAGGTATTGGAACCAAAAAGGCGATTGGGGAATTAGCAACGGCAGCTCTTATGCGGACACCGGCTACGAGTGCACCTGGGAGTCAACTCGGGGACAAGGTGGAAGAAGTGGTATTCTCGTTAACTACACTGGCGGAAGCGTTGCTGATTCGATGCGCCTAAAACATCCGTATGGAAATTCCCGCGACCCCCGCGTAATCGCTGATGCAGAGACTTTCCTTGCTCAAATTGAGCCAGTTTTTCCTGGAGTCGGTTTAAAGTGGAACGGAAAAGCATCGTCGAGCATGCCACACTTGAACCCACTTTGGAATTCCTCTTACTCCTACTGGCGCGTGGGCCAATACCAAACAATCGCGGGTTATGAGCGAGTAAGGCAGGGCAATATCTTCTTTGCTGGCGAACATACATCATTGAACTTTCAGGGCTTTATGGAAGGAGCTGCATCCGAGGGCGTTAGTGCAGCTGAGGAGATCCTTGATATACTGAAAAAGAAGGATGCCCATTTGTTCTCTATACTCTGCAGATTGTGGTCCAAACCTTTTTTTGAGGAATTCAACTTAACTCCGCCACTTCAGCATAATTGATACAAATTTTCTTCCTTTTTGTACTTTTGTAGGATTGTACCCAACTTTCTTTTTCAACTCTTAAAGATGAGCCAATAATTCCTTAGCTGTTTTTATTCCGTTCGTAAGTGCTTCTTCCAATGTTCCCATAGCGGTGCCTTCCGACAGAGCTTCTCCGGCAAAGAATAATGTATCTTCAACTGGTTGGGTTAATACCTTTCTTGCTTCATTTGATTCTACAGTTGCGTAAGAATAAGCTCCAAGTGAAAAAGGATCAGTCTGCCAGTTTACTACCTTTGCTGCACGCAGATTCTCTATGAGGAACGATCTGTTTATATTAAAGATATAACTCAAAGCATCGAGTGCCATAGTTATTATGTCCTCATCTGATGTGTTTTTATTTTTCTCCGCTTGCGGACCGGCAAGCCATCCTGTAAGAAGTGGAGTCTTATTCGGCAGTTGAGTCCAGCAGGCAGTAAGAGAAGTATCGGAAATAAGAAGACCAAGTTCAGGCGTTCTGCGTATTTGATTTTCAGATATTTCCCAGAAAGCATTCTTGAATTCAAGAAATACTTTTATAGCAGTGCCGTACCCGATTGATTTTGCTGCCTCCAGTTTTCCAGGCAATCCGGGGGAAAAATGAAGGTGAGCTTCATCTTCCGGCTTTGATTGAAGAACTCCAAGAGGTACAGTAATCAACGCTTTACGTGCTGAATAGATATTACCTTTATCACTAATAACTTCAACGTTGCCTGGCTTCCACCGGATTTCTTTTGCAACAGTTGACAAAAAGATTTCACTGTTATGCTTTATTATTTCCTTTGAAAGAAAGTCTATAAGCTTAATGTGACCACCCTTCAAACGGTACTGATCCGATTGGCCGAAAACTTTCCATTCTTCCCTCAGAGCAAATGTGCTGGCTCTTTTAATATCGGCCGCATCATAACCTTCAACAAAACCTTTGGCAATTTCCCTTACGGCTTTGAATTTTTCTTCATTCAAGTATAGATTCAAAAATTTACTGAAAGGCATATCCTGTTTAAGTGAATCTGCTTTTGAAAGAAGTGTCGAGAAAGTGGTCCAGAGATTTTCAGATTTCCGGAATTTTCCGTTTTTAATCATATAGTATTTTCCGGTAATAGGGTAAAACTTAATACCACCTTCTTTTAACAGCGATTGAGTCGCAGGCATATCACCATGGACAAATTCTGCACCTGCTTCTAAAGGTGTTGAGAAACCCGGAACGGTTAAGGTATGTATCCTGCCGCCAAGCCTGTTTCGGGCTTCGAGCACGTAGACTTTTTTCCCTGCTTTTGCTATTTCCTTTCCGGCTTCAAGTCCCGATGCGCCTCCGCCTATGATTATTACATCCGCTTTATCTGGCGGGATTTTATCGTTAGTTGATTCATCCATAAAAACTCTTTTTTGTTTTGACAGTTTATATAGGCCTTGTCGTAGTAAATAGGGTACTACCCCGACTCGCCCAGTTAGACTATATGATGTGAGTATTATGGGAGATACTACACCTGGGGATAAAATATATAGGTCCGCGATGATGGCGCTGGCCAGCGTCAATCCGGAGGTCAGAAATCAAGTGATATGCAGGGCGCACTGCACACAATTCCATGCTGCGAGTTTAATATCCGGATCTGTCTTTTATCCCTGATGCAGGGTGAATGCCCGGCCATTTATCAGAGAGTCGTCCGGGCGCCGTTCACGTTGATAGAGCATATCACGAATAATTTTCCAGAAATTTGAGATTAAAACGTTTATTTAATTCGTTTATGTTCTGTTTCATCTCGTTTTCGACATTTTTAAATAAAATTGTCACATTATCATATTCAGATAGAGCGAGCAAAAAGCAATCTGAAAATGCAATATTATATCTGCTTTTTATGATCGCAGCATTCAGACAGAGTTCGTAATCCAGAGGTTTTATTTCCACGTGTGGGTGATAATATACAAAATCATAGAGTTTCCTTGCAAGGGTCTCAGATTGTGACCATGTATGTACTTCTTGATAGAGTCTTTCTGCGACATAACATATTTCAGTCAATGTCAATGAAGTCAAAATAGCAGTAGTTTCTCCCCGGTTAACAGAATCGACTACGGCTTTTGCCTGAGGATGTAAGGTTCCGCGGGTATTGATATATTCTATCCAGACGCCAGTGTCTATTGCAATCATTTTATTCCCAGATCATGCAGAAGTCCTTTGATCTTCTCCTCATCAATCTTTCGAGAGGTTTTCAGGGCTTTATCAACAGCATGGGGCGAAGCGCTGACAAATAATTCCGAAGGCTTCACCTCTGGTTCAGTTACAAGGATTATCTTTTTGTTTTCCTGAAAGACCTTCAGCTTATTTCCCGTTGTTAAACCCAGCATTTCTCTTAATTTTTTGGGGATTACGATCTGCCCTTTGCTTGAAACGGTCACGGTTGTCATGAAAATGTGTAAGACAATAATCTTATTTAAGTCTTACTATTTACATCAGATGTGCCAGTTCCTTGCAGGTCTGTACTATCTCTGGCGGCGGGTGAACGCCCGGCATATATCAGAAAGTCGCCAGGGTTATCTCTTTTTGGATGCTATCATTCTAATCGCGTTCCTGGCTCCATGACCGTTCCCTTCAGCATATCGGCGATATTAGCGGCCCAGGAAGTGATGGCCTTCCAATCACGAAAGTCTCCTATAGGTGCTTTGACGTTGTTGATCATCCATTTCTCGATAAAGTTCAGCTTCTTCATATTTAACGCTCCATGAAAGACAGCGATATCTCTGGGCTGGATGCGGTCGGCGATAGGCTGCAGAGCTTTGGGGAAGTGCCAGCCTTTTGTCAATTCCACCGGATCTCCAACGCCCGTTGGTCCACTTGAAAACAGCCACACCAACTGCCCTGCCAGCACTTTCTCGTTGACCTTCAAGAATTTCGCTGCCTCCTTGCGCCACCCGCCCATGTAAACCGCGCTCCCCAATATAACTGCCTTATAGGAAGACAGGTTGCTGACGCGATCGGCAGGCAGCACATCGGTATGAAGACCCTCTTGACTAAGCACCTGTCCAATTTTCTCAGCGATCTCTGCTGTTGCACCGTACTTGGTGGCGTATGTCACCAGAACTTGAGTATTCATTTCACTCTCCCTTTATGAGCAGCAACTGTCCACCCAACTGCTGATCAAACAGAATTATACTTGCTCTAACTATTACACATACGTTTCACACATATATGACTTTTACCAAAGTGACCTGCGGGAGCGAAACATTGGCTGTTGTACGCTGGCCAGGACGAAAATCGGTATTACGCTGCAGGCATGGAGATGACAGTGACCTGAATCAATACCCTGAAAACCTCCATTGTTTTGTCATTTATTATGGTTTTTTCTTCCTGTTTCATTCTTGTCTATCTGCGCATTGATGAGCTTCTTCATGAGCGCGACAGGAAGCGGCTTATCAGCCGGGAAACTGATAGTTGCCTTAGTAGTGTCGTATGGCTTGGGCTCATAACTTTCTCTCCATTGAATGCCCGACGTTTTATTCTGTTAAGTTTAGTGTTACTGATTTAAGTCAATAGCGATCAGGATAAAAAAGCCCTTTCCCCTTCAACTGTAACGTTCAGGGGTGAATTTATCCTCCTGAACACCGAAGGAGAATCCCGAATCATTGCCCTCTGGAGCGGGTCATAATATTGCAGGAGCCATTTTTCATCATTGAAGGAGGCGTTTATTGCCACGTCATAAGCCCTCCATTTGAACATCTTCACTTGCGGGAGTTCTCCAGCAATGGCAAGGGCTGTTCCGGGGTCGGGATTTTCACTGCCCGGAGCAACATACAGTTTTAATGTGGTTTCATTGTATGGCAGGGTTCTGCTAAATCCGTTGTACTCATATATTTTTATATTTTCACCATCGTCAGCAAGAATATACCAGTCAAAGGGATTCATGGTCGGATAGGTGTTTATGTCGTTGCCCTGGATAGAATCCCCGGCACTTGTTTTCTCTACCATCCTGACAGTGCCGAGCAATGCAAATGCAACAAGGAACAGTATCAAGAATCCTGTAACAGCATTCTTCTGCCAGAGTTTCTTATATAAAGCTATTATAATAATCACGCTTAATATCGTCAGATAAATATCGGTATAGAAAAACACCTCTGCTGAATACCTTGTAACTTCAAAAGGAAATAAAAGCGGGACCCCCCGTGTCGTAACATAGTCCAGAACAAGATGGAGCACCACTCCCGCATATGCAAATAACACTGCGCCGGGTGTGACGACGGCATCCAAACCGAAAAACCTCTGGAGCCTGTTTTTGATCCCGGCGCGTGAAGCAAGATACAGCACTGCAAAGCCTGTAAAAAATCCGAAAAACAGGGAATGGGTCAGGCCGCGGTGCGTGACAAGAAAGAAGGTGGGATAAACAAAGTTGATCCACATGATGAAAACATCGATGTCCGGCGCTATCCCTCCCAGGACAAATGCTGTGACATGCTGTTTCTTTCGCCTGAAAAAATTGCCCAGAAGATACGGCAGCAGGGCATGTGAAAAGAAATCCATTAAATCTCCCTCATATTTTTGCCGGTCCAGAAAATAAACCATACGGTGCCTGCAAGCACGATCAATCCGCCAAGGAAATACATTACGCCAAACCCCAGGGATTCCAGCACTATACCCATGATGAGAGAACCTGCCGCTATCCCGAGATCAAAGGCGGCAGTGAAGGTACCCATGGCGGCGCCGCGTTCCTTCTCTCCCACGCTGTCCACAAGGAAGGCTATCAATGCGGGATGCACGGAGCCAAAACCCAGCCCGTATAACAGGGCAGCGGCCAGAAAATACCAGATGGAATCTGCCTGCGAGAGAACCCAGAGACCAAGGATAATCAGGATCATGCCGGGCACAATAACAAATTTCCTTCCTTTGATATCCGAAATTCTGCCTGCCAACGCCCTCACAATGATTAGCGACACTGCAAGTACTGCAAAAAATATTCCAGGATTTGTCATGTTCTGCTTCTGGGCAAAAAGAGGCAGAAAGGCTACAATAGAGCCGTACGTTAGAGAAATTATGAACATCATTGTAGATGGAGAGAGGGCTTCCATACTGAAAAGAGGGGTTTTGGTATGCACAACTACTGTTTCCGAGATTGGAAGCACCAGCAGCAATGATACAAGAGCTATGGCAGCGCCGGCGATGAAGAGTATTTCATAATTCGTGGAATTCAGTAAAAACATGCTCACAGGAGGGCTTATTGCCATAGCGATGTTTGCCGCCATCCCGAAAATGCCCATCGCCTCGCCTCTCCTTGATAGAGGTGCGATATCAGCTATGAGAGTTGTTGCCGCAGTTGTCGCAGCTCCCCAGCCAAGGCCATGAAACGCCCTCAGAAGAAGCAGCAAGGGAATACTTGTTGCATAATTGTATAGCAACATGGCAGCCAGAAACACAAGCATTCCCGCAACAAGTATGTTTTTCCTTCCCCGCCTGTTAACTTCCTGGCCCATGAATGGGCGCAGGAACACGGCTGATATGGTGAACACAAATAAGCTTAAGCCCACTTCAAAATCTGAGCCGGCAAGCTCATTGGAGATGTATATCGGAAGTGTTACGAGCAGGAAATAAAAGCTTGTGAATAATACAAGCGTTGACAGGCTTGTAAGTACGAAGTTTTTAGTAAAGAGTTTCTCGTTTTTCAATGAGGTTTCCATGTTGATGCTTAATACAAATTCTCACTTCATTTATATTTATCGCCTAATCCTTTGCGCATTTTGAATTCTGAGGATGTTTTAAAACGGTTATTATTAAGTTATTATTTATCATTAGCGATCTTAATATTGTATTTCAGGAAAGCATCAACATGAATTGTAGCGGTCTCCCTTTTTTAATCTATAACGCATTTAGATTATCTTGAGGTTGGCCATAAAAGAGTTTGTATGATGGATTTGGTGGTATGGTGGTAAAAGCCAACCTCAATGACAAAAGATAAATTACTTAGGGGATAATATTTTTTTCGACCGCTATCAACTAATGAGAATAATGGTGGCAATTGGTTGTTTATTTCACCTCTTACCGTAACGGTATCAACCCTTTTAAATTTGATTCAAAGGATGATCCTGGGAGGGTTAAAGTACCCTTATCAGTATAAAATAATTCTCTTTTAATATCCTTATTTGAAATCGATACGGGGAGAAGGATGTAATAACTATTTAAATTAATATTCATTAGCGATTAATTATTTAACAGGGGAATCACAATATTACTATTGGAGGGAGGAATAATTTGAGATTGGAAAATAAATTACTGAGAGATGTAATGACGAGGGGTGTAGTAACGGTGCCGATGGACGCCACGGCCAAGCAGATCGCAGCACTTCTGAGCAAACATGGTCTTTCAGGGGCTGCCGTTATAGGGCCTGACGGCGAAGCAATGGGTGTGATCTCAGACATGGACCTGCTCAGGATAATCGGTGAAGAAAACTGGGAAAAAATGCCTGCTGAATCCATAATGACGCCACGCCTTGAAACTGTGGGTCCCACATCAACAGTGGCCGATGCCGCAAAGATAATGAAGGAAAAGCGCATCCACAGGCTGCTTATTTTCTCAGAGCGGGGCGTCGGAGCATCGCAGAGACCGGTAGGCATAATAAGCGCAAGCGATATTGTCAGGGAAGCGGCAGAATCGCATGGTTAGGTAAGACTTATCGTGAAATTGCTACACATGAAAACGGCGCCAGCCCATGCTTTTTAAGAACTAATTATTATTACTTATTATTAATCATTAGCAATTAAATATTTAACGAAGGAACCACAATAATATCCAGAGAGGAGGAATCCGTAATGAGATTGAAAAATAGGTTATTAAGAGATGTTATGACAAGGGACGTGGTAACAGTCCCGATGGATGCCACGGCCAAACAGATTGCTGCCCTGTTGAGCAGAAAAGGCCTTTCAGGCGCCGCTGTCATAGGACCTCAGGGCAAGGCAATGGGTGTGATCTCTGTTATGGATATATTAAAGGTAATAGAAAAGGAGAACTGGGAAGACATGACTGCTGAGTCTATCATGACGTCCCACCTTGTGGCGGCAAAGCCGACATCCACGCTCGGGGACGCCGTAAAAATCATGAAGGAAAAACATATCCACAGGCTGCTTGTTTTTTCAGAAAGGGGCGTCGGGGCGTCACAGAGACCGATAGGCATATTGAGCGCAACCGATATAATCAGGGAAGCTGCAAAAGAGGAGAGTTAAAAATAGACCAGAAACTCTCTTATTTAGATTTAATTTTTCATAAATATTGCAGCTATCGCCGGCGTCACAAAAGTCTCTATAATGGCGGCCACAAAAAGCAGGGGAACAATTCTTCTGAAATAAAATTTCATTCCCTGCTTTAATTCCGGTTTTATACCTTCTATAAGTCTTCCGCTTTTCAGGGACAGGTATGTTACATATCCCAATCGAAACCCTATCCCTGAGCTGATAAGTACCACCGGGACTTCGATTATGCCGTGAGGCAAAACAGCCGCTACAACAAAAAGGATACCCTGCTGCTTTGAGAATATATCCACGACAAAACCGAGAACTTTCCCATTGTATATTATGAGATACAGGGGGAATAGACCAAATCCAATACCAAGAACAATAGCCATCAAACTTTTCAGAGCATTGTTAAAAAAAATAAGAGATAAAAGGACGATCATTTGTAATTCAGGTGGCTCAAGCCCTTTTATCAAGCCAGCCAATTTTTTCAGCATATCAAAATCTTCGGCCAACCTGGGATCAGGTATCATTAGACCCATAATCAGAGAAACAATGAAAATCAAAGTAGCCAGCACAATATATTTTCTTAAAGAATACAGGTAATCCATATCTTTTTGCATTTCATACTCCCATCAGGATCCTCAGAGTGTTCCGCGTTGCAGGCGAGAGGCCAAGTACCAGTATAGCGAGTTTCATGAGATTTATAAGTTTCCTTTCTTTCTCATTGTCAAATTCGTTATCCAGCATATAAAGCACGGGTATGAACACAAGAAGCTTCAAGGGATACATTACAAGTGCAGGATGAGCAGTGTAATTTCCTGCCAGGTCGATAAAAAATGTGGGAGCGACATGCTTTTCATAATACCCAAGCCAGTCCATTCCAACAAAAGTGGAGGATGCGTCAAGAAGATGAGTAAAAAGGATGGAGATGTTGAGCTTGTCCGTAAGAAGCGTAAAATTCAGGGCGCGGGATATAACGTATATAGCCGATGTAGCCAGCAGGCCCAACGTCACTATCGCCGCCGCAGGAACAGGATTCCTGACCTCTCCGACCGCAAGAAGCGCCGCAATATTTATCAAAGTCCATACCACTCCTGCACAGCCGAAAAAAGTATGATAGTCTTTCAATTTCCCTTTTTCCTGGAGTTTAACTGCAAGAGTAAGTATTGTTATCGTAACAGCAAAAATGACAAAATATATGATGGGCGTTATGAAAAGATACCGCAGCGGTGGAGCGAATACGCCCGAATCTTCAAGCACGCGCAGGGATGAGCCTGCAAGAACATAAGGTGTCACTGAGCCTATGAACCGCGCATCTATCCTGACTTTAAGTTTTTCCAGTAACCTTAAGACCCCGAAAATGCTTATACCAAGCAATATCGCATAAGTGACAGTATCCACAGGATTGTAGGACTCGTCATTAACGATGCCGCTTATGTAATACTTGTATATATACTGCCATAGCGTATTTATTATGTCCATATCGAGACCCTATGAAAGAGAACCAAGAGAACTATAAGAACAAGTGGATGCAGCTCCCAAGAACAGTGGTTGTAGGTCATGGTGTTATCAACGACACTGGTAAGGTATGTAAAGACCTTAAGCTTAATGGGAGTTCCCTGATAGTTGCGGGAAAATCCACGCTCAGGGCCGCGGGAAAGATCGCAGGTGCCTCACTGGAGGATGCCGGTTTTGATGTTAATGTCGCTATCGTTAAAAATCCCACACTTGATGAGGTGGATAAAGTCAGGAAGCACGCACGAGAGGTTAGAGCATCATTCTTAGCCGGAGTCGGAGGGGGAAAATCCATAGATGTTGCAAAGCTTGCATCGACAAAACTTGATCTTCCTTTCATAAGCGTCCCCACGGCGGCATCGCACGACGGTATTGTTTCTTCGCGCGCTTCCATCATACGGGACGACAGGACTTTTTCTGAAACAGCACATACCCCAATTGCGGTCGTAGCTGATACGGCCATCATAGCTGCTGCACCCCACCGGCTTCTCGCAGCAGGATGCGGCGATATAATCTCCAATTACACAGCAGTGCAGGATTGGGAACTTGCCCACAGGCTGCGTAATGAACCTTACAGCGAATATGCATCCATTATCTCAAAGATGACTGCAAAGATACTTATTGAATCTGCGGAGGCCATAAAACCGGGTCTTGAGGAATCCGCCTGGACTGTCATGAAGGCTCTTGTTGCAAGCGGAGTGGCTATGAGCATTGCTGGTTCATCCCGCCCGGCAAGCGGGTCGGAGCATAAGTTCAGCCATGCCCTTGATGAGATCGCACCTTCGCCTGCGCTGCATGGTGAGCAGTGCGGGGTCGGTACTATAATGATGATGTACCTGCACGGCGGCAACTGGCAGGAAATCCGCACAGCTCTGGAAACGATCGGAGCGCCGACCTGTGCACGCGAACTGGGAATAAAGGAAGAATATATTATCAAAGCGCTCCTTCACGCCCATGAAATCCGTCCCGAGAGATATACTATACTCGGGACAGGATTGACGCCCGGGGCAGCAGAGAAAGTTGCGAGGATCACAAAAGTGATTTAAAGATAATAATTTATTTAAAATGAACCAGGTGAATCATATGGAAGAATCGGATACAATAATAACATTGATAGGAACAAAACTTGCAAAAGTGGGAAATGAATTCATTTTTCAAGGCGCTGCAAAAGAATGCGAAGCATGCAAACTCAATAAGACCTGCCTGTCCCTTAATCCGGGAAGCAGGTACAGGATAACCGGCCTCAGGACAGGAGGAAAACATGAGTGTTTTGTGCACGATTCCGGAGTCTATGCAGTGGAAGTTGTTGAGGAACCAATTATAATCGGTATTGAATCCCGTAAAGCGATCAAAGGCTCAAAAATAATATATGAACCTCCTGCATGCAATCTTTTAAACTGTAGCAATTTTAAAGTGTGTTTTCCATCCGGGCTTAAAAAGGGGGATAAATTCACGATCCTGAATGTTGTTGGCGATGTATCTGAACCCTGCGAGAAAGGCCATTCTTTAAAGATAATCGAGGTGAAAAGGTAAAATGAAAAAAGCCGACCTGGGCAACTGCATGGATTGCGGGATTGATCTGAGAAACAAAAAAATGTATCCGGCATATTCTGCAAGGCTCGCTGTTGTTGGTTATAGATGTGCAGACTGCCATGAGAAGAGCAAATCCCCGGCGGCAAAGAAACGGGAAGAAGAAATGAGTCTGCTCATCAGGGATGTTCCCAAACCTGAAAATGTAAAGCATGATCTCAGGAAGGCCGCAGATAAGAATAATGAAGAGAACCCGCCTGCGTGATTTCATAATTACTGATGAGGACTGGATATTCGCAGTGGCAGATTACTGCCACGAGGAAGGCATCCGCTCTGTTCTCAGGTATGTGCCCGACCCTAAGGGGTCAAGAGGGGTGAATAAGAAATTC
This sequence comes from Candidatus Methanoperedens sp., assembly GCA_036567605.1. Classification (GTDB taxonomy): domain Archaea; phylum Halobacteriota; class Methanosarcinia; order Methanosarcinales; family Methanoperedenaceae; genus Methanoperedens. The sequence goes on along the minus strand of DATCUE010000021.1, from coordinate 7,948 downwards.
CGGAAGCTGGATTTTGACGACGCTTTCGTTTTCATGAAATCTGCCCGCCCGCAGTGGGTCAACGACGTTCATGTCGTCCCCTGGGATTCCGTGAGGAAGATACTTGCGCCTGAAAAGATACTGCCTTTCCTTGTGAAAGACAATAAAAAAGTAAGGGATATTGTAAATACACTGGAAATGGGAGGAATAGCGGCTGGCAAGATGGGAGTGACCGGGTCTCTGCTTGCAGGACTGCAGAACGATTCGTCGGACATTGATTTTATTGTTTATGGAAAGTCCTGGTTCACTGCAAGGGACATTATCGCACGCGCAAAAAAAGAAAAATCCCCCATCACTGAGATAAGCGATGAGATGTGGCATGAAATATATAACAAACGCAGGCCTGAGCTATCCTTTGATGAATTCCTCATCCATGAAATAAGGAAAGGGAACCGTGGGATGGTGGATGGTACGTATTTTGACCTGCTGTATGTCAGGGACTGGGAAGATATAGCTCCGTGCATAAGAGGAGTCGATGTCGGGATGGAAACAATCAAAGCGCGCGTTACCAATGCCGATTTTGCATTCGACAGCCCTGCGATATATAAGATTGACCACCCCGAGATAAGCTATGTTTTGTCCTACACACATACATATGCAGGCCAGGCGCTTCCGGGCGAGTTGATAGAGGCGCGGGGTATGGTCGAGGTCGTGGGAAATATGAAGCGGCTTGTTGTGGGGACTTCAAGGGAGCCGAAAGGAGAATGGATACGCTCGCTGACATTAATGGAAAAATAGATTTATCGGGTTATTTTGGATGTGATATATTTAGAGTGTGGCAAATCTTTATAAGGTTGATAACTTATTTTCATATATGAACTTCAGGCAGGCCGCCGGGGCATCATTGTTCGTTGGAGCTGTACAGTTTGTTACCGGAATGCATCTGGCGGAATATCTATATCCGGATTACAGCGTATCCGGGAATTTTATCAGCGACCTTGGCGCAACGTGCCGCGTGACATGCATAATATATCAACCGTCTGCTTCTATTTTCAATTTCTCGGTCATTCTTCTCGGTATTCTTATCTTATTATCCTCATACTTCATCTGGCGAGAATTCAGAAATTCTCTTATAACTGCATTATTTTGTATTTCAGGGTTCGGCGCCATTGGCGTTGGATTATTCCCTGAGACAGCTGGCTTTCTCCATGTCATCGTTTCGTTCATAACCTTCTTATTTAGTGGGTTTGTAGCGATTATGGCCAGTAAATTGGTGAAATCACCGTTTTCTTATTTTTCCATACTATCGGGAATAGCAAGCATTACAGCCCTTGTTCTGTTTGGAGCTAATATCTACCTTGGATTGGGTCCCGGTGGCATGGAACGGATGATAGCCTATCCGGTTCTTCTCTGGGCTATAAGCTTCGGGGGATATCTGATGTCTCCTCACCATACTGACTGAATCGGCCTTTCCATGCTCTTCAAAATCCCCAAATATGGCATCAATATCTTTCGCTTAATTTAAGGGCAATCCATTGCTATAATAAATCAACCCTATTTATCCGCCCACGGCTAATCTCTTCATAGCCACGGAAAAAGCGGTCAACCTCATAAGCGCTATCGGGATATCAAGAGGGATGTTAGAAAGCCCGACATCGAAATCTGTCTTTTCATTCTTATCGCACAGGACAGCGTTCCCGTTTGCATTGATCAGTGTTTCAATCCATTTCCTTACTTTTGCATCCAGTAGATTGAACTTAAATTTCATAAAACCCAGGTTCTCGAAATCAATATTAAGGAACATCCATGCTTCACGTTCATTCATGTTCCAGTTGATAGCAGACCAGCTGCTGTGCATCGGAACATCAATATACTCCTCCTTATTCTTGAGGGAATCTTTCATGAGAATTACCGGGATCATGACTTCTTTCTGGCTTATATCCATGACCTTTGAAAAAACATATTCGGCATCCGTGCAACCTGCCAGCTCTTTTTTCAGGATTTTTTCGCCTTCTTCAGGCTTCATTATCTCCACTTTGGTTTTCTTCATTTGCATCGTGCCATTGAATAATAAAATCCGATGGCATAAATATTTATCCATTTAAATAATTAGTATAATCGTTATGATTATGAGAGTATATCAGACTTGATGGAATGAAGAACACAAAGAGTATTACTGCTACGCTTTGCGATCTTTGCGTCCTTTGCGGTGGTTGAGAAGCAACATCACGCTTCTTGAACGATAAGCTACGGCGCTGTGCAGTTCAAAGGGACGCCCGCCCTTCACATGCGCAGGGGCGCGTCTTACATGTGGTGCGGCTGATGACGTTGAGGCAGATAGAATATGACAATAACCTTTCAAATAGTATAGTGTTCCGATAATTTTAATTATCAAGAGAACTTAATCAATTTAAAGGTGGCTTGTCTGTTCTTTAAAATCCCAAAGTTGGATCGTATTTTCTCCAGGAAATCTAAGGAGTCTAAAGTCCCTGAAAAACAAACCAATATTGTTAGACGTAACAAAAGACTCAATGATGTCATGAATTTGCTCCTGTCTTCGCAGCCATCATGTATTGTTATCGAGGGTAAAGCAGGAGTAGGTAAATCATTTTTCTTAAAAGACCTTCTTGAAGATATCAAACATAATCATTTTGTTATTTTTCGGAAAATCGCACGCAGCGAGAATGAAAAGATTGTTTTAGTTCTTGGCGACATTGTTTTCAGACTTGAGGATGATATCAAATCATTTGCCCATTGGAGTGCAGATAAGGAAAAAGTTGTAGAAGTCAGTGAGATGTTGGCAAAATGGTTTAAGAACATTTTAAAAATACCTGAGGATGTACCTGTAGAAAAAATTCCTTCAATGATTGCCGGGATGGAGAAGGAAAAATACGAAAGAGGATTTATTCACGAATTCAAGGCCGTGCTTAATGATCTTATCAAATATGTCCCAAAAGAAAAAAGAATGGTATTAATACTTGATCAGGCTGAAAGAATCGATCCAAAAGAGCTTAATCTTCTTTATGATATTATAGAAGATCTACCAGAGAGAACCGTTCTTATCCTTGCATCCAGGAAGCCGGGTGCTGAGATATTATCCCCGGACGTCCAGGCGAAAATCATTACAAAATTTATACCCATAGAAAATTTCACAGAAAACGAAACTAAAGAAATGTTAAATCTAAGCGGGGTACCTTTTGATGAGAAATTTCTTAAAAAATTTTATCTCAAATTCAGAGGATTTCCTTTGCTGCAGGGGATGGCAATAGATGAAATGAAGTCAACAAAAAATTATAATTTAGATCGATTGCCTGAAAAATTGGAACAGCACTTCAAACTCAGATACGAGGAGATTAAAAAGAGTTCAAGCGATGAATTAAAGCTATTAGTGACTCTTTCTATTTTTCGTGAATGCCTTAACCTTGATGCATTACAAGCAGTAACAAATAAGCAAACATCAGAAATTTCAACAATCTTACAAAAAGAAAATATTTCTAAGAATATAATCCTGAATGTAGGAAGAAAAGATTACTGCTATGAACCTTTTCATCCTCTGTTTTCTGAATTTGTTTGCCATGAACTCGAAAACACTTCCAAAATTGAATTTGAAAAAATCCATACATCTGCTGCCGAATATTATGCAAATAAATTATCGATGTCATCAGAAATCAGTCCTGAAGAACTTTTCTTTGCCATGGTTGAAGCTCCTTACCATGCATCCAAGGCAAAATCCCCGAAACTTCTGGAATTAATACAATATTCCAGCAAATTCAAAACGATGTGGGGATATCTGAATGAAGCAAAGGAAGAATTCGAGGTTGCACTTACCCTCTACAAGAAAAACAATGATAAAAAAGGTATGTCATACATGCAAAATGAACTTGGTTCCTTATATCAGGACTGGGGCAGGCCCGAGCAGGCGCTGGAATATTTTCAAAAAGCGCTTGAAATAGCTGAGGAACTTAAGGATATAAGAGGAAAAGCAACCAGGCTTAACAACATCGGACTTGTGTACAAGCAATGGGGCAGGCCTGAGCAGGCGCTGGAATATTATCAAAAAGCGCTTGAGATAGCTGAGCAACTCAAGGATATAAGAGGAAAAGCAACCAGGCTTAACAACATCGGACTTGTGTACCAGGGCTGGGGCAAGCCTGAGCAGGCGCTGGAATATTATCAAAAAGCGCTTGAGATAGATGAGCAACTCAAGGATATAAGAGGAAAAGCAACCGGGCTTAACAACATCGGAAGTGTGTACCAAGACTGGGGCAGGCCTGAGCAGGCGCTGAAATACTTTCAAAAATCATTAAAAATTTTTGAGATTTTAAAAGATGAAAGTTCTGCATCAGTAGTAAAAGAAAATATTAATAGCTTAAAGCTATTAAAATAATTATTTATTTAAATTATCATAATCTGAGGATGATAAATGGCCCACTTGCTATCTACCACGGCGAGCCTGCCTTCAGGGGAACGCACATCGTAGTTAAAGGCGTGCTTGAACGGGTGAAAAGCAGGCATGGGGCCCCATCATAAGGGAATGGCAGGGAACACTGGCTGAGGAAGCAATCGTCGTGGCTGTCCCACAGGCGCGTCGCATGGCCGAAAATCTCAATTATTGTTTAATCCATTTTTGCGCCATCTGCGTTCATATCTTTCTGCTACTCGACTTCAGCAAGCTGTTTCTGAAGGATTTCATTAGCAAGCGAACTGACAGGAACCCCTCTCTTCCTGGCACTTTCCTGAAGTAATTCAGCAGTATTCATATCGACTTCTATGAGATAGTGCCTTTTTTTAATATCAATCTTCATTTCAACTTCTTCAAGCTCGTCAAGGAAATCTATACTATCATGAGTATCCCAAAATTCAGCAGCTTCTTCGTATGTTTTAAATTCTTCAGGAATTTTCTTAATTTTTTTTGTCATTGTAGTATTTCCGTTCTTTCATTGTCATATCTCTTGCAGAAATTATGAGTCCTTTCATATGAGATTTATTCCACATAATTCTATATTTTTAATAATGCTTATTTTTATTTAAAACGCCAGTGATTGATTTAAAAGTTGTAGATACGGATTTATGGATGCGAGGTCGCCTGGGGTTCATATCGTGCGCCGCCACTATTTAATATTTTGACCACAGTACCACGCTATTCCTTCCGCCGCCATCCCAGCCATACCCTGCCCCGTTATTGATGCGTGCGAGCATGGCATGGTTGCTATCAAAAATATCCGATCTCTTCTTTCGTCAGGTAGCAGGCCGGATCATCTGCCCACACATTCCCGTAAATAGCCTCAGCCCGCACGCGGAAGTTCCCGTTGCAGATATCGAACCACTTGCATCTGGCGCACCTGTCGGCATTTTCCTTTATAAGCGGCTTCCTGTTCTTGAGGCCGGCCATAAGTTCATTGCTGGTATCCAACCATATCTCGCTGAACTTTCGCTCTTTTACATTTCCGAAGGAATAATGCCTCCAGAACTGGTCAGCATGCACCGAGCCGTCCCAGGAAACGCAGGCGATGCCGATGCCTGAGGAATTACCCTGGTTCATTTGAAGGAGTTCGAATACATCTTTTGCCCTCTCAGGGTCTTCTTTCAACAGGCGGAAATAAACATACGGGCCGTCGCAGTGGTTGTCAACTGTCAGGACTTCCATAGGGAAGCCCTTATCGTGCATCTCCTTTGTCCTGTCCATGATAAGGTCAAGCGTCTTCCTGCTTTCCTCATGCGTCAGGTCTTCCTTTACGAGTTTTGAACCCCGGCCTGAATAAACGAGGTGGTAGAAGCAAACACGGGGGATCCTTTCTTTTTCAAGGAGGTCGAATATTGCAGGTATGTCCTTCACGTTTTTCTTGTTTATTGTGAAGCGCAGGCCGACTTTGATGCCTTCTTCAAGGCAGTTGCGCATGCCCTGCAATGCAAGGTCGAATGCGCCTTTGACGCCCCTGAACCTGTCGTTTGTCTCTCTCATGCCGTCAAGCGACACCCCGACATAGGAAAGGCCGATTTCCTTAAGGACCTTTGCCATCTTTTTATCAATGAGCGTGCCGTTCGTGGATATAACGGCGCGCATCCCTTTTGACCTTGCGTGCCGGGCAAGTTCAGGAAGGTCCGGGCGCATGAGGGGTTCGCCGCCTGAGAACAGTATTACCGGCGCCCCGAACCGTGCGAGGTCGTCGATGAGTTCCTCTCCCTGCTGTGTCGTGAGTTCATTCTTATACTCGATGTCCTTTGACTGTGCATAACAGTGAACACAGCGCAGGTTGCAGCGCCTGCCCATGTTCCAGACCACAACAGGCTTCTTATCTTTTGAGAACTGCAATAAATGCGAAGGGAGTTTTCCTGAATCCCGCCCGTACCTGAGAGCGTCCGAAGGTTCAACAGTACCGCAATAAAGCTTTGAAATTCCTATCATCCGTTTTCCTCTTTTGCTGTTCGATATATTACGAACTAATTTTATTTAAAGATTTGCAGGCGTCTTATTCGAAATTTATGACCAATCCTTTTTGTTCTTCAAACCTGATATCTATGGAACCTGTACCTGCAAGTTCCTTATCAACATGTACAATAATTCCGCCATGCCTGTAAGTAACATCTCCTGCAAGCGCTTTTTTTACAGGCTTGATTTCAAACCGTTTGCAGCATCCGCCGCCGCTAATGAATATACGGACGGCGTCTGACTTCTCAGTTTCCAGGATTTTTTTCATGAACTCGATAGCTTTATCGTCTATAAAAAGTTTGCTCATTTTTATCTTTTATTCAGGTTCGTCCGGGCCTCAATTCCTTAGATATTATAAAAGCCCCGATGAGTGTTGAAGCTATAACAAGGATCGGAGGGATGAACAGGAGCCCGAGTACGAGGGTATAAAATATAACTGATATCGGAACAAAAAGCGCAAGAACCAGGCTGATGAAGCCCAGTATCAGCACTGATGTTAATTTTGATACGTAAATCCTGTAAGAAGGACGGTCATGCTCGATTATTACCCTGTGATTTATACAGGCCTCAAGAAGGGTCTCATGGACGGGCTTCTTATGCGCACATGTTTTCAAGATCGAATACCAGTTGTATATGAATAATAAAATAGAAATAAAACCCAGCAATTCCAGGAATTCAAAGTATATATATGAATTGCGAAGATTTGTTTCCTCAAAAAATTCATGTATCATGAAAAATACGCTGACAGAGAGAACAATAAAAATATTATTTTTCAAAAAAGATAAATTATCAAATAATTTTGATCTTAATTTATTTTTATCAACATCAACCCATATAAATACCATTTGAGCAGACAGGAAAACCATGACCAAATATAATGTAAAAATTATAAACTCCATACCTTTATAAATAGTATATTCATTCATATTTTTACGCCTCCTATCCTTTCCATGAAAAAGGCACTTTTAAAATATGGTTACACATTATCGCATATATACTTTACTAAATTAAATTATTTCATCGTTCAATTCTTTACGCAGGTAATCAAAAGCAGCAAAAATCCCAATAGCGCCGAGTGCCCATTCGGGGTATTTTATCAACGATTCGGGTTCGCCTGCTGAAAAGTATATATAACCCTCTAAATTGGCGGATATCCATGTGAAAAGAATCACAACCATGTAGCTTATTACTGACATCAGGCCAAGTATCCTTACGATTTTTATTAGTTTTTGAAAATCAATAAAATCAAAACTTCTGCGCGCAGGGTAATGGATTGAAGGATTTATGAAATTCGCCGCGGCGCCAAATTGTGCATGATTATTTGAAGTTACGACCATTGTTAGACTTGTTATGGCAGGTGTGACCTGATATACTGGCTGGGATGATGAAAGCCCATGAGCCTTCGTATCGCTTTCGGTCGAATACATCGATACAATTCCAGTCAAGTGTCCTGATTCGCCTGCGCTCCCTTCGACCCTGTTTTTATTATCGCGATTCACATTAATTTTATTATTTCTTCATATAATAAATGTTTCTGAT
>DATCUE010000020.1:0-20662 GCA_036567605.1 Candidatus Methanoperedens sp. | reverse complement strand
TTCTTTCGAGAAATAGAGAGACGTCTTTAGAAAGATTTGGCTCAAATTCCATTGTCGTTATCGCCCCTGTTGAACCGATACAGAAGATCGTGACCGCTCCATTTTGTATTTTTGAATTTCTTACTGCATCCGAAACCTTTTCAGTAATGTCAACGATTCCGCAATCTGCCTTCCCGATAACTGAAATCTCCTTTGTTTCCACAGGCATAAACAAATATTGATGGTCTTATATGAAGCGTTAAAATAAAAAATAAACTGAAACAAAGATTAAATTTTATTGAGTTTCTCTATGCCCACCTTCTCCACATTGGGCTTATTGATCTTATCCGGCATCCAGGCAGGTTTATTCTTTGGAGCCGGGACAGTTTCTTTCCACCCTTTAAAGATATGGACTTTCTTGCTTCCCCGTTCCCTCAGTCTAATTTCAACAGGATTCGCTTTTGTTCCTTTGCTACGGTTGGCGGCTTTCAACGCTGCCTGTCGTGGCTGGTTTCCTGAGAATACTCCGATCTCTTTTCCATTCTTTCCCCTTAATACATAATTTTTCCTAGCTGTTTTCTTTGTCTTCGTCTTTGTTTTCTTCACCATATTTTTGTACCCCGACAACGATTTGTTGTCTTATATTGAATTTCTGTTATAGTATATAAACTTTGGCAGAAAATAAGCGGACGGAAGCAGTTATGAAAGGATATTACTGGTAATGCCATCGATACCATTATTTCCCCGGTATCCACCAGCTTCTTATCAAGTGCAAGGATGACATTTTACTTCCCAGTAGTACTGGAAGAGCTTTTTACACCACTCCCTGAATCGGTCGTCATAGCCGAAGATGGCAGTATTATGATCGATCTTTCCATCAGGGGCGGGTAGTTCCAGCATGCAAAATTTATCGCTTACGATTACTGATATCTTAATCTCATCCAACACTTTATTCTCTATCTTTTTCCTGTTTTTTTCGCTAAGTAGCGTTGCGGAGCATTTGTCTTCTGGAAGTATTACTCTTATCTCCAATCCTTCTTCCAATTTCCTTTCGATATTTGGCAGATGGTGCCTGGGAAAATCATCTGACATGTACCACATGTAGCTCTTTATACCATCACCCAATTTTTCATGGGTATTTAAAATATTATAGACACCTGTTACTATCTCTCCTGTGGAAAGAGCACCTATTTGTCCCAGGAGATCGAGCGGGATATGTGCAGTGTCATGATTCAGGAAGTATCCTGATTTCTCAGATATGAAGTTCAGATCTGATATGCTGGATATAACCAGCTTTCCGAATAGTGTATTATAATATCTTCCATCCCCTTTTTTCTCGATTAACAGGGCTTCTGTTAATCTTGATAATTGTCTTGACGCTTCCGCCGAGTTCATGTCAATTTCTTTTATCAGACTGGTGAATGTCACCGGATTTTTATCCAGGAGTTGGAGTATAGCAAGCCTGTTTTCTGAAGACAGTTCTGCAAATAGCTCGTAGACTTTCATTTCCCGGTTACATTTGTGTAACCTTTGTTATATGTTTTTTGCTAACTCTATATTCCTGGGCAAGGGAACCTGTGAAAGACATGGTAGTAATATGAACAGGAAAGACTGCGTAACGACGGGCATATGGTGTCACTGCTGACGGATCATATGGTGTTCGCCCCGAAATACAGGGGCAAGATGCTTATTTGGCGATGTGGCGATGATATGCGAGGGTATAATTTGTAAGACCTGTGTGGAATCATCTCTGGGCGCCTGGCTGTTTCCATGAATTTGCGGGGAAGGGATGGGATGTTGTGGAAAAAGTATATTCGTGAGCAGGATAAGTATGAATATAATAGGGAGAAATAAAGAAAACGATGGCTACAGGCCTCGTAACATTTGTACGTATACCCTAGTGACTGCATCCATACCCGTCCTTATGCTCCCGAAGGGCGATAGTAGGATAGAACAACTTCTACAAAGCTAAAAATAGGCGCTCAGCAGGAAAATACAGCTCAGCGAGATGTATTTGACTATAAGGAATCGGCATTCGGCCAAATGAATATATAGACGAAGTAGCGTATTTGAACGAGGTAGGTGGCATTAATTTACTCAGATAGAGGCAGAACATTATCAGATTTTTTTACAATTTTATTAAGGAGGGCATAGAATGAAAACGATTATTTATTATTTTACTGGAACAGGAAATAGCTTGGCTGTTGCAAGAGATATAGCGGAAGAATTACATGATTCTGTGGAGATTGTTCCAATTGCTAAACTAATAAGGGAAGAATCAATTAATATCGACTTTGATATTGTTGGAATAGTTTATCCTGCCTGGCTTCATGGTATTCCGCCTATTGTAGAAGAATTTGCAAAAAAATTAATATTAAACGATTCTTATGTTTTTGGAATATGCACGTACTTTATAGACCCTTCTAATGCCCTGTTTGATATGAATACAATAATGGAGCAAAAGGGGAGTAAACTTGCTGCCGGTTTTCTTATAAAAATGCCAGGTAAGTATGTTTTAGTTAAAGATTTAACATCTTCTGATGAAGAAAATAAAAGAAGATTTGTTGAAGAGAAGAAAAAAATCAAAGAAATAGCTGAAATTGTGAAAGAAAGAAGATATACTGGAATTGAAGGTCATTTTGATAAAAATGAAAAGGGTGAGATAAGAAATTATCACAAAAACATCTATAAAGTTGCTGAAAAATTCCGGGTAACCGATAAATGTGATTTATGTGGTATATGTATAAAAATATGTCCAAGAGATAATATAGATATCATTAATAATAAAGTTTTATGGAAAGATAATTGTGATTATTGCCTTGCCTGTTTACACTGGTGCCCGCAAACAGCTATTCAAAATGGGGACATCTCTTCCAAATGCAGACGATATCACCATCCTGATATATCTTTGAAGGATATTATTGATTAAAGCAATATTCAATTGCGTGTTAAGCATTCAGGAGGAACTGAACATGGAACAATGCAAAATTGATTTTACGTCGATCCCATGGGAAACACCGGCAGATGGCGTTAGATTCAAGGCTTATAAACAGGACGGCAGACAGGTACGTTTAGTAGAGTTTACTGATAAGCTTGTCGAAACTGACTGGTGTAAAAAAGGACATATTGTGTATATTTTAGAAGGACGTTTGGAAGTAAATTTCAATGGAAATGTGGTCGTGTTCAATAAAGGTGATGGATTATTTATACCGGCAGGTGAAAAAGACAAACATATGGGCAAAGCCCTCACAAAAGTTGTGAAGATGATCTTCTTAGAGGATGTTCCATGAAACGAATCGGGATTATTGGAGGATTGGGGCCAGAATCAACCATTGATTACTATAAAGGAATTATCAATGCTTTCAGGCAGCGAGAAGTTGGTTTGGTAAATCCTGAAATAATAATATACAGTGCAGATGTAAACAGACTTCTGGAATTAGTTGAAGCTAAGGATTGGAATAACCTTGTTGATTGGTTGGTAAAAATGGTAAATGCACTTTACAGTGCAGGTGCAGAGTTTGCTGTAATTGGGTCAAACACACCGCACATAGTTTTTGATAAAGTCAAATCGAGGTCCCCTATACCTATGCTCAGTATAGTTGATGAAACATGCAAACGGGCATCAAGCATGAAGTTAAAAAAACTTGGTCTCATGGGGACAAAATTCACGATGGAATCAGACTTTTATCAGAAATCATTTCACGATGTGGGTATATCGGTAATTGTTCCCATGAAAGATGAGAGGCAGCTCATTCATCATAAAATAATATCAGAAATTGGGCTTGGTATCATTAGAAATTCAACCCGGCAAGAGCTCTTATCCATTGCAAAACGAATGATAGACGAAGATTCTATTGATGGCCTGATCATTGGTTGTACGGAACTCCCTCTGATTCTCAAAAAAGACGAATATGGTATTCCTTTCCTGAAAACAACAGCTATTCATATCGATAGCATCGTGGATTATTGCATTGGAAATTAAAATATTATGAAAAAATACGAAATAGACCTAGCGCCTGAAAAAAACATAGAACAAGTAAACCGATAAAAATGCGAGAGCCATGAGCATCTTTATGATGCCCCGGATTTCTAATCCGGCCGGTTTGTGAAAATCTCCCGATATCAACATAAATTATTGTATATGTGCTAATCCGTGCGCCGCCTCCTGTGCATCTTCCAGCCGCATCCCTGATGGGAGACGCGCCGTGCGCGTAATCGCGGGAAAAATTATGATATCATCACCCGCAGGGATTGCAAAGATTTAAGTATACGATATAATAAAATGTAATCATATATGAAAACCATATCAATCCGATTGCCTGAGCAATATATCCGTGAGATAGAAGATGCATGCAAGATGGAAGTACTTGATAAAGGCACAATGCTTCGCAAACTCATCGGGGAAGCGCTCCGGGAATATCATATCAAGAAAGCATTTGACCTTTATACCGGGGGCAAGATCTCTCTCTGGAAGGCAGCACGGATGGCTGGATTGACTTACAGGGGAGCTCTTGAAGAATTAAAGAAGCGAAATATCCCTTTCAGGTATGAAAAAGATGACCTGGCTTCTGATATTAAATGGGCGATGGCTGAAAAATGATCGTTAGCAATTCAGGCCCGCTCATTCACCTGGCTAAGATAGACAGGCTTGACCTTCTGAAAGAACAATTCGGGGAAGTGACAATACCCCTTGAAGTCAAGCTTGAGGTTGTTGACCGGGGAAAAGATGAAGGAATGGCAGATGCCTTTTTGATCGAAACTGAGATCGAAAACGGCTGGATAGCAGTAAATAGGGAAAATGACAAAAAAGTGAAAGAAATAGCAGAAAGTGCAGGAATAGATATTGGAGAAGCTTCTGCAATAATGCTTGCGAAAAAAAAGAAATGTCCCGTCCTTATTGATGACCTGGCAGCCCGAAGGTTCGCTGTCGGTTTAGGGCTTTGTGTCGTGGGCTCAATCGGTGTTTTGATAAAGTCTCAGAGAACTCATAAAATATCGAGAACCGAGGCGCTGGATGCTCTTGATAAGCTTGGAAGAGTGATGTGGCTCAGTATTGATGTCTATGAGGACGCAAGAAGAATCATTGAAGAGATGCATCTTCCGGCCGCATCCAGAACGGGATGGTGCGCCGGGGAGCGATAACGCGCGCGCAATCGCGGGAACATGATCACATGTTGCTCCTGCATGCGCCAAAAGCATTAATTTTCCGTTCGCTCCCAAAAATAAATCAGTCACCTGCTGGACTTTTCAAAGGCTGCATGTTCTTTCAGGTATCTTTTGAAAAACCATTGCAAAAACTTGGTTTCATCCTTTTTTATCTGGGACCGCTCCAGAGAGCTATAATAACCTGCTCTTTTTTCATAAGGTATATTGAGCAGAGGGAAACCATGCTTATTTAGAACAAAATTCATCATCAGCCTGCTTATCCTTCCATTCCCGTCTGCAAAAGGATGAATTGTCACAAGCTTCAGATGGACGTGTGCCGCAAGCTCCACTGGGTGTATCCGGTCTTTATTTTTGCGATACCATCTGAAAAAATCCATCAGCAGAGGATACACCTCGGCAGGAAATGGCGGTATAAATTTACTTCCTGCGATCGTTACCTGATGCTGCCTGATCTTCCCTGCTATGTCTTTTTTTGTGTCTTCAAATAATTTTTTATGAAAGTATAGCACAGTATCAAGCGATAGCTCTTTTTTATAATCCAGCATTTCATAAAATATTCTCCTGTGGGCTTCTGCCTCTTTTATGTCACGCAGAGGCTTTGCATTCGGAGTTATGCCTTTTTCGAGGAGCATTAATGTCTCCCTGAAGGTCAGGGTCGAACCTTCTATCCTGTTCGTATCATAAGTGAATTTGATGGCGAAGTTCTCCAGTTCTTTTTCCTGCGCCGATGGTGGGAGCATTTTTTCCCGTGCCTTATATTCTTCTTTTATTCTGTCAAAAAGACCAAACCATTTCTCCCTGTAAATCTCAGAAGTAAACTGCTGCTTCAATTTTTCGATATTTTTCGGCAGAGATTTTCCAAGGTATTTCTCCTTCTTCTCCACCCTATTACCTTCCCGGAAGCTATGCTCAAGGTAATAATATGTCTGTTTGCCTATGGTTTTTTTTCTGATTGCGACCATAATTGAATATTGTTCTATTTATCCCTACAAACATATAAGATTTTGTATTATTGTTAAAATATAGGGGTAAGAATTTTCGACAAAAGAAACATATTCAATATTCCTTTTGCGTTCTGGTATGAAAAAAGAACGGCAACATGGCATAGAACAGGGATGACACGATGTACAAACAAGATGCGCTGCAAAAGGGGATGACTGCTGCGAGTTCGTGATGAAGCGATATGAATAAAGCAATATAATTGATAATACCTATAGATTTGTGAAAAACTGAACAAAAACAATAATTTCGAGTACTAATCCTGCAACAATAACTAACAAAATCAGTTTCCATAACCATTTCCACTTATCCGGATAACTGAATTGAGGTGTTTTGATTGTATCACGATCCATATTTATGGCATCAGTAATCTTCCTGGCATCATCCTCATTATCAACTTCGATAATAAAACTCCCCTGGTATCCGCATTCCGTGCAAATGTACATCTGACCTGTATGTATAGCAGGAAATATATGGCCAGAACTTATGCCAGCGTACTCTGTTTTCCCGCCGCAGAACGGACACATCTGCAATCCCTGTATGTTTTTCATCTTTCTTCCAGTTCTTTCTCGAGTTCATCATAAAATGCTATCAGAAGCTTTACTGCTTTATGATCCTCATTCAAATAAAATGATCTTATCTGTTTTCCGATCTTTTTCTCAATAACAATGTTATTTTCAAGAAGCGGATCAAGTACTCTTGCGACGCTGGAATGGTATAATCCAGTCCCTTCTGCCATTCCGGAAAGATAATTTATCTCTTCTCTTTTTTTGATGAGATATTCTAAAACAGTTAATTGTGCAGTTTTTCCAAACAATTTTTCCAATGGACTCATAGTTTGTTCCCTCGGATGTTATGTTACATCAAAAGAATACTAGATTAGTGTTTATACTCATAGCATTTGTTCTTTTATTAGTATAGTTTTCCTTATTAACTAATATAATTTACTGTTAAAATACACTAACTTGACGATATATCGTAAAGTTTATGTAATATAACGTTCTACTTGAATATTGATGTCTGTCATCAAACAGATCTTATCAAAAAAACGGGTGAATATCAAAAAGGAGGATTAAAATGATGAGAAAAGAAATGAATCCAAATAGAAAGACCGCAATAATTGTGGGAGTGTTCTATATTGTTTCTGCACTTGGCCTGCTATCACTATTAACTTTAAGTCAGGAATATGTAAAAGCAGGATCTCCTCCTGCTTCATATTTTCAAATCTTAGGTGCTCTGATATTATGTATTTTATCAATCAAAACTCATTCCTTGATGGCTATAAGGCTGGGGTTTAAAGTTAAAGGATTCAATCCATTTGCAATCGCTTCCGAGTCTGCAAAAACAGATATAAACTAGGTGACCAAACCGACAAATCAAGAGGAATACTTATGAAAGCGATTTTACACACAAAATACGGACCACCGGATGAACTACAGCTCAAAGAAGTGGAAAAACCTATCCCTGAGGACAATGAAGTACTGGTAAGAATATATGCAACAACAGTAACAACTACGGACTGCAACGCCCGTAACTTCACATTTGTACCTGAATCGTTTAGATTCCCGGCACGGATGCATTTTGGTTTCAGAAAACCAAAAATAAATATACTGGGGATTGATTTAGCAGGAGAAATTGAAGCGGTCGGCAAAGATGTAAAACTATTTAAAGAAGGTGACCGGGTTTTTGGATCATCCGGTACTGATTTTGGTGGCCATGCAGAGTACATATGTATATCTGAAGATGGGGTGTTGGCAATAAAACCGGCTAATATGACCTATGAGGAAGCCGCAGCCATTCCTTTAGCAGGGAATACTGCACTGTTTTTTATAAGAGATCTGGGGAAAGTTCAGGCCGGACAAAAAATACTTATCCATGGCGCTTCCGGAGCTATAGGTACTTATGCAGTTCAACTTGCCAAATACTATGGAGCAGAAGTGACCGGGGTATGCAGTGCCACGAATGCAGAAATGGTGAAATCTTTAGGCGCAGATAAGGTAATTGATTATACTAAAGAGGATTTTACCAAAAGTGATGAGACTTATGATGTTATTTTTGATGTGGTAGGCAAGATTACGTTTTCACAATGTAAAAGCTCGTTAAAACAAAAAGGAATTTATCTTGAAAATCTGCTTGGGCTACAGGATATTCTAAATATAATCTGGACCTCAATTATCGGCGGTAAGAAAATTAAGGGCGGGGTATCAATCGAAAGTATTGAAAATCTAAATTTCTTATTAGAACTTATTGAATCGGGAAAGTTAAAACCGGTTATAGATAGAAGCTATCCGTTGGAACAGACCGCCGAAGCTTTCAAGTATGTCGAAAAAGGACACAAAAAGGGAACGGTAGTAATAACTGTGGGGCATAATAAAAAAACCTGACAAATCAGGAGGAATTGAAATGCCAGGTCATACCGAAGAAGAATCACAATGCAAAGCTGCAAAAGTCGCAGGCTTGATGTTCCTGTTTATCGTAATAGGCTGGACACTTAACTGGACTTTTGTAGACTCCAAACTTATTGTGGCAGGAAATGCCACAGCTACGGTCAATAACATTATGGCCAACGAGTTGTTATTCCGTATAGGTATTACTAATCAGCTAATCTTCTCTATCAGCGGGGTAATATTGGCCCTTGCTCTTTATATCATACTCAAACCGGTAAACAAAAATCTTGCTTTGCTTGCGCTTTTCTTGAAATTGACAGAGGCCATTCTGGGAGCAGTTATTGCTCTTTGCAGTTTTATTGCTTTGCTGATTTTAAAAGGTCAGTCTTTGACCGTATTTGAATCAGAACAGATACAAGCCCCCGTTGGATTATTTCTCAATGGGCGTATTTCTATATCTGCTATTCCCATGGTGTTTCTTGGGCTCAATTTGATGGTATTTTTATATTTATTATTCAAATCGAAATACGTTCCCGGTATATTGGCCGGTTTTGGAATTTTTTCGTATGCGCTCATTTTCATTTATGCTTTAATAACTATTCTTTTGCCGAATTATGCAGCGATAATGGTAATTCAAATATTTTGCTGGGCACCGAGCGTTCTTTTCGAACTCATGATTGGTTTATGGCTTCTGATTAAAGGTATAAACGTAGAGCGGAGGGATACAATAAATGAATAAATCTGAAAAGTTCTGGGATAGGATGGCGAAGTATTTTGATAGGGAAGAAAGAAAAGATGAACCGACCAATGTTAAGATTATTGAAAAAACTAGAAACCGACTTAAAATTAGTGATAATGTTTTGGATTATGGGTGTGGAACAGGAACAGCAGCCATTGAGATTGCGGGCAGTGTGAAAACAGTCAATGGTATTGATATCTCATCCAAAATGATTGAAGCTGCGAAAAGAAAAACTGTAGAACGTAAAGTTAAGAACATAGATTTCGCGCAAACAACAATATTTGATGAAAAATTTAAAAAAGGATCATTTGATGTGATCTTATGTTTCAACCTGCTCCATTTAGTGGATGATAAGCCAAATGTTATGCGAAGGATAAACGAATTATTGAAATCGGGAGGAATGATAATTTCTGCAACACCGTGTATTAAAGGGACATTTTTAGGATTTCTGTTATCGCCTTTGAGCAAAATCGGACTAATTCCTCAGATCACCTCATTTAAGGTCTCTGAATTAGAAGATTTAATGATTGATGGAAATTTTGAGATTATTGAAACTGAATGTTTGAATAAAAGTGGACAACAATATTTCATTGTAGCAAAGAAAAAATAGAAAATATAAAAACAAAATCATATAAAATTTGGGGAATACTTATGAAAGCAGTTATATATACAAAATACGGACCGCCGGAAGTTCTTGAATTCCGAGAGGTTGAAAAACCAAAGCCAAAGGACAATGAAGTACTGATAAAAGTATATACAACAACGGTAACCAGGGGAGATTCCAGAATGCGAAGCTTCACAGTTCCAATTTTAATGTGGCTCCCGGCCAGAATATATCTGGGTATCAGAAAACCCAAAAGAGCTATCCTCGGAATGTCGCTGGCCGGGGAAATAGAATCCGTAGGAAAAAACGTAACAAAATTCAAGAAAGGGGACCTCGTTTTTGCATCTACCTTCGGGGAGAATTTCGGTGGATATGCTGAATATAAATGCATGCCAGAAAATGGAATGGTATTTATAAAACCCTCTATTGCGTCCTTTGAAGAAGCCGCTGCAATTCCAGGAGGTAGTAATATGGCATTGAGATTTCTTAGAAAAGGGAATGCCAAAAAAGGACAGAAAGTGCTTATTTATGGAGCTTCTGGAGCGGTCGGTACTTATGCAGTACAGCTTGCCAGGTACTTTGGGGCAGAAGTCACGGGGGTATGCAGTACTGCAAATTTAGAATTGGTAAAATCTCTGGGAGCAGATAAGGTAATTGATTACACAAAAGAGGATTTTACCAAAAATGGTGAGACCTATGAGGTTATTTTCGATGCAGTAAGTAAAACAACCTCTCAGCAAGTTAAAAAATCGCTTAAAAATAATGGAATTTATCTTAATGTTCATGATTCATCTGACCATGATGGTGAAAAAACTGAAGAGTATCTATTCATCAACGAGCTTATTGAGGCAGGGAAGATAAAACCGGTTATCGATAGAATTTATCCGTTGGATCAAATAGTCGAAGCTCACAGGTATGTGGACAAAGGCCACAAAAAGGGGAATGTAGTGATAACCGTGGGACACAAAATTAAAATTTAATAAATTAATGGGAATTAAAATGACAAACAAAATGAGTTCAGAAAGAAAAACAGCGATAATTGTTGGAGTTTTATTTATCATTGGGACGGTGTCCGGCATGCTATCTCAGATGGTTTTTACAAGATCTATTCATAATGATCTGAATTTACTTACAAAAGTTGCTGCCAATGAAAATCAAATCATTATAGGGGCCCTCTTTTTGTTACTTATGGGTTTGGCACTTGCTATGGTTCCGGTTATGATGTTTCCAATCTTAAGAAAACATAATGAAGCCTTAGCAGTTGGGTATGTTGTGTTCAGGGGGGCGCTTGAGACCGTTACCACTATTGCAGTGGTAATCGGTTGGATATTCCTAACAATATTAGGTCAGCAATATATTGCAGGAGCTCCGGATGCTTTCTATTTTCAAACTTTGGGCACCTTAACGCTAAAAGGAAATGTTTCGATTGGGATTATTTCACAAATCATTTTCCCTCTGGGTGCTCTGATGTTCTACTGGGTATTGTATCAAGCCAAACTCATTCCCCGATGGATATCCGGCTGGGGTCTTATTTCAGCTATATTGGTGTTAGTCTTTGCCTTTTTAAATTTGTTCGGTATCGCCCCAGTCAAGGACGTTTTCGACATTTCGATATTCCTACAAGAAATGGTCATGGCAGTATGGCTGATCGTTAAAGGATTCAATCCATCTGCAACCGCTTCCGAGCCTGCACAACAGTAAACAAAAATTAAACGAGGGAATACCTATGAAAAATAATGGAGAAGAAATGAAGAATTTAAAGGAGATTGGCGGCTTTGCCGCGCTGTATCTGGCAGCAGGATACATTATGGGTATGATTGGTTTTCTCGGCGTAGTGGATGTTTCTAGTGTTGCTGACCCTGTCCAGCAGGTGGCTTTAATGGCGGACAACCTGACCTTCCTGTACATACTGCACCTACTTACCTATGTGGTATGGGGCATCTTTATGATTGTCCTGACGCTGGCGCTCTACGAGCGGCTGAAGGTCGGCTCACCAGCAATAGTGAAGACAGCGACCGTCTTCGGGATATTCTGGGGCTGCGTGATCCTTATTGCCGGCATGATCCACAACGTCGGCATGCAAACTGTCGTCGATCTCTATGGTAAAGACCCAACTCAAGCTGGGACGGTCTGGCTGACGATTCACTCTGTGTTCGAAGGATTGGGAGGCGCTAATGAAGCCATAGGCGGCATATGGATTTTACTGATAAGTTGGGCAGCTTTGCGGACAGGAGAACTTTCCAAGGTACTGAACTATCTTGGCGCAGTGGTCGGTGTAGCAGGCATCATCTCGATAGTCCCGGCTCTCGGCGAGCTGTTTATTTACATTTTTGCGTTGGGTCAGATTGTGTGGTTTATTTGGCTGGGGATTGTGCTGTTGCGCAGGAGCGACACAAAAAAGGAAATGTAGTAATAACTGTGGGACACAAGAACAAAATTTTATAAATTAAGAGGGATTAAAATGACAAACAAAATGAGTTCAGAAAGAAAAACAGCGATAATTGTTGGAATTCTATTCATCATCGGAACAGTTTCCGGTATCATGGCTGCTGTTGTAACCGCCCCGATCAGGGCAGGATCGACTTTTCCACTCAATATATCTGCAAGTGAACCCCAATGGATTATCGGAACACTCCTCATCTTGCTGATGGGATTATCCCTCGCCATGATTCCGGTACTGCTATACCCAATCCTTAAAAATTACAACGAAGTCCTTGCTTTCGGGTCAGTCCTGTTCAGAGGAGTACTTGAACAGGTAGGCGAAATCCTCTACGTGATCAGTTTTTTTCTGTTGTTGACCGTTAGTGATATCTATGGAAAGACCGGAGCAGCAGATGTGTCCAATTTTCAAACACTGGGTTCTATACTCATCGCCGCAGGACACTGGATCCAAAATATCAACGGAATCATTTTCAGCGTTGGTACGCTGATGATGTTTGTCTTGTTTTATCAAACCAGGCTCATCCCTCGATGGTTATCGGGCTGGGGAATTTTTGGCGCAGTGTTGTACCCTATCGCCTATATTGTAAGTATGTTTAGTCCGCTGCATTTAGCTCCGGATGCTGGTGTGGGAATAGGACTTTTATTGATCCCAACTGCCATTCAGGAAATGGTTTTTGCGGTATGGCTGATAGTTAAAGGATTCAATCCATCCGCGGTTGCTTCCGAGCCTGCCAAAATGTAAAAAGAATTTAATTAGCGAGAACGGTCCTATTATGGATAATATAATAACTACAATTGAACTTGCGTTACTAATCGTTCTTCCTTTGATTATTTTTTATAAAAGGAAGAACAAGAATCCCAGGTCATATATTTTATATGTCGTATTACTCTATTTAATATGGTTTTTAACGTATTCCTTATTACATGAATTAAGTCACGTAATCGGTTCATGGATAACAGGTACGAAGATTGAAGACTATCAATTTATCCCACGTTTTTGGGAAGGTGACTTTAAAACCGGATATGTACATTCTGTTTTTACAAATGGATTTCAGAATTTTATCTCAAACGTCTTCCCGTATTTTAGAGATTTAATATTTATGTTTATCGGATATTTTGCTTTAAAAAGAGAAAAAATTACCAATTCTTTTGTTGCTGGTTTGGTTATTATTTTATTTGTGCTAAGCCCTCTTTTTGATATTTTTAACAATTATTTTGGATTTGTTATAGGTGTCCATACTGATTTTAATAATATCGAAGCGACAATAGGTTCTTTCTGGACTCATGCAATAGGGTTGTTCCTTACTCTTACGGAAATATTATTTTTATGGAAAGTATTTGCAATATATAGAAAAGATTCGGATATAAAATTATTAATGAAAGATACACTCATGAAAGCAATTATCTGCACCAAATACGGGCCGCCGGAAGTTCTTCAGCTTAAAGAGGTTGAAAAACCTACGCCCAAGAACAATGAAGTGCTGGTAAAAATTCATGCGGCAGCAGTAACAGTCTCGGACTGTCTCGTTCGAAGCGGCAAAGTAAATCTCTTGCTATGGATCCCCATGCGAATATTCGTTGGTTTCAGAAGACCAAGAAAACCTATACTGGGGTTAGAGTTAGCCGGAGAAATTGAAGCGATAGGCAAAGATGTAAAACGATTTAAAAAAGGTGACCAGGTTTTTGCATTTACCGGCAAGCGTTTTGGTGCTTATGCCGAATACACCTGTCTGCCCGAAGACGGATTGTGTATGCCTGCTGATTGTATTATGGCATTAAAACCGTCCAATGTGACCTATGAGGAAGCCGCCGCTGTTCCTTCAAGGGGAACTTTAGCATTGTATTTTCTTAGAAAAGGAAATATCCGGAAAGGGCAAAAAGTTCTTATCTACGGAGCTTCTGGAGGGGTAGGTACATTTGCGGTACAGCTTGCCAGGTACTTTGGGGCGGAAGTTACCGGGGTATGCAGTAATGCAAATTTAGAATTTGTGAAATCCCTGGGTGCGGATAAGGTAATTGATTACACAAAAGAGGATTTTACGAATAGAGGAGAATCGTATGATTTTATCTTTGATGCCGTTGGAAAAAGATATAGCTCAAAACTACAGTGCAAAAAAGCGCTAACTCCGAACGGGAAATACATATCAGTCGATGATGAAACACCAAAGTTATATCTTGAAGATTTAATTTTACTCAAGGAACTGGTTGAAACGGGAAATATAAAACCGGTCATTGATAGACGCTATCCGCTGGAACAAATCGTCGAGGCTCACAGATATGTGGACAAAGGACACAAAAAGGGAAATGTCATCATAACTTTGGAACATAATAACAAAACCTAACAAATTAGGGTAATTGAAATGACAAAACATATTACCGACATATCACAACGTAAAGCTGCAATAATCGCAGGGTTAGCGTTTATGCTTGCCATAATAACCACTATACTCAAATGGATATGGCTTTTGATCAAAGGCGGAAACGACCTGCCAATGAAGAAAACAGAAAAGTTCTGGGACATGATATCAATTGATTTTGACAAGCAAGCCAGCAAGGGGACTGAACAGAATCACATCAAGATTGTTGAAAACGCAAAAAAACATCTCAAGGTTGGCGATATTGTTTTAGATTGCGGATGTGCGACAGGAACGGTGGCCATTGAAATTGCTGGCAATGTGAAAAAGGTTCATGGTATTGATATATCGTCCAAAATGATCGATGCTGCAAAACGAAAAGCAGCTGAGCGCAAAATCGGAAATATAGATTTCGCACAATCAACAATATTTGATGAGAGACACAAGAGAGAATCATTTGATGTGATCCTGGCTCTCAATGTTCTGCATTTACTGGAAGATACACAGAAGGTTATGAAGAAGATGAATGAATTATTGAAACCTGGAGGATTTGTTATTTCTTCAACAGTGTGCATGGGAGAGAAGAAGTCATTTTTAAATATTCTTTTAATTCCCCTGATAAAAATAGGAATAATTCCATCTATGAGGTTCTTTAAAGTTTCTGAATTAGAAGATTCAATAGCTAATGGAAATTTCCAAATTGTTGAAACTGAAAGTCTCTATGATATTGGTTCACAACCGAACCATTTCATTGTAGCAAAGAAGATATAGGGAACATAAGCACTCCGAATCCTGGAGGAATACATATGAAAGCAATTGTATGCACAAAATACGGACCACCAGAGGTTCTTCAGCTCAAAGAGGTGGAAAAACCTGCTCCGAAAGACAATGAAGTACTGATAAGGGTACATGCGACATCTGTAAATTTCGGAGATATTCTGGCTCGGAACTTTAAAGAAATCTCTCCCGGGAAATTCAGTATGCCTTTGCTCATCTGGTTTTTCGCAAAAATGTATTTTGGTTTTACAAAACCAAATGTAACAATACTGGGGAGTGAGTTTGCGGGGGAAATTGAATCAGCAGGCAAAGATGTAAAATCATTTAAGAAAGGCGACCAGGTTTTTGGATATCTCGGCCAGAGCATGGGCGCTTATGCCGAGTACCTGTGTATGCCTGAAAAGGGGTGTGTGACAATAAAACCTGCAAATATGACCTGGGAGGAAGCGGCCGTCGTTCCTTATGGGGCAATAATGGCGTTGAATTTGCTTGGAAAAATGAATATCCAGTCAGGACAAAAGATTTTGATCAATGGAGCCAGCGGGGGGATAGGTTCAGCGGCTGTCCAGATTGCTAAATATTTTGGGGCAGAAGTGACCGGAGTATGTGGTACGCCGAGATTAGAATTTGTAAAATCTCTGGGAGCAGATAAGGTCATTGATTACACCAGAGAGGATTTTACCCAAAACGGTGAGACCTATGATATTATTTTTGACATATTAGGCAAGAGTTCGTTTTCACGTTGTAAAGGCTCGCTAAAGCAAAACGGACGCTATCTTTTGGCCAGCTTTAAAATGAAACAGCTTTTTCAAATGCTATGGACGAAAGTGGCAGGCAGCAGGAGAGTAATATGTGCTATTGCGCCGGGAAGTGCTGAAGACTTAGTTTCCGTTAAAGAACTTATTGAGGCGGGGAAGATAAAATCGGTCATCGATAGGTGCTATCCGCTGGAACAGACTGCCGAGGCTCACAGATATATTGAAAAAGGGCACAAGAAAGGAAATGTAGTCATAACTGTGGAACATAATAACAAAACCATAGCATAACACGGAAATTTGATCGGCCCGCATCCGCGCGATCCGTGTTCCAATTCGTTTGCACTTTTATCCTGTTTGGTTACATTTGTGTAACCATTGTCATAATCCTGTTACTAACCCTGCATTCGTGCCAGATTTTTTTTATGCCTTCCCATGTCCATTTTTCTCCTTGTGATAAAAAATGGTCGGACATGAATTTGTATTCTATGTGACCCTGAAGCCGGAGAAGATAAAAGACCTCAGGATCAGATGCGACTACAGGGAGGAATTCGAGTTCGGAGGAACCCTGGAAGTCGATGAGATCAGGATGGTCGAAGGCCAGATCCTCAGGGTCGCAGGAAAATTCGGTGTAATAGACCTAGGCATATCGATGCCCGAGTTGAAGACCATCATAAGAAATGAGGTGAAAAAAATGAATAAACTACACGTAAGTGCCCGGATGAAGATCCGGGAAGGTAAGTTAGAGGGATTCAAGAAGCAGGCGGCTGAAATCATAAGGCAGACAAAAGAGAAGGACACAGGAACGCTCCAGTACGACTGGTTCCTCAGCAGCGACCTGACAGAGTGCGAAATCCGCGAAGTCTATGAGAACTCGGAGGCCCTGGCAGAGCACAAGCACAACCTTCGCCAGGCTCTTGGAAAGCTCTTTGAGGAATTCGCCTATGATCATAATGTGGTCGTGTATGGCGACCCGTCGCCGCAGCTTCTGGAGGGGGCAAGGAAAATGATGCCTGATGTCGGAATAAAGGTGTACTCCTTCTTACAGGGACTTGAATGAGGGCCGGGTGATATAAAATGAAACCATTGTTGACTATTATCACAGTGTTTGCGCTCATATTCATGATTGCTCCTGCCAGCGCTGAACTTGAAATCGTTCTGGACCAGCTCTCACCCCAGCCTGTTGAACCGGGCCAGGATCTGACGCTGTCGGTCAGGCTTGAGAATGGGAACAGCGATATGGAAAATGTAAGGCTTGAGATCCTTCCCGACTCGCCAATTAAACTCAAGAATGAGAATGACCGCATTATCGATGAGGGCAGTATCATAAAAAACGGCGCTGTCGTTGAAACCTACCTGCTGCATGTCGATCCCTTCGCTGCTTCCGGTTCATACGATATTGAATTCAGCGCACAGTTGTTCAGCAATGATATGATGCGTGAGACGAATAAAACCTTCAGTGTAATGGTACGTGGAGCGCCAAAGCTTGTGATTTCCAACATCACGATAGATCCTGAGCGCATAAGCCCGAAGGATAAATTTGGTATTACGTTTTCAGTCTCAAATGATGGAACGGGTATTGCACGGGAAGTACAGGTAATCGCTGATACAGGCGGTTTGCCTTTCGTGTCTGCGGATGCTGATACAAAAATAATTAAGAGACTCGCTCCCGGGGAATCCGCTCAATTGGGCTACGCTGTCCAGGTAAAAGATAAGACCGAAATTTCATCCTACTCAATCCCCATCAAAATGGATTATAAAGATGAGAACGGGAGAAACATAAGCTCGAAAAGTTTCGCAGGAATCAGGGTCCTTGGAAAGGCAGAACTTGCGATTTCAGACATAAAGATCGAACCGCAAAATCCGGTAGAAGGTGACCTTGTCACTGTGAACATGCGCATTGAAAATTCAGGAACCGGTGAGGCGAAATCCGCGAAAGTCAACCTCGATGCCCCATTTAAGGGAACGAGAACCGCTTTCCTTGGTAAGATCAAACCCGATGATGATGCGCCAGGCGTTTTTACCTTCTACGCAGAGAAAGGAGGCGATATTCCCTATTCAGCTAATATCGAATTCGAAGACGATCTCGGCGTCCGGACTGTCACGGAACCATTGAACCTCTATGTACGCACCCTGAATAAGAATGGCATGGTGACACAGGTTTTGATGACTCTCCCGCTCATTGCTGTGGGCGTATATTATCTTCACCGCAGGAAAAAAACCATAGATAATACTAAATGAAGAGGGCATATGTTCAATAACGTTAAACTATCGTTGTTTCTGGCATCCAAGTCAATGATGAAAGGAAATAAAAGCACACAGCTTTTAATAATTTTTATAATGTCCTTGATCTTTGTAAATTTAGTATTTATAGGTTCCATTTTTCTTGGAGTGACTGAGGCAACTAACAAACAGGTAATCAACTCGCTATACAGCAACGTAGTGATCGAACCCAAAAAGGGTGAAAAATATATAAGCGACGTCTATTCCCTGGAACAAAAGATAAAAGGCGTTCCAGGCGTAGTGGGCATCTCTTCCCAATATGTAACGGGCGCGACACTTTCGTATAAGGATAAACACGGAACCTTTACTCTGCGCTCTATTAATCCGGATGATGAGATGAAAGTGACTACAAATCATAATTACCTCATCGCCGGCGAATACCTGAGCAGGCTAGACGAGAACGAGATCTTACTTGGAAAAGAGATTGCAGGAGGGTATGGCGGTGATCTTGAGTATAATTCACTTGGAGTTAAAGTTGGTGATGGCATAGATGTGCTTTTCAATAATGGCGTTAAAAAGACCTACAGGGTAAAGGGAATATTTGATGCGAATTTCATACAAACCAATACGATGGCATACATCAGCCAGAAAGAGATGGAATCCGTAGTCGGTCTGGAAGACAAAGCTTCACAAATACTGGTCAAGACCAGGGATAATGGAAATGAAGACTGGTACATAAAACAGTTTTTAGAGATGGGCATTAAAGAAGAAATTAAACCATGGACTGTCTATGCCGGCATGGTAAAAAACATAACAAACAGCTTTGACATGATAGCAATGATGATATCTGCGATCGGATTGTTCGTTGCGGTTATTACCATTTTTATTATTGTCTATACCAGTACTATCAGCAAGCGAAAGCAGATAGGGATTTTGCGGGCTGTTGGAATAGAAGAATCCATAATCATACAATCGTATATCTTCCAGGCAATATTCATTGTGATAAGCGGCATATTTATCGGCTTAATAATAATATTTTTTGCAATAAAACCATGGTTCATCGAGCATCCTTTAAAATTTCCTATCGGACTCGCTTCATTACTGATTCTTCCTGAAAAAGTTTCGATGAATGCAATAAGTCTGATAATAGCTGCGCTGGTGGCTGGTCTTATACCTTCGTGGCTGGCAGTCCGCAAAACGATAATAGATACAATATGGGGTGATTGAAATGACAGATTTTACCGAATCCCTTTTAGAAATAAAAGACCTTTCCCGGATATATACTATGGGAGAGGTGAAGGTTAGGGCACTGAATAATGTCACGTTCGAAATTAGACGCGGTGAATTCGCAGCTATAATGGGTAAGAGCGGAAGCGGCAAATCAACACTGCTGCACCAGCTCGGATTACTCGATGCACCTACGTCAGGAAAGATTATTTTCGGTGGAAAGAACATTTCAGGGTTGTCTGAATCCCGGAAGGCAAGATTCCGTCTTTCAAAATTCGGTTACGTCTTTCAGGAGTATGCGCTTCTGCCTGAGCTTACTGCGCTTGAAAATGTCTATCTGCCTGCAATGGCGCTCGGCAGGAAGAAAGAAGAGTATTTAAAAGCCGGGGCCGAAGTGTTGGGAGAGGTCGGACTTGGATCAAGGCTTCATCACCGCCCCCGCGAGATGTCGGGAGGAGAGCAGCAACGTGTGGCGATTGCAAGAGCACTGATAAACAGACCTGATATATTGTTTGCAGATGAGCCGACGGCAAATCTTGACAGTGATTCGTCAAAGCAGGTTATTGAGCTATTCCAGAAATTAAATAAGGAGACCGGGTTGACAATCCTGATGGTAACGCATGAACCTGATGATATTAAGTATGTGGGCAAGGTTGTCTGGCTCAAGGATGGAACACTTGCGCAGCGGGGGTCATGAGATTCCTGATGGTATCGGGCTTGCACTCAAAAAGGCTGATGAAGTATGAATAAATAAAAAAATTTGCGTCATTGTTTGTATATTTTAAACCACAACTTACATAAAAAATGGTTCCAATTATTACACCAGTGACCGGACACTCCTACCATGCTTTTCTTCGAAAAGGCCGGTCACACCACCTCTTATTTTACATCTGACGTAAACTATATATTACTTTACAACAATTGTAAAGTTATAGCTTTGCATTTCTGCAATTAAGAGGATATGGATGAACAAAAGCAAATATCGAACAAAATGAGAAAATTTAGAAAAA
>DATCUE010000019.1:0-38098 GCA_036567605.1 Candidatus Methanoperedens sp. | reverse complement strand
AACCAATATCGATGGTGTGAATGCCAGTGTCAGTATAAAATATTACAGGGACGACGGCAGCCTGATAACTACCGAATCCTTCGTATTGCCCTCGGCAGGTGAAACGATCAAACAGTGGAAGACCATATACGATACTTTTGGCGTGAGCAGCGGATCTGCCTGGATTACTTCCAATAATGCAGTGATAATCAAACCCTCCCAGGCTGTTGACGTTGAAGGCGGACTCGGGTTCTGGAGCGGCTATGCTTATGATACCTCAGGTACGAAATTCTACATACCCGAACTTGTCTATCTCAATGATCCAGCAGGTACAAGGAGCAATTTCAAGTTGACCAACCTGGGCAGTGCGACGGCAACCGTGACCATAACATATCTGTATCTAAACGGTACGGTGATCGGTACAAAATCGGATTCTCTTGCGGCGGGAGGAACGAAAATATATAACTGGCAGACAGAGGTTTACAACACCTATGGCATCACTGAAGGCAGTGCAATAGTGCAGTCAGGCCAGAAGCTTGCAGTAGTTGCAGCAAGAGCCAGGAATACAGGAGCAGATATTGACAATTATAAAGGTGTACCCATGGACACTGCAGGAATGCATATTTTTGCATACGGCCTGAAATATGGTGCCAACAGCACAAGCAACCTTACGATATCCAACATGGCAGGTACCGCAAGCTCTGTAACGCTGCGATTCCTGGATAAGAACGGAGCCGGGATAACCACTATAAGTGATACTCTTGCAGGCGGAGAATCAAAGAGGTATAACTGGAAAGCTCTGATATATGATGTCTGGGGCAAACCCGAAGGCAGTGTTGAAATAACATCCAATGGGCAGACTGCGGTTCTTGTTAGCGAGAACCTGATATCACCGCAGGGAAGACTGGGATACTTTGGTGGAGAGATTATATAAAGGAACTTTTAAGTATGTCTGCAATGAAATCAGTGTAAAATGGGAAAGAACATTGATTTCATTGATTTTTCTTTTTTGGATGGATTCAATAGAACTGATAATATCAGGAAATATACCTCAAAGAATCCCCTTGTCAGGATTGCGGTTAAAAGATTTATTTCATCTTTTCTTGAAATGATCGAAATCTGCGATAGCAAGAAGTTAAATAGGGTTCTTGATGCGGGAACAGGTGAAGGTATTCTGAATCATTTAATTGGAAAAGAATTAAAACATCTTGAAATGATCGGCATAGATATTTCAATGGATAATTTAAATATTGCAAAGCAAATAGTAGATGGCAATTTAATTAATGGCACACTTTATAATTTGCCCTTCAAAGAAAATTCCTTTGATCTGACAATATCCATGGAGGTACTGGAACATTTAGAAAAACCAGAGATAGCGATACAAAATATAAAGCAGGTTACAAAAAAGTTCGCTATTTTGAGTGTTCCGAATGATTCGTTTTTCAGAATGGCAAATATTTTGCGGGGAAAGAATATATCGGGTTTTGGCAATGGCCCGGGGCATATACAGCATTATAACGAAGGTTCTTTCATTGATCTGATAAAAAAGGATTTCGAAATTCTTATGGTTAAGAAACCGGCGCAATTATGGATAATGTGTCTGGTCGTGAAACGATGAGATCAATATGAAGATATTATCCGTTGCATGGAAATCTGTTACTATTAAACTGATAATCACATTGATCCTTTTCTTTTTTATCTTTTATAAATTGAAACTTGAGAATATTTATACCATACTTGTCAAGGCGAATCTACTTCTGTTACTACTTGCGGCTGTATTATCAATTTTCTTTTCAAGCCTCATGCGTTCCTACAAATGGCAGAAACTGCTCGGGATAATGGATGTTAAGATCAGTATTTGGAGATCATTCAGGTTGATGCTTATCGGCATTTATTACGGTATGATCACACCGGGAAAATTCGGAGAGATCATGAAGATTTTTTATTTGAAAGAGCGTAAAAGCGTCACATTGCCCTCTGTGCTCTGGGACAGGATCATAGACCTGGGTATTTTAATTGTGTTGACCGATATTACTATATTCATTTTATTTAAAAATAATTATTTTATGCTTGTCAGCATAGCCCTTACAATATTATTCTTTTTATTGATATATATTTTATTTAACAGCAGTATTATGTATTACTTATTCAAACCTTTTGGCATAATGCGGGACTCGGTAGAAGATTATAGAAGAAATATGCTGGCAATCCTGAAGAGTCGAAAGGTTATCCTGCCGGTATTCATATCAGCTGGTTATTATATGCTGACTTTTCTTATTGCGGCATTAATATTGAAAGCACTGGACCAGAATAGCAGTTTTCTGCTTGTACTGATATTGCCGGCAACAATGCTTTTGGGCAATATACCCGTGACGATATCCGGGCTGGGATTAAGGGAGCTTGTCTCAGTGATGTTTTTCACCGCATTGAATCAAAACCCTTCTATTGGTTTTTCTTTTTCGATAGTGCTGTTCTTTGTAATGACCTTTATTCCAGGGTTGATTGGTTATGTCTTATTGATGAAGAATCAGTCATAAATCATGATCTGGGTCTTCTCAGCATATCTGCTATCAACCCGGTGAATATCAACTGTGCGCCCAAAATTATCATCAGCGCCGTCAATACAACGGCCGGAGTATGCCCAATAAAACCTGCTATCGCAAATTTATATACGATGGCCATTCCGAGAATCAATCCCATAATGATGAGTAAAATTCCAGGCAGGCCAAAGAATGCAAATGGGTGATAATCCCGCATCGTCCTCGTGATTATTATCAACGAGCTGAACGCATAATGGAAAGGATGGGAAATGAGCCTCGATTCTCCTGATGTGCGTTCTTTGAAAGTTACCGGGACGCTTTTTATGCGCCAGCCGTTTTTGGCGATCCTCAATATCACTTCCTGCGTGTAGGTGTACCTGTTCTCCGGCATCGACATCTCAAGGGCCTCTCGCCTCGTTGCCCTGAATCCAGTTTGTGCATCCCTCACATCCGCGCCGGCGAGGCTGCGTATAAGCCATGAAAACATGATATTCCCGAGCTTTTTAATTCGTGGCATCCTGTATTGCAGATTCTCAAGCCTTGAGCCGAGGACGAGGTCTGCCCTGTTGTCAAGGATCGGCTGTACCAGGAGCGGTATCTCCCGCGGCAGATACTGACCGTCGGCATCTAATTGGACCACGATGTCCGCACCCCTGTTGAGAGTTTCCGTATATCCCCGGCGTATCGTGGGACCCAGGCCGCGGTTGACTATGTTATCTACGACTGTGGCTCCATGTGCCAGAGCAATGTCTTTTGTCCCATCTGTGCTGCCATCATTTATGACGAGAACCTCATCGACATACTGTTTTGTACCCTGTATCACTTCCGCAATGGTTTCCTGTTCATTATAGGCAGGGATTACTGCAATGATTTTTGTGGGCATTCTTGACTTCATGCATCAATATACACAAAGATTTATATAGTTTTCACTTTTTTAAATCTCGAAATTCAAAGAGGAAGAAGAAGATCTGCCGCCTCTCAGATTGCTTCTCCGCCAAAGTATCCAAGTCTTCCCTGGGATGATATCAGGTTATTGCCGACAAGAACTGCGATCTTCCGGTCAGATGTTATTTCCACGCTGCCTTCAGGTACATTAATGCCCTGGTCAATTATCTGTTCTTTCCAGCTGTATCTTGCCATGGCCCGTCCGTTAAGTGTGTTCGAGAAAATCCTGATCTGGTTTCCGTTGTTATCCAGGAACCTTAGCGTTACGCTTCCGCTTGCATCGGCCATGTTGGAGATGGTGACGTTGCTGCTGTCGTTCCCCATATATTTCAGGCCGTATGCAAAGACCCGGGTTTCATCTGCGTTCACGGGAATGCCTTTATAGTAATCTGCATCCGCTCCGGTATCCCTGGCCCTGGCTGCGACCACCGCAAGCTTCTGGGCGGATTCGACGATTGCACTTCCCTCAGTAATACCGTAGATATCGTAGACATCAGTCTTCCAGGCGTATAACCTGTTGACGCCAGAGGATAGCGTATCAGTCCGTGTCCTGATAGTACTTCCGTCCGGATTGAGATAGGTTATAGTTACGGTTGCCGTTGACCCGCCAAGGTTGGTCAATTTGAAATTGCCTCTTGTACCGGCAGTATCATTAAGATAGACAAGTTCGGGTATGTAGAACTTCGTGTTCGTCCCGTCGTAGGCATACCCACTCCAGAATCCGAGGCCGCCTTCGAAATCCGCAGCCTGCGCGGGTCTTATTATGACTGCGCTATCAGAAGTGACCCTTGCCGTGCCGCTGGCAACACGATACGTATCGCTCATGGTCTTCCACTCTTTAATTATTTCGCCTGAGACCGGTAAAGTGAATGATTCGCTTGTTATCGAACTACCATCGTCCCTGTAATAATATACATTTACCCTTGCACTACTGCCGGCAATATTAGTTATCTTGAAGTTAGTCCTCCAGCCCGCGCCGCCCGGAGTATAAACCTGCCCTGGCACGGAATAATCCATCCTGAAAAGATCATTTTGTATTGTATCGAAAAATCCAAGTCTTCCTGCCGAAGTGTCGTTCGCTATTCTCTGCGCTGTAATAACCGAAATGTTTCCATTGCTGCTCTTTACAGTAGCGGTACCGCTTGATGCACCTGTCAGGGCATATATATCGCTCCAATTGTATCTCTTAAATCCAAGTGAAGGAATGGCATCGTCCGTGATAGTGTGCACCACGGAACCAGTACTGTTGGTGAAATCTATTGAAACAGTGCGGATGGAAGTATCATAGTTGGATATGGTGAATTGTGTTATCCAGCCATTTCCGGCTGGTGTATAAATCTGTCCCGGTGCTAACATTTTGATTAAGCCGGGTGATAGTGCCAGCGGCAGATAGTCAATGTTCTCAGAAACCAGGATATTACTTAAGTCGCATATCCCATCGCCATTAGAATCCGAACAGGTCTGGCTGAAGCCGGTGCCCTGCGGATTAGCCCAAACGTTTCCACCGAGGTAGGGATTGCCGAGGATGTTGGTACCTGCTGTCCTTGGGATATTCCAGGTGTTCCTGTTAGTACCGTAGAAATAAGTGTTGTTGGAATTGTTGAAATAATTGTTGTATATGGTGTTGTCGCTTGAATCTGTAAGATATATGCCAATGTAGTTATCCAAGACAATATTGCCATCCAGCGTATTCTTACTGGAAAGAAGTATTTCAATCCCATCCAATTTGTTATTTGAGAAGTTGTTATTGAGCAGTGTGTTGTTATTGCTGGAAAATTCCAGATCTAAACCATCAAAATCTTTGTTATATGACGCCCTGTTATCGATCAGTGTGTTATTACTGGATTGCTGCAACTCAATTCCCTGCCCATTATACAGGACAATATTGCCGCTCAGCGTACTGCTATTGGAATACCCGAGGTAAATACCGTTACCGGAATTGTTCGAAATGTTATTGCCATTCAGCTTGTTATTGCCGGAATACCAGGAATAAATTCCTGCGGCATTCATACTTAAATTGTTGTTGGTAATAGTGTTGTTGTTGCAGGAATATAGCAAATTTATACCGATCTCGCTGCTATTCAAGATAGTATTACCATCCAAGACGTTATTCTTAGCACCACTCTCAAGCTCAATACCTATGCGATTATCCGATGCATAATTGTTAACCAGTGTATTATTGTTTGAAAGTAAATAGATTCCATTATCGGTATTGTTCAAGAAAGTATTGCCGTCCAATGTGTTATTGTTGCTGAAATGCCCGAGCTCGATGCCATCCATGTTGTATGAGGCATTATTGCCTCTTAGCGAGTTGTTAATTGAGAAGTACAGCTGGATGCCCCAGGTATTGTTCAAAACCATATTTCCTGTAAGAACGTTATCGTCAGAATTGTCAAGGGTGAATCCATTAACATTTGAGCTTGCATTAATGTTTTCTATTACTCCGTTTTGAACATATCTATAAGAGAGGCCATACCACCAATCAGTTACTGTCAAATTCTTAACTGTTACATTTGTTAACGTCATTGCCGGGTTAAAAACACTCACTCCATATCCAAATCCATCCCTCTGCCTGTCCAATGTATGGTATTGGCCGTCAAATATGACATCGCTGGAGTTTATACGGATACAGGGATCCAAAGTGCTGTCTATTATATCAGCATTCAATGCATATTCTCCGGGTGAAGAAATAGTGGTGCAGGAATTGATTAACGTTACTGCACCGGCACTTTCGGCCAAAAATATGAACATGATCATTCCAATTGCAAATCTGCTGACATCCTTTCTGTTGTTTAATGAACGCGAAACGATTCCGTAGCTGGTTACCACCTTATAGTATCTATTTACCACCGTAAATTCCCTCCAATGCTAACTGGAAATGTTAACCTGTTTTTTATGATAAGTGATCACGTTTTTGCTTCATGTCACTCTTTTTACACTTCCGCCGATATTCTTGCTATTCGCTATATATAAAATCTCCGGTATTCGGTATTCGCAAAGATTTATAGCTTATTACTTGTTTGAAGTATGCAATGCTGGATACTGTACTTAAAATAGCAGCAATACCGCTGATATTCTTTATCCCGGGTTATCTGCTTTTTAAAGCCTTCGGCAAAGAACTGCGCGATATAGAGTCTCCTGAGGCTGTTTTCCTCCAGGTGCTCGGCAGTGTTTTGGTGAGTGGATGGACAGGATTGACGCTGGCTGAGTTTGGATATTTTTCGCTCCTTAATCTGTTGATAATATTATTGATTATCAGCGGGATACTGGTTCTAAAATACGATATTAGGATTGATTTTAAATCTCTTGCAGCGCCCAGATTTGACGGTGATACGATCCCTTTGATTATCCTGATCCTTATTTCGGGAGTTCTTTTCTTCCACCCTGCCGAGTATATATATGGGAATGCTGATGCGGGAGTCTATGTGAATACAGGCGTGAATATTGCAAAAACCGGGTCTATAATTATTCATGATCCTTTGCTTGAAGGCATGAATGAATCCCATAAGGGGGAATTTTACAATATATTCAATCTTCCGGCTGATATCAATCCATTTAATTATGATGGTGTTCAATTCTCTGGATTTTATATTACGAACAAAACAACGGGTGAAATTACACCTCAATTTTTTCATCTGTATCCAACGTGGATTGCAATTTTCTATTCTATTTTCGGATTGAAAACCGGATTATATGTCACTCCCTTTTTTGGGCTTTTGGGTATTTTAGGTATATTTTATACTGGAAAAACTCTTTTCAACAGGGATATCGGCCTGATCGGCGCATTGTTATTATCGATAAATATTCTGCAGGTATGGTTTTCGAGATATCCTACTTCTGAGATGTTGACCCAATTTTTATTTTTCAGCGGCATATACATGTTCTCAAAGAATATAGAAAAACAGGAAAAATATCTATGGTTCCTGTCGGCGATAGCTTTCGGTGAACTCTTCCTCACGAGAATAGACGTCATTATAGTACTCCCTGTCATCTTTTTGATTTTGGGATATCAATACTTTTCAGGAAAATTGAAAAAAAGCTCTTTATTTTTTATAATTCCATTTATAGTTTTACTTATTCATTCTTCCATGCACGCATTATATATCTCAAAACCTTACGTTCAAGATGTCTTTTATATGTTCTTTTCATTAAAGATCTTGATTTTTGCAGCCATTGCAGTAATATTTGCACTGGCATTCGTTATATTTGCGAAGAATTTCATAAGAAGAATTCTAATTGAAAAGTTAGTTTTATATAAGAATTATATTAAATTATTTCTCATATTCGCAATTATCCTATTCAGCATCTATGCATTGATGTTTCGCCCATATACAACCGATCCCCAAAAGATCACGTTGTACAACCAGACTATCAGAACCTACAACGAAGAGAATCTACTAAGGCTGGGGTGGTATCTGTCTGATATAGTTATTTTATTGGGTATCGGAGGATGCATCTATCTGGTATGGGGATACTGGAATATCAGGACAAGTTTTTTTCTCTTAACGGGAATTGTATTTTCTATTTTTTTTATATATGATATCAAGAATAATCCCCATCAGATATATGCTATGAGAAGATACATTCCCATAGTCGTACCATTTTTTATGTTGTGTACAGGTTATATATTGCAAAAAATATACGTACATAAAAAATATGGCAAATTGATTTTCATCGCGGTTATCGGTTTTTTAACGCTGTCTTATTTGTATTCAGATATATTAATAATAAACCATGTGGAATACCGGGGCACAATAGATCAGATAGAT
Organism: Candidatus Methanoperedens sp.; assembly: GCA_036567605.1. Classification (GTDB taxonomy): domain Archaea; phylum Halobacteriota; class Methanosarcinia; order Methanosarcinales; family Methanoperedenaceae; genus Methanoperedens. Next base: position 29,865 of record DATCUE010000019.1, on the reverse strand, counting down.
TCGCTTTCCAAAGACTTCCCCGAGAATAGCATTGTCATTTTTCCAGATGCTACGGGTCTATCAATTGCGACGCCCATGCAGTATTTATATAGAGTTGATTCCCTGGTACTTCAGGGATCTCTAAATGAAACCACTGTAATTAATGACATTTCAAGCTGGAATGCGGATGGAAAGCAAGTTTACTTATTTTCAAGCGGTGAAAATATTGGTATTTTTGAGACACTGAATTTCATACCAGTGGCGCAGGGAGTAATAGACACTCCCATTCTGGAGCATTCATATGATCACCAACCGGCCAAAATAATACCAGATGATATACCCTACTGGATTTCTAAAGTGGAAAATAAAACCAATGGAAAATCTTTTCTGGATATTGGGTACAACGATTTGGGGCTCATTGAGGGATTTTACAGGGCAGAGCAATATCAGGATATAAACTATCGATGGACTTCAAAGTCTTCGACTATTCTTCTGCCGGCATCAAAGAACAACTCTATATCAATAAGAATGAGGGCAGCCAGACCCCCGGCCCTGTCGCCGCGGGCAGATCTGGCTTTGTATATTGATGGCCGCCTGCTTGGGAATTTATCGGTTGGGAATGAATTTGCAGTGTATAGAATCGTAATTCCTGCGGAATTCGGCAGGAATAAAATCAATATGAGATTTAATATTGAGGCTTTGAATACATGGAAACCATCTGATGTTTTAGGTTCCGGTGATTCAAGAGAGCTGGGAGTCCTGGTTGATTGGATAAAAGTTGATAAACGAGGCCCTTAATGTTGCCTCTAAATCTTAACAAAAAGGATTAATAATAATGGGGTTTGATCATTTTGTAATGCAGTATCGAAAGCTTAGCCATTGTTCACCTGCACAGTAATCTTCTTTAATATCAATCACAATCCCTTTATTTTCCTTAATCAAGTCTATAACTTCTTTTTTTTGTATACCGTACATTTCCATTATTGGAATTACTCCATCCGATTGTAGCTTCAATTGATTTCCAATAATCTCAGGTTTAACTCTTTTAACTGTAATATTAACTCGTGTTGTTTCTGATCCTTTATCCTTGAACCACGATACCATTTCCTGTACCATATCCAGCTCAAGGATATAAAAGCCGGGAATATGTGGAGCAGTAATAAGCAAAGAAAGTTTAACTTCATCGGATGGCTCTATATTTTTAGTCAGGCTAGCTCTTGCATCGTCATTAATAACAACATTTCCTTTCTCATCCAGCCAGTGATTGCCAAGCCTGATTTGATATTTCCCATCCGTCATCCCAAGAGCGGGCCAGGTGATACTGCTATCATTCTTTACCTTGATCAGAAGATTTATTCTGGAGCTCGCCTCAATTATTGCGGGGGAACTGGACAGAGTTATATGTGCCTTAAACGCATTATTTGGTAAGGCTTTTTTAATGGCGCTCTTGCCCGCTGGCAGCTTTATCCCGCTCGGTATCTGGAAGATAGCAATGCCGCCAGGAACAAGGATTCTGAGGAACTCTTTTATATAATTTTTGCTATATTCAGGTTTCATATGCTGCAGGACTATGTTGGAATAAATAAAATCAAAACTGTTATTTTCAAATAATTTTAAATCACTTGATTCATTTAAAATATAATGACATTTTTCACCAAATTTATTGTATTTATTGGCAAGCTCTATCATCGAAGGAGCGATATCTATGCCTTTTACCTCATCGTAATAAATTGCAAGCGCCTGTGTTAATCTCCCAACGCCGCATCCAAAATCAAGCGCTTTCCTATTTTGAAAACCGGTTCCAAATGATGTCGCATATCTCATCACGGCTTCGATTTCCTGCCGCCCTGTTCGAAAAAACTCATCTATTTCCCATTTGTTCCCTTTTTTTCCCGGAGAGGTCAGTATAGCCCAAAGAGGATCCTTTTTGCCAAACTCGTTCCAATTTTTCTGCAGGTTATCAAGTTCCATTTTTTGCCCTGTGATTATTCAAGGATTCTCTCTTAGTATTTTTCATTCCCAACAATCTCAACTGATACCTAATTCTTTCAGCACGATTGCGATTTCTTTTATTACTTGCGTATCATTCTCGCTGATCCCGATATCCGCCATATCATCAGAAATTTCTTTTATTGCGAATGCTTTGTCGCCCGTAGCGGCGTCGCAGATGAAATTATAATATTCCTGTGCTATTTTTTCAGGATTATGTTCTTTCAGAACGTACTCTCTTGCGTTATCTCCCATTTTCTTTCTTAATTTTTCGTTGGATGCAAGCTCCTTTAAATATTCAAGTAAGATTTCTTCTTCATAGTTATTGACATTGACCTTTGCGCAGCAATTATCCGGCAATTCAGAAAACCACCCAACATTTGAGACGATGACAGGTTTTCCTGCTTCCATTGCTTTTAAGACACTGATCGAGGTTTCCCCGGCAGTAGGATATCTAAGATTAATGAATATATCGGGTATCGCCAGATAATCATTCAGGTCATCGGCAGGGACAAAACCTGTGTTGATCACGAATTTTTTTAAATCATTACTTATTTTGTCAAATTCGTCATAATTGCTCAGCGGTTTGCCGATCAGCATTATTTTTGAATCCGGATGCAATCTGTGGAATTCGTTAAATGTCCTGATGACCACATTTAATCTTTTATGATAGGCTAAATATCCAAATGACGATAATATAATATTATCTCCAATATTATATTTTTTTCTTATCGCTTCTGGATTATCGTTCTTGATACCCGGGGAAATTGGCATATTGATTTTTCTCACTTTAGCTCCCGGGCGTTCTTTCATGACAATTCCTCTGGCATATTGGCTGTGGACTATCACGCCTGTGCTGAAATCAACAATTTTCTTAATTAATGGGTACTCGAAATCAGGAGATATTCCAAATTTTATGGTTTTTGCAGCAATATCTCTGCCATTTTTCCCGTAGTTATATTCGAATTCATCAATGTATTCCTTTTTCTTTCCTTTTGAAAGTGTCATACTGGCTATGAGCCCGTGGAGGAATACATCATGGAATACGACAACACCGGGATATTTTAACAGTGTCTCATATATGTAGGCGTGAAGTGGATTGTTCCCGATATGATATATTATAGCATCGTAATCTTCCACCCTTTTATCGAATTCTTTATAATGAAAAATCTTGAAATTCTTAATGATATCGGGATTATCCGGGATGATTCCTTCGTCAATATACAGGTCAATCTCCATATATTTTGATAAAAAAGGAAGCAATTCCCTCTCTGAATAATCAGCTATGCCTGATTTTTGCGGGGAGAGAGGTGAAAAATATGCGATTTTCATAGATCAGCCCACCAGTTGCCTGATAACATTATCCCATGATATATTCATATTCTTGATTTTCTTATACCCTTCAAGCCCCATTTTTTTCGCAAGGTCTTTGTTATTAAAAAGATAATCGATCTTTTGTGCAATTTCTGATGCACCCGGGTTTAAAATATATCCATTCTTACTATCTTCCACGAATTCCAATGGGCCGCCTGAATCAAATGCCGTTATTACAGGCTTCCCGGATAAGAATGCTTCAAGGGTAATATACCCATAATCTTCATCTATCGGGATAAAAACTACCCCCATCGAATTTGCATAAAGATTAACGAGCTCATCATCAGAAGCATATCCCCGGAATTGCACTTTCTCGGTAACATTCAAGTTTTTCGCGAGCAGCTTCAATTCATTTTCCTGGGGGCCTTTTCCAATGATTATGATTTTTGCTGCGGTTTTTGTATGTTGCATAGCCTCTATAAGCAGATACTGTCTTTTTATCGATTCTATCCTGCTTGGATATATGAAATAATCACCAGTTTCACCACAGTAGAACCTCTCCGCATTCTTGGGAGGATGATAAAGGGGTATTCCATTTATTCCATTGTATTTTTCAAGACGTGAAGCAACATTTTTTGAGTTCGTATATATTTTATTACATTCAGTGAGTGTTTTATTATCCATTCTTGCAATTAATTCCCTGATTATTTTGCCCTCGCTTGAATTTAAATTGCCATATTTTGTATCAAAGAGATCATATGCCTGCCTGTATTGGTGCAGTAACCACACAACTTTATTCGGATGTTTTACCACATAAGATGGGAATTTAGTGCATATCAGGAGATCGATTTTTTCCCCGTTGGATTCTGTCAGATCAATCATTCTCCAGATCAGGGCATGCTTTACGATTTCGCCGGGCGGATACCATTTGAAAGGGATATTGATATATTCAACTTCATATCCGCGTTTTATTAATTCTTCATAGAGTCCCAGCGTGTGATTTTCTGCTCCGCCTTTAATGAAAGGAACCTGCACAGCACATATCCCGATACGCATTAATGTCACATCTTTTATTAATTCAACCGACTAATTGTTCAATAACATTATCCCATGTTATATCCATATATTTAATTCTCTCATATCCGCACGTTCCCATGTTCTTAGCCATTTCCTTATTTTCAAAAAGATAGTCGATTTTTCCTGCAATTTCTACAGGATCAGGTTCTAAAACATATCCATTCTTACCATCTTCCACGAATTCTAACGGCCCGCCCGAATCGCTTGTTGTTATCACAGGTTTTTTAGATAAAAATGCCTCAAGAGTAATATATCCGTAATCTTCATCAATAGGGATAAAAACTGCGCCGAGCGAATTTGCATAAAGATTTATCAATTCATCATCTGATGCATAGCCATGAAATTTCACTTTTCCGGTTACTTTCAACTTCTTTGCAAGAGATTTCAATTCATTTTCCCGGGGACCGGTTCCTACAATTATGATTTTTGCGTCAGATCTTGTATATTGCATGGCTTCTATAATCAAACTCTGTCTTTTCTTAAGTTCAATTCGGCTGGGGTAAACAAAATAATCGTCAAAATTCCCGCAATAGAACCTATCAAGATTTTTAGGAGGAGGGTATATCGTTTTCGAATTAATTCCATTGAATTTTTTAAGACGCGAGGAAACGTTATTCGAGATAGTGAATACTTTTCTGCATTCATTGAGTGTTTTATTGTCAAATTTTATAATATTTCTCCTTATTTCCTCTCCCTCTTTTCCATGTTCCCTCAGGCCATAGGGGGTATTGAATAGATCATATGCTTCCCTCAATTGATGTATCAGCCAGACTACCTTATTGGGGTGTTTGACGATGTATGAAGGAAATTTAGTGCATATCAGTAGATCGATTTTTTCCCCGTTGGACTCTGTTAAATCAAGCAATCTCCAGACCAGACTATCCTTAATAATTTCTTTTGGCGGATACCACTTGAAAGGGATGGCAATGTATTCAACCTCATATCCTCTTTTGATCAGCTCATTATATAGTTCAAGGGTAAGGTTTTCTGCGCCGCCTTTCAAAAAAGGGACTTGAGCAGTACATATTCCGATTCGCATTTATCCAGCCGTCATTTTTTTCCAATTATCGCATAATCCTGATATCCATACAAAAGCTGATTCAGGTTATCAATATTTCTGTTTATTAGATCAAAGTTGGCTTTTTCTTCATCCTTTACATTGCTAAGATCGACCTTTTTCAGCCTGGCTTCTTCAGGAACTTGAGAAAAGAATTTAAATTCAATATTTCTGAAACCTACCGATTCTAATAGGAATTTTAATGTTTCCGGATGCATAAATTTTGAATGGGAAAGGTCCATAATAAACGCCCTGAACGCAACCACACACAACGGATTAATGGTTTCTGCGATAAAATAAGATCCATACTGGAGTTTATCGTAGCTCAATTTTATCAGGGAAATGAGATCAGCGGGCGTGAGGTGCTCGATAAGCTGCGCAGAAAAAATACCATCCAGTGATTTATTTTCCAGCTTTTCAAGATATGATAGTGCATCGATTTTCTGCACATCAAGGCCGATCTTCTGGCTGTATAAAACCATATCCTCATCTATATCGATGCCTCTTGAGCCTATGGCTTTTTCTTTTAAAAGAGAAAGGAACTCTCCCCGCCCGCAGCCAATATCCAGCACATTCCTGCAATTTTTAAAGTATTCGAGATATTGCAGGTGTCTTTTCTTGATCTCATCGACGCTTCCGCGATATTTTTCTTCGAACACAAAATAATTCATCGCATTATCTGTTCTTTCAGGCAATTGTTCAGTAAGTCTTCTTCTCGCCCGCTCTTCTAACAGGCCGGCAAGCCAGGCTTTATTCTCAATATCTTTATTCATCGCAGCTACGATCTGGTTCACCTTACTGTCGATAGCTTCTTTTATTTTTATATCAAAGTCTTTTTCCATGGCAGCCATTGCGCATGAAACATTATAGTTGAATTTAGACTGTTTTGCTACCAGCAAGTCTACATATCTCCTGACTTCGCCATGTATCAACTGCCTGCTCCAGACCAATGGTTTTCCAATAATAGGGCGATGGGTGCTGATGTTATAATCCGCTTTAAGGTCCCAGTTGCAGCCCAAATAGTCAAGATTATCTTCAAGAGTAAACTGGGCGGGACTATCCAATTGTCCTCTAAAGGAATCTTCTATCGCTCTATCCTCACTACTCCCTTTCTTCTTCTTGATATTCTCCCTGATCTGGCGCATGATGCCTTCAACATCGATGTCTTCATCCATTTTTATTGCTCACCCTGTTTTCATTCGATCCACATCGGCTTTTGCCATCATTTTTGCAGGTTCCCCAAATGTTACCTTCGGTTCTGCTGAGTTTGTCATAACGTTATATCTTTTTATTCCATGCTATTATTTGATTCTTTTTATTTCAATCATTGCATCTTGATCATTCGATCCAGATTTCTTGTATTGCCACACCTAATTCTCGTGTGTCGCCATTTTTCATTACTTTATCGGGGATCCATGTTTTGTCCAATTCTATTGTCACTTCCATTATATCTTTTTTATGATTATCTTGTAACGCCACATCAAGCAGTTTCCATTCGGGTTCCTGTATTTCAAAATCATGGATTTTTTCCTGGTTGATCAATATCTGCCCCCTTGCAGGAAAAGGACTGATTGCTTTTATAAAAAGCTTATCGCGCTTATTGCCAGGTTTTAGATACACACTGGCCTTTTTCCCTGTCCACCGAATAGCAGGAGGCCAATTTTCAAGGGGGTACCAGCCATTACCAAGAACTCCTGTGTCATTTTTACCCATTTCAATGCCGTTTACCAGGATTTCTTCAATCACATCACTTTTTGAACTCGGGAAATATTCAGTTTCATGGACTTTCTCAAGCCCATCAAATATCCTGGCCATATGACCTAGATTATTCGGACGTTTCCATGCTACTGCGTAGATATCCCTGCAAAATATCTGTGATATAAAGGGAATATCGATAAGTGAAGAAATCGCTGTTGATAATGGATGATGCAACAGGTTTTTTTCCAGTATATTACGGGAATGGGAAGAGTCGTATAAGCGTATTTCAGTATGAAATCCATTCCTTGTAAGCAGTTTCTTCAAAGACTTTGGGGTCTGTTCATTCACATGCATATTTTTTTCATAGGATGAGCGAATATCTTTATCGATATTCGTTCCTTTCAATAAATACAAAATGGTCCTTATAATCTTATAGCCGTGATCATAATATAATTTGTTCGGTGCTGTATGAACTATCAGGAATCCATCCTCTTTCAAGAGATCATTTAGATTCTGGAATAATGCATCCAGTTCATTTTCATGTAAATGTTCCACAAGATCCATCAAAAATATCCTGTCGAATGTATTATTTTTCAAAGGCAATTTCGTAGCATTCCCCCTTAAAAAAGACATTTTATCTCCGGCCTTATACCTTTTTCTTAAATCAGATGCCAGTTTGATCGCATCAGGCGAGTAGTCAATCCCTACTGCAAATGCCTTCTTTAATGCACAGTGCAATACGATCTCTCCCCTTCCTGATCCGATATCCAGAACGTTCATACCCTGTCCGATATCGGCAAGCCTTAATGATTTGGATATTCTCTCATCGATTTTTAATCCATGGGATTCAATAAAATTAGTATAGCCTCCGCAATCAGTCAGGAAATATTTTGTATCATATTCCTTGGGAGGAACCGGGCGATTATTTGAAATTTTCATTATTTTGCCTTAATTCCCATCTGCAGGGCACTTCAAAAAGACCAAGATCTTCTGTGGGATTGAATACATTAAAGGAATGCAGTTTATCATGCCAGTCGAAGGGTTCCCCGCTGATTGAATGTGCGGCAATTGTCAGGTAATATTTTCCCTGGTACATCGGTATGCGGTCGATGACAAAATCTATTTCATTTTTTCCCAGCACATTATTGATGGGATATTTTTTCAACTCTGTATTAGTTCCATAACAATATATGCCATTCTCATTATATATTATCAAACCGAATACGAGATCTTCAATTGTTTTTTTGGCATTGAAAACGATGCGGATCTTCATCGGATCGCCAAAAGTAAATGTCGCATTTTCTTTTTCGAATTTATCAATGAACCTGACATCGGTTATCTCAACTATTTTATTTCCCCATCTTTTCTTTTTGAGGCTGTCTTTCAGGTCGCTCTCCTTATTTTCAGATTTTTCCCCGACGCCATACACATACTTATCTATTATCTCATTCGTCTTTCCAAAAGCCACCTGCTCTCCCCGGCGCAGCAGCAGCGCAGTGCTGCAGAATCGCCTGACAGAGGAAAGGTCATGGGACACAAGAACGATGGTTTTATTCTCTTTTATATATTGATGAAAAACATCCATGCATTTTTGCTGGAATTCCATATCACCGACGGCCAGAACTTCATCCATTAACAGGATATCAGGATCTGTCTGGATTGCCGTCGCAAAAGCGAGCCTGACCTGCATGCCTGAGGATAGGTTCTTCAATTTTGCATCCTGGAACTGTGTAAGCCCCGAGAACTCAAGTATCTCCCCGAGCTTTGCATCGATCTCCTGATCGGACAAGCCCATTATGGCGCCGTAGATGTAGATGTTCTCCTTTGCCGTAAGGTCGGACTGGAATCCTACGCCAAGTTCAAGGAACGGGGTTATCTTTCCGTTAATCCTGACAGACCCACTGCTCGGGCGCAGGATATTCGCGATTATCTTAAGAAGTGTGCTCTTTCCGCTGCCGTTCTCACCTATGATGCCAACAGCCTCTCCCCTTTTTACCGTGAAATTGATGTCCTTTAGCGCCACATAATCTTCATACCCTTTTTTACCTTTCAGGGCTCCCGTAAGCGATTCAAATAGCGTGTTCCTCTTCTCGTGGGGGAGTTTGAATATTTTGTGAACTCCCGTGACCGTGATAGCATCCTCGCTCATAGCTCCTCCGCGAACCGTGATTCAAGTTTCAGGAATACCAGGTAGCCGATCGCAAGTATAACGAGGGTCGTGGCGATAACGTACACAGTATCTGCTATTGCCGGCCATGTGGAATAGATCACGCTTGCCCTCTGCATTTCAATGATGCCTGTCATCGGGTTAAGCTTGATGATCCATACGTAATGATCAGGGACGATGGAGAGCGGGTAGATGACAGGGGCGGCGAAGAACCCTGCCTGCAGGATAACTGCCCAGACATACTGGATATCGCGGTAAAAGACGTTCAGCGATGCCAGGCCGAAAGAAAGCCCAAGCAGCAAGAGGAACTCGACGAGGATGACAAGAGGAAAATAGACAACGGGCATGCCCGGTGCAACGGCAAACGCCAGCATGAATATCCCGAATACTGCGAATTCAAGAAGCGTCATCATGAATGCCGTAATGCATGAACTCAATATCAGCACCTCTCTCGGGAAATATACCTTATTCACGAGGCTGGGTTTGCCGAGTATACAGTTCAGGCTCATCGTTGTTCCCCTGCTCAGCATGTTCCATGAAATAATACCCATAAGCAGGAAAAGCTGGTAATGCTCTATTTTGACCCTCATGAAATTGGTGAAAACCAGGTACAGGACTGCAAGCATGAGGAGCGGCTCAAGAAGCGACCAGAAAAATCCCAGTATTGAATTCTTGTACCTTAGCTTAAAATCGCTTATTGCGATTTTTTTAATGAGATGCCGGTAATTCCAGAGATTGGTAATTATCGTCAATTTTCCTGCCCTTCGTTTAATTTATTAAATATGATTCTTTCAAAGTCTTTGACCATGTTATCCATCGAGAATTTTTCTATGACAGGGCGAGGGTCTGCATTCGTGTCAAGCGCCCTGGCAATGAGCTGGGCAAACTCCTTTTCATTTTTTGCCAGATAGCCGGATAAATTGGTTTCCGGGTGGCTGCAATTATTGAACGTTACTGCCGGTTTTCCAAGCATTTGTGCTTCTATCACTGGAAGGTCCTGTCCTTCCCACAGGGATGCATTTACATACGCTCTGCAGGTATATATATAATCATATACATTTTCAACATAGCCCATGATTTTTATATTTCTATTTTTTGATAATTTCAGGAGCATATTGTAATAAGCCGGATCCGGCAGTATCCCGATTGTGTAGAGATAAACATCCGAATAATTCTTTGAAAAAGTATCGAATATATTGAAGAGAGAATGTATATTCTTATATCGCATATGTCTTCCAACGAAAAGGATAAAGTTCCCTTCGAGTTTTGTGTACGATTCAGGGATATCCATGCCGTACGGGAGGATATGCACTTCTCCCTGGTAGCTATATCTCTTGATCAATTCTTGTTTTATATACCCGGAAATCGAAAAAACAATATCCGTTCTTTTCAATGAAATAGAGTTGAAAATAGAACTTTTTAACCAGAACAGCCTCTCCTTTACGCCATGCATTAAATGAAGATCAGGGAGGCCTGCATCGTGCATGACATGAAAGAATTTTGTCCTTGATGCTATGAGGTTTGATGGGATAAAATGCGATGAGATAACATCAAAATCCATCATGTTCAAGATCTTATGAGCGGTCGGGATTCTCGGGTTACTTTGATCGAGCCTGACAAAAGGGACACAGGTAGTGAAATCATTCCTGGATGATATCAGTGTCACGTTATGTCTCCGGGAGAGCCCTTCAGCGAACCTGACAACGGCTGAATCGATCCCATTGCCTTTATCCAGATGATATGTTATGATTCCGATATTTAATGTTTCCATGATCCTGAATTAATATTATTTTTTTTAAATGATTGTATTATAGTGGACATTTTTTTGATTAATTTACTATTTTCAAAATCCCTGGCCCTCTCCATGCACGCATCTTTATATTTTTCAGGGTTACCTGAGATCATTTTAACGGCTTTCACGATGGCCTCCACATCTGCATCCACCAGGATCCCGGTCGAACCATCAATTAAGGTTTCGAGGTATCCTCCTTCTTTGACTGCGACCGTAGGTTTTCCCGATGCCATTGCCTCAACCGGGGTCATCCCGAAATCTTCATCAAGAGCGGTTGTGATATGTCCTTTACAGGTCGCGTACAGTTCAAGTAACTCCTCTTCCGTTATGCTTCCGAGTAATTCCACATTGGGCGGCATGTGCTTCATGATTTTTGCGGCATATTTTGACGCATGGTCTCCCTTTGCATAGCCTCCCACGATGACAAGCTTTTCACCGGAAAGCAGCCTGAATGCATTTATCTGCAGCTCAATGCGTTTTTCAGGGTAGAGACGGTTTACGGACAGCCAGAAATTTCCGTATCTTTCAAATCTGTATCTTGAAACATCGATGGTGGGATATACGACGGTAGAATCAAGCCCGTAATATTTCTTGATCCTTCCCTGTACATTTCTCGATATCGTTGTGACATGTTCAATATGCCCGACGAAATGCCTGCTTGCAGGTTCGTGGAGCATTATCCATAGCCAGAACAATGGACGGGCAAAGAAGGATACCTTTCCCATGAAGACATCGTGCAGGTCATAGAAAATCCTGGTCGGGGTGAAGCAGTACCACATATTCGGCTTATGCTTCCTTGCGGCGAAATGCGCCCAGTTCCCCGAGAAAATGAAAAAATCGTACTTGCCTGAAAAATCGCAAAGGGCGAACCTGAACGATGCATAGATTTGCTTGAGCGGCGCAAGCTGGATCATCCTGCCCAGGCATATAATATTCACATCTGCAAATCCCATTTTCCTTATAGAGTCCTCATTTACGTCGGTTGTTATTACATCCGCGCCAAGACCGCGTGCCAGCGTCAGGATGAGTTTTTCACCTCCGCCTATCGCGCCGAAATAATCGTGGAAGATTGCAATTTTCATTTTCTCAAAAATTTTTTTCCCTGACCTTCATGAAAAGACCCATATATATATAATCAAAAAAATTAAAATTATGACCGATATAAGTAAAACTATATCGACGGTTCTGAGTACCTTTAAATTACTCTCCTTTTTACGCTCCGTAACCGACACGATGAACTCATCGATCGGTTTCCATGTATCTTCAGGATTGTTCTTTTCAAAATCCCCGATAGCGTCTTTCCCCCTGGAAGTAAGCACACAATACTGGAAATATTTAATGAATCCATCTTTGATGAGTTTATAAATATGCTTTTCGATTACAGGTGTCCTTATCTGGAGTGCTCCAGCTATTTCATTGATGCGCTTGAAGCCATAATTGACCGATTTCAGGATAGCATAGTCCACTTCCCCGAATTTCAATTCATCGTTCCCTGCTGCTTCAGGTTCCGCTGGTACCTCCGTTTTCATTGATCTACCTTCGGATCCGGTGCCCGTATCTTTTTTCTCGGTGATATCGCGGGACGGGTCTGCCACGGCCTTTATTTCCGATCCTTTTTTGCTTGCGGAATTTTTCTTCCATGGTGCTTTTTTATCCAGCCACTGGCCGTCCTCCATAAAAAATTCCAGGATCTTCTCATCCTGCTCCTTATCCCTGTTCATTCAAGAAGCCTCTTAAATATACTTTTTTTCTCAGGCATGCCGCACACCTTCCTTGCTATACGCATCAATGCTTTTGCAGAAGAAGAACCCGGTTTTGAAAGTATGAGCGGCTTCCTTGCCTCCCTTGCCTTGATGATAGCATCGTCCAGAGGTATGGTGCCGATGACAGGTATTCCCAGCTTTACGCCGATGTCATCATAATTTTTCTTCTTATATTTGTTCACAATTATTCCTGTTATATTGATGCCTGCAAGCCCGGAGGCAGCCTTGACCTTCTGGGCGTCCGATATGGAAGCGGCATCAGGGTTGACTACCAGTATGACTTCATCGGCATGCGACATTGGCAATATGCTGAACCTGGAAAGCCCGGCAGGGATATCAAGTATGATATAATCGTAACCACTGTTTTTCAATTCTGAAATGACATCTTCCAGTTTGTCCATATTCACGTCCCGCAAAGCCTGCAATGAAGAACCGCACGGCAATATGTTCAGGCCAAGCTGGACGGTGTATATGGCGTTTCTGGTATCCACAGAACCGTTTAGCACTTCAAGAAGGGTAATGATGGGTTTTTCAAGGCCTGTATATATGTCCAGATTTGGTAAAGATATATCCGTATCAACGACCAGCACATTCTTTTTCAATGAGGCCATTGCAAATCCCATGTTCAATGCGAGTGTGGTCTTACCGACGCCGCCTTTTCCCGATCCAATGGCAATGACTTTTGCTGACATCTTATCACTTCAATTTCTTTTTGAAATATACTCTTAATATGTATATGAAAATAATAAGTAGTGAAAGCCCGAATATATATTTGAGTTGCGGTTTTGCTTCGATCCCGGGCACAACGGTTGGTGTGGGAACAGGAGTGATTGTCTCAACAAAGAATATCTTGCTGAGGTTGGAGTTCCCTATCGTGGCTTTATATGCCCCGAGTTCCATTCTTGTGACATTGAATTTCACATCTTTTGTTTCCAGGAAGTCCAGGTGGACAGTCCGCTCTTCTTCCTGTACATCATTGATATACAGTGTTACGGGCTGGTATCCTTCTTTTCCCTTGTTCTCCACTGTCACGGAAATGATGACCGTTCTGCCGGGCTCAACGCTCAGATTATCTATCTGTATATCTTTGAATTCGAACGTTGTAGGCCCCTCGACCTGTCTGCCTATGTTTATGTTCAAAACGGCAGCGAGGTTCAGCCCTATGGTATTTGGCCCGGTCGGAACGATCTCTATATTATGATTTCCTTCAATTTTGGAAGAAACTGTGAAAACGACCTGGCGCGTCCCGTAACCTTCTATTTCAATAGTTGTATTGTCTACCTTTTTATTGTCCAGCAGCAATGAAAAAGAGGTTGAGCCCTTATCGTAAAAGGTGTTTATTACATTTGCCCGGACCTCCACAGGAACATCCGGTGCGACGCTTGTCCTGTCAAGCCGGATGTTTTCAGCCCTGAACCTGTCGGCCGGATATTTATTTGAATACTTATCTATATAAAACACTTTATCAATCTCTAATTGCTGTTTAGGGCCTGTCGCATTGCTTCGATTCATGACAGGAATATCCGGTCTGTCGCTCTCATTTAAATATGATGACCTGAGGTCCCGGTAATAGTCGTCCATAAGGGAATCATTTAAAAGATCGAAAATATGAACTTCTGCATTATAAACCCCGTCTTCCCATATCGAAGGCACTTCAATTGAATAAGTAATAAAATCATTTTCCCTGTAATCCTCGTATCTGTTGCTGAACGAAGCCGTATTTACGATATTATTGTTTGCATCCTTGATAATAAATATATAATCCACGGCGACTTCACGCCTGTGATTTACCCCGTCTGCTTCCGCGTATATCTTAACGATGCTGCCCGGGGGGAACTTATCGTTCCAGTGCAAATCATAATCCTGCAATCCCCTTACATTATAGACTATCCTGGCATAACCATTGTCTATCGCCAATGCCGGGGCTGGCAGCATGATTAACATTATAATTAGAATTATTGTCCATATATAATTCATGAACAACATTATGCGAATTTGCTTATATAGATTTTGAAAAATGTTCATCGCTTATTTTTTCCAGGCAAGTTTCGGTTCATTTTTTTCTTCCTTTTCCAGCCGTTGCCTGAGCCGATTTGCCACCATCTCGAAAAGTTCCCTCACCATGCCTTTTTGCTGCAGGGCAAAAAATTCGCTTTTCACGGGTTCTTTTTCTTTTGCGATTGTAATCGGGAGACTTCCGGATGTTGCATATACTGCCCAGATGTAATAAATAAATGTGTAAAAACCTACAAAAATGTATAATGTTGCCATCATCACGTTATAATTTAACAGGTTGCTTAAAAGCAAGACAGTCACAGGTATAACCAGGATTGGCAGAAAAACCATTGTCCAGGAAAAAGGCTCCTTCCATAATTTATATTCATTCGTAATGAAAATCCACCATGTGATGAAGATAAGTAGAACAGAATAAGGTGTAATTCCCCCGAGATTGAAATTCACAAGGAACATGAAGGCTGCCATTGTAAGGATTATTAAGAAAACCGCTTTTATCGCGAATTTAATGGATGTTCCCAGTGCTATCGGTTCTTCCATGAGGTCGCTTGATTTAATATCTCTTGCATAACGTTCTTTCTGGATAGTCTCTACTTTCAGGTCAATATTGGATATGCGGTCCAGAATAATATCCGTATCAACGCGTGTTTGTGCGAGATTTTCAACCAGGGGCTCTAAACGTGAATAAACGCCTTCCTGAAATGCCGTATCGATCAATACATCTGTGATGATTTTCCGTTTGATCGAATTTAAAATAAAATACAGGCCGTTCAGGCATACTACGATTATAAAAAGATCCAATAAAGAATAAATATAATTAGATTTAATAATAAAGTCAGTATAAAATGAAAGGCTTGAAATAATTAAAAAAGCAGTCAAGAAGATCAAGGAACCGGCCAGGCCGATTTTTTCAAAAAATGAAAAGCTCTGGAGTGGCCTTACAGATATATCTTCGTTAACGTCAAGCAGAGGGTTTTTCATTTTATCACGGATACCGCTGTGTCCCATTAATATATATCGTTACCTGAGGTTCAGTATACATTTTAAAGTGTAATGAACCATTCGGAACAGGATTCCCGGTGTTCTTGCAGGATATACACAGATATGATTGTATGAAAACAGGCTGCTGGCCTACTGAAGCCTCTATATGACCCATTTCGCTTCCATCATAAGGTGGCGTCTTCATTACGCCGTTGATGCTTACATTCAGGTTATTCTTACCGTGGCAATCGAAACATGATATCGTAATTGCACCATGCGAAGGGGAGTTGAAGGGATATGCAGGATAGGGTGAACTTCCGCCGGTATCCGTTGTCACAGGTTGATGGCATGATTTACAATAGGAATTCATATCTGCATAGTCCAGATAATTGTGTCTTTTTTTCCACTGTTCATTGGAATGTCCCCCTGCAATGACAGCCTGGGCGATATCTTCATGGCATGACGTGCAATTAATGCCTGTTACTTGAAGAATATTATGTGATGTCCCATCTAAATATTTTGTTATTTTATTTTCGATGTTCGGTCCGAAATTAAGGTTCTGTATTGTCCATGTGCCGGCTGAATTTACGACATCCCATTCAATGAAGCTGGGTCTTATAAAACTCATGTAGTTATTGAAACCTGAATGGCATGAAGAACATGCGATGTTGGCCCCTGTTGCAGCGTTGCTTTTATTGGCGCTTGAAACAAAAGGCATGTGTGCGTCGGCACTGGCTGCACCTGATGCGTAAACAGGAGCAGCGGGTGCAATAAATGAATTACCTTTTTCGTCCGTCACGGTTCCAGGAGCAGTGCCATGGCACTCAAGACATGGTGGAGTGCTTGAGGCATGATATATCGAATAAAGCTGATGGCACGAGTTGCATGAGAAATAGGTATGGTGAACTGAATTGTTCAACTGATTTCGGATATTTGAATGGCATTTTTCACATTTCAGTTGTGCGGTCGCCTGGATTGCATGCTTTCCGGCGGATTCGTTTGAAAATATGATTATTGGAGTAGCCATTTCAGCATTCTTCGAATAATTTGACAGTTGCCATGTACTATCGGTAATCCTGCTGGCTTCGAATGCATACGTGTCTGCATAAAGCATTTTGATCAATAGCGATTTTGCGGTATGGCATGAGACGCATGCCTCATTTTCACCTTTCATAAAAGGAGTTGAGATCGCACCTTTGACAAAAGGATTATGAGATTCTTCATTTGTGATATTTTTACCGAATACCTTTGTTTCCGGGGAAAGAAATGTATTGTTGTTCGAGTCTGTTACTGTGCGCGCAGGTGTACCGTGGCAATCAAGACATCCCGGATTTATCACGTTTCCATGCGTCAGATTTGAACTCATATTCAGGACGTGGCAGTTCTCGCATGTAAAAGATGTGTGATAGGCTGAAGAATCCATATCATATCTGATATCAGGGTGGCATTTCAGACAAACGCTGTTTCGCTGGTCGTAGAACTGGTGCTGGCCTGAAAAAAGGGAATATATCTCCGGGATTACGAACACGGCGGAAGTGAACAGCGCTACGATAAGCAGGATATGTCTGGATTCCATGATATTCTCTACATTTGTAAAACCTTATTTACTTTGCCAGGTCTTTTGCCTTACAGTTATAATAATATAAATCATCAAAGAGGCAACTGCTATAATATAACCGTATATCTTCACAACCTGGAAAAACAGGAAGTACTTGCTGTAATCCCGCCCGAAAGGGCCGAAATCCTGGTGCCTGTCGTCCACTATGAAGAATTTACCGTACTGTTTTATCACTATTGGTTTTCCCCGTATCAGGACGGCTTTTCCCATGATGTCCTTTTCTTCAAGCCTCCACCAGTCTATTTGGCCGATGGCGTCACCCTCTGTACTTATGCCCTGGTCGGTTATGGAAACGATCCTGTGGGATACGGGATGCGACGTATCGGGTCTGTTGAACATAATTATATCCCCGGGTCTATACGTACGATCTATATTCTGCATCAGTACAAGGTCGTCTCTTTCAAAGGTTGGAGACATGCTCCCTGATGCGACGGCGGTAAAAAAAACCGCTTTTGTCGCAAGGAGGAACATTATGAATATCACACCTGTGAGAATGGCGACCTCTTTGAATATGATCTTCTGCATGTCCTGAGGCTTCCTGGTTACATTCTTGATGTAATTGCTTACTCTGAGTTTTCTATCTAATGCTGAATATCTCTGTTGCACTGGCTCAAGAAAATCAATGCTGTAGATGATCCTTCTATAAACCACTATCAAGAATACCGAAAGTAGTAAAATGAACAACAGGTCGTATATTGGGATGTACATAAAAATGGAAAATAGGAAAATAGTTTAAATATTTTCCTATTTAATTACGGATTGTTTGGATCAAATCCTGGTGGTGTCGGTGAAATGCTTATCACTGGCGGCTGGGTTGATGCAAAGATATCACCAGACTGGTTGCCATAGGTCTTTATAGCTGCCGTGCCGGCAGTTGCGAAGTTGCCCACTGTCCAGCCATGAGTGCCATCGGATGCCGTAAATTCGTCAGCCGAGAAGGACAACATGTACGCTTTTGTCCAGTTTATCTGTACTGCGACGTGTGTATGGCAGGAGATGCAGGCTTCGTTTGCACCTTTTAACAGCTTGGCCGTATCATTTGCCTGGTTTGCGAAGGGCTTATGAACTTCCTCGCTTCCTGTCAGAATCTCCCTTGCATCCAGTCCCGGTCCTGAGCCACCGTGGCAATCCAGACATGCGGGTGCTGCCGCAGCATGGAACTGTCCGCCCGGTCCCTGCTTGAGTCCTTCCTTCGTCGGCGCAGTGGTCATATGACATCCTTCGCAGTCTTGAGCCCTGTGCGCGGCGTTCGTTCCACCCGGCTGGTTCAATTCCACCCCTACGTCAGCGTGGCATTTTTCACAGGGTATTCCATTTCCTGCTGCCATAGTATCATAGAAATTATGCTGTCCTGCGAATAAGGCCAGGGTCTGGGGAAGGGCCAGTAATCCAATAGCTGCTATCGCCAATCCAATCAATATTAATTTGTTCGACATTATTTCTCACCTCCTTTACCTATCATATTAATACAATCATTGTAATTTCTAATTGTTATGATATATAATTTTCTATACACCAGGCTGTATAATTATTGTAATAATCATTATTACATTATCATAATTATTTCCAGACCAGATTTTCCACAACGTAACCGATTCTCTCTCCTTTTTCATCCACAACTATAATGGAAACATGGACTATGTCATTGGGTGCAGGATAGCGGTTCTCCTTGAAACCTATGTTAAATGAATATGTGCCGTTCCCTTTGTATGGAACCATTTCCCATGGCCCTATCGAACTGTTTTTATCTTTCAATATTGTTGTCCTTGCACTGATCGCTGGGAAAGATTCTGCCTGGGTATGCATTGGCCTGTTGAGATAATTGACTGTCCCCTGTTTTATTGCATAATTTTCTGCTATGACAGTACCTTCTTTTTCCGAATAAGTGATATTCACATTCACGACCGGAACCTCTTTTAATGGGTTTTCCATGCAACCTGAAATCATGAGCACCACAAATAAATAAAGAATTATGGATCCTTTCATTTATCCCCCTATCCGCAATAAAGACTGGAGAATCTTCGCTATGAACTCACCTACTGTAAAACGCTCTTCTACGGTCGGTTCTTTTATTACGGAGGGGGCAAAAGAAATGGGTCCTGTATTGTTAACATATTTTTCTGCGAAATCTCCATGGCATGCCTCGCACATCTTTTCAAGCCTGTCTCCATGAACGACATGAGGATCGCCTGAATGGCATTCCGAGCATCTGGTTTTCTCAGGTTTCAGATAAGTCCCGTTAACATAGGTGTGACAGCTCAAACAGGGTGTTTTGCTCATAACCAGGTGGAAGTCTCCTGCCGTAAGATTCGCCTGGCTTTTAGTACCTACATGACATCTGATGCAAACGGTATCCTTATGGATATCCAGTATCTGTGTCATATCCACTTTATATCCGGACTCCACATTTTTTGGCCTGTATTCATGACATTTACAGCCATTGGATATTTTTTGGGCATCTTCTACGTTCAACAATGTATAATGACATGGTATGCAGTATCCTCCGGGATGCCATTTATCCACCAACCCATCCTTGAATGCGGGTCTTTCATATGCATTTGAGGGAAATGCTGCAATAAGGATAAAAACTGTTATTAAAGAAAAAATCAATCCTTTCTTCATGAAATCATATTTCTTATGTGTAAATCGACCGATTCGAATCATGGCTTAACTGCCCCCATTTATAATTTATCTTTTGGATTTCATTTTATTTAACAAACCTAAAAATATCAAGAGCATAATCAGGGTATCTCCCCCGAAACCACCTGTCTGCTTATGTGGTGATGCCTCCGCTGGCGTCCCTTTGCCTCCAGGCGATGTGGTTCTTTTCGGAACAGGGGTAATGCCACTTTGTGTCTGCACTGTAGATGGTTCATGAATTTCTATTACCAGATCATTTGAGGTAATATTCTGTTTGTAACGTTCATCCTGATAAAGGAACTGGTCAAAAACTTCTGCTTCGGCCCGCGGAAGGATATAGTTACCTGCCAGGGTCGCATTAAGCGAATATGAAAGAGATGATGAGTTTCCAGGATGGAGCACGAAAGTATGTTGAATTGTTTTATCCGGTTTTTCATCAGCCGTGAGAGAGTAGTTCATGGGGACGGGATCTTCCAGTTTAACTATCCCTGTAGCATCTCCTATGTTCCTGGCTTCAAGCGTGATGGTAACCTTTTGACCTTCAGCCGGATCGACCGTATCTGCGGATTTCGTCAGTACCACATATGGCCCGTTCACGATCAGTTTATTGATTTTTTTATCATATCCGGCATATCCCTGATATTCAACCCGGGAACTGCCCGGAAGGAAAAGATATGTTCCGGGTTTTTGTGGTTTTACCCAGTAATATATTGATTTCTGTTCGTAAGTTGCAAGGTTGAAGTTCCATGTAAGGTTCGAATCAAGCGGTTCAAGTCCAGGGGGAAGAGCATCGGTCAGGCTCACATTTTCAAGTGTTTGACTGCGGTTGTTTTTTACGATTATGGAAACAACAGCAAGATCGCCCATATATATTTTTTCCGAAACATATTTTTTTAGCTCTATTCTATCATCGATACCAAGTACAACGTCTATATATGTGGCATCAGACGCACTGTATGCCCTCCCGTAGATATCGCTGCCTCTGGCCTCTGCCGAGATCTTAAAAGATTTGCTCTGTCCTGTAAATGGCGCTTTGAAGTGAACTGTGATCACTTCGGATTCATTCCCTGCGCCTATTTCGGTCAGTTCGTAATCCAGTTTATCTCCTGAAAATAACGGAAGAGTTGAATTTATTTTCAAACTTGGTCTCTTTAATACAGCTTTGCCTTCATTCCTTATGGAAAAATTGATCCATATGTCAGAATCCGGGATAAAAATTCGGCTTATTACTGATTTATTATTAATTTGCTTTGCATAAGGGAGGATGGATATTTTGGGTACGGGTTTTCCGGGGAACCTTGTTCTTATCTTCACCCACTGGTCCACCGTTACACCGGCCCCGTGACCGGCACTGATATTTCCCGTCCTGTCCTGAAGATCAATGATAGTAATATTCAATTTATCATTCACATTAAAAGAATCATTGATCCGTGTGATATTGCTCGCCAGCGGCATGTGGTTCATATCATATACTGTTATAAGCGCACTTATCTGCGTGTCATTGTAGAAATCAGATGCCTCAATAATGAAATTCTCTCTTTGAAAAGTTTCCATCAATCGCAATGTTTTATCCTGGGGATCGGTCCATTCGATCTCATCTGCAATAACCGGAAGAACACATATATTCAGAATGATAAAACCCGCTACTATATATCCGTATCTCATTAATTCACCATTATTGTATTCCCATTTATGACATCAATCTCAGGCACTTCTATCTGATTTGTTGAATTATCGTGTTTTATTTCATAACCTTTTAATATCCGTGTCTCATAAGGACCATCAGTGGAGTAGGGCAGGATAACTTCATAGTATCCTTTATCATCGGCTTTTGTTTTTTGGGTATAATAAATCCTTCTTTTCTGGTTTGTTATTATTGTTCCCGAAATATCTACGATTTCATCGGGTAATGCTTTTCCCGTTATCTTTGCCCCTTTTACATATTCAAAAATTTTGATGTTTTTAGCAGGTTCATCGAACAGGTTAAGTGAAGTTTCATTTGATTCGTATATCATCCTGTAATTGTTGAGTCCGTTCCCATCGAATATATACAGTCTGGCATACATCGTCTGGAAGTAATTATCATTCGGGAGGTTGTTCTTATCCAGATACATGCCAAGGTCTTTATCTGCAAAATCCACAACAGCCATAAACGTTCCCTTTAATACCAGTTGATTCCCCTGGATGAATTTATTCAAACCCATCCTCCTGTCAAGGATGACATATCTGGCTTTTCGCTCATTCATTATTGAGTTGGCCAGGGTCTCATTCTGAGCAACGAAAAATTTTGCAGCCCGGTCCCCTCCCATCTGAAAATTATTGGCCACAACCGGACGTTTCGAGATATACAATATCCAGTTCCCGTAATCCCACCATGTCATTATCCCGTATCCGGGGATATCGGGAGTATTAGCTCTCAGCCACATCAGTGAATCATACCAGTCTTCAGAGGGCTTGGGCGGAAACCGGGACAGGTCATAGGTCACTGCGATGTTCGGTATAATGAAAAAAAGAATAATAACTATAGAGATTGGGACATTATACCGTTTCAAGGAAGAAGATTTGACATTTTCAACAATTGTATATATAAAAAATCCTGATAATATTGATACATTTACAGCAAGAGTATAGGTGAACCGGCGCTGAAATAGAGCAAGCGTCAGGGCGATAAGAGTCCAGACAGCAAAAAACAGTTTTTGTCTGTCAATCCCATTACGATGGGAATAAAAAAACCACACAAGCCCTATGATTGCTGCATAGAAACTGAAAGTGAATGAATACCACACGGGGTTCGTATTCCATTCCAGGCCGAGAAATTTCCCATCATAAGTAAAAAACAGGGGTTGGGCCTCACTGATCTGTCTTAGTACTGATACGTCCCTCATCAAATATCCGATGCCACCGGCTAAGCTGTGGTAGAAGGATGGGATAGCGGGAATAATTAACAATATTAGGAAAGCGGTAAAGATTCCTATTAATAAAGGATAATAATACCATTTCCGGTTTTTCATCCGGTTTGATACCGATCCCAGAAGGAAAATGATGACTGCTGAAATGGCAAGATAGATCAACTGAAAATAAGAGAGCGTCTCTGCAGTGATATTTTGCTGCCAGGGCGTAAATAGATAGAAAACAAGCATAATAAAAAACGCAACAACAAATGAAATGGTTCCTGTCGTCATCAGGTAATCCGATACGATGCCCGACTTTTTATCAAGTATGAACTGGATGAGAGCATATGATAACAGTATTCCGATAAATATCGGTGCTCCGATCCATGTGAGAAAAGAGATCCCTATAAATATTCCAGATATGATTGCATATTTGCGCGAACTATTCTTTATTGATTTTATAAAGAATAAATAAGCCATAACCGATAGGAATACTTCTGCGATATGATGATCTGTAAATCCAAGAAAGGATATCTGGGGATGCGCAGGCATCACGGCCAGCAAAAGTGAACTGTAAAGAGCGATTCTTTCATTGAAGATCTCTTTAGCTATGTAATATACTGAGATTACGGAAAATATACCCAGCAGTACCGGCATGAATGCACCTGTCGCTTCGACAAGGTGTGTGTCTGGTTTTCCAAGCCCCAGGATTATGGAAATAAAAGCCGTCGTCTGATCAAACAGCGGCGGCCACCCAATATAAGCACCGTATGGATAATTGATAAAGGCATCAAAAGAGAATGTTCCTGGAAACGTATCAATGAATGAGAACACCCTCCACATGTGATAATACGGATCGGTTTCAAGAAATACTATCCTTCCGTGGTCGAAGACCTGGGGGTAAGTGAAAAGCCGTATGATAAAGGCAACTAAAATTATTAAAATCAATAAAATATTATTCTTAGAAATAGGGTTAATATGATTTTTCAGCGTCATCTCTTTTTTGGCACTGGAACTTATAGGTCAACTACTATTTAAGCATTACAAGAAAATTTTTTGAATTTCATTAAAAACACTGCAAGTATAAATCCGGCTAACATAGACGAAAGATTAAAACCGGTGATCTTAGGAGGTGTCTCCTTTGAAACCTCGCCGCCACCGTATTCGACAGTCCTGAGCTCGGTTTTGACATTTCCTGCCCTGTCAACCCCGACTATGGTTATAGTATTTACGCCACGGGAAAGCGTGAGTGTTGCGTTCCAGACAGCAGTCCCTGCATTAATCCCATTGACCGTCACAACCAGGATGCCATTTGGATCCTCAGCAGTACCGGAAACTGTTAATTTATCAGAAGTAACGTTCAAAGGAATCGGGTTGATCTTAATCTCGGGCGGGGTTGTATCCGCAGGTATTGAGGGAAAAGTCTCTTTGTTCTGGGAAACTGGAGCACCAAAGGCATATACATAACCATCTTCTGATGTAGCAAATAGCATATTGTCGGATAGTGCAAGGGATATTATTCCACTGCCTATATTATATTCATGGGTCAAAGTTCCATTTCCCATGTCCAGAGCATACACGGTCCCATCCCTCGACCCTGCATAGACAGTGCCTTTGATTAAAACGGGTGGCGAATCTACCCGGCCGTTCGTCCTGAACTTCCATCTTGTATCCCCATTATCGGTATCGAAAGAATATACCATATTATCATTGGATCCGATAAAGACCGAATTTTCATAAACAGCCGGCGAGGATTTGATCCAGTCATTTGTCTCTTTTTTCCATTTCAACTCTCCACTCGCAAAGTCGACGGCGTGTATCTTTTTATCTCCTGACCCAACGTACACTACACCCCTTATTATTGATGGAGATGATGATATGCTTCCACCTGTCTGATATTTCCATTTAAGATTTTTATTGTCAGCATCCAGGGCATATAAGTTATTATCGTTTGAACCCGCATATAAAATGCCAGCCGATATCGCGGGCGCGGATTCAACCCAGCCGTCTGTAGGATATTTCCATTTCAGACTTCCATTGATTATGTAAATCGCATAAATGTTCCTGTCAAATCCTCCATACAGGATATTGTCATATGCGATAGGTGGGGAAGCAACACTGCCGCCTGTATTATATTTCCATTTAAGGTTGCCGTTGTAATCCATGGCATAAATATTATTATCAAAAGAGGCCGCAAAGACCACCCCGTTCTTTGCCGCAGGAGTATAGACTTTTCCGAGAGTTGAATATGTCCATTTCAATTTTCCAGACCTTATATCAATAGCATACAGGCTGTTGTCATCAGAGCCTACAAAAAGGATGCCGGAATCAATAATGGGAGCGGAAATACCGGAATTTCCTATTTTAATTTTCCATCTTAGCTCCAATGGGACAGGCTGACTTTCGGAATATCCGCTATGCTGCAGGTCCCCTCCGATATTTTGCCAGGCTCCTGCAGATTCAAAAGAGAATAAAACAATAATGAATAAAACTGAAATTAATGGCCGTGAATATTTTCCCATGATTTCAATTATAACTTATTATATCTAAAACTTTTTCATATATATTTTTAACAATCGTCGGGCTACATTGTCCCATTCATACTTTTTTGCAGCATTTACAGCAGACAGGGACATCTTTTCGCGAAGGCCTGCATCATTGATCAAAGTCTGGATGGCTGTGCCCATCTCGCTTGCGTCGAGATTTATAACAAGGCCTGTTTCTTCGTTGACAAGCAGGGATGCTGCATTGCGTCCGCCTCTGACAGTAATAACAGGCACTCCGCATGCAAAAGCCTCAATAACCACAATTCCGAACCCCTCCCTGCTTGAAGGCAATACAAAGACTTTGGAAGATTTGATCCTTGAAATCAACTCGTCGTAGCCCATAAATCCAAAGAACCGGACACTGGTGAAAAGCCCGTACTTTGCAGTCAGGCTCTTAAGTCTTTCTTTCTCAGGGCCGTCTCCTATAATATGGCATGTTAAAGAAGGCAGAGAATTTCTGGCATAATCTATTGCCCTGAGCAGCACATCTACGTTTTTCTCATTGATAAGCCTCCCTGCAAACAATACGTCACATACTTCATTAGAAGGATGTATATCTGCAATTCTTTTCAAATCAATGCCCCCTGGAACTATCTGGATGTTATCATGATCGATTCCAAGCGATTCCAGATTCTTTTTTGTCAAAGAAGATACCGCAATTTGTTCAGAAGTTAATTTTGATGCCAGATATTCAACCAGTTTCCCGAAAAACCCCTGCCATCCGAGATATTCATACCAGTAGTCCCCCCATACCTCATACCACGTAACTACAATCTGTGTCCCTCTCAGAACAGATACGAGTTTTGCGCTGAAACATGAGAAATATGGGAACGCGCTGGCGTCGATCAGATCGAATTTCTCTTTTATCAGGTACGGGAAAAGTCTGATTGAGAATACAAGAGCCTCATAGATAGAGCGCCTGCCATTAATATACAATTCCATAGGGGCGCATACCCCATGTAATACCATACCTTCGCAGGATACTATTTCAGCGCCGTCCCACCATTTGATGCCGAAAACATGCACTTCGTGCCCTTGCTTGCTCAACCGTTTTCCGAGTTCGTAAATTCGCTTCTCTGCACCCCCCTTGATCCACGGATAAACGGCGTCATATACAAAAGCGATTTTCATTAGTTTTCCTTTTTTTCCAGCATAAAGATACTGATAATAAGGGCTGAAAAGATCAACTGGATACCAAGCGCCGCAAGAACCATAGATACCACGGCACTGCCGACTTCCGAAAGCGAGCCATATCCTGAGGATATCCATATCAGGAGGATATGTGAGCCAAGTACCATACCACCAAAGAATAACAATGCGCCAAATATTAACCCTAACTCGAGGGAATGGTAATCAAGGAGTTTAGCTGTCAAACCGGTTTTGTCAATCCTGTTATGGATCATCCCGTAAACCTTCATGTAGCTGCCCGCAGCTATCATCTGCGTTCCTATTATTGCCAGCATACTGCCCAGGATAAAGGAATGCAGGCTTGTCGTTTCCACGTTTCCGCGTATTGCCAGAGTAATGGTCATGAAGATGCCAAGAGCCAGTATCAAAAATCCGGGAATTGACAAAAAGGGCGTCGGATTGTAGAGCATCATAAATCTGAGATGCCGCCAGCCGTCTCCCCATGAGTGGAGTTTGGAAGGCGCCTGCCTCGGGTAGTATGTGATTGGCACTTCGGCTATCCGAAGCCTTTTCCTTGCGGCCTCGATTATCATTTCACTTGCAAATTCCATCCCTTCGCTTTTCAGATCAAGCTTATCATATGCTTCCCTTTTGATCGCCCGCATACCGCAATGCGCATCACTCAAATGTGTTTTAAAGAGTTCATTCAGGGTGCCTGTCAATAAGGGATTTCCTATATACCTGTGCAGCCACGGCATTGAGTTCTTTTTGATGTCACCTTTTAACCTGGTGCCCATGACAATATCGGCATCACCCCTTAGCAAGGGTTTCAGGAATTTTGGCATTTCCGCCAGGTCGTAGGTATCATCGGCATCGGCTAATAAAACATATTTTCCTTTTGAATATCTGAATCCTTCAAAAAAGGCATTGCCATACCCTTTATTCATAGGGATTACGACTTTTGCTCCAAGCTGCATTGCGATATTCCTGGAATTGTCAGTTGAATTATCCGATACTATTATCTCCCCCTCCAAGCCTTCCTGTTTTAATGAGGACAGGGCTTTCTGGATGCAGATTCCAATTGTCTTCTCCTCGTTCATGCAGGGGATTATGACAGATACAAGGGGTGCTTGCATGATATCAAAGATATCTTAAGTATTAAAATATCTTTTCTTTAACTATATAAAAATATTGATTTAATGTCCAGAAAGAATTTAAATATACTTAAAAAAGGAGATTAAATAATATTTTATGAAAATATATCAGGAAATTTAAATATTATCTATTTGGCAGGTTTTACCTTATTGGCAAGGTCCTTCCCCAGGCGTTTGCACTCCTCAAGGTCTTTTTCCACAGGTGTGTACTGGACACGCAGCACAGGGTCAATTACCTTCATCCCGATCTCGCGCATCCTGTCAGCGATCATCCCCGGCGCCTCGCCGCTCCATCCGTAAGAGCCAAAGGCCGCTCCCACCTTGCCCTTTACGTTCGCCTTTGAAAGGCTGTCAATGAATTTTTCCATGGGCGGTAACATCTTATAATAGAAAGTCGAAGAGCCTATGGCAAGGCCATCGGCAGATTTTATTTCTTCGATTTTTGCCTCATGGAAATTCATGGCGGCTGCATCCACGTTCCTTGATTTGACACCTTCAACGATAGCATCTGCCATCGCTTTTGTGTTACCCGATGTACTTAGATACACTACAACTACTTTTGGCATATTTTCCTCACTCTTATGTTGAGAAGGCACGATTTTGCCCTATCTCATAACAATGTTAAAAGTAATCTCATATAAGCGTTTCTCCTGAGCTGAACGAGGTAAATAAATATCGAAAGATTTAAGTTAGGAAAAAACTCTCGTTTAAATGAGAATAATGACCAATGGAAGGGGGTTAGTAATTGTTATTTCGGTTTTGTTAGCAGCTGCCGCTGTATATCAAGTTTTTGCACTGTCAACTCTGGCAGTATCCGCCCCTCTTTATTATACAGAGACTTATACAGAGACATATTGTAGAAATTGTCATGGAAACGTAGCAGACAGACATCATCTCCTGGCACAAAATGGCACATATCAATGTACTGATTGCCACGCAATGAAGTGGGATAACGATAGTCAATCATATTATCCCGAGGTAATTAGAAATTGTTTGAACTGTCATGCCGGTGAAATTCATTCGGACTGTATTGCCTGCCATGTGAACGGCAATCCCGGAGATGTCAATAAGACTGCTTTTAGTCAGGGTGTGCATGTTAATATAAATACAAGTGATGGATCCGGTCTGGTAAATAATAGTGACTGCTGGTCATGTCACTTTAATAGAGATATGAACAGGACCAATATTCGCCAATGTGCAGAATGCCATACAGGTGGCGGCATACCTGAAGTACCGGCAGCACCCAGGATACGCACGCATCTATCAGGAGTAGCGATCACCAACTATTCATGTGTGGATTGTCACAGTAAGGTGATAGTTGATCCGGGTGCGGGCGCTATCAATGTTACGTCGCATTATTTGAAAAGACCAACCGTATCAAGCGTGAACTATTGCGATTATTGCCATGGACCCGATGCAACTGCTCCATTCCCTGCAACTGTGAAAAAAATCCCGGAATTCAAGCATGACGACCCGTTATGGAATGGGAATGCGACATGCAGGACATGCCATTCAAATTCGAGTGTAATTGCAGATCCTCTCGCGGGTGATTCCTCCTCGTTCCATGATCTGACCACGGAATTAGGGGATGTATTTAATGGTACAATAAAGGCTGATTGCGTGGTTTGCCATATCCAGAAATCTCCTTATTTTGTCTCAGCCCCCAATCCGACGCATAGTACTACAGGGATGACAAATCAAACATGCTTTGGCTGTCATGGATCCGGCTCAGGCACACAACCCCAGAAGCTTCATAGCGTTCAGGCTATTGGAGGTGGATGTACAATGTGTCATTCGAATAATGCGACCAGATATTATGTGAATACCAGCATATTCGGAAGGCACGCAAATGTCAATACTTCGGATGGATCTTTTAACGTTACAGATGCAGATTGCAAAACGTGTCACTTCGACGCAGCAAATATTCCCATGGTACCTGACGTAGGTCTTGGTGCGGCAAATTCCACAAATACATATCAGTGCGAGGACTGTCATGTTTCGGGAGGGCGGAATCCGTCGCAGTATGATAACATCTCATCATCATATAGGAAATCCCAG
>DATCUE010000018.1:0-9558 GCA_036567605.1 Candidatus Methanoperedens sp. | reverse complement strand
TTTTGCTTTTTTAATGCCTTTCTTTTTATCCCGTCTTAGATTTTCCCAAATTATATCTAAACTAAGATCCATTTTGATGACAAAATTAATATAAGAATAATTCGTAGAATAGGTAAGGTTTTGTTTTTCAATCAAATTTCTAAGCTCTAAATAATCAGCATCACACATCTTCATGATTTTTTCTGCTTTTTCGACAAGTGCACTTTCAATATATTCATTATCAGCAAGCGCACCACTGTATGGTGCATAAGGAACAGATACTAGCTTCTTGCCAAATATCTTGCTTTCCATTAAAAACAATGGAAGGACTCCTTTAATTTTATTATTTTCTTTTGCAATCAAATAATAAGGTTTATGTCTATAGGATTTTTCCACAACGTTTTTCCACCCAAGCTGGTGGTAGAATGTTGAATTGGAATGGTTGAAAACATACTCATCCCATGCTTTTTCATCTTCTTTTTTGAGTTCATAGATATTCATAATTTTTCCATCTTAACGCTGCACTTAAATACAAACTGTAATTATTAAGCTTGATGTCACTTGCAAGAAAAACAACCAAAGGTCTTTTCTGGGTATCATTTTCAGCAGTACTTATAAAAATAATTAACTTTGTAATAACCGTTATTTTGGCGCGCCTTCTCGATCCTCAACACTTCGGTCTTGTTGCCATCGGTCTTGTTGTCGTAAATTTCTTTGAAATCTTCCGCGATCTCGGCATCGGTGCGGCGCTGATATATAAAAAAGATGAGGCGGATAAAGCCGCAAACACAGCATTTTTTCTTTTCCCTGTAGTAGCTGCTATTTTTTATGTAATATCCTACTTAATCGCGCCGTTCGCAGCAGATTTCTTCAACGAGCCGCAGGTTGAATCCATAATCAGGGCGCTCTCCTTAATCTTTGTCATCTGGTCATTCGGGACGCTTCCCAGCATACTGCTGGATAAGAACCTTGAATTCAAGAAGAAAGTTATTCCGCAGATACTGCCAAAAATTGGCTATGGCGTGGCATCTATCTGGCTTGCTCTCTCAGGCTTCGGCGTGTGGAGCCTTGTGTTAGGCAGGCTTGTGCTTGAGGTGCTGAGCGTCCTTGCCATATGGCCCGTAGTGAAATGGCGTCCCTCTTATAAGTTTGACAGGAAAATGGCAATTGAGCTTTTGGAGTATGGAAAACAGGTTGTTGGGGCAAACCTTCTCGCATTTATTATATCCATCGTGGATATCACCTTCATCGGCCGCATTCTGGGAACTGATGATTTGGGATTTTATTCCATAGCAATGGGCGTTGCGGGTCTTCTCACAACACAGGTCTCAACGCTCATGAGAAGTGTAATGTTCCCCGTTTATTCGACCATCCAGGACAGCAGGAGCACTCTAAAGAAGGCTTATCTCAGGACAATAATTTATGTCTCGCTCATCTCCATCCCGGCCACTTTCGGGATATTCATGATCGCATGGGATTTTATCAGGGTCTTATACGGCTCCAAATGGCTCCCCGCGGTCGCCGCCCTCCAGGTGCTGTGTTTCTACGGCCTGAACAGGTCGCTCCTGGGCACGACTGAACAGTTGTACCTCGCAGCCGGGAAGCCCGAGGTCAGGACAAAACTCAACCTCCTCCAGCTTGTATTGATGGGGGCGCTCATGTATCCGCTCACGATGCGCTATGGGATTGTGGGCACAAGCATTGCCGCGATGGTTCCTTCGCTGCTGGTCGTGTTCCTGACATTCAGGGAGGCGGGGAAGATAATAGGTGAGAACTTTATGTACATTGTGCGGCCGCTGATACCGGCATTTGCGGGTTCGGGTGTTATGGTGTTTGTGATATGGGGATGGCAGGAGATTTCGGCTGCCACGCCCTCAGTATTGAGGCTGGCAGTTTCGGTTGTGATGGGGACGGTGGTGTATGTGGGGTATTTGTGGTTAACGAGGAGAGAGTTGTTTTTTGAGATAAGGGAGTTGGTCGGGAGGAAATAAATAAATCGTCTTGGGTACGGGGCATCGCTGCGATGGTTCCATCTATCCTGATTGTGCTTTTGACATTCAGGTAGGCAAGGAAAATAATAGGTGAGAACTTCACGAACAAGAACTAATCGTTTTGAGATATTTTCGTATGTGATGAAGACGAGGCTTGGTATATTGATGCGACTTTTGCTTATATTTCAGCCAGTTCAAATTCCATTTTCGAGAGCCTCTCATCAAAATGTGACTTGAAATCATTTCTCAGGCCATGTATCTCGGATTTTATTTCTACCCTGTTCTGGTCGATTTTACCAGTAGTCTGATCTTGTTTATCGATCATGATGTCCTGTTTTTCAAGCATCTGATCTTGTTTTTCTATCATTACTTTTTGTCCGGAATCAAGGCTCTTAAGAAATCCCACGGCTTCCCCGATTCTTTCAAAATTTTCTTTCTGGATATCGTCATATATAATATCAAAGAATTCATACTCACCTTCTGAAGGTTCATACTTAACATCTATTTTTATGACTTTGATAATATTATCATCTTTGGCCCAGAGTAAATTTATGAATTTTTCTAAAACGTTCTTTTCAGCTTCCGCTATTATTTTCACAGTCTTGCCATCCGGTAGATTCTGCACCGTACCGGATATGTCCATTTTATTCGCGATCTGGGCAACAAAATCTCGATAGCCGACTTTCTGAACTCTTCCTTTTACTGTAAGTATTGCTCTCTGCATAACTCGCCCTTATTATTCGATATTGCATCTTTTACTATTTAGCCTTTGATTTTCTTGTACTCCTGCACTGTAATGAATTCAAATCCTGCTTCCTTTGCGCGACTTATGACTCCATCAAGAAGCACCGCAGCCTTGACGCCCAGGTTTTTTAATTTTAATTCACGCCTGATGACATCCGCAAATATGTATTCCACCGCATTGCTGCCTCTTCTTTCGGGCCTCGCCCCGTTCACCGGGTCAAGACACTCATTCGGGTGGAACAGGAAAACAAGAGGTTTTTCTGTTCGCATCGATTCAGCAAAGAGGAATTTTTCAAGTATCTTTAAAATCAGGGGGCTTACCCTCATCGTTGTTCCTATATAGGACAAAACAAAAGCCGATATCGGGATTTCAAGTATCCTGGATTCTCCTTTTTTCACAACTGAATCGTAAGACGGAAAATATGGTTTTCTCGGGGCGGCCAGCCATTTCAATTTCCTTTTTGAACCAAAGGTCAGGGGCCCGTCAAAACGCTGTGAGGCGATGGAACTGTCCGTATTGAACCCGGTATGTTCAAGCGCTTTTATGGTCGATTCGTTTATTCGCAGTGCAGGTGCCCTGAAGTCACGCACTTTCCCGGCAACGCCCTCTAAAACGTTCTTTGCTTTTCTTAACTCTGCCACCTGCTCATCAAGGTTCATTGTATCAAAAGCGCGTTCATGGGAATGGCCAAAACCATGGCAGCCTATGTCGTGCCCCTGCCCGGCTACAAGTTCAACAGCCTCCGGGACAGATTCAGCCAGCTCCCCGGTAAAATAGAATGTGCATTTTATATCGTGCCTGGCATAAACATCAAGCAGGCGGGGGAGGCCGGCTTCATAGACCTCCCTGGCTGTGATAGGGTCGAGTTTGTTTAACGGGATGGAGAAGCTCTCCACATCATTCGTCATGAGGAAATACATTTTATCACATTAATATGTTGGATTACAAAAGCTCCGCTGTATCAGCCGTTCCTCTTATCACTGGTTCAATTCAGACGCGGCTAAAGAAACTGTTTTATCGTTCCTTCAGGAACCCTGTAATATTTTTTGATTATTTGGATAAAAATGTTTTCCTGGGCGCACCTTGTCATCGAATATTCATCATCGAAATCATCGATTTTTTCAAGGTCTTTAACTGCAAGACGCATCCTTACGCTTGATCCGGGGATTTTAAGATGTTTTTCCATCCGGGATATTGCATTTATAAAATATCCCCTGCCGATTGCCCTGTCCGAGCCTATATTCTTGACCATCCCGCACCGGGTGCAGAACGGGTGTGACTTCAAACCTTTTGGATGCTCCCTTACCATGTACGGAAGCCACACTTTTTCAGTATTTCCGCAATCGAGATGCTCGCATTTCATTATAGTCCCCTTTTTCTTTCCATAAATCCTATTAATATATAAATTTAATCTGGAATCTAATAGTATAAGTCATGATTTGCTCTTTAATTATGTCAATAAAACAAATTTTGTTTTAAAGTTCTTATACATACGGCGGAAGCTCAAAATCAATGCACCCATGTACATAACTGAAACTTTTGATATTAATCCAAAATCAAAATCCTTTCTAATGAAAGTAATTATAATAATTAATATAAATAATATTATTAAATAAAATAGGAAACTGAACAGAAGGGCCTTCTTCCAGGGCTTCATCTTGAATTTAAGATCGAGATTTAATTCGATCATGCTTTTATTCCTGCCAGGTTTTTTATGCGGATATCCTTTGGGGCGTGGGCGTTAAAAAGGCTCTCAAAAAAATTTTCTTTTAAGGGGTCCACCAGGCAAAGGAATCCGAGTGACGGATAAGCAGTGACATTGTTATCCTCAAGTCGCTCAATTGCCAGAATAAGCGCAGCAGGATTCATATACAGGGAGACAACCTCGGCATCATAATCCTGCTTTGACACCGAGTCTATCATGGTTGCGGCAGGCGGCGCCGTAAGCCCCATTATGAAAAATCCGAATAATTTTGGTGCAGGGTCATCATAATCGCCAAATCCAGTGAATACCGCCCCCCAGCGGATCGCAGAGGCCGCTTTTGTCAGGATACCGGCAATCAGGGCGGCAAGTGTTCTAAGGCGGATGCCATTATCTATCTGTACGATATTATATGCAAGTACTGCCTCAAGTTCTTCATTTTTTAGTATGCTGAGCAATCTTTTCGGCATAATAAGTGCAGTCTTACCAGGATTGTTACCTATTACAAAACTGCCAGGCAGCGGAAGTTCGCTGATATAGATAGAGGGGACTTTTACATCCTTTCGTACTGAAAGGATGCGGACTTTTTCCCGGATATCCGACAAATCCGCAGGCAATGCAGGCTTTGCTTTATAAATGCGTAGAACTAACCTCTCAACATTGAAGACAATAAGCAAACATACCATCAACGAAACTATTATTCCTGCGACAACGCCGGCCAGTCCAAAAATCCCTCCGATAAATAGTATCGGTAAATATACAGGTAATAAAAATAATAATATTTTTAAAAATGGTCTCATTCAGGATAATAAATTACTGAGTAAAGTATATATAGTTATCTTCACTGTTTGTAAACAAACTATCAGGATCAGATGTTCAACGCTTTAAATATATTTGGTTTGAAATCTGCAAGGCTTTAGAAAAATCAAGATACATCGTGCAAAAATTACTTGGTAAAGGTTGAAAAATGAAAGACTCTCAGAAAAATAATCTTCTTATTGTCCTGCTTGTTATGGCCTTTTTTACAGGAGCTACGATCCAGTTTGGTGAGGGCTCGGTGATTATAGGGATTATATTGTTCTTTATAGCGCTCGGGCTCACAACACAGATAAAACTCAGCGGCACGTATATCACTAAAAGCTCAAAATTTTTTATAGTAGTAGGCATATTCGTTGTGCTTGCGGATGTCATTTATAATCTCAAAGCAATGAACAATCTCGGCACCCTGGACTCAATGGCCTTCTTTATGGGAGTGTCTTTTATCGCATATGGTACCAGCCAGTACAGGCGGATAGGCGAATTCGGGATATTCATGTCGGGCACATTTATAGTGTTGTTCGTATTCTTTTATTCGATATTGCCTTCCATTAATAACAATTTCATTCATTATTTTGACCATTATTTTGTCCTGCTACCTTCTCTTGCCATAGTCAATGCGGTATCGAATATGGATATACATATTGTGGCTACGGAGACTGTCCATTTCAAAGGTTTTGAAGATTCTACAGTTGTTATAGGTGGGCCGTGTTCAGGTCTCTATTCCATGATTCTGCTCGTGGGTATTATCGTAGGATATGTAAGGATGGAGCGCCTTACCGAAAAGAGAAAGATATATTTGCTGATAATCTCTGCCATAATCATAGCTTATATAGCCAATCTGATCAGGGTTTCCGTATTGTATTACGTTGGATACTATTACGGGATTGAAAAAATGATGTTCGTTCATGTATACCTCGGCTGGATTATTTTCATCATAATATGCTTTGGTATCATTTCCGCCCTTAACAGGCTGCGATGAATTCAACGGGTCGGATAGGCAGTATACTCTTTTGGAAGTGTTCTTATCTTTAATGCCCCATTCAGGATTGTCTTATCCTCATTCATCACAAATTGCAGGGGTTTTGTATTCTTCAGGGTGATCGTTCCTGAAGTTATGCTGTCGACCTCAAATTCCCCGTAGGTTTTTCCCGGGTATAATTCAAATGGTATATCGTACACTCTCACATTCAGTTCAATACTGCCGTTGTCAATTGATTCAAGCTCTCCGGCAACAGCTTTGAATTTTGTATCCTCCCTGAATTCTTCCAAGTATTGGAATGTATCACCGATTTCCATGACATTTGATTTTCTCAAATTGTTATCTTTTCCTGTAAACATCTCATAATATACGTCGGGAAAGAAAGAGGTATTGGATTTTAGTGTCTGGTTTAATAATGATTGTCTCTCTTTCGATGATGTCCTTCTTATAACCAGCATAATACTATCTTCATTAATATTTTTAAATGAAATATTATATCTATCAAGCGCCTGTGTCTCATTTTCAGAAAGGGTTATTCTCTTGTCGATTTTTATATTGCTGATGTAACCTGGCCTATTCATATTGGCCACCTCGTAGGTCTGCCCGAGAAGCGATAAAGCGCCCGAATGCACGGTTGTTTTATAAACCGCCTGCCCGGGTTCCACAAGTCCGTTGCTGGCAAAATACATGCTCAGTTCTTCATATGAAGTATCATCCACCAGGTAGAAACCCGGATAATTAAAGCCTGTAATATTCATCCATTTTCCGGTGGAGATATTTTGTGGAGTCCCTCTGAGTGGTGCTGCCGAGGTATAGGGATACACCAGGCCTTTGCTCAGTCTTAATCCCATGCTGCCGTTTAGAATTGCAGTTTCATCTTCTAATTCGATAGGGTAGTTGTTCTTAAATATTATTTCATCCGAACTTACATTTATGACTTCAAAATCCCCTATGAACGTGCCGGGTTCCAGCGTTAAAATGTCTGATAACAACTCGATATTCGTTAAATAAACTTCATCTCCACTTATGGAAGCAATCCTTGCCTTAAAGAGTCTCATAGAAGTTTTCCCGGTTTTCAACTTATACTCGTATATTCCTCCATTGTTTACGAGTCTGGAATCAAGGATCTTGCCGCTTCTTCTCAATTCAAGCATCGCAGAATCGCCTCTTGAGCTTACCAACTTTACCGAGATGGAATAATCCCCAAAGATCCATGTATCGCCAAGCATAAGAGTTTTACTTTCAGGCATATATAATTTTGAAATATTTGTCTTATTATCATTCCTGCTGAGAATATAGTAATGGCTGCCCATTAAATCCAGTTCGGTGCCATTTACCCGCGTGGTATAAGTAGCGTTGCCAGCGTCTATTATATTGCCCTCGGAGAATTCAAGATTGAGGTCTTCGTATGACCTGTTTTCATTGAAATCATAGTTGAATCCAGGGAAGCTAAAACCGTCGAATCTCATGTGCTTTTCCAGAGGATGTGGTTCCCCCCTTATATCGAACTTGAATTCATAAGATCTCCTGTCAGGGGCTTTCTTGATTTCAGTCGCTGCAATCCCATATGGTCTCAACTGCACATTATCCACCCAGACGCTGACATTAAGATTTGTCTTGTATTTATTATAAACTCGGAATGACAGCCTGTTGTCCCCGGAGAACAAAACAGGTACTTCCACATGTTCCCAGGTGCTATTCCTCCCGCCGACCGCCGATTCCCATATGACCTTTTCATCCAGCAATACCTGTTTGAAAACATAATAGGAGGCATTTGAGTACTCAGAATCCTTTACGTCAAAAGAAAGTATCGCACGTGCATAACCGTTTGTCGATAAGTACTGAAATATCGCTCCATATGAGCCCTGATTTTCCGCTGTAAAATTAATTTCAAAAACACGGGACGAAGTATTCGTTGTGTAACCATAACCGCCTGTTATGCTGGGGCTGCTGGCCAGAAATTTCCATCCTATGTCTGATTCCATGTTGCCGTTGGTCAATTCGGGTAGTTCTGCGAATTTTACGGAATCAAGTCTTACATTTACCAGAAGGTGGACCGATCTGTAGGGCTTATTGTCTTTATAAAGCTGGAATTCCAGCTTTGAGCGGTTCGCGCCCACAAAGGCATTCGATGAAGTCAATTGAGGTATAAATGTCACATTTTTCAGCCATTTACCGTCATGTTGTAGCGTAATTTTCTGCTCATTTAAGGTTTTTTCCCCGAGCTTCACCACAAGCGTATAGTTCACAGGCGCATATTCATAATTTTCCACTCCCACAATAATGGAAGCAGGCTCTCCGATATAGACTTCGGACAGGTAGTTCTCTGCTTTCCCGTTTGCACCGAGGATGTAAAGGGCCGTATATTTTTCAGGTTCAGTCGTGACTTTTGCATATATCAGCATGGCGCTGACCAAAAGTATTGCGATAACCATTGTTATTATTAAAGTCTTCTCAAGGGCAGGATCATATTCAGGACCGAAGGCGGTCTCTTTACTCTTGAGCGTCTGGTAAAAAGAAACGATATCACTGATAGAAAAACTGTATCCTTCTTCCCGGAACCTCCATCTTTGAAAATAAGCCGGTAAAAGAAGGAGCCCCATAATCAATGAGAGGCTTATCACTATGGAATTTGGCCTGAAACCCCAGGGCGTATAGTTGAGGGCAAAGCCATCAAAAACGAAAATCGCTATGCTAAGCCCTATGCTCAAAGTGAACCTTTCGATTGGACTGAGTTCCCCGTGTTTTGGGAACATTACACACATCAACAGGTAGCCCGATAAGAACAGAAGAAAAGGCAAAGCGAATACTATTCTCAGTAAGGTCTGGCTAAATGGTGGTACAAGTATAAAGAGCGCAGATAAAATAATCAGGATTACTGAAATATTCAGGTCAAAGGTAATAACCGCCCCTTTATATTTAATTGGAGCATTTTCAGTTTTACGATCCTGTTTCTTTTTCAGGAAGGCAGAAACAAGTATTAAACCTTGGGTGATCACAACGCCGAGGCTGTCTGCGACAAGGTCCATGATGCTTGCAGTCCTCCCCGGCACGAAGAACTGGTGCAACTCGTCGCTTGCTCCATACAAAATACCTATTATTATTGCAAATCCGATAGCATGATCCTTGAAGGCAGGATGGGCGGAGTTCTTCAGGGTCATGTAAAGCAGAAAACCGAATCCTGCATAAAGTATCAAATGTTCAACTTTATCCGGGTACATGGAAGCGATATATAGAGGATACAGGAGAAATCCCAAATTTGAATCCTCAAGTGACTTGAATACGCTCATGAGGCTTTCAAGATTCAGAAAATCGAATATTGCGCCCGGGCTGCCGGGGCTTG
>DATCUE010000017.1:0-2637 GCA_036567605.1 Candidatus Methanoperedens sp. | reverse complement strand
TTTATACAAAGTTGTGCAATGCGTGTTATGATAAATCCGCAGGTTGGAGAATTGGAGTAAGATTGGCAGGTGGGGAAGTGGGGTTTATATATTGGAAAAAAAGAGTTTGGCCCGCCATCTTACAGGGGTAATCCTGAACCGAGCATGATATTTAAGGTTTGTGAAATTATCATGAGTTATTTTCCTTATCCTTCCCAAAATTGACGTCAGAATTATTGGTCTCGATTCACCTATATAAGGGAGTTGTTGCTACAATCTGAATATCAGTGCTTAATGAGTGCCGAAAATGGTTTGAGGTCTTGTTATTTACAGCATCTCTACTATTTCCTTCAAAGATTTTCTTTGCTTGCTGTGCTTTTTGACGAATCCTTTCTTTGGATATCCAAGAGGCGTAATGGCAAAAATGCGTTCATTATCCTTGAGCAAAAGAGCGTTCCTTAGAATAACAAGATCATAGGCTGCAACCCAGCAGGTTGCAATTCCTTCATATTCGGCAGCAAGGATCATGTGATCCATGGCTATTGCCAGATCCGTTTCTATTGAATTATAACCATCGCTCTGCCTTACCCACGATTCATCTATGTTCCCCACCACAACTAAAATATGCGGTGCGTCTTGAAACCAGGAGCGAGTATAGCACGGGCGCACTTTTTTCAACATTTCTTTGGAAGAGATAACCAGGAAACGCCACGGCTGGCGATTCGCGGCTGAAGGAGCCAGGCGTCCCGCTTCAAGAATCCTGTTAAGGATAGCTTCATCCACCGGCCTTGCCGGATCATAGTCCCTTATGCTTTCTCTATTCCTGATTAGTTCATAAAAATCCATTACGACCTCTCATCTGTTATGTGATATGGCAGCACCGGCTTTGATCTATTTTCCGGGCTGTGCTGGCGAAGGAACTACACCGAGTTGTTGCATCATGCCAAACAGGTCGACAAGCTCCCAGTCCTCTACAACATTATTTTTCACAAGGCGAGAGATGCAAATCACTGCTATTGTTACCTGTTTGCCAGTTGGAGCTATTCCCATCAGTTCACCTTTATGTGTCCCGCGGCATGTGGCACGGCTTCCCACCCTGTCTCCTTCAGCAAAAATATCCTCAACCTTTGCATGAAGGTCAGGGAAGGCTTTGAAGTACAAGGTGAGATATTGTTTGAGACCCTCCGGGCCATGCACCTCTTGACCGGCAGGCCCGTGGTAAACCCAATTTTTGGCGTAAAGCTCGTCTATCAGGTTCAAGTTTCTTCCGTTGAAAACCTCCTCCCAGAAACGACGGATAATGGCTTTATTTTCCTCTGCTGGCATATTATCACCCCCTTTTAGCCCTGCTTCTTCACCCATTTTCCCGATTCGTCCTTTTCATACTCCTTTTCAACCGCAGACCATGCTACCTTGAACGTAACTTCCTCACGCGATTGTTTCGAACCGCCTCTTCTTTTCTCCGGTTCTTTGTACTGCTCCCATGCGTTGTTGAACGCGTCCATGAATATGTGCTGCGCATGTTCCGGCAGGTTATTACGAACTCTTTCAGGTAAATCTTTTAAGCTGTTATAATACGGCATTTATTCCACTCCCAAATTGTCTTTTTGTCTAAAGCCTTTTGATATTCCAAATCGGAATATAACTCCCATTAGACTTTAACATAATTATCGTTGATATCCAGTCTATAAAAGGATTACGGTGCTTTTTGGATTTTAACGTGTGGAATTTAAGATAAAGCCGCCGGGGGGATTTGAACCCCCGATCTGCTGATTACGAATCAGCCGCTTTGCCGGGCTAAGCCACGACGGCATGAAAGTGGGTATATCGGTATTTCAGTCTATATAGTTTACCTTTTTATCTGTAGCATAATTTTATAAGTATAAAACCCAATTAAAAGAATATGCTGGATATTTTAAAGATCTTATTCTGCATACCGTTTCTGATTTATTCATGCTATTCCGATATTAAAACGCGCCGCGTGTCAAATAAAGTATGGCTGGTGATGCTTGCAGGAAATGTCTTTTTTATCCTATACGAAATATCAATATATGGCCTGCCTTACCTTTATGATTTTTCAAAACATAATTTGCCCTTCCTGCCGCGTCTGGCTATTTCGGCAGGTTTAATGTACCTGTTCCTTGTATTTTATGAACTGCTAAGCAAATTGACGCATTCGAGGATGATGGGGGGAGCTGATGCTAAATTACTTCTTGTCATATCGATAATTTTTCCGGTTTATCCGGCATTGCAGCTTCTGGGTCACAACTTCCCGGCAGTCGCACCCTTGAATTTTTTTGCTTTCAGTGTTCTTGGTGATGCCGTTTTTGCGGCGATGCTTATCCCGATGGGTTTTGCTGTATATAATATCCGCAACACGGGTTTCAGCGTCGATAAAACCGCATATTTTTTCCTCGGCTATAAAATGAAAATTACAGACCTTGAAAAGAGACATGTCTGGATCATCCAGGATTTTGAAGAAATAAATGGAAAAATCAGATCAAATTTCAAACGAAGTGGTATAGAAGTAAACGGCGATTACTTGTTCACCTGGGATAAAATCCCGGGAAGTGATAACGAAAGATTGACAGAATATTTGAAAGAGGATATCGGGATTGATTGGACAAAGCAGGCAAAAGTTGAAAAGACCGGTGACGG
>DATCUE010000016.1:0-13460 GCA_036567605.1 Candidatus Methanoperedens sp. | reverse complement strand
CGAACTTGAGGTTGAAAAGAGGAAGCTCTTTGAGGCTATGAGGAATTTTGAGAAAAATTCGGAAGGCCGGGTTTCGGAAGAATATAGCAGGTTGATGGATGAATACAGGCAGAAAGCTATCCAGGTAATCATTAAAATTGACAAAATGAAAAAGGAATGAAAGATGTCAGATAAATCATTGAGGAGGATCTTCAGGAAGCGGCGCAGAAACGAATACGTGGATGCCGCAGTAAAACAATCAGAATCAATACTATCGGATACATTTTAATTATGCCAATACCGATATCTCTTCACTCCATCACTTCCCTTCTCAGCAGCAAATATGCCGTCCCCAATCCCGCAATCCCGTACGCAAGAAGCGGCGTCAGGTATCCGGCAAGCACATCAGTTCCTTCCTGGTATATCAGCACTGAACCGAGCGCCTTGATCCCCATCGTTATTGGAAGGGCATTACCCAGGCTGATCATCAACTGGGGCATGGTCTCGAAGGGAAAAAAGACCCCGGACAAAAAAAGCATGGGGATGCTCAGGACAAGGGTCAGAAGCATGGCAGTATTCTCGGATTCGGCAAATGTTGCAAGCGCCATCCCGATGCCTATGAACGCTGCTGAATAAACGAGGATGACAAGGAATAGCTGGGCAAGCTGGTTCACAGGGATCACGATCCTGTAGAACACAAAGGCTACGATTATCATTATAATACCCTGGAGCATCGCGATAAGGATGAGCGCCGCGGTCTTTTCAAGTATGAATCCCCGAAGTGAGAGGGGCGTCATCAATGTCCTTACCAGCGTCTTCTTTGCCCGCTCCTGGACTATGGTTATGGATGCAAGGAGGAACGATATGAACATGAGGACGATAGAAATTATCCCTGGCATCAGGAAATCAAGGTTTGTCCTATCCCTGAACACGGAATCCCGCTCGAGTTTGACGGGAGCGGCAATGAATCCCGGCGACTTTTCGATTACCTCACCCAGCACGTTCTTTGTCCTGTCGATATCAGAAACAAGACCTGTTGTGCTGTTTGAGGTTTCATTTGCGAGTTTATCCATCTGGAGAGACACTGCTGCTGATTTATTCTTGACATTTCCAAGGGCAGTAATCGCAGTTTCTATATTCGTGATGTTCCCCCTTATATTTGAGAGCTCAAGCACGTATTTGATAATTGACCCCTGCATGCTCTCAAGTCTTTCATCCGTTTTTTTCAGCTTTTCATGCAGTTCCGAACTTTTCTGGGCAATATTTGAAAGGCTGTCATACAGCGACCTTATACGCGCCGTCCTCTCAAGCAGCAGGGCTCTTGTATCCTGCACCTGACTGATAGTGTTTGCAAGAGATATGCACTGGGGCGTTGAGGAAACTGCGCATGTGGCATTGTACGTTCCCTGCAAATTCGTCTGGATATCAAGCAGCGCGGCATCGGTCGAATCGATATTATCTATCACGAATTTCAGGTCATCCCTCAGGGCTGAAGAATCGTTAAATATAGAACTCACATTTCTATCAAGCTCCCTGATATCATTGCGCGTGGCATTGATATCAAGCGCGCTCCGTCCCAGGTCGGCTTTCATCAGGTCAAGCGTATTTTTCATTACGCTTATCGAATCATTGAGGTCAGCCACGTCTATTTCATCCATCGAGGCGAGGACAATCTGTGTATCCATATTCAGCCTGCCGATGCTACCGTTGACCGCAAGGACACCGTTTTTCAACGGATCAAGTTCCGCATCCATCTGCCCCAGGCTTTTCCAGAGCTTTGTGATGAAACCGAAGGTGATCTCATAGGATAGCTTCTCGGTTGTGGTCAGGAACACTGTAGATATGACCGGAGCTATCTGGATCTTTGAATTATCAAGATACAACTGCATCGGCTGCGTCTCATTTTCAGGAATGAAGATACCGGCGCTGTACTTTCCTTTTTTCACGCCTTCCCTTATGACCGCAGAGTCTTTTGTATCCTCATTAACGATTATAAACATCCTGCTGGCATTCAATTCTTCGATTATTGCTTTTTCCTGGCCCCCGCCCACGCCGAGTTTTACATCCTTGAGGCCCTCACCCGGAGCCCCCGAAAAAACCGACCCGATCAATATCATAATAAGTATCGGGGCAATGAAGATAAGAAGCAGCGTTTTCCTGTGGCGGACATATACCTTCAGGTCTTTCCGAAGCACCGAGCCTGTCAATGCCACGCCTCCCCGGCTGCATGAATGAATACATCCTCAAGACTTGGCCTCGTGGATTCAATGTTCTTTATTTTCTCACCCGATGATGCAAAAATCTCAAGAATCTGCGCAAAGGGCAACTCTTCCCTGAGATTTATTTTAATCCCTTTCTCATCGATATCGCAGGATATTACCTCCCCGAGCGATTCAATGTTGCTTTTTACTGACTGATAATCCCCCGACATACTCGTTATCCGTATGATCCTTTCCCCGACCTTGCTTTTCAGTTCCTCGGATGTTCCCTCGATAACTATTTTTCCACGATTCATTATCAATATCCTGTCGCAAAGGAGGTCGGCTTCTTCCATATAATGGGTGGTAATAAGGATCGTGGTTCCTTCCTTGTTCACAGACCGGATTGTATCCCACAGGGCCTTCCTGGATACGGGATCAAGCCCCACGCTGGGTTCATCAAGAATAAGCACTTCAGGCTTATGGATAAGAGCGCAGGCGATATTCAGCCTTGTTTTCATGCCGCCTGAAAGGGTGCCCGCCCTGCTATTGCTTTTCCGGGACAGTTGCAGCATATCCAGCATCTTATG
Organism: Candidatus Methanoperedens sp.; assembly: GCA_036567605.1. GTDB lineage: Archaea > Halobacteriota > Methanosarcinia > Methanosarcinales > Methanoperedenaceae > Methanoperedens. The sequence goes on along the minus strand of DATCUE010000016.1, from coordinate 10,693 downwards.
GCTTCTTTTCTTGATCTCGATTGCGGAGACGCCGTATAAAGAGCCGAAATACTCGAGGTTCTCGTTCACTGTGAGATCGTCATAGAAACTGTTCTCCTGCGGGACAATGCCTATAATCGAAAGTACCTCTTTTTTATCGGACACAACATCGAGGCCGCTGATGAAGGCTTTTCCAGCCGAAGGCTTTGACTGGCATGACAACACTTTAATAAGAGTCGACTTTCCGGCCCCGTTCGGCCCGAGCAGGCCGAATATCGTCCCTTTTTCGATGCTAAGGGACACGTTGTCTATAGCAACGAAGTCTCCGTAACTTTTCGATATTGACCTTATCTCTATTATCGGTTCCATTGGCATACCATATTTTTCCGAATTGAATGAATGCTTCAAGCCTGCCCTGACAAAATCTTAATCCTTCATCATGACGATAATATTTCATTTACTATTTAAAACTTTTTTATCGGATAATAATGTTTCATGCAGTATCTTCTACAATTACCCAGATGATGTGGCTTCTAATCGAGATGTTTCTTAACATTAAAGGCTTCCGTGGTAATATTTTAATAGGCGGAGATTAATTGAACCCCTGTAAGCGATTGAGTATGACTTATCCCAAAAAATATGATAGAAGAGTTTTCCAGAAGAGTTCTTTCGATTAGAGATAGGTGGATAGCATTATTTTTATTCATATTAGCGTTCAGTATCCGCTTCGAATTTAGATCTGCAGGCCTGTTGCACTTTGATTCAGTTGAATATGCTATTCTGGGAGGTCAGACATTCAAAATGCTGAGTCTGCAGTATGCCCACTTTCCCGGTCACCCCGGAGTTATTCTGATTAACGCGGCTTTCTATGGATTTTTGCAATTATTTGGATTTGATTCTGAATTTACCACAATTATTGTTTCAGTATTATTTGGGGCTATGGCGCCCCCGATTATATATTATATATGCATCAGGCTCAAGTTGCCGCGGATTTATGCTCTTTATGCGGGATTGATTATGATCTTCTTTCCGCTCCATTGGTCTTTAAGCGAATATATACCGACCGATGTTGAATCATTATTCTTTTTATTAGCAGCTTTATATTTCTCATTGATAACCGGAAAGCGCTCCATGTATCTGAGTGCTTTTCTATTTATGTTTTCTATCGCCATCAAACTTGAAAATATCTTTTTATTGCCATTTTATATATCCATATATATTATAAATTTATTCCAGAGTATAAAAGAGAAGCCCAAACGAATCACAATTGCAGCAACTGTCTCTATAATACTGCTGATACAGGTAACAGGACTTTTTTTCCTATATTTTCCTTATTTCACTGGGAAATTGGAGGTTGGAGATTCCATAAAGGTGATATTTCCGCAAATTGAGATGCTAAGATTCCAATTGTGGAATACATTCATCCTGATGCTAAACTCTTTTTCCTTGCCTGGTGTCATATTAATTATTCTGGGTATTGCAGCACTCAGTATTGGAAGGAAATATCTGGAATTTTCAACTTATACTCGAAATATTTTGGCTTTAATTTTGGGCCTTGCATTGCTGAATATTCTCTTTTCTGCATCTATACCTCTGAGGGACATAGACCGGTATGTTTTGACAGGTTTCTCTTTGTTAATCCTGTTCATTCCCTGCGGTTTAATGATACTTGGTAAAATTGATAAACGAATTCCTCCTGTAATCCTTGTAATTCTGGTTTTATATATGGTTTATTTCACGATACCCATTATTTCAGGCAGGCACAATTGGGCCGGACAAAAGGAGTTTGCAATAAAGCTTAAAGGCCTTACAGGAGAAAATGCAGCGATAGTGGCTTTAGACGAAGGTATCCATATAAATTACTATACAAATCTGACAATAATTCAACCGAATATTAACATTGTCGAAAATATGCTGAAGCAAAACAAATCAGTTTACATGATAAGTACTATAATAACTTATGAAAATGGAAGGGATTTTATTGCTGAGGGAAGGAAACAATTTGATTTTAAGGAATCTGGAACTTTCCCAAATGAGGATTGGCATGGCAGAGCTCTAAACAGATATATATTCATGGAAACAATTTATCGAATATCAGATAAACGCGATTGATTTTGGGAATCATACGCATCGCCCGATGGTTTCCTGGTAATCACATGAAGCATGTTCCACACGGAACCAATTCCTTTTGCAGTCTGTCTTTTTTCAAGCTCGGTAATGTACTCGGATTTATAGGCATCGCGCAGATACAAAGGCACATGATCCAGATAATTCCCAAAATGACTGGCCTCGGTAAATTCAATAAGATCGCTCGGGTTCCTGTAATATATAGAGGTTCTTCTGAGTTTCAGGTTTATGTCGCTGAACCCGGCATCTATCAGCAATTGCAGCAGTTGATCAGCAGTGATGGATTTACCTGAATCCATGCCGCCAGCATTGACCTTCGAAGCATACGGCTCTCTCTTTAGAAGTTCGTCTGTAATCACCATCAACGGACCTGGCAATCCTCTGCTTGAAGTGGTTATCCCTAAATGCCCATCGGGTTTTAATACCCTGTATATCTCCGCAAGCGTGGCCTTTTTATCTACAATCCAGCCAAAAACCACATTCATAACAACGGTGTCGAAGCTGTTATCTGCAAAACCGCCCAGGTCTTCACCCTTTCCAACCTCAAAGGAGATGTTGGGTGGGCTTTTGTTTTTGATTTTTTTCCGTGCAACCTGGACACGGTACTCTGCAGGGTCGATGCCGTAAATACACCCTTTGTTTCCAATAATCTCCAGGATATATTCTGCCAGACGCCCGGTGCCGCATCCTATATCAAGGATATGATCTCCTTTATTTATGTTCAGGTCTTCTACCAGCAATTTTCCATGCTCAAACTGGCTGTTGCTAACTTTATCGTACCTCTCAGCCAGAGTTGGCGTGTCACAAATCACAATACTCATTATTACCATATAATTATGGTCAACTTATATTAATATTTTGATTTGACAATTACTTTTTAATGCCTTTTTCCATTCTCTCGCGTTTCTTTTTCAATGCCCGTATGCTGAAGCGATAATAACTCCATATCAGAACAGAAGCGAACAGCAGGAAAACGAAGAGGTAAACCAGCATATTCGGGGCACTTTCAGGATAATATTGTACTGATATCCTGCCCGGACCCGGATACGGATTATTCCAGATAAGCACTTTTCTTCCTGATGAATCCACAGTAATATTATCCGGCTCAGGCTGGGCTATCCCGAGAAAGTTGGAGCCTGTGGTGTAATTCACGGGCAGGACAACCCGGACGCTGGTATTTCTTGTAAGTATGCGTTTGAAGTCCTGGCCGTCTGACTGCGTGAAAGCCACAAATCCTGAGAACGGCTGTTCAAATTCAAAATGGGCGTAGCTTCTTCCAAAAATAGGGATTGAAGAGACGTTGAACGTAACATTGTTGCCCGAGTAATCCTGTGCAACAGGATTCCTGAAATTCATTTCTCCGCTTTCATCCAGCAGGAAATCCACAGATGTGGCATTAATCACACTCTCCACAACCTGTACTGAGGAGCCGTTCAAATAATAAATAGTCGTGTTATCAATACCTGGAAGTTCATATTCCTTGGGGTCTCCTGCCTGGATCTGGGAAGTAATACATCCCGCAGCAAGAATTGAAACCAGAATAAGAATAAAATACGATTTCATCGCTTCCGATTAAGGAGTCTAAATGACTTATATTTTATTAATATCAAATCACGCCCTTCTTCTCCATGTTCCCGATACCGATGAATGGGGCATTATCCATCCATTATATTTCAATTTCGTGTCGGATTTAATGGGTGGATTCTCAACCCCGATTAATACTTCCTCTATTTTGGTCTCGAAGTCATCACCCAGCTGCAATTCAAAAGTAACACCCTTGGTGTATGAGATGAACTCATAAGTCCACAGGTCGTAATCCGAAACAATCCCTTTGACCTCAAAACACAGATCTATGAACTCTTTAGGTGGGATTTTAACATTGAGATAAAAATTTAATTTAAGAAGACTATTATTATCGCTCTGGCGCAATATCTCATATATCCCATATAATTCCGGAGAATTTTTTTCAGTCTCTTCCCTATAATTTTTAGGCCTGCAATTTTCAATGTCAAAGTCTTTTCTTGGCAAGAATACAGGATTAAGAAATACGCGTTCTTTGTTGCACGTTAACCCTGCCACTTCAAACGAGGTGGAAAATTCAAATTTTACATCCATATATGTATGGATATCTTTTATTATCTCATTCTCATCCTCTTCTATCAGTTCAGGGACAGGCGAATCACAAAAGGCTACAAGACCGTCCCTGTTTATAAGTTTCAGGCTGCCGCCTTCACGCGCTTCGTTTGTTGCCCTGAAATCATAAATCCTGTTTAGAATGATCTTATCTTTTTCACCATCAACTTCGCCTTCTTTCTTGAATATTATCGAAACATTTGATCTTCTGGGTTCGTCGGCCAGCTCAAGCAGCCCGTGTTTTTCATACAAATTGTATATTTCATCATCTATGTATTCGTATTTATTCAGGTTCTTGATACCCCTCAATATGAATCCCAGTAATTCATTCCTCTGAAAATGCTTGTCGATGATTTCATCGATAATTGATTTGGAAACGTCTTTTACCATCATCGCAAGCGGGTGTTCTTCAAGGACAAAAACAACGAATCCCGAAAGGATAAATGCCTCCCCGACTCTGCCGAAAAGCTCTATGACCACATTCACGATATGCCATGCACCTGTCAGTTGTCCGGCCGGCATCATTTCCCCGGCAAGCAATGAGAGAAGTAGCAGGATAACCCCGATAAGCCCGATCTTCAGGGCAAGGCTCTTTCGTCTCTCATATAAATCTTTGAATATTGATTTTCTTGTCGGCATTACATGAGTGTTGGCCGGTACTATATATATTTTTTTGGTTCATTTATCGTCGATTCAATATTCAGCGCCATCACTATTATTAGTGAGAATGGTTTTAATATAATGAAAGAAATGTAAATAATGGGTAAGGGTTAAGTTAACAGGAAATGTAATAAGACCATGGCCATTTCAATAGCACTTGCAGGAAAACCGAACTCGGGAAAATCAACATTTTTTAAGGCTGCGACTCTTGCAAATGTTGAGATCGCAAATTATCCTTTCACGACGATTGACGCAAACCACGGCGTAGGGTATGTAAGAACAAACTGCCCGTGCAGGGAATTGAGACTGGATTGCGGGCATTGCAGGGATGGCGTTAGGTTCGTAGCCGTGGAAATTATCGATGTTGCAGGACTTGTGCCCGATGCCCACAAAGGGCGCGGGCTTGGCAATGCTTTTCTTGATAACCTGAGACAGGCAAAAGCGATAATCCATGTTATTGATGCGTCGGGTGGTACAGATATAGAGGGGAATGTTGTGCCTGTCGGTTCCCACGATCCTCTCGGGGATATTGAATTCCTCGAACATGAAATAACCATGTGGATTTTCGGGATACTGAAACGCAACTGGGAAAGGCTGGTGCGTAAAGTCCAGGCAGAAGGATTAAAGCTTGAAGAGACTATCGCAGGGCAGCTTGAGGGCGCAGGGGTCACGGAATCCCATGTAAAAACCGTGCTTACAAGGCTGAAAATCCCGCGTGACAAACCTCATATGTGGACTGATGAGCAGATAATCGAACTTTCAGACCTTCTCAGGGCGGAAAGCAAACCCCTGATAATAGCGGCAAATAAAATAGATGTGGCCTCATCCGAGAATATCGGGAAGCTCTCAAAAGCCGGGGCAATACCCGTAAGCGCGGCGGCAGAAGTGGCCCTTCGCCTTGCCGATAAAAGCGGGGCGGTAAAATACATTCCCGGGGATGCGGATTTCCAAGAATCGCCAAATCTTTCCGATACCCAGAAAGAGGCCCTCTCGAAAATCAGGGCATTGATTAAGAAGAACGGCGGTACGGGAATCCAGAAATGCATCAATGAAACTGTATTCAACCTGCTCGATCTGATAGTGGTTTATCCTGTGGAAGACGAGAACAAGTTCACGGACAAAAAGGGGAATGTGCTTCCTGATGCCTTCCTTCTGAAAAAAGGAAGTACCCCCAAAGACCTGGCTTTCATGGTCCATACGGATATCGGCAAGGGATTCTTATATTCCGTGGATGCGCGCACGAAGATGAGGCTGGGGGAGAAGCATGAGTTGAAGAATGGGGATATTGTGAAAATAGTGTCCGTGAAATAAATCCGTATCAACAGACCTGTTTCAACCTCATTTTTATCCTTGCGTTCAATTCCCTCGGATCAAAAGGTTTTACGATATAATCATCTATGCCCAGGTTCATCGCCTTTAGCTTATCCTCCACGCTGGCTTTGGCCGACAATATTATAATAGGGATGTCCTTTGAAGATTCATGACTTTTAAGTTCCTCACATACCTTATAGCCATCCATCTCAGGCATCATGATATCCAGAATCAGAATATCCGGAGACCCGGCAAAAACCATTCCCAGAGCTTCTTTTCCATTTACAGCTTCTAAAATCTCAAACTGGCCATCAGGGAGCGAATCACGTATTATGGTTATAACATTTTTATCATCGTCGACGACCAGAACTTTTATTTTCTTTTCAATTTTTATCTCTTTTGTTTTTAAGAACCAGACTCTTGCTGAACCTATCTCTTCGTAATCGACCATGCCTTTTTCTTTCAAGCTTTCCAGATATTTCAGGGCAGTTACCTTGCTCATATTTACCCTGCCAACTATTTCGCTGGTAGTCGATTTTCCACTTTTTATTGCCTCAAGCAATTCTTTTTCACGCCAGTGCATATTCTTTTTTTAATCCGTTAAATTTTGAATAAATAGTATATTCATTTATCAACTATTAAACGTTTGCATGAAAAGAATAATATTTTTTAAATGAAGCCTATCGAACTATTAAAATCAACCCGTGATTTTTCCCTCTATTTTCTCAGCAAGTCCCGTAATATGAGGGAGATTTCCCGCTCCATCGATCTTATATTTTGCACTTATCGCCGCAAAAAAGTTATTTTTTAAAAACAACAGGTTATAGGTGGTCCCATCGCTCTGTTTTTTCTTGAACAAAACAGAAGATTCGCCAATTTTTTTTATATTTATCTGGCTTCCATAATCATTATTTTTCAAGTATTGGACATCGGCGTTATAAGCGCTGGTCGCCCCTTCTTCATAATGATATGCTGTAATGACCTGTATGATCACATCCTTCTTATCCCGCAATAAACATGAAAAACATCCTTCAGTGAACCCCCAGTCTTTCAAATTCTCATTAGTCGCATAATTAAAACAGAGGTCGGGCTCTGTATTGAGCGTGCATGCATTTTCATAGAGCGTTTCCATGCCTTCTCCTGCCTCGGCATGTGAAAGAGCAACATCAATGGGACGTCCCGGCATGTTTTACAATAGGAGCGGAAGTTAGATATGAAGGTATCGACGTTATTTGCACAAATAGAAAAATTATTAATATCATGGATAATAATATATCCGGGAGGCTGAAAATGTTTAAGGCAGTAATTGGTGCAGAAAAACTCAAAGATTCTATTGAATCCATATCAACCCTGGTAGATGAAGCAAGATTCAGGCTTACAGCAAATGGCATTTCTGTACGGGCCGTAGATCCCGCTAATGTCGCAATGGTAAGTTTTGATCTCGCAAAAGACGCTTTCGATTCCTTTGAGGCGACGGAAGGAGAAATCGGCATTGACCTTACAAAATTGAACGGCATAATGGAAATGGCGGACAAGAATGACAATATCGAACTTGAACTTGATGAAGTTACCCATAAGCTTATTGTCAGGATGCGAGGGCTTTCATATACCATGTCATTGCTTGACCCGTCGTCCATAAGGAAAGAACCAAAGGTCCCCGCGCTTGACCTGCCGGCCCGGATCGTTATCAAAGGTGAAGATTTAAGACGGGCAATAAAAGCGGCAGAAAAAGTAAGTGATTATATGTCCATGGGGATAAAAGGGAACGTATTCTTTATGGAAGCAGATGGCGATACGGACAATGTCAGGCTGGAGATGACAAAAGACCAGTTAATAGATCTCACACCAGCCGACTCGAAATCATTATTCTCGCTTGACTATCTGTCGGATATCGGTAAAATTGCAGGCAAAGCTGTGGAGGTCACGATTGACCTTGGAAAGGATTATCCCATGAAAATGAAACTCAAGATCGCTGACGGGCATGGTGAAGTCAGTTATATGCTGGCCCCGAGGGTTGAATCCGAATAAGCATGGATATTTTTGGGTTTGCAAATTTCCCATTTACGAGCGGTGCTGTAAAATATGTAGGTAATCTGGATTTCAAGCTCGAAGAACTTTTTTTTGACAGGGCTTTCGAGCAGGTCAGGGAGCGTGGAAAAGCCCGTGTTCTTGAGGCTGTCCAGGAAGGGTCAATCACTAAATATACCGTTTCCGACAGGGTCAGCGCCGAAAAGGAACTGTTATCGTACCCTGTTGCCAGAATAGTTGTTTCATGCATTAATGATGGTTATCTCATCCGCAGGTATGCCCTTTCGGAATCAAAATCTGTCACCGGGCTTGTAAGGGAACTCAAGGACAAGGATCTTCAGGAACTTGCAGACGATTTCAATATTACTTTTGAAATCAAAGCGCAATCGATGATAGTGCATTTTGCTGATTATATCAGCTATGCGAATGTAATACATGAACCCAAATGGAGGCTTATCAACCGGAATATGGATCATGGGAAAGTGTCCCTTATAAAAGAAGATTTCTCGCGCCTTATGGAAGAGGCGATAAGAAAGAAGATAGAATCAGGCCTGCCGCTTGACGTGCCGGCTGAAATATGTGCGGCCATCGTCTCGTACACCGAGGAAATACGCAATGCTTTGACTTCTCGCAAATCAGAGTTCAATATCGAAGAATTTAAAGAGATAATGCCTGATTGTTTTCCTCCATGCATGGTCAGGGGGCTCTCCAATATACGCGCGGGAGTGAACCTCCCGCATTCGATGCGCTTCGCGCTCACCTCCTTTCTTCTCAATATTGGAATGAATGCTGACGGCATCATCGAACTGTACAAAGCATCGCCCGATTTTGATGAAGAGCGCACAAGGTACCAGGTAATGCACATCCGCGGAGCTACCGGAACCGTGTACAAATCCCCTTCGTGCACTACGATGGTGACCTACGGGAATTGTTATGGCAGGGAACAGCTTTGCGAAAGGATTTCGCATCCACTGGGCTATTACAGGAAAAAAGCATGGATATTGAAAAAAGGGAAAACATAAACATATATCTCAAGAAATTCATTAGAGGCAAATAAATGTTCAAGAGTCTTTCTTTCTGGAAACAGCGGACTTTTAAGAAATTATTGTCACAGCCAGGCAGGCGGCTTACGATATATACCAGAAACAACCCGGATTCCGATTCACTTGCAAGCTCTCTGGCATTGAAACGGATCGCGGAACATTTCAACATGGAGGCAAGCATTTACTATACGGGGACAATCCAGAGTAAAACCCTCATCAACATCCTTGGCGATGAGATGATGAATGTGCCCGATATCAGCAGGTCCCAGAACCCCATTGCTTTTGTTGATCTTTTGCCCACGGAATTGACGGGTGAAAAAATCGTGCCCACGATAATACTCGGGCATACTCTTGGAAATACCGAGGGGATACGCAGCGACTACCGGGATATAAGGACCACGGAGACAACATCGAGCATAATGATCGAATATCTGAAAAAACTCGGTGTAGCTATAGATAAACAACTGGCTACCCTCCTTTTTTTTGCCATCAGGGACAAGACAAAAACCATGGTAACAAGCTTCACACTTCCGGACATCGAAGCTTACTGGTTTATCCATAAATACGTTGATATGGAATTGTTGAACAGCCTGGAGCATCCGGCTGTAAAACCAGACACTTTCGAAGACCTGTCCCGTGCGATTGCCAATAAAATACTAAAGGGAGCCTCCTTATTTACCACGGTCGGCTATGTTAAGGATCCGGGTACCATTCCCAAAGTATGTAAATATATGCTGGATATAGAAGGTATCTCGACTGCCCTTGTATTCGCGGTCAATGCAACAAAGATCCATATCTACGTTGAATCAAAAAATATGGAATTAAATATGAAAAATATCCTGAAGAAAGCTTTCGGGGAATGGGGTGAAGTTATGGGCGGAACTTCTCATGCAATCACTACCATACCTTTAGGGGTATTTGGTATTGCCGCCGATAATGAAAAATCAAGACTTCTCCTTCTTAAATCAATCAGCGATTCCATAGCCGCAAAATATTTCTATGTCCTGGAAGCTGAATAAACCCTGCCGTGAGAACATCTGACGCACACTCCTTCTTCTGTGAGGCATCGGGAACATACAGTTCTTCCGCATAGCATGCATGTATATAGTTTCCCGGGACGCCCGCAGATGCTGCAAACCCCCATTACCTCCATATTCTATCCCCCAAAAAAATACTAAGAAGCCTGATAGGGAACGTAGTATTCTTCAATCATCCATGATTCAATATCCTCTGTTTCCTTTTTTTTCCCCACGTTCAACAACTCAGGTCGTTTTTGATGGATTTCAGATATTTTTTTATTCATTTATATCTATGGCATCCTTTAAGGATGTCAGTCTCCAATTAACAGGAGTCCTTATGAGCACTTAAAGTTATCGATTTTGGCATATATACGTTTTTTATCCCCCTGTTAC
>DATCUE010000015.1:0-8802 GCA_036567605.1 Candidatus Methanoperedens sp. | reverse complement strand
TTGACTGTGATAATGGATTGCGGATTAGATATCTGCGTGAACTACCGTTCTTAGTTTTCATTTCTTCAAGTAATTAGCTATAAATAGCAATATATGAATTATATATCTAAAGTGGTATATTGACGATTGGATATAGAATCCTGATGGGTCTTGCTGTATTCTTAACATTATCCGGAACTGCGATTGCCGCATTTTCTTACACCCTTAATCCGATTCCGGATCCTCCTGAGCTCTATACGGGTGAAAGAACCACTATTTCAGTTTCAATTAAAAGTACGAATTATCTATACGAAGGCAGATGCGCTTACAAACTTGACTCTGGTTCTTTATCTGAAGAATATTATATCAGTCCAGGTGCGACTGTTGCCAGAAATCTCACTATCCATGCGCCGCCTGAGGGGAGCGGTTCGGGAAGCGCACAGCATACTGTTTATGTGTATTGTTATGAGTCGGCTTATTCAGGCGACCCAAAAAAAATCTATAGAAATACATCATTTATCCTCTCCTATGATGATACAAGATACCAGACGAGAACTGCAATAAATTTTGCCCAGGTCTCCATCGATTCGGCGCAATCCATCATAAATAATTCCATGATCATACTAAACGATGCCAGAAATATCGGCGCCGATGTGATCCCAGCGGAAGATAAGCTATCGAGTTCCATTAAATATTTACAGACAGCACAAACCAGGCAATCTTTCGCAAAATCATTTTTTGAAGATTCCGACTACAACCAGTCAAAAGCTTTTGCAAATGAGGCAAAATCGAGTGCGGATCTTGCGAAAGCTGAAGCCGACACTGCATATACAATAGCGGCTGAGGCAAAGCAAATAAAAGAAGCGCAAAATTCAATCCGTGCGGAACAAAACAGCAATGGGGAAGAAAAAATAAGTTCGCAAAAAAATAACGGCAATCCTGCCGAAACCATCAACATGACCGGGAGAACCGAATCATCATCCGGCCAGGGATTCAAAATCCCTTCATTTGAAATTTTCCTTGCATTATCAGGTTTGTCTTTTGCATATTCTGCAATTTTAAGAAAAAGATAATCAAGAAGCAAAATAGCCACCGAGGTACTGAGGTCACAGAGTTATTATTTCTCTGTGTTCTCTGTGCCTCCGTGGCTAATATTTTACGCCAAACCGAACTATTTTAAAGTCCCAAATAACAGAAAGTTTAACATACCTCCCTTCCTTTTCATATTATAATGAAAATCGCAGTTACCAAACTGAAGGAGAAATCAGAAGGCATCCCCGAGCTTTTCGCACGTTATGGCCATGAAGCGTTCCTGGTATCAACCATGCATCCAGTCGAACCCTCAGACCCAAAGCCCTTATTGCGCCTGTGCGATATGATATCAAAAAATGAGATAGACATACTTATTTTCACAAGCGCCCTCGGTGTTGAGAAACTTTTTGAGAAAGTAAAACCGCGAAAGACTGTCAGGATCGTAAGCGTCGGCCCGAAGACGGCAGATAAGGTTGAGGAATATGGTTTGTCAGGCGAAGTAATAACGAAATTTTCTTCAGACAACTTCGCCCTGTACCTTGGCGATATCAAAGGCAAAATCGTAGGTGTTGCGCGCGCCGAAGTGCCAAACCCTGAATTGATTAACTCCCTTGTATCAAAAGGCGCAACTGTGATAGAAGCCCCCGCCTACACGTTGTTGCCTGAAGGAAACAGGCTCGGCGACATCATAAAAGACATGGACGCCGTTATCTTCACAAGCGCCAGGTCATTTGAATCTTCAGGCTTTGATTCTGAGTCTGCAAAAAAGATCAAGGTCGTCGCGATCGGCCCCAGGACCGCAGACGCAATGCGCAAACACGGTGTAATTCCCGATATCGTGGGAAACGGAACCCTTGAAAATTGCCTTTCCCTCCTATCCATCAAAAGGATTACCGACACTGGCAAATAAGGCTATTACACGGATGCGGCCGGTCATGGCTTCATCCACTTTTGCGCCCCAGATGATCTTTTTCGTGTTCGGGACATTTTGCGCCATCAATTCGCCTATTTTTGCCACTTCCTCAAGCGTCATATCCCGCCCGCCCGTGATGCTTATCAGCAGACCGTACGGCACTGAAAGGTCGGGGATATCAAGCAGCGGCGCTGATATGGCTTCCTGTACCGATTTCTCAACGCGTTTTTCACCCTCGCCTTCCCCTATCCCGAAAGATGATATACCGCCTTTTTCAAGTACTGCTTTCAGGTCCGCAAAATCAAGATTTATCAGGCTCGGTTCACTGATAGTCTCAGTAACGCCTTTTATCAACGCAGCAATCAAGGCATTGGCAACCGTAAAAGCTGTCCGCAGGGGCAGTTTTCCCGCGAATTTTCGAAGTTTGGTGTTGTCTATCAATACAACAGAATCGCATACTTCAGAGAGCGCCTGGACGCTTTTCTTTGCATTCTCGCGCCGCATTAGTTCAACCTCAAAAGGCATCGTCAGGCACGCAACCGTTATGGCCCCCAGTGATTTTGCAATCCCTGCCACAACAGGGGCTGAGCCCGTGCCTGTCCCGCCCCCGAGACCTGCAACGATGAAAACGATGTTGATCCCCTCAAGTTCTTTCCTTATGTCCTCCGCGCTTTCAATGGCGCATTCTGCGCCCACTTCCGGAAAACCGCCGCAGCCTTTTCCCCTGCATTTTTCTTTCCCGATGAGAAGGAATTTATCGGCCCGCTGCAAGACCAGGTGGTTTATGTCAGTGTTGGCCGCTATTATTTTAGCGCCTGCAATACCTTTTTTTGAGAGATAAGTGATGATATTACATCCTGCTCCCCCAAGTCCGATTACTGCCACTGAGGGCCTCGCTGCTTCCTTTAGTTCCTGTAGTTCTGCCTTCATTCCAGAATATTTAATATATTCCTTTTGATATAAATATATTCTCTTACATTGGCTGCTAATCGCAAAAGCGATATGCTATAATGAGAAAGAGGGAGACATGAGCAAGAAAGTTGAACTGAAACGCGAACTCGGGTTGTTTGAAGTGACACTCTCAGGCGTGGGAATAATTCTCGGGGCAGGCATATACGCGCTTATCGGAAAAGCATCAGGGCTTGCAGGGAACTCTGTCTGGCTCTCATTTGCCACTGCATCGCTCATAGCTGTTTTTACAGGGCTCAGCTATGCGGAATTATCATCCATGTTCCCCAGGGCAAGCGCAGAGTACGAATACACCAGCCACGCCTTTGGAAAAAAACTTGCTTTCATCATCGGATGGTTGATAATCTTAAGCGGCGTGATAGGCGCATCTACCGTTGCCCTGGGCTTCGGGGGTTACTTCAATGCTTTTTTCAAAGTCCCGCCGGTCATTTCCGGCATCATGCTCATAATTGCTCTCTCCTTCCTGCTTTTCTATGGCATAAAAGAGACGGCGCGGTTTGCGATAGTAGCCACGCTCATAGAAACTGCGGGTCTTATCCTTGTGATATTCATAGGTCTTCCGTATCTTGGAAAAGTGGATTATTTTGAGATGCCCCAGGGCTTGACCGGGATATTCCAGGCCTCAGCGCTTGTATTTTTCGCGTACACGGGTTTTGAAAGCATCGTCAAGCTTTCGGAGGAGACAAGAACTCCTGAAAAAACGATCCCCATGGGCCTGATGCTGGCAATAACTACCAGTATAGTTCTTTATGTACTGGTGGCAGTCTCGGCTGTCAGCGTGATGGGATGGGAGAAACTTGCGGGATCGGAGGCGCCTTTTGCGGACCTGGCTTTCGCAGCCCTGGGAAAAGAGGCTTTTATACTGTTAGCCGGGATAGCCCTGTTTGCCACAGCCAATACTGTTCTTATGATGCTGCTCGGCGCATCCAGGATAATCTACGGGATGGCGGATTCTTACACTCTTCCAAATATACTTGCAAAGGTGCATCCTTCGAGGAGAACCCCATGGATTGCCATATTTGTCTCTATGGCAATTTCAATAGTATTCGTATTTGCAGGCGATATCACATTTGTTGCGAACGTGGACAACTTCACGCTGTTCGTTACGTTTTTTGTGATCAACGCTTCATTGATACTGCTGAGGTACACCGAACCGCAGACGCAAAGGCCGTTCCGGGTGCCTTTCACGATAGGCAGGTTCCCGGTACTGCCGCTTTTTGGCATTCTGTTCTGTGTGTTCATGCTATTTCAACTTGAATGGAAGGTTATTCTTGTCGGGATAGTTCTGGTGGTTCTTGGCGGGCTTCTGTCATTTGTTGATATGAGAAATGCGTGAACGTCGGGTTCTAAACTGTAAAACCACAGAGAGCACCGAGAACACAGAAATTCTTAGAAAAGCTTATAACTTTCTTTTTCTATTCATATGAGGTGATGTATTCTGCAAAAGAAAGCTCTGATAAGCGTTTCTGACAAAACAGGGATAGTTGATTTCGCAAAAGGCCTTGATGCGCTTTGTTTTGAGATAATCTCAACAGGCGGCACATCACGAATTCTGAAAAATGCAGGTATAAAAATAAAAGATGTATCAGACGTTACAGGCTTCCCCGAAATGATGGACGGCAGGGTTAAGACCCTTCACCCAAAGATACATGGAGGGATTCTCGCATTGCGGGATAATCCGAAGCATGTCGGGGAGGCAAAAAGAGAAGACATTGATTTTATCGATATCGTTGCCGTGAACCTGTACCCATTTGAGAAAACTATCGCCAATGAAAGTGCCGGCCTGGATGAGGCAATTGAAAATATTGATATCGGAGGCCCAGCGCTTGTGAGGGCGGCGGCAAAAAATTACCGCCATGTTGCCGTAATTACTGAACCTGAAGATTACCCGATTATATTAAAAGAACTTGAAGCAGGGGGACTCAGCCTGAAGACAAAAGAACGTCTTGCAGTCAGGGCGTTTCGCAGGATCGCGGATTATGACTGCGCCATTGACACATACCTGAGCCGGCGCCTGGCAGGCGAAGATATACTGCGCCTTAAGTTCGTGGAAGGAAGAACGCTGCGATACGGGGAAAACTGGCACCAGATGGCGAAATTCTATAAGGAGCCCGGCATTTCGGAACCTTCAATCGCAAATGCAAGACAGCTTCACGGGAAAGCGCTTTCCTACAATAACTATGTTGATGCAGAAAGCGCCCTTAACGTCGCGCTTGAATTAAAAGACAGGATCGCGGCAGTAGTGGTCAAACACAGCAATCCGTGCGGGGCAGCAACGGGTAATACATTGCAGGATGCACTCTCAAGGGCATGGGACGGCGACCCGGTTTCGTCTTTTGGGAGCATCATATGCCTCACACGCAAGCCCGACCTGAAGACAGTGGAATTCCTGAAAAACAGGTTCGTAGAATTGATAATCGCGCCAGGGTACGATGATGATGCACTACTCTTCCTTAAGAACAAATCAAAGGATCTCCGTATTCTTGAACTCTCAATGGAAAACGGTGTGCCGCTTGAGAACACCTACCATTACATAGTCGGTGGGATGCTTGTGCAGTCAAGGAACAGGGGATTATATGAAAAATGGGATGTGGTCACTGAGCACCCGTTCCCTGAAGATAAAAGGGGGCTTGCGGAATTTGCCCTTATGACATGCAAGCACACAAAATCCAACGCCGTGGTAATTGCGCGGGAGTACGAAAAAGGGAATTACCAGATACTCAGCATCGGTGCAGGCCAGCCCAACAGGGTGGATGCGATAAAGAAACTGGCTGCAACAAAAGCAGTGGAGAACCTTAAGATATTGTATGAAAGAGAAAAACCTGACATAAGCGAGGACGAGTTCATCAAATGCGTAATGAGCAAGTGTGTTCTTGCAAGCGATGCTTTCTTCCCCTTTGATGACAGCATCATTTATTCAGCCCAGAATAATATAAGATATATTGTGTCGCCGGGTGGTTCAATAAGGGATAAAGAAGTGATAGCCACAGCGAACAGGCTCGGGGTTTCGCTTGTGTTTACGGGTATGAGACACTTTTTCCATTAGAATGCTTAGCAATATGATTTTCGTTAAGTTTATGTATAAGCATCCTAATTGATTATTCCAAAAACGAGGAGGGTAACATGGCAGAGGATAATGTAGTATATGTCGGGAATAAACCTTTGATGAACTATGTACTTGCAGTGGTAAAAGAGTTCAGCGGCGGAGCCCAGGAAGTCACAATCAAAGCACGGGGAAAAACAATATCAAGGGCCGTTGATGCTGCTGAGGTCTCAAGGAACAGGTTCGTGACAGGGGCAAAAGTAAAAGAGATAAGGATAGGCACAGAAAAAATAACAAATGAAGGAGGAGAGTTCGGGGTCTCGACAATTGAAATTGTGATGGGTAAATAGACTATTTTCCCTCCGTGTCGTACACCCACCACTGGCCTTTTTGAGTATGCTCTTTCTTCCAGATGGGAACTTCTGCTTTCAGGCGTTCGATGGCTTCACTCAGCACAGGGAATAGCTGCTCCCTGTGGCCTGCAGCCACAACTATGTACACGATATCCTCACCGGCTCTTAGGATTCCCGTCCTGTGATGCATCATGACCTCAACGATCCCTTCCTTTTCCCTGAGCCCTGTACATATTTCATTCATTTTTCGCTGTGCGATCGTGCTGTATTCCTCAAATTCAAGAAATTCTGTCCGTGTGTCCTCTGTTACCGCTCTTACAATACCCGTGAAAGTACCGATGGCACCTGCCTTTTCGATATCCTTTGATCTTCTGATTTTCTTTATGAGCGATCCAAGCGTATGGTACTCTGGCTGATCCAGAATCACTTTGACGATTTTCCTGATGTCTGCATCTTCAGGTTTGTCAAGCCTGATAACGATATTGGGCGCATCAACCGTTCCAAGCGCTATTTTGGGAAGCGTGCTATCCTTAAAACCCTCAACAACTGCAAAATCCATTCCTGCATCTGCAAGTTCATCCAGCGCACTTATAAGATTGTTATCTGATGAGAATTTTGCAAGTTCCCCCTTTGAGACACCTATGACAACATCGGCCCCGGATTCCTTATGTTTCCACGTATCAGTGCCGGCCGCGTCGATGTTGTGGTCATGGAGGTGTTTTACCGTTCCCACGGAACCGAGGTTTTTAAGCGCCTTTACGATCTGCCCAACTAACGTGGTTTTTCCAGTTTTCTTATATCCGGCTACCGAGATGACCTTCATAATTACATTGATTCGGGGGCTATTATCCCGAGCGTATCAAGTGCGTTTGCCAGGACTATGCGCGAACAGTCAACAAGCGCAAGGCGGGAAGCCTTATACTCCGGCTCACCTCCGAGAACGGGCACATACCTGTAGAACTGGTTGAAGGCATCGGCAAGTTCCCTTGCGTAAATCGCCATGAGATTGGGCTTTAATTCCCGGGCTGCATTATCTATAACGTTTTCGAAACCTGCGATCTTTTTTATTAGCGTTATCTCCTGCTCTTCAACAAGGAGACCGGGATCGAATTTCTCAGGCACAAAACCCTCATCCTGTGCGTTCTTGAGGATGCTACACGCCCTGGCGTGGGCATACTGGATGAACGGCGCGCCCTGCTTTTCAAAGTCAAGCGCTTCTTTCCAGTCAAACGTGGTAGCTTTCTCAGGCGAGACGCGGATTATATCGTACCTCACCGCGCCAATACCCACAAATGCCGCCACCTTTTTCTTGAAATCCTCATCCGTTTCGGGGCGCCTCCTATTCACTTCTTCGTAGGCCGCTCTCTCGACCTGGTCAAGAAGCTCATCCGCAGAGATGAAAACACCGCGGCGCGTGCTCATCGAGCCTTCGGGCAATGACACGAATTCGAAAATCACTATCTCAGGCTCCTTTAAGCCGAGGATGCGGAGCACAGCCTTAAGCTGCGATGAAATGAGTTTGTGGTCTGCGCCGAGTATATCGATCATCCTGTCGCACTCTGAAGATTTCCATTCATGGTACGCCAGGTCGCGGGTCGTATAAAGCGATGTACCGTCCGAGCGCTGGATCACAAGGGGCTTTTGTATCCCTTCGTTTTTCAGGTCGACCATGAGAGCGCCGTCCTTTATATCCGCACGGCCTGTTTCTTTTACGCGCTCTATCATCCTGTTCACCTCTCCCGAGCGCACGAACATGGATTCCCAGACGAACTTATCATGACTGATATTCATTCGGTTGAGGGATTCTTTTATACCCTGCATGGCCGTGTCTATGGCGTTTTTGAATTTGTCAATTGTCGCCGGGTCGCCCATTTCGTATTTCTTCATGATCCCGTCAACTTCAGGCGAGTGTTCTTTTTCATCCACGAGGGACTTGTTGGCATTGATGTAGACCTCTGCGATGGCATGGTCTGTCTTCTTTGTGCTGTCGAATCTGAAGTTCGAAAGTCCCCAAACTACAACTGCTATCTGCCGCCCCATGTCATTTATGTAATACTGGGTCTCGACCTCAAAACCCGCGCGTTTGAGTATCCGCGCAAGCGTATCGCCGATAACCGAGTTCCTTATATGGCCTATGTGCAGCGGCCCGTCCGGATTAGCGGACGTGTGCTCAAGTATAAATTTTCCCTTACTATCGAGATTCCCGAAATTCTCTCTTTCAAGCAAAACTCTCAATACAGTCTCATTCAGGAAAACACGGCTTGTAAAAAAATTGATATACGGTCCTGCCTTTTCCGCCCGTTCGATGTAGGAATCGGGGGGAATTTTGATGTGACTGTATATTTTATCGGAAATTTCTTTCGGGCTCTTCTTGTATTCCGGGGCCAGCCTGAATGCAACAGAGGAGGCAATATCGGCATGGGGCGATTCTGAGAGTGATAGGTCAGAGGTTTTGAATCCGGCTTTCTCAAGTGCGATGGATAATACTGATGATACTTCATTCTTGAACTTTA
>DATCUE010000014.1:0-8033 GCA_036567605.1 Candidatus Methanoperedens sp. | reverse complement strand
CAAGAAAGAAAGGACGCGGTCGCTCATGAATAAGATAGATGGGCTTAATGATTTTTTTCTTGCTTTTGAATCCCTGACGCAGGCCAATTTTATTGCCAGGTTAAAACAGGAACAGAGTGCTATCAGGCGAATGTTAATCAGAATACATACCATCCGCGAGACTTCGTTCGTTTCAGGTGGATACGCGATAGCAGAGGCAATTACCGTTCTTCTTATCATCGGGCTCCTGTTTGTAAGGATTGACCCGTTCTACGAGGCCTTATTTTTTGTCAGCGCCATCGCATTTTTGCAGACATATATGATAGTGTTGATAAAAGACCTGGACAATCCATTTGATTATGGAGAAGAAAAGGGGCCTGATGAAGTTTCTTTAAAACCACTGGATGACCTGAGGCTCAGGATCGAAGAGAAAATAAAGACGCAGGTCAGGAACGGTTGAGTCCTTACATCCCGTAAATCCTTACCGACATAGCGTCTTTAAGCATCGTCTGTTGATTTGAAGCCTGTGCGTCCATACTTTTCATGATCAGAGGATAATCGTACCCTTCTATTATCATTCTTACCAGTTTCCCCTCGCCGCCGGCGATAACATATTGTATATCCTTATGTTTCTCAACCATCGGGCCAAGCGCCACTCTCACTTTATCCGCGTGGTGCTTCACATCCTCTTCGACCAGGCTCTGGAAACGCTTCTGGCTCCACCCTCCTTTTGAGTGTTTCCCCATAACGCTGCTTCTTACGACCTCATATTCAACGAAGGTATCTGCTTCCAGTATCCCTATAAAAGTCTCACCCGCATGGGCATTGAGAACCAGCGTCTTATCGCACTGAAGGCTCTTTTTCAAAGGTTCGAGGTTGAACTGGAGATCGAGTGAGGATTCGCAGCGCCCAAGTGGAAAAACGGGCAGGATGACCAATTTAACTACGCGGTTCATATCATAAAAAACAGCTTTCCCCGTTGAAGATTCTATTTTTTCAATAAGATACTGCGTGTTTCCGTCAATCCGGTTTATTATGTCGAATGATACATTTTTCAGGGTCTCTTCCTTTGCCAGGTAAACCGTGAGAAGGGCAGGAGTTCTTGATTGCATAGAACTGAGAAGGAAAAGTACCTCTTCAAGTTCATGTTTGGATAAATTTTTAGAAAAACGGAAATTCGGCCCCGATGGGAGCTCTTTCTTAAGATTTTGAAGCTCGTTCTCAAGCGAAGAGAGCTTCGTTCTTGCCTCATTGAGTTCCCTGTCCACAACTTGTTTTTCAGCAATGGTTCTCTTTGTTTTATCATCCCGTTTTTCAAGCTGAAGTGAAAGTTTCCTGTTTTCTTCTTCAAGCCCGGCTATCCTGGCCTTCAGGGAGTTGCGCTCTTCTTTCTTGAACAAGTCAAACAATTCCTTCGCCTCTTATTGAAAGCACGGTCAATACAATGTAAGATACCCCTTTATCAATAAATTCAATTCGGCCATTTACGCGGATTACCCGTTCCGATCTTTCCCCAACCTTAAGACCTGTGGCTTTACTCAGGGAACAGACGATTGCGCTATCCCCTTCAAGAACAGGCTCTTCACCCTGAAAAACTTCTTCATCCTTTGAAACATTGGCGCGGATAGAAAGAACACATCTGCCATGTAAAAAAAATTGAAAACTTCCCGGATTTCCCTTATGTTCGCCCACCAGTAGAAAAGGTTCATCCCCGATTACGGAAAGGCCGGATTTCCCGCGGGAAATGTATTCCCAGCCGGTAAACCTGCCCAGATGCCTGCAGAACGTGCGTGTCTTTGAAGAAGGTTTTCGCGCAGTTGTAATAATCATTCGGATTTAACGCGTTTTACCAGTACAGGCCTTTCCTTTACAAGGATGCGGTGGCCGCAATAGGGACACCTGATACCACTGTACTGGTAATCTATCTCAACAGGCCGCTTACATCGGGTGCATTTGTAAACCATACTTTACCTTATTTTTCCTCGGTTTTTAAAGGTTCGCCTGAAGCTACAGGGATTCTCTCGCCGGCAACAGCTCTCAGGACAGTCAGGTGCGCTGAAGTCTGGGGCACATAAGAACCTCCTGCGAATGTTGCCTTGCATTTGGTGCACTGCCATATGCCCGTAGCAGTTCTCTTCAATTTAACTGCACCACATTTTGCGCACGCGTAATCGGCGTGCATCTTCTCCTCGATATCGGCCACAAGTTTCCTGTTCTTGACGCCGTACCTTGTACCGAACCTGCCTGCTGACCTTGACTTCCTACCTTTTGCCTTGATTTCAGCCATGATTATATCACCAAGAATTTCTCTCTGATTTCTTTTGCCTTCTCAATTGCAATATCCACTATATAATTTATCTGTTCGGTGGTAAGGGGGTGTACGCCGCTCTTTTGCATCGCTGATAAGGCCCCGTCCTGGTTGGATGTGACTGTCAGTTTGGTGCCGGCTATGCTTTCTTCATCAAGCGACGGGTCAAGCATTATTGAACCTCCTACCTCAACTGCCGTTACGGCTACGGGTACGTCCCGCAGCGGAACATCCATATCGTCACCGAGATCAAAACGCTTGGCAGGAAGTTTTGCGGTCATCAATGCTGCAATGGCACCGAGCGATGATGCATCCATTATATTCCCGCCATCGTCCAGGACATGAACATCTATGAATACCATCCATACTTTTTCACCTGGCGTTATGCACAGCTTGGAAAGATCCACAGCCCCGGATTCCCGAACGCCCCTGTCCACTACTCTTGCCAGTTCAATGGCGTCCTCCCTCGGCGGGCCAGCTTCAAATACCGGCGATGCAAGCGGGATAAGTTCGAGATTTGTAATGATAACTCCCTGGTCGGGCGTATCAGGGAACGGGGCGCCTGGCTGGATTTTCACACCGACGACCACATGCGTATCACCAAGTTTCACGCGTGCAGACCCTTCGGCCTTATCGATAACTCTGGTATCTATCGTTATTTCCCTGTGCTGGTCGAATGCTCTTCCATCCTCCCTCTCTCCCTTAACCATAAGATTATAAATAAAATCCTTCCGAAGCTCTGAGATTATCTCATTACTCATGGTTATCACCCTCTATCTGTGATGAGTATTTATCCAGCAGGGCGGCTTTTTGCATCTCATAAATCGCCTTGCATCCGTTCTTTGCCATCTCAAGGGCTTCCTTGAATTCCTCTTTTGTAAGATGACCGTCCATCTGCAACAGGGTGATATTCCCGTCAGGTGTCATTGCTATAGGCATATCGGCCTGGCCATAATTGTCCTCATCCTTATTTAAATCAAGGACAAGTGTATCTTCGATCTTCCCGACTGCACAGGCTGAAACAAGGCTTTTCATCGGGATACCGGCATCGGCAAGGGCAATGGATGCGGCATTAATTCCTGCCGTCCTTGTTCCGGCATCGGCCTGGAGTATTTCCACAAAAATATCTATGGCAGAACGAGGGAAATATTCCTGGAATATAACGGGTTCCACGGCTTCCCTGCTCACCTTTGATACTTCAATGCTTCTCCTGTCAGGCCCCGGGCGCTTGCGTTCTTCGACCGAGAAAGATGCCATGTTATACCTGTACCGTACAACAGCGCTCGTAGATTTCTGCATGTGCCGCGGGTGTACTTCCCTCGGCCCGTAGACAGCCGCTATTACCTTATTTCCACCGAATTCAAAATAGCAGGAGCCGTCTGCCCTGTTTAAAACGCCCACTTTTATTTTTATGGGCCTTAATTCATCGGGCTTCCTGCCGTCAAGGCGCAGCCCGTCCACAATTAATTTTTCTGGTTTACTCATAAAATTCCTCTTCCCTTTCTTCCTCTATCTTATGCTGTCATAAAAAGCAAATTATTTCTCGTTCCCGAGAAGTTCATCAAGAATTCCTCCGGACTTTTCTTCTTCTACTTTTTCTTCCTCTTTCGATTCAGGTGCTTCCTCTACTTTTTCTTCTAATATTATCTCTTCCTTTATTTCAGGTTCTTTTTCTTTCGGCTTTTCGCCTTTCTGTTCCTTTAGAAACCCGGCAATCCTGTCAGTCAGACCTGAAATATGTGTTTCCCTTTCAATTTTGAGAACCGCCCTGACCGCTAAATCCATACCTTTGTCTTTTCCCGTTATCCATACCCGGCCGTTCTGCCCGATAAAGATACTGCAGCTGGTCTCGTTTTTCAGCATCGCTATCATCGAGCCGCTCCGGCCTATAAGCCGTGGGACTTTGGAAGGTGTAACTTCAATTATACGGCCGTCTCTTATCGGCTTTGACCTCTGGTCATTAAGGGTCAATTCGACTTTCATTTTGGCATCTACATCCTTAACAAGGGCCATTATTGAATCGCCTACCTTTAGATATTTTGACATATCCGCGCTCTCGATGCGTCTTGGGAATTCAGATATATGGAGCAGGCCCTCGTAAGGCGATCGGATATCCACTATCCAGTTGGAAAAAGCCACTTCGGTTATCGTTCCTATAATAAGATCGCCTCTTCTCGGGATATATTTCCCTGACAGGGGAACGACCCTGATATGGTTTTTCACCGAGGCTATACCGAAGACAGATGAAAATACCTTTCCCTCTTCAACATACGTCCCTTCATCAGCCAGTTCTGCATTATCAGATAGGAACTCACCCGGGATTACTAATTTTTTATCCATTTTTCATCACTTTAAGAATTTTGTTTCTGCACTGCCTTTTGTTATCCCGTTTAAGAGGTTGTATAGCTCATCCTGCATTCCGGCAGGTATTGAAATAACGCCTATCCACGAACCGTCGTTCTGCCATTCCTGCTTCATGAGGTTTCCGAACTTAACGATGCTGCCGTATGTCTTGGCCGCATATTCGGGCGGGATCTTTATTGCAATATTTACTTCCTCAAAACGTATCGGGATGATCGGCCTTATCGCCTTCATTGCAATTGTGACCATTTCATCCACGCTTTTCATGGGGTCTATATGGACCCCGGCTTCATCCATTGCAGCTTCTATCCTGGCAGGAGGATGCGGAGATTTGGTCTGGGGATTTATCGCATTTCGGGCGATGAAAGCAATGACCTGCTTTTTTTTGTCTTCCTGTATTCTTTTTCGCTGCTCTGTTGTGAGTTGAAGTTCTCCCTCCATGATGATTTTTTGTGCGATCTTTGTCGCATCGGTGGTACCGAATGCGTTGAGGACATCCTGCTCCGCCGGCCTGTCCCCGCTTTTTGCATCCGAGAACACATCTTCAACTGCCAGAATATTTTCGATTTTCACCTGGTCGCCCTTTTTAAAAGCCAGCGCACCATCCGGGTCAACAAAGACTTCGAACGTCTTACCGTGTGTCTTGAGCCGTGCGATTATGGACTCATCAATGGCGACCATACCGACTCACTCTTCTTTTTTCTTTTCTTTCCCCTTTCCTTTGCTTTCCGAGGCGTGCATCTTTATAACCTGGTTCACATACCCTTCAACTTCATCCGGGGTAAGTTTCCGAAACTTCCTGCTTGAGAGTTCGATAACCCCGACTTCGATTGTTGCTGCATTGAATACCCCTTCCGTGGTACTATAAAGAGCATCAAGCCCCAGAATTATGGCGTCTTCAAGTTTAATATCATCTGTATACTTCTTCTCGAATACTTCCATGGTTTCAGTTCTTCCCGAACCGATACCTGTGGCCTTGTATTCCAGAAGGGCGCCGCTGGGATCTGTCTCAAAAAGCCGGGCCCTGCTGTCGTCAACGCCTGCAATAAGAAGCGCTGTGCCAAACGGCCTCACGCCTCCGTATTGGGTATATGTCTGCTTAAAATCGCATATTTTCTTGGATAATACCTCAACACCTATCGGTTCGTCATATGTGACCTTGTTGACCTGGGCTTCCACTCTTGCGCGGTCTATCAGTGCCCTTGCATCAGCCACTAACCCCGATGTCGCCGCCCCTATATGGTCATCTATCTGGAATATTTTTTCAATTGAAGCCGCTTCAAGCAATTTGCTTGTAACGCGCTTATCAACCAGTAGAGCCACTCCGTCTATTGCCTTCACGCCAACTGCTGTTGTTCCCCGTTTTACTGCTTCTCTTGCATACTCTACCTGGAACAACCTTCCATCAGGGCTGAATACTGTTATTGCCCTGTCGTATCCCATCTGTGGTGCCATTTGCATTATATCATCTCCGACATATCAAAAAATATACCTGCATATTATGTTCAATCATTTACTTCAAGAGGATTCTCTGGGAATATATCAATTTCGTTTTTTATACGATTGATTATTTTCCGCCACCCAAGGAATTGGATGCTCCTGTAAATCTTTTATTATCCTGTTCTGGCTCTTTAATGAGTGTTTGCTGTATAAACTTTTCCATCGCTCCCCTGATAGTGCCAGAAGTTCCAAGGACAAGAATGGAAAGGCGGACTCCCCGGATTCTGGTAATACAGGCAAGGGATGCCCTTGTTTCTTCGGTTTTTCCTCTTGCACAGCGGATAATGCCGTATTTCCCGTCGTAATGCAGAAGCCCCAGGTTCATACTACTGCATCCCGAGTCGCCAAATAATGAAATCGCCGAGCTGGAGATCTCCTTTGCAAACTCGGAACGGTTAATTGCCTGCTCGGATGTGACCTCAAAAGCCATATACCGTTTCTTGTCGCGTAAAGTTGGCAATGTTTTCATATTATTTCAATGCCTTCTTGCACATAATCCGGGCTTTTTCTTTTCAGGATATCCATGGGGACACAGCTCATGGCATCCACAGCCTCTTTCGCGGTCATGCCGAAAATACCTGCAAGCGCTGCCATTTCCCTGGGCGAGCGGAGGTCGTAGTGCGAGGTACCTCCCGATGTGAGGATCATTTTTAAATCATATTTCCGCGCGTGCCGGAGGTTCGTCCTCATTATCATTAATTCCCTGATGCGAGCCTCGCCACGCGTGCTTATGACATGACCCATATCAAAGCCGAGAGCTATAGAGTTGTCACCTGCCGCTTTTGCAAGGACATTATTGAATTTTGCAGGTTGCATAAGTATGTCGAAGCCTTCTGTTTCAGCGGCGGCGCGGATGAATTCATCGTCACCCCCCCCGGCAATAAGTATATCCTCCTTCCCTTTCTGTTTCCTTATCTCATCCCTCATCTTTGAAGGTTTACACGATATTTCAATGCCTGAATGGATTGAGAAATTCTCAGGTTTATTTACCGGATTCAGGTTATCCGGTGTTGAATCGATGACGGCAATCCCGGAATACCCGTATCTTTTTGCCGCAATCGCGAGGCTGGCGACCGAGTCAGGAGTGCAGGGTACGGGATGTATATAAAGGTCATAAAATCCGGCATCGAAGAGGGACATCGTCTGGCTTAATAATTCTGTCAATGGATATACTTATGCGATGTGATGCGAGGGAAGGATAGCTTTTTTTGTCATAAATTATTGCTTTCTTCTCTATAATATGATTTCTAAATCAATCCTGACAACCATCAGGATCGTTTATAGGACAGAGAAATGTCGTGTCATGGTTTTGAGCCATAAAGCGTTATAGAAATTATAATAATTGTTTATTTTAATCAGATTGAGTGTTTTTGGACATAATCCTATGAGAGCTTGTCTTAAAATTTGATAGGCATGCTGGTTTGATATTGGGATAATCCGCGTGTTCAGCCATGCTTAAATTGCTAAATTGATGGCGGTATATTTAGTGACGCTTGAATGTGGATTTGTTCGCGCGCGGATAGAAATATAGAAGTTCTTACCGAACCCATCCAATAATTCATAATTATAAACCCCTCACTCTAATTTATGAGAACAGAGGAGGGGTGGGGTAAAACCCCAGAGATATATCACCTTGCAGAGTATAAAAGCATAACTAGTTGAACAGAAGGAGTTCCGATTATTTCAGGTGAAAAAGCCATTATCAATAAGGGAATGGCTTCCTTTAATGGGAATTACACTTCCAGCTACACTCATTCCTGGAAATATAATAGCTCCAATAAAAGAAGAATTGTCAATTAAAGATGCTGCCGAATTGATAGTGGAAAGAGCTACAGATTCTTTGATACAAGAAATAGTCAGAGAGGAGAGGTACTCGCTTAGAAAT
>DATCUE010000013.1:0-11525 GCA_036567605.1 Candidatus Methanoperedens sp. | reverse complement strand
TCGGCTACTGGAGACACAGGGCCATCAGGTTCTCCAGGCAGTGGATGATGGCTGTGCATACCCCTGTACCTTTCGTGTTTTTATTGAGGATACTTTCAGGTTTCGGCTGGAAAGTTGTGCCGTTGCTTATGTTATCTTTCGTCGCAGGGCAGTTTGCAGGCGGAAAGCTCGGGGAGCAAATGCTCGAAAAGGTTTGAAAATTTAGATATCTGAAAATGTTATGTATGAGCTGTAGCCTCCTTTTGTCCCATAGTATTCATAATGATATGGTACTTTTCAAAGAGATGAAATATATGAAAAAGAAGCATACAAATTAATTTCTTAAGCAATACTTGTTTTAATTTACGTTTTATAAACCGCAACCCACATAAAAAAGGATATTCTAATCAGGAATAGTTGTGACCGGATCACGCCTACCTTTTCCATATACCGGTCACACCTATCCTATTCAGGTATATTATAATAGTCTCTTAACTTTAGGATTTTTAAATAAAGCCTTGATTTGTTTTGCATTCTTAAACCAAAATCCACATTAAAAGGTAGATGCTTATCTGATGATTAACTTTACACTTGTCGTAAACAATGTACTTTACATGCATTGCAAAGTTGAAGAATCGTATGTGAAGATTCTCGTATGAGAAGGATATAATGAATAAAAAGCAGAAAAACATGCTTGGTATCGGGATTGTGGCT
This sequence comes from Candidatus Methanoperedens sp., assembly GCA_036567605.1. Taxonomy (GTDB): domain Archaea; phylum Halobacteriota; class Methanosarcinia; order Methanosarcinales; family Methanoperedenaceae; genus Methanoperedens. The sequence goes on along the minus strand of DATCUE010000013.1, from coordinate 10,832 downwards.
GTATTGATATTATACTTGAGCGCGCAAAGTTTCAGCAACGCCCTCTCATTTTACTATGAAGTCGGCGAGTTTGTACCAAAGGCGGATTCGCTGAACGGGAAGATCGTTAACGTGAATGGCACAATACAAAAAGGCTCGACGATATGGGAACCTGAAAAAGCAAGGTTGACATTCAAACTGACGGACAAAAACGCTACGATCACAGTGGTATCAAACGAGGGAATGCCCGGGAATTATAAAGAGGGAATCCCGGCAGTGGTCACTGGCTATTATGCAAACGGCACATTTGCGGCAAACCAGGTAGTGACAAAATGCCCCTCCAAGTACGGCGGAGACCTGGATCACGGAGATCATAACGAGACATATAACGACACATAAAAAGGAGAATTCTGATGGAATTAGGAGAAACATCATTAATAATCGCATTGATATTGAGTGTATACGCTCTTGCAGCGCATATAATAGGAATATGGAAAAAGAAAACCGAGCTTTTTGACAGCGCCAGAATAGCGATTATCGGAATTGCGGTACTGACCACAATCGCATCCATCTGGCTTTTTAATCTTTTCATTTCGCGCAATTTCCAGTATGAGTACGTTGCTATCTACAGCAGCTTTGACCTGCCCATGGCCTATACGATCTCCGCTTTCTGGGCAGGTGCAGACGGCTCACTGCTGCTCTGGGCGTGGCTCATTTCCATTTATATCGCTGTTATAGCCGCACGTGGAAAATCCTATGACAACCTGATGAAGCATGCAATGCCCATAATCCTTATCACTCTTACTTATTTCTTCTACATGCTGCTTACGGTATCCCGTCCCTTCAGGCAGCTTGATTTCATGCCCGCTGACGGGAATGGCCTGAATCCATTACTTCAGGACCCCGGCATGTTCTTCCATCCTCCTACGCTATTCTGGGGCTATGCCGGGGTTATAATCCCATTTGCCCTGATGATGGCCGGCATTTACCTTGCGGATGATACCTGGACATACCGCGCAAGGCGCTGGGCACTCTGGGCATGGCTGGGACTGTCCCTTGGCAACATGTTCGGAAGCTACTGGGCATACACGGTGCTTAACTGGGGCGGTTTCTGGGGCTGGGACCCTGTTGAGAACGCCTCGTTCCTGCCCTGGCTGACAATGACCGCCTTTTACCACAGTACCATGATACAGGAACGAAAGGGCGGGATGAAGTTCTGGAATATCCTGCTCATCCTTTTCACATGGGAACTAACGGTTTACGGGACGCTGCTCACGCGAAGCGGTATAATCGCATCCGTCCATACTTTCGGGCAATCGGTAACAGCGCCTTATTATATCAACTATATGATCGTTGTACTTGCTGCCACGCTCATACTTGTGGCATGGAAATACAACTCGATTCGGAGCAAGAAAGTCTTTGAGTCTTTTGTCTCGCGTGAAGCAAGTTTCCTGTATAACAACTGGATATTTATCGCATCCGCGGCCTCGGTGCTGTGGGGAACGACATACCCCCTGCTCTCAGAAGCCTTCCGCGGCTACAAGGTGATGGTAGGTCCGAGCTTTTACAACCAGGTTAACGTCCCGCTTGGAATTGCACTTCTCTTCCTGATGGGTATATGCCCTCTCATAGCATGGAGGAAGGCATCCGTATCCCATCTTAACAGGAATTTTACAAAGCCGCTTGCGGCAGCCGTTATTGCAATAGTTATCGCTTTTCCCTTCGGGATCCGTGATTTCTATGCCCAGATCGCAATTTTCGGCAGCGTACTTGTAGCATCCACCCATTTTGTGGATATATCCAGGATTGTGAATAAACAGAAAAAGATTGAAGACAATGGACCTTTAAAGAATATTTCCCGGGCTTTCTGGAATAACCGACGCACCTTTGGCGGTTACATGTGCCACTTTGCAATCCTGATGATAATAGTCAGCGCAGCCGGCGCTGTAGTATATGAGAAAGCAGAGACCTTAAACATGAGAATCGGCGGCACATACAGTGTCGGTGATTATGACTTCAAGCTCACCAGGATAGACGAGTACGCCAAAAATAACAGGGATGTAACAGCAGCTTATTTTGATGTCTATAAGGACGGAAAGATTGTCAAGAGCGGGGCAGAAGCGCGAATGTATCATTATGCCAAGCAGGAAAGTACGAACGTCAAACCCATGGCTTACACAGTGGGCGTGGATGACCTCTACTTTTCAGCCCAGGCTATAACCGCCGACGGTGCCACTGTCAAAATCAAGGTGATGCCCATGATGTTCCTGATGTGGATAGGCGGATTCTATGTTCTTATCCTTGGAATCCTGATATGCCTGTCAACAGTCGTACCCATCCGGCAAAAAAAAGTACTGGATAATATAAATATAAACCAAGATATTAAAAATGTTCCAACGGAGAGTGCATTATGAAAAAGATAATCGCAGCATGGTTTTTCCTGGCCGTACTTGCAGTGCCGGTACTGGCAGTTACCGAGGAAGAGATTACCTCAAATCTCAACTGCCCGGATCAGGGAGGATGCACCATGATTGTAGTGGATTGTACGTGCCCGAGTTCCCTTGAAATAAAAGATAAGGTCAGGGCGATGCTCGATCAGGGTCTCTCAGAGAAAAAGATATACGACAAGCTTTCGGCTGAATACGGAAGGGAGATTCTTGCCACGCCGCCCAAGGAAGGCTTTGACTGGATAGTATGGATAGCCCTTCCTGCCGGCATCATTGTGGGTGGGGTTGTTGTTTACAGGATCAGCAAAAAGAGAATGGACGAGAATGAGATATTCGAATATGAATACGAGAAATTTTTGAAGGAACGTGAAAAACTATGAAACTATTGCTGTTTTTTATAATATCCGTCATGCTTGCCAGCACAGTATCTGCGGCCGAGATTAGCGGCAGCGTTATTTCAGATGGTAAAAAGCTTACAGAATTAGCGGTTGTTCTGAGCAAGGTAAACGGTACAACCCAGAGCGATCAGAGCATGACAGGCGTGGTTTATGACTTCATAAAATTGAGCGAGACTACCACGGATAAAAACGGAATTTACTCTTTTTCTAACCTTAACAGCGGCATGTACAGGATAAATGTTACCTACAACGGCACTGTATATGGCGAAAATACCGGTCTTAAAGACAGGGCGATTGTTAATTTCAACCTTTCAGGAAAGATAGAAGGCTATGTCCTGAAGGCAAATAAGACACTTGAGGGAATACCCGTCCGCCTCATGGATGCGGCTGGTATCGAAGTAATGGGCACGACCACAGGCAAGAACGGGAAATACTCTTTCAATAAGGTTGATGCCGGGAAAAGGTACTTTGTCGAAGCCACATATGCCGACGTACCTTATACACAACAGGTGAACGCCTCGGAGAACGCAGATTTTACAGTTTATGAATCCACAAAGGATGACAGTATCATCGAAGTTATTATCGACCATATAGTCCTTTCAAAAGCGCCAAATGGAGTCAAGGTAGATGAATATGTTCAATTCACTAATATCGGTGATAAAGTCTTTTTCAGCAAGGACAGGGTATGGCTTGGAATTTCAACCCCTGAGGGTATATCAAGGTTCCAGACTGATGCGATGGAGTGCTGTCTGCAGAGGGAGAAAGATTCTGCCTGGATAGACCCGATGAGACCTGTTATGCCCGGCGAGTCGTACACCGCGCAGGTATCGTACGTTCTTAATTCAGATTCACCTGCGCCAACCTTTAGCAAAAAGATGATCTATAACACTTCGTACATGTCTTTGCTCTCTGAAAAGAACAACGGGTTCGGGATCGAAAGCAAATATGCCAGAAAGGAAATAGTCCCGAATGAAGGGAAAGAGTTCGAAGTCCTGAGCTTCGGGAATGTTCAGAAAGGGCAGATAATAGATACTCAGATAACAGGTTACGTTCCCTCAAAGTCAGGTATCGGAGGGGATTTAAACTATCTTATACCCGCGCTGGCGGTGATCCTGATAGGTGCTGTCTCGTATCCTTTGCTCAAGAACAAAATTGGCAAAAAACAAAAGAGGCGGTTAACTAAGATATCATCTCAGGTACAGGCAGAAGAATCCCCGGAAGCGCAGGAGAGCAGCTTGCAACCTGCAATTGTAGAAAATGTTTCAGAAATAGATATTGGCGAGATGTCCTTTGACCAGTTGCTTGCTGAAAAGAAAGCCGTATTCGGGTCAATCCTGGTTCTTGATAATAAATTTAATTCAGGAGAGATTGCAGATGAAGAGTACAAGAAACTCAGGAAAGAATACAAAGAAAGATCGGTTGCCGTTATAAAGCAGTTAAAAGAAGCTGCATTAAATCTCGATCTTAGCCAGCCGGTGCCGGAGATTGAGAAGGTGATAGCGTATGTGGATGATGTGGATATCCTTGAGGAACTGCTTGAGCGGGAAAAAGAAGGAGAGAACAGGGATGAGATTAAAAAGAGTATTGAGCAGCGGATAGATGATATAGAGCAAAATGAGTAAACATATGTCGAAATCAAGAAAATCTGGAAAAAAAGTGACGAAAGGAAAACAAAGTAATGAAGGGAAAAAAATGCCTTTTAAGACCATCCTGTTCATAGTGATAATTCTTGCGATCTTCGGCTCTGCAGCGTATTTAATTATGAATAAAACTGCATCTCTTGAACCTGAGGATAAGGATGCCACCAAAATGACAATAACCATGGCAGGTTTTGAACCCAATGTGATCAGGGCAAAAGCTGGGGAGATCGTGAAAATAAACCTGATAAACCCTGACAACTCCATGCATACGGACGGGGGCGGAATCCATAACTTCATACTTTCCGCCGGCCCTGCCAGTGTGAACGTCACGGTCGGGCCGGAGAGCCAGAAAATTTTCACATTCACGCCCACGCAGGCCGGAGAATATCACTGGTATTGCGATTCATGCTGCGGGGGTAAGGAGAATCCCAGCATGCATGGAACCCTTATAGTAGCTTGAAGGAAGAGAAATGGCAATCGACCCCCAGACGCTAACCCTTCCTATTGTAATGGTTGCGGGCCTGGTTGACGGCTTTAACCCGTGTGCTTTCGCGGTCCTGCTGCTGTTCATAACTTTTACTATGGGGATGCTCCAGATGCGTGCGGATTACAGGTTCGGTTTATTGAGGGTGGGCTCGATATACATAAGCGGTATCTTTGTGACATACGTGCTGATAGGTGTAGGATTCCTGAGCACCATATCGTTCTTTTCCACAACACATGCAGTGGGTAAGGCTGCCGCTTTTATTTCCATGGTACTTGGCGTGATTGTCATGAAAGACTACTTCATACCCGGGGGATTCAGGCTGGCAATACCTGAAAGTATGCACGCCCCGATAAACGACTGGATAAGAAAAACCTCAGCGCCCGGTGTTTTTGGTGCTGGCGTTCTTGTGGGCTTGTGCACGGTACCATGCAGCGGCGGCATATACCTTGCAGTCCTCGGGCTTCTCTCGCTACAGGCTACGCTTGCCCAGGGCGTACTGTACCTGCTGCTCTACAACCTGATGCTTATTTTGCCTCTTGCGGTTGTGCTGCTTGTTTCCTCAAACCGGGTTGTCGTTGATAAAATGATGGTGTGGCAGTCCAGGAACAAAACAAGGATAAGGCTGTTAATGGGTTCCCTCATGGTGGCCATGGGATTCGTGATACTGCTGATAATATGATAAGAAGGCTACATGAAATTTAAAATTATTTTCATTGCATCTGCAATTGTTGCGGTCTTAATTATCGGCTATGCTCTCTCAGGCGGCTCGCAAATTCTTAACAAAGCGAGGGGTGAAAAACTAACAGGCAAAGATGCGGGCAAACCAGCTAAAATCGAACTCCCGGAATTCGCCCAGAAAACTGCACGTGTATCTGAGGCCTACATATACGCGACACAGAATCCGGATAAGGTCATGTACCTTGCCTGCTACTGCGGCTGCGCAGGTATGCAACATTCGGATAAGCTCCTTTCGCATAAGAGCCTGAAAGACTGCTACATCAAGCCTGACGGCAGCTATGAGCCGCACGCCTCGGAGTGCAAGCTGTGTAACGATATAACACTTGAAGCGAGAGACCTGTTGATGAAAGGATATTCGCTTAAGGATGTGAGAAAAATCATTGATGATGCGTATTCAGGCAGGGGTGTCGGAACAAATACGACGCTGCCGCCGTAACATAACTCTACAATGTATGTAAAAACAGTCAAATCATAAAAAGGAGATGAGCTTAAATGAAAATAACAGGAATTATAATCGCACTATTGCTCCTGGTAACAGCTTCAATTAGCGGATGTGTAACGAACAGCGAAACCAAAACCGAAAAATCCGTAACTACCGATACACCGGCTATAAAAGAGACACAGGTGCCGGCCGGGGGGTTACCGGAAACGAAAGAGAATTCAGAAGCCGGAGTGACAGTTACTGCCGTGTATCTTGGCAATAACGCTTTTGATATTAAGCTGGATACGCATTCGGGCTCGCTTGACTATGAGATGGCAAAGATATCCTACATACGCGACAGCGAAGGAAATATCATCAAACCAGAATCATGGGACGGGGGAATTGGAGGGCATCACTTAGAAGGTACACTGAAATTCCCGAAGTTTGATGACAGCGGTGGTTTTGAGCTGGTTATCCAGGACGTTGCAGGAGTAAAAGAAAGGGTCTTTAAATGGTAAAAAGCATTTTCACCGAGAAGCTGGGTGACATGACCCTGACGGCATATGAGACAAAAGATGCTGCAGCCACCGGCAGGAACGGAACTATGCGCATATGGGTTGCAGAGCCGCCTGACCATAACATCGCAAACGATGCATTCAATTCTATGAATTCCATGCTGGGAGGCTCCACGGGTCATGGGAGAAAACATGAAAAACAAACCTGAGATATATCTTGCATTGTTCATAATCGCCGTAGTAGCAGGAACCGTACTCGTATATACCCAAATGCAAAAGGAAACTGCCTCAGGCATGTTCCCTGAGAAACTGGGCGATATGGGCCTTACTCTTTACAGGGATGGGGATGCTGCCATGACAGAGGTAAAAAAATTGCACGGCGATAATCCAAATTTAAAAATAGAGAAGGCTTATATTGCAGATTACAGGGGCAGTACGGGCAGCAAAGCCAAATTCTGGGTATCAGAATCCAGAAATAACGAGGAAGCGGCATCGCTTCTTGAATTGATGAACAGCAGGGTTGGAAAAACCGGCGTGTTCAGCGAATCCACGGAAGATAAAATAGACGGACTCAGGGTTTATTTTGTATCAGGATTGATGCCCGAAATGGGCCTGTACCACTACTTCTATGCCAAAGACAAAAGAGTATTCTGGATACAGATAGATAACCCGGATGAAGCTTACAGGCTTGGCATCGTTAAAGAATCTATAAAGCGGATTTAGCGACATGAGGAGAAGAAGAAATAATTTTTACTGGATAATAGCTTTCGCCGCACTTGCAATAGCTGCTTCTGCTGTGCTGCTGTACCAGAATGAAAAGACGTTTTTTCCGGAGAAACTCGGCGATATGGAACTTAAACTCCACAGGGAAGGAGATGTGGCTATACGCGAGATAAAAGGTTCTCATTCAACAAATGATAATGTCAATCCGGGAGAAGCCCATATAGCGCGCTACAGGAATAGTGCAGGCAGCAGGGCGACCGTATCCGTAACGGTGGCAGAATCCAGCAAGCAGGCTGTTGAAAAAGTGGAGAACATGAACCGCGGTATGGGCGGCATGTTCAGCAAGCCTGAGATTTTGGAAATAAAAGGAATGAAAATATATTACACCGAAGGCGGCGGAGAATACCATTACTACTACGCGAAAAACGACTTTGTGGTCTGGATAGCCCTCAGCAATCCGGACAAAATATTCCAGTCAGATCTCATGGTTGAGGCATTAAAAAGCATAGGGAGGTGACTATGAGACGATTTTTAGGAGAGCTTATCGCATTCGGATTTATAGTACTTATGGTTCTCGTCCTTCTCTCGGGACTGGCTGTTCTCCTCGGATTTGAAAGTCCTGAAAATATAGAAGGGGGCGGACATCATGCATTTACAGAATACGCCTATAATAAATGGGTCGCAGCTCTCCTGAGCATCGGGATTTTCTCCTTTTTTGTGCTCAGCTTCCTCACACCGTTTAAGAAGCGGGACTGGCGAACACTGGGAATATACGAGGCGTTCATAATCGCCCTGTTCTCGGAAATGTACGGCTTTCCGCTTACAATATACATACTCTCCTCCGTATTCGGGTTACAGCTCTCCTTTGGACATGCACAAGGACATCTCCTTGCAGTATTCCTGGCGATGGCGGATATTATGGGCCTTGAGAGCGCGTGGGCACTTGTGATGGTAGCAAGCAGTGTCGTTATATTCCTCGGGCTTTTCCTGATGTCAAAAGGCTGGAGCAGGATACATGCTGCTTCAGGAGGGCTGGTGACAGACGGTGTTTACAGGTATGTCAGGCATCCCCAGTACCTCGGGCTTATGATAGTAACAGCAGGTTTGCTCATCCAGTGGCCTACTATCATAACCCTTACAATGTGGCCCGTTCTTATTATAATGTATTACAGGCTTGCCAAAAGAGAGGAAAAAGAAGCCCTTGAGGCTTTCGGTGAAAGATACGAGGAATATAGGCGGCGCACGCCCATGTTTTTCCCGCTGATAAAGAGCAAAACCTGATAAGAATGTTAAGTGGCCTGGAGTCTAATGCTTATGCATTATCGGCTGCCCCAACATCCAGAGATTAAAAATGAAAAAGATAAGAGCAAACACCAGTACAGGTATATACCCTGACTCATTCTCGCCGAACATCCGCCTTGAAATGCCTCTGCCGACTGATATCGAGAATCCCAATCCGATAAGCATCAGCAGCCATTGTATCAACAGGATGTTATTATTGTCAAGAAGCGGGACAGGAGCATATCCGGAAGACCCGAACAGATTCCATCCAAACCCGAACGGATCGGAGATGACGGGAATAATCCCTGTGCCTTCTTCCAGCAAATGACGAAGATTATGGGAAAGGTGCATCATCAATCCCAGCGGAATAATGGAATATGCATAACCCGTAAAAAGATCTTTAAACTTTACTTTCCGATTGAGCAATCTTGAGGCGCCGATAGCCGCAGAATATATCAGAACAGGGGAGGCAGCCACAGCGATGAAAAAGATTAACCGGACAAAATCGTAACCTGCGCCTGTATATATCATTAAATCAGCCGTCAAACCAGTCCAAGGTCTTATCATGACAAGCGTCTGGAATACCGTCACCCCAAGCAGTACCAGGACGAATACAGCTTCATCTGTCCTTGTTTTTGAAAACTTCAGAAAATCCCCTGCGAAGGAACGGAGGTTAAAGGAGATGTTATTCCTGTGACAGGTTTTGGCGCACTCTGTGCAGAGAATGCAGTATGTATTTTTCTCCATGGTGCCCGGATACTCAAATATCGGGCAGGGGTACCCTCTCTCATTTCCCGATATACAATATTTTTCCTTACAGGATTTGCACGTCTCCCTGTCCTTTGCCCGCAGCTCAAAAGGAGCAAACATTGAATACAATCCAACCAGCCCTGTTATGGGACATGCATATCTGCAAAAGGAACGGCGTTCAAATATTATTGATATGATTACTATTACCCCGAGCAAAACAACAATAAAATAAGCTGTGTTAAGCGGGCTGTTTACAAGGTTAAACTGGAAATCCGCCCACGTGATAACAAGAAAGAATACTGCTGCTATAGAGAGATTTCTGAATTTGGCCGGCCATCTTATGTTTAAGCTGAAGGTTTCGTTAATCCTTTTGTAAAATGTGTGGCGCTGTACCCAGTCCCCGGCCGCTCCAAAGGGGCACATAAGACACCAGAGCCTTCCGAACATGGCCAGACTTATTATGATAAGCGACCACCAGATGACCCAGATTGAAATAGTTGCGAAGTTCATGTTGCTGTTCTGGATTCCATAAAAACCCGCCAATATAACTATAACTAAGAATAGGGCTCCCGGCAGCTGGAAGAGAAATTGGGTTTTGCGGCTTTTGAAAACAGATTTTACTGCATCTTTCTTGAGCAGGTCGTATTTTCTCAGATTACTTTCACGTTTCATTCTTCCTTCTTAAGTATGTTACAAGTATCATCGATACAATAACAAAACCAAACACCGTGCCCAAAAATATCGGGTCCGGTTTTGTAAAAGAATCTGTTAAATCGTCATTTACTTTTATGCTTCTCAGGAACTCCAAATTTCCGCCGCTGTATTTCCCATGTGAAAAGTATATATCGCCGCCGTCGTCTATCTCAGCCTGCCATACGACATAAATCTTGTTTCCGGAGATTCCTATCTGGGGGTCGTAATGTTTGCCGCTGATATCATTTACCCTGATGTTCTTACCGAATTTGAGGCTGTCATTCTTCCTGATGCTTTTTGAGAAGTAAATGTTCGAAGCGTTCTCCCTTTCATCCTCCCAGACGACAAAAATATCCCCATTCCCAACCGCAATCGAAGGATGCATCTGGCTTGCATTTCCCGTATCGTCGTTTACCCGTATATTTTTATCAAATTCCCAATTGTTATGCTCCAATCTGCCTTTTGAGAAGAATATGTCAAAATCTTTATTCCTGTCATCGTACCATGCAATGTACACGCTTCCATTATCAAATGCTATCGAAGGAGTATAATGGGAAGCGTTCGTGAGATCATCGTTCACCCTGACATTTCTGCCAAACTTCCAGCCCCCGTTTTCTCTTATTCCATGCGAGAAATATATATTATAAATGCTGTTTCTCGCATCCAGCCATGCAATGCATACATTGTTTTCATCATCGACTGCAAGTGAAGGGGCATAATGCCAGTTGCCTGAAGCGTCATCGTTTACCCGTACCGGTTT
>DATCUE010000012.1:0-6349 GCA_036567605.1 Candidatus Methanoperedens sp. | reverse complement strand
TAAAACAATTATTTTCTTTGACATAATCCCTCATGCGTGCCTACACCTTTTTTGTATATAGATTTTATTAAATATATGAATTCATTTCTTTTCTGGCTCTTTAATTCGCAGGCTGATATCAAGCCAGCTTGATGAATGTGTAAGCGCCCCGATAGAGATTACATCAATTCCGCTCTTTGCATAATCATGTATATTCTCAAGCGTAATACCACCCGAAGCTTCAAGAATGACCCTGTCCCTCAGCCCTTTTTCACCCAGCATTTTTATGCTTTTCCTGATCTCACCCGCCGCCATATTATCGAACATGATAATATCCACTCCCAGTTCTGCTGCACGAACGGCAGAATCCACATCTTCTACTTCAACTTCTATCTTCTGCGTGAAACTTGCTGCGCCTTTTGCCGCCCTCACAGCCTTTTCAAGACCCAGGACTGCAATATGGTTATCCTTTATCAGAACCGCATCCGAAAGGTTAAACCTATGAGAATCACCACCGCCAGCGATAACTGCCTTTTTCTCGAATTTGCGAAAACCGGGGGTGGTCTTCCTGGTGCATGCAATCCGGATGCCTTCCGCCCTTTCCACGTACCTGCGGGTCAATGTGGTGATACCGCTCATCCTTCCAAGGAAATTCAATGCCAGTCTTTCAGCCCTGAGGATTGACCTTGCCCCTCCATCCAGCTTGAATATGATATCATCAGGCTTTATAGGAGAGCCGTCCGTCAGGTCCGTGCTGGCGAATATCTCAAAATATTCAAAAACCTGCGTGGCCTCAAAAAGCCCTGCGATAATCCCTTCTTCTTTTGCCACCACTTCTGCCCGCACCTTGCAGTCGGGAATTATATTGCATGAAACATCATTATAGCCTATATCTTCTTCTATGAAACGTTCAAGTTCTGTCAATAACATAATCAATCCCTATAATTTATAGGTTTTAATTACTTATATACTGCTGTGAATGTATCAAGGAACAAAGAAAACATGCTTAAAATCGGAGTTATCGGCTGCGGCGCTATCGGCACGGAAATCTGCAAGGCAATAGATACAAAGCTCATCAATGCCAGACTTTCCGGGATTTACGATAAAAGCACACAGAATTGCGAGCGGCTGCTTCGAACTCTTGAAAACAAACCGGAATTACTGTCGCCCGATGAATTGATTTTCAGGGCCGATATGGTCGTTGAATGTGCATCCCAGTCCGCAGTCAGGGAATTCGGGCCCCGTGTTTTAGATAGCGGAAAAGATCTTATGGTACTGAGCGTGGGGGCACTCGTGGAACCGGAACTTTTTGAAAGGCTCATTTATGCAGCCCGTACCCATAATTGCAGGATATACGTACCGTCGGGAGCAATCGCTGGTCTTGACGGGTTAAAATCCGCATCCATCGCCCCACTGGATAAGGTGATTCTCAGCACAACAAAAAATCCGCAGGGGTTAAAGGATGCGCCCTATGTAATAGAAAACAAGATCCAGCTTGGCTCTTTTCATGAAAGAACGCTCCTGTTCGAAGGAAGCGCGGAAGAAGCCACAAAAGGGTTCCCTGCAAATGTCAATGTAGCGGCTTCTTTGAGCCTTGCGGGCATGGGTGCAAAAGAAACAAAAGTCAGGGTTTTTGTTGATCCGAAGGCTTCGAGAAACATACATGAGATCACAGTCGAAGGAGCTTTCGGAAAATTCACATGCCTCATTGAAAACATACCTTCACCAAATAATCCAAGGACAAGTTTTCTTGCCGCCCTGTCGGCAATAGCAACGCTCAAGAAGATAACCGAACCACTACAGATAGGAACCTAACATGGCTTTGGAAGAATTTTCAAGGATATTTGCAGAATTGAGAAAAAAGCTGTTTTACATCGCAGTGGTTTTCGGCGCAGGTACCATAGTCTCTTTTTCTTTCATGGGGGAAATAATTAAAAAAATCGAATACGATATGTTCTATAAGCTGAACCTCCCCGGAGGCATCGATCCTTCAGGACGGCTGGCTGCTATATCTCACAACCTCTCCCTGATATCCGGGGAAATCGCAGCCAACAATTCTGCTGTTGCGCAAAACCTGACAGAAATTTCCGGGGAGCTATTAAATATATCCCAGAGTTTAAATACGAATAAAGCCGCCGCCATCGTCTATCTAACACCGCTTGAAGTGTTGATGCTGGAGTTTAAGATGTCCTTAGTATTTGGAGCCATTATTGTGTTTCCCCTTATCGCATATTACGCATACAGGGGACTCAGAGGCAGGTTGCCAAAAATAATATCATTAAATAAATTTTCAATAATCTTAATCTTGCTGTCTTCCGTGGTGCTGTTTTTGCTTGGCGCGTCTTATGCGTATTTTTATATGCTGCCATTTTTCCTGAGTTATATATATCAGGATGCAATGAGCCTGGGGATAAATGCAACATTCTCGGTGTACGAGTTCATTTATTTTATAGTCATGACCACGGCTATCCTGGGATTTGCTTTTGAATTACCACTGGTCCTCACATTGCTTGTTCGCCTGGGCGTTACATCCCGTAAGACCCTTGCCCATTACAGAAAGCATGCTTACATTCTCTTATTGATAATTGCAGCTTGGGTCACTCCAGACCCCACAATGTTCAGCCAGATCATGGTAACACTGCCGTTTGTCGTGCTGTATGAAGCCAGTCTTCTTGTGATGAAGGCGACAGGTAAGTAAATTAAACTCCCTGCGCAGCATACGGCGCAAACGTTACGAACAAAAGCGAAAAAAGAATCATGACCGCAAAAAGAATTGCAATTGCATTGGAGATCCTCTCAACTTTCTCGCCGTTCCCCATAATCCTGGAAAGCGATGAGGTCATAACATCACGGAAAACGTGCCCGCCGTCAAGAGGGACAGCCGGAAGGCAGTTAAAAAGCCCGACATAGAAGTTCATCCATCCTATCCACATGAGGACGTTCAATATCACAAATATTCCACCCCCAAACTGGGAGGCCCAGCCGGTCGGCTCATAGAAGTTTGTGATCAAGCCGCTAAATCCCGGGAATCCCTCCCCTGTCAGGCCAACAATAGGGAGGCTGAAAAGCAGGAGCCAGCCGGTAAGTCCTGTCAATAGCGATGGAATACTGGAAAGGATTTGCAGGTATTTTTTGGCCGGGAACTGGCCTATTCCAATACCTAAAGAATAACTTACAGCCCCATCCTCGACAGAATAAGAAATCCCCAGGAATCCTTTTTCAACACCCTCCTCAGGATATTTTGCCAGTTCAATATTTTTAAATTCTTCAAGGGATGCATTAGTGGAGCTGTTGCTCATAAGATAGGCATCCAGTTTTTGGCCGGGGCGTGTGGAATTCATAAAGGCGACAAAATCTTCGATGCTATTAATTTCGGTATTATCTATCCTGACAAGAACCATATCGGGTTTTATACCGGCGACTTCAGCAGGAGAACCTTCTGTTACTGTTGCCACTTTCACAACTGAACTGCTCTCGTTGCCTTCCGCAGCCGTAAGATTTATCTCTTTTCTTTGCCCGTTGTCAATAAGGTTTAGCGTTACGTTACTTCCGGGTTTTATATTCCTGGCATATAATAAGAAATCATTTCCATTATTTATCGATGTATTGTTTATCCCTGTAAGGATCATTTCAGATTTTACTCCTGCCATGTCTGCAGGGGACCCTGCCACAACATTTGTCACCATAATCTCGCCGACAGGAGAAACATATGATAGCAGTGAAAAGAACAGGATAAATGCAACAAGCGCTGTTACAAAATTAGCCATGACGCCTGCCGTAAGCACCCTGACACGCTCGCTGCGTGTTGCAAGCTTTTTAGGTTCAGGCGATTGCAATGTTTCCTGTCCTGTGTTCTCCTCTTTCTTGCCAAGCAACTGCTCTTCATCAGGTTCTGCAAAGCCACCGATTGGAAGTATGGCCAGCAACACGCCCATTGATTTAACCCTGATGCCTTCGACTTTGCATAGAATAGCATGAGAAAACTCATGGACTGCAAGTGTCACTATCAATGCAATAATACCATACCAGAGGGGTATATACTCGTTGATCCCCGGTATCAGGAAAATATTGCGAGGCTCGCTGAATTTACCCGGCGGCGGGACTGTATGCGTCTGGAAAGCCGATATCATCGAGTAATCGATAAGCACCACCAGAATGAACATCGTAAGCATGCCAATAAGCATCGCCGGGAGCCCGATATCGGCAAATATCCTCCAGAACCTTTTATGAATGGCAAGTCTGTCAAGAAATCCCTGTCCTTTCTGTGTACGGATCATCAACACAGGCCCGTAAGCCGTTATATTGTATCTGCCCAGTATACCTCTCCTATCAAGGTACATGACAAAGAGCCAGTAGAGCAAAAATACGAATAGAATAATACTATATTGATTCAACAAAATATCTCCCAGGGGCTCCTGAATAGGTTATTAAATGTATCATGCGTATTAGTTTTGGGTGTCGTATGTTTTCAATCGTATATATAACCGCTGGCAATCCTGATGAGGCAAAGAACATCGGAAGAAAGCTTGTTGAAGAGCGGCTTGCCGCGTGCGCAAATATTTTCCCCATTACTTCGGTTTACAGGTGGAAAGAAAATATTGAAGAAGCGGAAGAGTTCGGGATTATAGTTAAGACAAAAACAGATAGGGTAAAAGAAATTGAAAAAAGGGTAAGGGAACTCCACAGCTATGAAGTGCCCTGCGTGATATCCTTCAAGATGGATGAAGGTTCGGAGAATTATCTTAACTGGATAGATAATTCAGTGGATTAATATCAAAGCAGATGCAGCGTCAAACCTGACAGGATTTTCGCACCGCAACCGTAAAATATACCCTCGGGGTAACATTATGACCATGGCCGAGAAGAAAAGATTGGCATGTCCATGCGGGAATACTTTAATGCGGCTGAACCTGACCGATTCCGGCACACTCGAGATAGAATGCACTGAGTGCAGTTCTACCATGACTGTCGGCTCAGGCGTTTGCCCGTCAAGGCTTGAAATGTATTCGCTTCAGGCAGAAGATAAGTGAGTTTGTGTTACAGCCGTTTGAGCATCAATGACATTATCCCGGGCTTTGCATTCTTCCCAGGTTCCGATGGGAAACCGAACATGGGCATACCCGAGCCCCCGAAGAACTCTTTCTCCCAGCGCTCGGTGATTTCTTTGAATATCCTCTTATAAGCAACACAGTGCGGGTCCACTCCCTTTATTTCACAATCCGTAGGTGCCATGGCATTATAAGGACATCCGCCCCGGCAGAATTTGATGTACTTACATTCCCCGCAATTTTTGTCCACATATTCCTTGAACTGGAACATGAGCTTCCATGCCTCCGACCTTGCAAGATCGTCCCTTGTGGGATTGTCGCGGACATTTCCCATAACATATTTTGGCAGGCCAACAAATCGATAGCAGGGGTATATGCTCCCGTCGGGTCCCACGGCAAAGGTATCACCCATGCAATCCACGAAGGTGCAGACAGTGCCCCTGCTTGTGAAAACACATTTGCACAGGTGATCGATATTCATAATCTCGATCCTGCCCATGTTTTCCAGATATTTGTCCAGGAGATAAACCAGCAATTCCCCGTACTCTTCAGGAGAAAGTGCCCATTTCCCGGGATCATCTGAACGTATCGAGGGCAGGGCAGGGTGCAGTTTGAGATTCAAGCCGTTCTCCAGGAAAAAATTAAAAATATCCTCCTTGAACTTTATTGAATGCGAGGTGAAAGTGCAGATGAAGCTTACCTTGAGACCCAAAGCTTTAGCGATTTCATAGCCCCTCATAGTCTTTTTATAGTATCCTTTTCCTCTCTGGAAATCGGTCAGTTCTTCCGGGCCATCCAGACTTGAACCTAATGGAATATTATACTCTGCAAGAATTTGGGCAATTTCGGGAGTCATTTTCCAGAGATTGGTTTGCATGGCAAAAGCCGGTTTTATATGACTTAAACCCCTGGCCAACAGGGGAAGAGCTTCCCTGTAGAAATCTGCGCCTGCAAGGAGGGGTTCCCCGCCATGGAAGGTAAAGGTCACAGGGTCTTTCCTGAAATTCTTGAGCCACTTAACCACTTCTTTGATGGTTTCAATTGTCATTATCGGAGATCCTTCTTCAGAACTCCAGCAATAACTGCATTTAGAAGGACAGCCCAGCGTAGGGATTATCATCACGTGAAAAGGCATAAAGCTCCGTGATTTGACCTTCTTTAAACTATTAATAGTTTTCCCGTAACTACAGTACTTCCGAAGGTAAACAGATAGTTTTATACCATCCCCGCTGAAATATTTTGTTGTAGTATTAAAAACATCAGAGGGGATGGATATTTGAATAATATAATTGGGGTTTTACTTAAAGATACGCTTAAAGCGT
>DATCUE010000011.1:0-9889 GCA_036567605.1 Candidatus Methanoperedens sp. | reverse complement strand
GGAGTTTGTGTTTTTAGGGGGGTCTGAAAGCGTGTCTACCTCAGGCTATGGAATTTGAAGAAACGAACCGCAGATAAACGCAGATGAACGCAGATTTAATGCTTTGCCTGAGGAAATCACATGCACCGCACATTTATCACTCTTTAAATATTAATCCCCTGGCGCCAATATGCCCCCATGCAACCTCACATCAACATTAAAGCATATAGGTGACCGGAATGCTGCATCATACCAGGGCAGCTTACGGTTCGCCTGTGTTCAGGATTGCGGCTGCCGATATTCTAGGAATTGGGCGCTTCGCGGGGAGGACGCTTTCCGTTCTCTGGGGGTAGGGTGTGAGAAGGGGCAGGATGGGTTTTGAACATACGGCGGGCTGGGATTTGCGTTTGTAAAGGGTTTTGTTCAGTAGACCCTGTTGTCTGATGTCATTTTCTGCTTCGAATCACCAAACCCTGGACTTAAGGTCACGAGGCCTGTATATCTTCTTTTGAGAAAATTCCGTATAACCCCTCCTTATATTCGCAGCCTCCTTTCCACCTTCATACCCCCACATCCATCTCCTCATCCGCCCTTACCCCGGCCCTCTCATGCTTCTCCTCATACTTCCTCTCGGCCTCCCACAACGCAGGCGCATCCTTACTCCTCCCCCTCACATCGCTTGTCAGCCTCTTCCTTATCCTCACAAGCGTCGGAGTATTTATCGCCACCCCTGAGATCACAGCCTGCCCCTTCGCAAGTGAAGGAAGCTCAGATATCAGCTCCCTGCTCGCGCTCTCTATGCTCTGGGCTATCTGCTGCTGGTCTGCCGGGTTGATTATCCGCATCGTTATCTGGGTCATGCACTGCGAGAGCGAATCCGCATCCAGCTTGCTCGGTCTCTGGGAGACAAGGCACACGCCCACCCCGAACTTCCTACCTTCAGAGAGTATCGTTTTCAGGATGCCTTTTGACTTTGCCTCTCCGCTATGCGGCGCGAACCTGTGCGCCTCCTCGATGACCACGAAAACAGGGTAGGGAAGGAACTTATCCACGTGGGATTCATTATACCTGTTGTTCTCAGTGCCCTCCCTGGAATCAAACAACCGCCGCAGCATCACGGATGCGATCAACTGCTGGAATGTTTCCTCGATACCCGAAACATCCATTATCGTAAGCTGCCCTGTTTTGAAATATTCGGCCAATGGAATGCTCTGGAAATCATCGAATATATTTGCGTAAAGTTTGCCGAACCTCCACAGGATACCCTCGATCGTGGGCTCATTATTTGAGTCCCGGAGAGATTCGATCTCGATTTTAAGTTCATTTCGCGTGAATGGCTTCTTTTTATTATTCTTAAGATTGTGGAAGGCCGACCGGAAGAGCGTCTTCATCTTATCAGACATTGTGCCGTCATCCATTATGCTGATAAAGTCGCTTACCAGAAGGTCGCTTATCCGTATCTTGATGTTATCCGGCCTGACAGTTTTGACTTTAGGGCGGTAAGAAGGAGTAACGAAATCAGGCATGTTCGATATTTCACCAAGCGAAGAATATTCGCCGTGAGGATCAAAGATCAACACCGGCGCCATATTATATGGCTTGAGCAGTTCTTCGACAAGGACTCCCACAGTATACGATTTCCCGGCGCCTGTGGACGCAATGACTGATACATGCTGGCTTACTATATCTCTCACCGAAAGAACTATCCCGCTATCCTCCCCGAGAACGGTTCCCATAAATGCCGAGCCCCTTCCCCCTTCCTGTATTTTGCTTATGTCTTTCAGGATATTTTTGCCTGCGCGTTCGATTTTTTTCCCGCAGGGTGGGTTTGTCCTGGGATTTATGAACTCGTCCATTGCGCTGTCAAAATAGCCTATCACGGATGCAGAGTAGGAAAAATACCTAAAATCCTGGGGGTCAAGCCCGCAAAATCCCGCGATATCATCCGCTTCAAGCCTCACATCCATCAGGAATTCTTCCGGAAACCTGTTCAAAGGCTCAGCGTGTCTTACCCTGCACAGGATTTTTTTTCCCGCATCTGCATAACTTACGAACATCCCTCTCGGCAGTCTCTCGGCCGAGATAAAGGTGAATCCTTCATCGTCACTACAACTTACAGTCCCGATCATTTTTTCCTCCCGACATATTTCCTGACCAGTTTCAGCATCCCGGCGCATTCCGGATACTGGGCTTCGACCTGCCCGATCATCCCGAGGAGGACTTTTTTATCAAGTGAATCCCCGTGCGAATTGAAATATGCTATGCTGGGCTTGTTGTTGATGGTATGGAATTCCCTTAATTCTTCAGGACTTAAGGTTTCAATACTCTCCCTGACATCAGGCGGAGAGTCGATTTCATAATTTACTATACCTTCACTAATGACACCGATGCCGTGAATAACATAATAACTTTCCCTGAAATCCTCGTTAAAAGGCGCATACTTTGGCTGCATGCCGGGTTCTATATAGGGTATCAGGTCTTCGCGTATTGAATGCGTGATGTTTTTTATAACACCGATTATGCTCCTGTTTCCCCGCCTTATTTTTACAAACCTGCCGATCCTTTCTTTCTGGGCGTCGGGAGGAATTTTTACAAGATACGTATTGGCGTCATCCACCCTGATTATGTCTCCTAAGATCATATTACCTGCCTGCATACTTTTTAGAATTTAATGGAAGTACTGATAAATATCATTTTTTATGGCTCCGTCAGTATCAACGTGCAAGTTTGAGGAAAACATCCTCAAGATTGGGCTGGGAAATCTCAATGTTCTTTATGTGCAAGTCACAGAACTTTTTCAACACGGCATCAATAATGCATTCAACATTCTCAGCCACGATCTTTATTTTACCCTTATCATCTATGATGTCAAGTATCTGCGGGATATCCCTTAATACTGCAATATCGAACTCTCCTTCGTAATTGATTATTATAGCCTCACCGAGCTTCATCTGCTTTTTCAGCTCGCCCGGAGATGCATTTGCTATTATCTCGCCTTTCTTGAGGAACGCTATGCGATCGCAGAGCTGCTCTGCTTCCTTCATATAATGGGTCGTGAGGACTATCGTGATACCTTTTTCTTCGTGGATATGTTTGATAAGTTTGCGGATCTTTATCGCCATATCGGGATCGAGGCCGACTGTCGGTTCGTCAAGAAAAAGGAGGCGCGGCCGGTTCAGCAGGGCTTTGGCAAGCGAGAGGCGCTGCTTCGTGCCGGTGGAGAGGGAATCGAACCTGACGTTTATAAAAGGCCAGAGTTCCAGCATGTCAATAACGTCCCTTATCGCTTCTTCCTTATTTTTCAATCCGTAAAGCATCCCGAAATAACGGAGGTTCTCACAGACGGTAAGGCTCCATGGAAAATTCGGGTTCCCGCTGCTGACGTTAACAATGCTCTTCACTCTGTTTGCTTCGTTCAGTGCGTCGAGCCCGAAGACCTCTACTCTTCCGCGGTCGGGTATGGTGAGCGTTGAAAGAATCGATATAAGTGTCGTCTTGCCTGCGCCGTTCGGGCCGAGGATGCCGAATATCTCGCCTTCTTCTATATCAAGGGAGACGTTCTTCAAAACCTCTTTTTTACCGAGAAGCCTGTCTTTATAATATTTGTATATCCCTTCAGCCCTGGCTGCAAGCATGGACTGTAAAATGACTGGAAAGACTAAAAGCTTTGTTTATTCGGGTCTTTTTCATTTCAGGCTATAGTTTGGTACAATGTACATTATGATTATGATAATGTTTATAAATAAGTAAATATTAACTAATCCTTTGTATTGTCTATGATTTTCTTTATATACGACGAAGCTGTAAACGGGGAAACAGGCCAGATAACCATAGATTATATTGCAGGGATGGGTATTTTTCTCCTTACTGTCGCTTTTGTGTTCCAGTTCATGTATTCTTTATTTATACCCTTCCAGTCGGCCTCGGATGAGGTTACGCTGGCAGCAGACAGGGCAAGCACTGTGCTGGTTGAGCGTTTGCTTGCTGCAGATAAGCAGGATTCTTCGGATCTCATTGACCAGGGAAAATTATATAACTTTAATAACACAAGGCTAAATCACGCAGACCTGACTGCCTACAACAATGCGCTTCGTGAAGTGGGCCTCTTGAGCAGTGATACTTTTTTTGACCTCAATTTATCTATTGCGATGTATAACAATCCGAATAATCCGGTGAACCAGAGCGGCCCTGTGCTTCCTGATAATTTGAATATCGGCCAGGCAGCGCGCATCGTAAAAATCATAAATACTTCTACAGGTTAT
This sequence comes from Candidatus Methanoperedens sp., assembly GCA_036567605.1. Lineage (GTDB taxonomy): Archaea > Halobacteriota > Methanosarcinia > Methanosarcinales > Methanoperedenaceae > Methanoperedens. The sequence continues at coordinate 5,648 of DATCUE010000011.1, read as the reverse complement.
AATGAAACAGCCCTAGTTTCAGTAAGGGTGTGGTAATGCGCACTAATTTCTTCCTGAAGGATGAAAAAGCCCAGCTTCATACGCTGGAAGGAGTGGCTGCGGCAACTCTCCTGCTCCTTGTAATCATATACGCCATAGATGCAACCTCAATGACACCCCTTACCTCTTCCACAGCAAATGTACATATAGAATCCGAGCTTGCTGCCATCGGGCAGGATATTTTAAACACATTGGACTATGCAGAACCCGGCTACAACTCAAGACTTAAGAATGATATCATAAAATGGGACGGCAGGCAATACCTGTGGAACGGCACAAAGTATATCGAAAACTCAAATAGCACGACCTCACAAAATCCTCCTCTCACGAATAACTTGACAGACCTCCTGAACAACACTTTAATAAGGCAGGGCATTGCCCATAAAGTCGAACTGGGGTACCTTATCCGTGTGAATAATTCTGTTGTGCCTTCAACTTCTGTTGAGTGGATTTATGCGGGCGTCCCCTCCAATAATGCAGTGATAGTTTCAAGGAAGATCGTCCTCCAGATGTCCGACTTGAGCGGTCTCTCCCTTAGCAATTATACGATTAAAAAAATGGACCCTTTATCCGATCCATTCAACATAGTCGATGTTAGACTTATATTGTGGAGAACATGATGGGAATAACAAACAACAGGGATGCTCAATTTATGTTGCTTGCCGGGTTCATTATAGCTATCGGCCTGGTGATTACAACGGTAATATTGAACAGCATTATTTTTGAAATCAATACTGCGACAGGAGCCGGGAGCGAGCCTTCAAAGAATGAGATAATAAACATGATACAGATCACAAAAGATGAGACAAGAAGCGCATACCGGACAGCAAATAAGGCCGGCGGGAACATAGCCGCCAATTTAACCAAGCAGGTGAAAATTTTCAATAGCAATCTATCAAAAATCTACGCGCTGCACGGGGAAGGCGTGAATGTAAGCTGGAACGTGGATAACATCAACACCGGCAGTTTCGCCAATTTCACAGAGAACGGGACAATCTATGGCCCATCGAACTGGACAGTGATAGAAAACGTAAAAAATTCGACAATAACAATCAACATTTCATCAATTACCCAGACTTTCATAATAAATGTTACGAACGCAACAAAAACATGGCAAATAAACTTTACATCGAAGGAAATCAGGACAATTGACAGCAACCAGATAAATGCAAATATAACATCCCCTTATATGATTATGTTTGTAAACGGTTCCAGTGCTTCCGGGAATTACAACATCACAGGCAATACAACCTACAACAGAAACTTTATTCGGTCACGTGATTACATCCTGAATGTCACCTTAACGTTTTCGACAGGCAGGATGCGTGCAAATATTACAGTTCCTGTTTCAGTCCCATGGTGATGATATGAAATTCAAGAGAATGCTCAAAAATGATGAAGCTGTCTCCATTTCGATTGGATTCATACTCATGTTCGCTGTTACCGTTATTGTTTTTTCAGCGCTGATAATCTCCTTCTATTCTCTCTCCAATCACACTGAAAAGTCAGCCATGCAGGAAAGTTTTAAAATTCTTGGGAACGGGCTCGCCATAAAAATAACGACCATGGACATGCTTGTAAATCAAACAAATTCCATAGGCGGTACAATTAACTCACTTGATTATGATATCTCGATTCCTGAAACAATAGCAGGCAGAACTTATGTGATCAATATAACCGGCTCGCCGGATCTGATTAATCTGGAAGCTGATAACGGGGCAAAAATAATGGTTCCTTTCAATATTTCTATGAATATTATACCAAGAAAATTATATAGTGGTGCTGAAAACTATAGACTTTATTATAATAAAACCAGCAACAGCGTTGATTTTGAATGAAAAATGTTTAATATTTCATTACCATGATGATTATGAAAGATTATAAATACTATGTATGATACATTCTATTTTATCTATGATACCTTCAGAAATATTAAATTATGAATATTTGCTGAAATCCCAGGATGCAGTGGCAGAAGTAGTGGATTTTGTCACAATCCTCGGAATCCTTTTACTTTCCCTAAGTATTATCGGGCTTGCGGGCTATCCCGTCTTGAAGAGCGCCCAGGAGACAAGGTATGTGGAGAATACAAGGTTGAGTTTTGTTGTCATGGCGGAGAGCCTCAATAAAGTAGCGCTCGGGCAATCACCTTCTAAAAGCGTGGAATTGAAGATGTACGGTGGAAGCCTGAATGTTAATATGGATAGTTCCATTAAAATAAATGCAACAAATTCAACCAATAAGGAAATAACACTTATTGATTCCTCAATGGGCAGTATCAAAAATTCCATTGGAGATACAGTAGTTGCATATGAAGGCACAGGAGTATGGGTAAAATATCCATCGGGTGTAACTCTTAATGCTTACAGGCCTTTAATCAACAACCAGAGCGAAGTGATTGTCATACCTGTTGTAAGCATAAGCGGCAATTCCAGTATGGGCGGCACCGGAATGGCCAGGATCAGGGCAGAAGGGGTCCCCAGGGTCAATTCCTATAACAATATGAGCAACATTACAATAACGATTAAAAGCGATTACACTGAGGGATGGCAGGATTACTTTGAGAATATAAATGAAATGGGATGGAAAATGAGCAGTTCAGCGGGTGATACGTATACTGCTGTGCTTAATACATCCAAAAATCTGGATGTATATATACTTAATACTGAGATATATACGGAGATGGAATAATGTCCCTGAAATCTGAAAAAGCGGAAGTCGAAGTAATAGGGCATATAATAATACTTGGTCTGACAATTACCGGAATAGCCATGATAACCTTGGTCGGCGTTCCATCGATCTATAATATGCAGGAAATGGCAAAAGTCAGGAATATAGAGCAGGCATATACGGTTTTTGATTCCCGTGCAAGCAAAGTCGCACTTGGATCGACGCCGCTTCAAGTCGTTAATATTGATGCAGGCGGTGGTTCCATATCTGTAGTGTCCAATCCAGAACCGGGCGATCCGTCATCAGATGAAGGTTATATCACCTTTGCCCTCAAGAACGGCACAGGCACAGTCGTCAATATTTCAATACCGATGGGAAAAATAGTTTACAGGATCGGAGACCGGGAGGTCGCATATGAAGGCGGGGGGGTCTTCAGCAAATACCCGGAAGGCAGCGTGATGCTTTCTCCGCCGGAGTTCAATTATAACGGGATTACCCTGACTTTCCCGGTGGTAAATATCTCCGGGAACTCCTCGATATCAGGAAAGGGAACCGCTTCTCTCAAGTTCGAAAAGATAGGAGAGGCCATGATATATCCAAATGCCACTTACCAGAACCCGATTTCTGAGAATGTAACGGATGTTGTTATCACGATAAAAAGCGAGTATTATGATGCGTGGGCAGACTATTTCCAGAGCGTTTCCCTGGTGAAAGTCGACACGATACCCGATGAAAAGAAAGTTACAGTGACCCTCGTTACCCCACCCCCCATCACCAACTTCACGTACGGTGCGCTGGCATCTGATGAGATAGAAATTGATAAGCATGGGGAGATAGATAGCTATAATTCCACCAACGGGCCGTACAGTTCAACCAAATCAGGTAACGGAAGCATCTATGCGAGCAAAAAAATCGAGATTGATAAATTTGCGATAGTGAATGGAAGCGCATTGACCGGAGGAGATATAACAGGAGAGGGGACGATAAAAAAAGATGCATATGCCAAGTCTTTTGGCGCAGTTACTGTTGTTGGAAATAAATCATCTGCGGTCACGGGAATAAGTCTGCGAAGTGTGACAAACCTCGTGCAGAGCAGGATAAATGAATATAAGGCCACCAACGATAATATTGATTCGGCCTGCTTGGATGGTCCGGGAAATGCAACACTGGATGGTACAGCTTCTGGTTGGATAAGTGATACCTGTACAATGTTTGGTGGCATAGGAGGCAAATACTATTATATTGATTTCTTCGATATACCGAATAATAATATTCTTAAGTTCGATACTACTTCAGGCCCGATTAATATCGCAGCAGAAACCACGCTTAACTTTAGCCAGAATTCGAATATTACTATAATCGGTAATAATCCTGTAAGAATATATTTGAACAAACCAATTGACATAAGAAACTTAGTAGAAATAAATAATAACAATAATGGAAAGTCTTCTCTTTTCCAGATTATAAGTTCAGATCCCCAGGACATTAATATCAATAATAATGCTTTCTTTTATGGCTTTATATGGTCTACCGAGGCCGAAATTCATATCAAACAAAATGCACAGGTTTACGGTGCCATGGTAGGCAAAAAGTTTGACCTGGAGGAAAATCAAAAAATGCATTTTGACGAAGCGTTGAAAAACCTCAACACCGATATCGGTGCTGGTACAACAGTTATGTACATGTACATCACGCGAAATGATGTTGTGGCAACCCTTAGCTAAAAATTGGAATAAGATTGATTCTATAAAATATCATTATAATTTATTATAATGATTATAATAATCATCAAGAAAATTATAAATAGGATGAGGTTTTCACATTGATTACCAGGACTCGGCAAAATTGTGTCAAATCCGATATCGAGTTCGTGATAATATCTAAGTGATTGGAAGTAAATCAACGATTTTAGATATTGTAACTAATCGATGATTTCTCAGCACACTTGGCCGATAGTCACTGGCAGGACGGCGGTGATAAAATGAGAACTTACGTCATGAAAGGCATTGCAGTGCTTAAAAATCTTATATTTTTAAGTATTGTGATTTTTTCAACTTTTGCGGAGACGGCAGGAGCAGGAACCGCAGAATACGGTTTCACAACCAACCCCTGCAATTACAGGTTCATGGATTTTGAAAGCGGAAATGACGGCGATCCAATAGCCAGTACCATTCCGGGGCTGCAGTTTCGAAACACGGACGGAAATGACTGGATAATCGGGGACTTCGCTACAGGAAACTATAATGGCCCATGGCCATTTGGGATCTACATAAGCGACGGTTATAAATGGACATGGCTCGGCCCTTATCAGTCATGGGGACGAATTGACTTTACCTATGGAACGGCATCTTATTTCAGTATTTTGACAAGTACGGAATCAGGGCTAACCCTGGAGGCCTTAAATGCAAATGGTGATATACTCGACAGCGCGGTTACAGGTCCGAACGCGGATACCGGGTGGATGACCAGATTGACCCTGAATGTCAGTTCGCCAGAGATCTCGTATATCAGGATACATGATAATGGAAACTTTTTCCTGGTTGATGACATATGCACGGATGCCCCTGCAGGCCCTACAGGACCCGCAATAACTGCATATTCTCCGGTATCGCCTGTTTATGACATCGCCGGGGCAGCGAGAACATTCAATATCACGGTCAACCAGACGGTCGATGTTACCTGGTATATCAATGGTGCCCAGGTCGGATATGATACGGCTGTTACAGATTCTGCATATATTTCCAATGCATCAATCGGTTCCTGGAATGTGACCGCGGTTGCGACAAATGTCAACGGCATTGCAATGCAGACCTGGGACTGGATCGTGACCGAACCTCCAACAGGTCCTGCTATAATCGCTTATTCTCCGGAATCACCGGTTTACGATACAACAGGAGCAACGAGGAAGTTCAATATCACGGTTAACCAGTCAGTGACAG
>DATCUE010000010.1:0-2974 GCA_036567605.1 Candidatus Methanoperedens sp. | reverse complement strand
GGGAGGATCAAGATCCTTGCGGCACTTGTGATCATAGTTTACGCCGTCGCCCTTCCGCGTATGGATGTAATTGATTTCCCAAAACTTGCACTGCTTGAAGCATATCTCATAATTCTTATCCTGCTTGCCAGACTTGAGTTCTCATATATTGCCCTCAGGTTTGCCATGGCCCTTCCTTTTGGTTTTGGCGTAGCGGTTTTCCAGCCTTTCCTGAGACAGCCGTTCACTTCGGATTTTACGGTGCTGTACACCCTGCCTATGGGGCTTGAGATAACAAGTGAGGGCACACTTTTTGGTGCAATCATATTTGCAAAATTCCTTGTCTGCATAACCGCTGTGATACTTCTTTCTTCCACGACATCCATGAGCGAACTTGTCGCCTCGGCGCGGCGCCTTGGGATGCCACGCGAACTTGCCCTTCTTTTTACAATGATGGTACGCTATCTCTTTGTTTTCTGGAATATTCTCGGACGGATTCGGACCGCGCAGAAGACAAGATGCTTTGACCTGGGAAATAAAAAAGTGCCGCGCAGATGGACCCTGGAACAGGTAGGCTACACCATCAGTTCACTATTCATCCGTTCATACGAGCAGGGCGAGCGGACGTACCAGAGCATGCTCTGCCGGGGGTATAACGTTGATGCGCAGGTTTATGTGGGCAAGAAAAAAATGGGAGCAATTGACATTTTTTTTCTCCTACTGACATTTGTCATTATCCTCGGGGTGCAGATTTATATTGCTTATTTGATAGATATACCGCTCTCTAATTAGGGAATGTGAAATAGCCTGGTTTGGCATAAAATATTAGCCGCAAAGGCGCAGAGAACACAGAGATGAGGCAAAACTTGCCTCATTCTTAACCAGTTTGCCGAGAAGCCAGTCATTAAAAGCATGTAGCGACTACATATTCATAATATCATGGAGGCAAAATATGCCAAAATCTCGTCATGTTATGGAACTTCAGGGCAGAACACGGGTTGTTGTAGAGAACGGGAAGGTCATTGAGGTTGGGGTGCCAATGACCGAGTATTGTCCCATATTTGATAAGGTCAGGGGAATAAAGAAGTTCACCCCGAAGACGGCAAAGGAGAATGTGGAGTTCAGGATGAGGGACTTCGGTATGTTCACGGAGAACCGCGAACTTGAGATGGAGATATTCGTGGGTTTTGGGGCGAGTGAAACTTTCATGACCGCCCTTCGCCGGGGACTTCTGGATACCACAATAACGGTCTGTGACGGTGCGGGTACGGTAATCACAGGCAATCCCAGGCTGTGCCAGGGCATGGGATCGCGCATATCAGGGCTGACAGAAACATCACCGATAAAAAGGCTCATCGAAAGAATACAGGCTGCAGGAGGCGTTGTTCTTGACCCGGATACAGCCGCGATAGACCAGGTGCGCGGGGTACAGAAAGCCATCGAGCTTGGATACAGGAAGATAGGAGTATCCGTGGCATCCCTCAGTGATCTTAAAGAAATAAGGAATATCGAAAAGGAGAGCGGCAAGGAAATAATAGCGTTCGGTGTGCATGCTACTGGCATGCCTGATAACGAGGCAAAAGAATTCATCGAACTTGTTGATATGGCCACAGGCTGCACTTCAAAATGGATCCGCGCAGGCGTGGCAGGTAAGACGATAGCGCAGTTCGGCACTGCCGTACCCATTTTTGCGATCACAAGAAGAGGAAGGGAACTACTGCTTGAGCGGGCAAAAGAAGTCAGGGATCCCATACTGGTGAACACAATGAAACTTCCGGTTCTACCCGATGAGAAGCAGCCAAGACCGCTGGTATAGGGGGACGGAAATGAAAAAAAGCCTGAAGATGGCGATCGCCACAAGCGATGACAAGGTCATTAACCAGCATTTCGGTAAGGCAAGAAGATTTGTTATTGTAGAATCGGATGGAGAGGAAATCAAAGTCCTTGAAGTAAGAGAGAACCGCCCGGCATGCGGCTCTATTGAATACGGCGGTCATGCGGACGATGTACTGGAAAAAAGTGTCTCCCTCATCAACGACTGCGATGCTGTGCTTTGCAGCAGGATAGGAGGAGGCGCAGCAGAGGAATTGCAGAGCAGGGGAATCGAGCCCGTGGAAGCACCCGGTTTCATAGAAGAAAATGTGGTTGCTTATGCCAGATACAAATTGAAAAAATCATAAGCCTGCATCACAAATAACACCCGGATTCAGGCGGTGGCGGGGCTGATAAATGTATCTGGAATTAATCTTATTTACTTATAAGTCAGCCAAAAAATGGCCAATCCCAGGACTGCAAAAAATATGAACATGAAAAAAAACACCTTCATCATTTCATTATTTTTGTCCTGCATGGGGAATCACTTCTTTAAGAAAGGTCTCGAGTCTTAATGCTGTTTTTGGTTTAAATTTTGAAAAACTTCAGACATCTGAATCGCATCCAGACCTAACAGCAGATTTCCCGGGCTTCATTCACCAGTTGCCTGATTTTTTGATCTTTTAACCCGGTCTTCCTTCCTATATCCCTGAAATCCTCTTGAAGCAGGTCTTTTATCAGCATGTATCCTGCTTTTGAAAACCGTTTGATGACATCAGGCCCGGCTGACTGTAAAATCGTTATGGGATACAGATTTTTCTCAGTTATCAATTTCTCGAGGCTTCCATCTCCGGGATGCCTCCAGCAAAGAAGCCTGATATTCATGCACCCGGCATATTTCCGTGCCTCGGCTGATGCTTTCGTATTGCATGAAAGCCACGCACCGTCAAAAGAATTGTTCCCGTTATTCAAGTCCAATAGCCGTGCGTATGTATAAAGCGCTTCCTTCAAATCGATATAGGTACCGGGATAATTATGGAATTTGCACTCGATGATGAAGCGTTTGCCGCTGGTATCGGTGGCTATTACATCGATTTCGTGTTCTGCGCACTTACCCATAAGTCTTGTGCGAAGCATTGTTTTAAACCCATGTTCTTTCAGTATCCCGGCGATAAAGGTCTCA
>DATCUE010000009.1:0-8166 GCA_036567605.1 Candidatus Methanoperedens sp. | reverse complement strand
CCCCGGCAGCCTCGATACTGAACACAGGCGAACCGGAAATCGCATCGGGATGATGCGATATTCCGGTCACGAATTGGCGCAACTATCTATTCCAGTGCTTCTTTGCCCTCTCGAATATCTCATCTACACTTTTCCCCTCATAAAGGTGTCTGGAAATCTCCACATAATCAGCAGGCTTGCGATGAAGGAGTGTGAGAAATCGGAAGGCTGCGGATGAACCAAGAGCTTGGTTTTAATGCTTCTATCCCCTTGATCCTTGTTTCTGCATCATCCATTATTTCCATGACATTTCCAATAACCTGTGACCTCAGATAATTTCCACTTCCAATCCGTATTTCCTAAAAGCCTCAAAATCAGCATCGCCTGTTATCAGCTTTTTATTATTGGCTATACATGTTGCTGCAATCAGCATGTCTTTTATCTTTGGCATCTTTCCCGCCTTCTTCAAATCCTTAAAAATATATCCACCGATTCTACCAGCCTTTTTATCAAAATCACATGCTTCAATGCTATCCAGCATTATTGCTTCCTTTTCTTTCAAATCAACACAGAACAATTCAAATTCCGTCACGGAAGTTATACCAAATACCTTATCTCCAAGATTTTTTAGATGTTCACGAACCCTTTTATTGCCACCGAATATCTCTATAATTATGCTTGTGTCAAGGATTAAATCCATTTCTGGAATTCCTCTTCAACTTTTTTGATTTCGGTTTTAAGTATTTCCTTTTCCTTACTATCCCGGGTCCCAAATCCGATTTCAAGCGTTTTAAAGTTTCCCTTCCTCCAGATCATTTCACCAAGTATCTCTGAAAAACTCCTGTTGCTCCTCATTCTTAAAAGTTCTTTATAAACATCATCCGAAATGGTAATAGTTCTTTCCATAAATACTTCTATACCTTTATTAATTATTAAATCTTTTACTTCTTGAAATCAGGAAGCGCGTGAATTTAAATATAGTACCGCTGAGGATTGCTCGTTATTTGCTCTTAGAGGCACATAGACCGCTACTATGATTATCAAATACTCAGAAAATCCTCCCTAAAAACGCAAACCTCAGCCCCCCACATGCTCAAACCCCACCGTGCCTCTTCGCCCCTGCATCAAGAGAACGGAAAGCGTACCCGCGGAATGCCCCGGCAGCCTCGATACTGAACACAGGCGAACCGGAAGGCACCCCGGTATGATGCGGCGTTCCGGCCATCTGTATGCTTTAATTCTGATGTGAAGCGGTTGCCCGGGAGAATATCGGCGCCGGGGGATTAATATTTAAAGAATAATAAATGTGTGGCGCCCCCCTCCAAAAACAGTATGTGAACAAGAAAGGTCTGCATTATTAGATTATTAAAAAGGTTACTTACCTTTCGCGCGTACTTTCCCCTTTGACTTCTTGGGAGGATATCGAACTGACCTCAAATGTGTTTCAATCGGACCTTCCCAGCCTTTTAATTTATCAGGGTCATCTTCGATAAGCTTGAGAAGTTCATCCTCATCTTTTACTTCATATCTCTTGATCTTCATAATATTCACTTTGCTTTGTCATCATATATCTCTTTGTATTCAGGTGCAGGTCTTGCACTCAATATTTTCAGTCCATTGCTTCCAGATTTTGCAGCAATGACCATGATCAATCTTCCAAAAGCCAGCCCAATAATCTGATATCGCAATTCTTTATTGACATAAATTTTTCTTTTATAAATCTTGCTTTTAAAAATCTGCTCAATTTCATAATCTTTTATCCCGTGTTTGTAAGCATGTTCATGAATCTCTAAATCCAGATTTTTCCAGTTAACCATAAATTCGACGGGATGCCAGATGGAATTATTAATATAAATACATGATATATAATCCCTTCAGTGATTCTTGGCCAGAACAACAGGATACGCCTGAACTAACTCCCATAAAACCACAAACCCCAGCCCCCCACATGCTCCAAACCCCACCGTGCCCCTCCGCTCCTGCATCAAGAGAACAAAAAGCGCGCCGCGAAGTGCCGTGCGGAGTTCCGGCAGTCTCGGTCCTGAACACAGGCGAATCGGAAAGTGCCGCAGTTTTACTATTTGAATAGTTAACTACTTAATGTTATAAATTAAGTATTTCCTGATGAATATAGAGATTTCACCCGAATTGGAAAAGATTTTTAAAAAATATGTTCTTGAAAAACATGGAAAATTACGCGGGAAATTAGGGGAAGAAATGGAAAAGGCAATATCATTGTACTTGATCCATGAAAGCGCCATGAAAGCGTATGTTAAAAAGAAAAAAGACAAGTTAGAGGCGTACAGGAGCGAACAGATCGCATGAGCACCGCTCTGTATATTGGAAGCAAAAATTGAGAGCTTGGAAGAATTGAGCCGCGCGAAGAACGAAAAAATCAAAGACCTTCAAAACCAAGTATGTTTTCTCACTCAGGATCACATCAGGATATCCGGTCACCTCGATAGATTGCTCACGCCCGGGGGCATATTGGCGCCGGGGGAATTAATATATAAAGTGTGATAAATGTGCTGCGCCTGTTATGGCACACGGACACAGACGACACGGATGCGCGCAAATTTCGTATCCGTGATTTCAGACTAAATTCAAATATAGCATATTGTGACTATTTTTTTCTGAATGCTGAGGTCTTCATAACCCGGATTTTTTTATGGTGCGAACGGTTGTAAGGTGTTACCCAGGATGTTTTCAAGGGAAATCCATCGTTCACACAAACATGAGTTTTGCGCCTGCGATAATGAGGACTACTGCAAGAAGACGGTAGAGTGTTGCATTCATAAACCTGCGACTGCCAAGACTTGAACCGATTATCCCGCCAAGCACTGCGGCAAATGCCCACGGGTATATGGCATCCGGCAGGAACTTCATGCTTGCCAGATGTCCTGCGATACCGGCTATGGAGTTCACAAGGATAAAAGCAGCAGAGACCCCGGCAGTCTGTTTTGTTCTTGCCCAGCCCATGAACAGGAGCAGGGGGCTCAGGAAGATACCCCCTCCCACGCCGACTGCTCCCGATAATAGCCCTATCCCTGCCCCGGAAAGCACGGCCCATGGAACAGGAACGGGTTTTACGGAATCTGTGACCGCCGATTGCCTGCTCTGGAAAAGTCGATACGCTGCGAACAACAGGATAATGCCAAGTACCTGTTCGTAGAAAGAACCCGGAAGAGATAAAGCCCCTCCGATAAACGCAAAAGGAATCGAACTCACGGCAAATGGCCAGAAGACATTCCACGAGAAATAGCCCGCCCTGTGGAATTGCACGGCAGCGATGGAAGCGACGAGAATGTTAAGAAGGAGAGCCGTTGGTTTCATTACTTCGGGGGCAAGCCCGAATAACGCCATTACTGCCAGATAACCTGAGGCCCCTGCATGCCCAACAGATGAGTAGAGCAGCCCTGCTGCGAAGATAAGGATGGAAAGAAGGATTATTTCATCCATATAGCCGGCTAGGCGCACTCCCTTTCAATATTATCCAGCAACAAATTCAACAGACCTTGTGTTTTTGCCACATTACTGTTCTGCGATACGATTTCCTCAGGCTTCTGTATGTATTTCCCATCCACGATGTCATCTTTGCAGTTCTGGAACATGCTGCTGATGCTCTCAATGGAATATTCTATATGAAACTGCAATCCTATCACGCGTCCACACTCGAATGCCTGGTTCGCACATCCCTCGCTTTCTGCAATTCGCGTGGCGCCGGGGGGTATCCTGAACGTGTCGCCGTGCCAGTGGAAGGTGACGAATGTGCCGGGAAGATTATTGAAGATGTGAGAGTTCCTCGCTTCTTTTGTCAATGAAACCGGGAACCAGCCGATTTCCTTGTATTTATTCTTGCCTACCCTGCCGCCAAGGATATCTGCGATCAATTGAGAGCCGAGGCATATTCCCAGGACGATTTTTTTGCCTGCAATAGCTTCAGCTATAAAATCCTTCTCCGGCGCAAGCCATGGATATTTTTCTTCCTCGTAGATGTTCATCGAGCCTCCCATTATGACCAGCCAGTCGAAGTCATCGATATCGGGGAGTTCTTCGTTGTTGAAGAGCAGCGTTCTTGAAATGGTGTAGCCTCTGTTCTTTGCCCAGACTTCGATGTTTGCAAGGCCTTCGAAGGGTTCATGTTCAAGTGAATGGATTTTCATTCGTTTTTCCTCTTTTTATCGGGTTTTAAGAACCGCATTTTTATGTTATTGATTCTCTCATATTTGTTCAGATATCATTTTTATTAAACCTATATGTATGCAGTATATCGTCAGCCCTGATAATGCCTATTCTCTCTCCGTTTTCGACCACTGCTATATGGGAAGACTTGCTGCTCTCGAACATCCAGACGGCGTCCATGAGCCATTTATCTGAACCAATAGTTAATTCAGGTGAATGCATTACTTCATCCACTGCAATATCCAAGCTGGTCTTAGCAGCCACTCTGCCAATGATATCCTCCACTGAGATAATGCCTGCAAGCCGGCCATTTTTACTGATAAGCACGCTTGTAATTTTATCCCTCTTCATAAGCTGTGTAGCCTCAACAAGTGTTGTCCCGATAGGAACAACCACCGGGTTTTTCAGGAGGATGTGGCTTATTTTTGACATTGTTATTTTCCTCTTTTCATTTCGATGTAAATTAACCGCAGATAAACGCAGATGGACACAGATTTGTTAGGCCGGTATCCGCGTTTATCCGCGTTCATCTGCGGTTTTCCACTGCGCCTTTTTTCCCAGACATCTCACTCGACCCTTACCTTCGGCTCACAAACAATATTCTTTTTCGGGCATCCACGCGCGCAAGCACCGCAGCCTATGCAGTTCTCAGGATGCGCGACAGTCATTACCTTGGCGCCGCAGAGGTCATCGGCATTGGGATGATCGATGTACTCGAATACTCCGCGCCCGCATATCTTGAAGCACTTTCCGCAGCATCCGCAGTCGTTTATGTTACTTCTCATCACAAAGGTCTGAATCCAGCTTCTGCCAGAAGCTGTTATTCCGGTAATATATTCCATGATTTCTCCTCACTGGTGCAGCTTGTTGGGATCATACTTATGTCCCAGTATGGCGTTTGTCATCTGGTCAAGCAGGTATATCGAGCCGTTATATCCCATGATGGAATAGCGATACACACCAACGCGATCGTACACGGGGAACCCGAAGCGTACCAGGGGAACATTCTCATCATCCGCCATGTCCTTGCCCTTCGAGTTCCCAAGTATCAGTTCTGCGCCGCGGGTTTTCATGACTTCATGGAATTCATACAGGTCTGTGCCTTCGAGGATCTGCGTATCCGTCTTATATTCGGCGTTTACCGCCTTTATGTCGGGCGTAAAGTCTTTATGCTTCGTAGCCGTCATTGCAACAGTGGGATCCATGCCAGCTTCTGCACAAAACCGCACAATAGCAGACACAAGATCGGGATCACCGAATATTGCGACCTTGCGGCCGAACATGTAGTGATGCACGTCCACCATGCTGTCGATAAGCCGCCCGCGCTCCTTCTTTATCTCATCCGGGATTACAGCGCCGCTTAACCTGGCGATGTTCTGCACGAACCTGTCAGTATTCGCAACGCCTATGGGCGCCGGATCAAGCACGTCCGGCACGTTGAACTTGTTCTTCAGATATATTGCAGCAGAACCCGCAGTCCTGCAAATCGAAACAGTACCAAGTGAATTTGCACAGTCCGCGATTTCGGAAGGATATGTTCCGCCGTCAGGCAGCAGGGGTTTATGTCCCCCCGGAAGGATGGGAGAATCAAGCGTCTCTGAGATATCGGACAGGAACATGATCTTTACATTCATGATGCGAAGCATGTTCTTTATCTCCCTGATGTCGCCGGGATTGATTATGCCTGTGATTATGTTTATTTTGTGGTTGGGTTCACCCTTTGCGGCAAGCGTTTCCACAAGCGCTCGCAGTGCATTATCATAGCCTGTAAGATGTGTCCCCACATAGCTTGGGGTAGACGCCGGGATTATCTTCACGGCATCGCCGGGCGCAAGTGAGTTCTTTGATATCAGTTTCACGTCATCTCCTATGGTCTCGCTCATGCATGTAGTGCATATACCGATAAGGGCCGGATTGATTCTTGACTTCACGTTCTTTATCGCCTGTGTCAGGTTCCTGGCTCCACCGTAAACGGCAGCATCCTCAGATAGCGAGGAGACTGCAACTTCTGCAGATTCACGAAAGTGCCGTGCGATATTGTAGCGCGGGTATGTGCTGCATCCCTGGGAACCGTGTACAAGCGGAACGCAGCCGTGAACTCCCATATACGCCAGTATGGCGCCCATGGGCTGGCACATCTTTGGAGGGTTGATAGTTACACTCCTTGCCATTTACATCACCTCTAGAGGCCGTCCGATGAACTTCCATACCGGGCTGTTCACGGCAACATCAATGTCCCTGGCAAAGTTCACGAATCCCTCAAAGCCCGCATAAGGTCCTTCTTCGTAGGAATGACCGTTGATAAACGGTATGCCAAGCTTGTATGTAAGGTATTTTTCCTTCAATCCGGCGATAAAGAAATCGGGTTTCATCCTGACAAGATATTCCTCTATCTCAAGTGCATTTGGATTGTCTATGCAGATATGTCCGGGCTTTACCTTCTCCAGTATTTTTTCATAGTCGTCCCTGTGACCAAACGTGGTCGCGGTAAGGATGGTCTCAATACCCAGCTCCCGCATGGGCTCGATCCAGTGCCAGGCGCGCGGAGCTCCCTGGTATATGAAGCATTTCTTACCCTCAAGTCTCCTTCTATAGTGATCTATCTCGGGTTGGTACTTCGCAAGCTCCTCTGCTATCACTTCTTCTGCGTTCTCTTCAAAGTGAAAGAACTTTCCCACATCACGAAGAGCCGTTGCGGTCTGTGCCATGCCGAACAGTGACACATTGATATACGGGATATTGTACCTGTCCTGTATCATCTTGGCAATATACGTTGAGGATCTCTGGCACTGCACAATGTTAAGCTTGGCGCGGTGCATCACAGGAAGATCATGGTAAGGTGAGTTGCCTGTAAAGATGGTAAGAACTCTCACGCCCATTCTCTCAAACAGCGGTTTGACTATCCATGCATCGCCGTCGATATTGAATTCACCGATTATACACATATCATAGGGTGTTGTGGTTTCGGGTTCTTCTGTTCCCACCACTTTCTCAAACAACGTGCGGTTGGCTATGTGGTGCCCGAGGGACTGGCTCACGCCCCTGAAACCTTCGCAGTGGAAAGGCACTACCGGTATCCCGATTTTTTCCTGCGCCTGCCTGCATATCGCCTCTGTATCGTCACCAATAAGCCCGACCACGCATGTTGAATAAACGAACACGGCTTTGCCTTCGGGGAATAGTTCATGCGATTCAATTATGGAATTATAAAGCTTCTTTGCTCCTCCATATATCACGCTTTCTTCTGTCAGGTCTGTACTGAAACAGTACTTCCTGTGCAGCTTCACATCCGAAAGATTCCTGCGCGTACCCCATGTATAGTAGGCGCACCCTATAGGACCGTGCACCAACTGGATAACGTCCTTCACAGGACCGCCTACCACGCCCCTGCACCCCGCGAACGTACAGCCGCGCTCGGTCATGTCGCCCGGCACTGTCTGGACATTGCACATTGGCAATATCATGTTGCCGGGTTCATGGCATACGATGTGTGGCTTCCGCTGCGGTATCGGGATATCACATTCCGGTAATATTGTTGTCATTTTATGCTCCGTTATTTTTTTGCTGGCTTTGCATTGAATTTATCTAATTGCCTGTTCGCCGCTCTCTCCTGTTCTCACCCTGATGGCATCCTCCAGAGGGCACACGAAAATCCTGCCATCTCCAATGTGCCCGCTCTGATTTATTCTTATTATGGTCTCAACCACTTTCTGGACATCCTCATCATCGACCACTGCATATATCATCCTCTTCGGGACAAAGCGCATGGTGATACCCGTATTCTTTTCTTCAATGTCTGTAAGTGCCGGGTCAAGCTCATAATTCCATCCCGGCAGACCCTTTTGTTTGCCCCTGCCTTCCACACTTGCCATTGTAAGGGCAGGGATTCCAATTCCCAGAAGACCTGCCTTGGTCTCCTGCAGCCTGTGCCTTCGTATTATGGCGATAATTTCCTTCATGATATCTCCTATAATCCCTGCGCGCCCGTCCTCACAGTGTAAGCTT
>DATCUE010000008.1:0-57557 GCA_036567605.1 Candidatus Methanoperedens sp. | reverse complement strand
AAATAAAGAAAAGAATAGGTGAAGTTCACCTATTCACACATCTGTTCTATTCTTCTGTCAAATCAGTCTTCTTCTTTGTTATTCTGTTTCCCGGTTCGACCCATATTTTCGCTTTTTTCATTCTTCGCGACTTTTGTCACTTCGGATCCTTTTTCAACCTTATTTTGCCTTACCTTCTCTTCTTTGACTTTTATTTCCAGGACATTCAGAACTTCACTTAGATTCAGGGCTGACAGCTTCTGGTATATTCCCTCAACTATCTCTGTCCTGTTGGTTACATCCAGCTGGAACTTGTATTCAAATTTAACGTCCGAAATATTATTTTCAATTTCGGCTCTGACGGTCAATTTTTCCTTTGAATCCTCATCGATTTCCGGTGTCGGGGTAACAGTCAATGTGGTTGTGGTAGTGCCAGTGACAGCAACTGTTGGCGTAGGAGTTGTGTGCTCCTCATCCTCCTTCTCGTCCTCTTCGAGTTTCAGTATATCGCTGATATTACCTGTACTCAACTGGAGCTTATCCAGGATTTCCTGTGCTATTGTACTATTGTCCGTGCTGTTGGTTTCGAATTCGAGATTGACTTTAACGTTGGTCGCATTGCCGATAACCTCAGCATTGATTTTTAACTGTTCTTCTTTATGGTCTCTGCTTTCTCTTTCTTCCCTTTCCTCTATCTTGTGCCTGAACTTCTCTTCAAGCTTGAGGCTATTGTCGTAAGCTCTGGCCAGGCCCGTATTGTTAGGGTGGGATTCAAGAAGATCATGCAGGACAATCTGGTGCTTTCTTGTCTCATTCCGGGCATTGAGAATTCCTGTATCAGTTCCTTTATACCCGGCAATCTTGGCATCGACATCCGTGGCTTCTTCCAGATAGTGCTCAAGCGCTTTATTCGCTGCTTCTGTCTTTTTCTTATTAAATTCTGCATTGGCTTCAGCTAACCGCCGTTCCAAATGCTCTATTTGTTTCCTGAGTTTCTCGCTTTCACCGGGAGTGAATGTTACATCTATTCTTTCCCATGCTAATACTAATTCGTAAAACGGATTATCCGGGGCTATTTCTATTAGACCCTTATTTGGTTCTACGTTGCCAACAAGTGACGCTCCATCTCCAGATGCCTTGTCTGCGTTCGCTGCGGCAATACTTATTGGCAGTATCACTGCAAGCAGGATCATTCCTGCCAGCGTTACGATTCTCATTTTCATAGTCTCACCTCGTAATCCGGCTTTCGCCGTTAATTCATAGTTGAACCTGCAAGGACTTAAGCATTCTCACTGTCTTAATTGTATTGTAAAGTATGCCATTATCCCTGAAAGTACTAAATCGTTCATAATGGTTCGGATTGGTTTAAAAAGCTCTAATAAGGGAGATATGGATGCCCACAAAAAGACATATAAAGTATATAAACGATAGTTCTAAATATCCAGATAGCCTTTTAATCAAATATTGATTATAATAACAAGGGTACGATAAAATGGAGCTTAAAGTCCAACCGCTTAAAATAAAGGCAGGAAAATTTAAAATTGTTCTGAATCCTGAAGATGCAAGAGAAATCGGGGTGCGAGAAGGGGACCGCGTGCAGTTAAAGGATCACAGTTATCTTACCGCGGTCGTTGAGACCGGCGATATGATCTCAAAAGGTACCGTCGGAGTGTACCAGGAATGCTGTGAGAAGCTGGGAGAAATTTGCCCCATTGCAGTAAATATCATCCCGACCTCAAGACCGAGCTCCATCGGATTCATCAAGAAGATGATGGACCGCCAGAAGCTGACGCAGGAAGAAATCTACCAGATAGTTCAGGATATCGTCAGGGATAATCTTACTGAAATCGAGATGTCTGCATTCGTTACAACCTCTTACATACATGGATTGACGACGGATGAAATTGAATGGCTTACGAGGGCCATGATAGATACAGGCGAGAAGATCGAATTCGATACCCATCCTATCATGGATAAGCACAGCATAGGTGGAGTGCCTGGGAACAAGATATCACTGCTTGTTGTGCCAATCGTTGCGGCAAACGGACTTCTTATACCAAAAACAAGCTCAAGGGCGATAACAGGCGCTGCGGGCACTGCAGATCTTATGGAAGTGCTTGCGCCCGTGGAATTCCCGGCTGATGAAATAAAATCCATTACTGAGAAAGTCGGGGGGGTAATAGCCTGGGGAGGTGCGACAAACATCGCGCCCGCCGATGATAAGCTTATACGTTCGGAATACCCCCTCTCAATAGACCCCAGATGCCAGCTTCTTGCTTCCATCATGGCAAAAAAAGGAGCAGTCGGGGCGGATTGCGTCGTAATCGATATTCCTACCGGCGCAGGCACTAAGGTTCCTTCCATCCAGGAAGGGAAAAAGCTCGCAAGGGAATTGATCGAACTGGGCGAGCGCCTCGGAATGAGCGTTGAGTGCGCGATGACCTACGGCGCATCGCCTGTGGGCAGGACGGTGGGGCCGGCTATTGAGGTCAGAGAAGCGCTCAAAGTGCTTGAGACTATGCAGGGGCCCAACAGCCTTATTGAGAAAAGCACGGCACTTGCGGGAATCCTGCTTGAGATGGGTGGCGCCGCCGCCAAGGGGCACGGCAAGGAACAGGCCCTGGAAACGCTGCGTTCAGGCAGGGCGCTTAATAAGCTGAAGGAGATGATAGAGGCACAGGGCGGGAGTCCGAAGATAACACATTCTGACATTCAACCCGGGGAGCACAGGGCTGAACTTGCCTCGCCAGCCGACGGATATGTTATCGAATTCGACAATAAGCGCATTGTAGAGATCGCACGCATTGCCGGCGCCCCCATAGATAAGGGGGCAGGTGTCTGGATCCATAAGAAAAAAGGCGAGATGGTGAAGAAAGGCGAGCCGCTTATCACTATTTTTGCGGATAAGGGCTGGAAGCTTACAAACGCCCTGAAGAGCGCGGAAAAGGATTTCCCGTTAATTGTTGAAGGGATGGTTCTGGAAAGGGTGCAGACGTTCAGGGTTGTTTAGACTTCTTTTCAACTTTTATTTAACAAAATCCTGCTCAAGCTTGAGGGAATAGAAAAATATGACATCCCCTTCGTTTACGTCCTTCCACAGGCTTTTATCCACGCAGCCTTCCCCCAGTTCCTTAACAAGACCTTCGTAAGTTACTGCCCCGATCTTATCAATATTCACGGCCATGTTCTCAAGGCGGCCACTGTTTTCGTTTCTTACCCTGTAAACTCCTTTGTTGAAAAATCTTGAGGAAATCAATGTACTCTTACCATGTTCCAATGCTTCTTTTATTTTAAAATCATCAAGGTCAAGAGTATGACCGATTCTTTCAATGTCGAGTTTAAATGTCACCGGTGCTACGTCTAACACAATATGAACTATGTACCTGCGTATATTTAACGGTTATTTATCTGATAGCGGTATCTCGATTTCCATTAAATCCTCAGCGATTTTAACATTATCAAAAACGCTTCTGGCATCCCTGTACAGCAACTCGGTATTTTCCGAGTACCTCGAACTGATATGTGTCAATACCAGTTGTTTTACATTTGCTTTTTTTGCAAGATGAGCAGCCTCGCCCGATGTTGAGTGTCTGGTTTCAAGAGCCCAGTTTTTAAGCTCATCTGCCATCGTCCCGTCATGTATCAGAACATCTGCTCCCACGCTTTCTTTTTCAATGGATCCGCACGGTCTGGTATCGCCACTGTAAACGATTTTCCGGCCGGGCCGGCTCTCCCCCATCACTTCCCGGGGCAATACAGTTCTGCCCTTTACTGTGACAGACTGCCCTTTCTGTAGTCTGGAGAATAAAGGCCCAACAGGGATTCCCAGAGCGATAGCTTTTTCCCTGTTAAACCTTCCTGTGCGCCTTTTTTCTTCAAGGACATAACCAAGGCTTGGAACACCATGATCTGTGGCTACCGCCTTGATAATGAAGTCACCTTTATCAATGATATCGCTGTTTTCAAGTTCATGCGCATTTATCTCAAATCCCAGCTTGTAGTAACCGAGTTCTTTCAGGAGCTCTGTCATCTGTTTTGTCCATCCGGGACCGTATATATCAAGAGGTTCTGTCCGCCCGTTAAACGACATTGTCTGTATAAGCCCCGGGATCCCCAGGAAATGGTCTGCATGGAAGTGGGTTATGAAAATTGAGGTGAGCTTCATCCCTGTCTTTGCGCGCATCATCTGCTGCTGGGTGCCCTCACCGCAGTCAAAAAGCATCTCCTCTCCTTCCCTGTTAATGAATATCGCGGAAGGGTTGCGGTTTACTGTGGGCAGGGTACCGCCGGTTCCGAGAAAGGTTATGCGAAACATGTGGTGCTTAATTGCGCTGTGGATTTAAATCACTTATTGCAGGAATGCCCTGAAATATTAGCACAGTTAATCCCCGAATCCCGGCAAAATCCTGTCAAAATACTTCGCAACAACGCATGATTCAGTACATTTCCCGCATCGTATGCACTCCTTCCCTATCTTCAGTCCGGGCTCTATGGTGATAGCGCCGACGGGGCACACTTTCAAACACACCCCGCATTTTGTGCACTTCTTCACCCTTATCAATTGTTTTGCCGTATTCTCAAAAAGTGTCAGCGCTTCTTCCCTCCCCGGTGCATTAACAGTGATATGCCCTGATGAGAATATCTTAACATTTGAATCCTTCTCTCTTATCAAAAGCACGCCGAGGTCTTCGGAAAATACGTTCTCACCGAGCATATTTGCGATATTTTGGGCTTTATCGAGTGCAAGTCCCGTTATCTTGCCCTCCATTGTGTACCCACCTGTCCTGCACGGCGAAACCCCACCCGTCACCACGATGTTGAACTCTTCTTCCCTGCCTTTTATCGCTGTGTTTATCCCGAGTTCTTCTGCAAGGCGGACCATTTTGGGCGGCAAGTGCTTCCATCGCCAGAAGCCGTGCCCTATGAATTTATCACCAAGTCCATGCTCTCCTGCCCACTTTAGAAGATATTCATTCCACCTTTCAAAAAGCTCAGGATGGAGTTCCCTGAACCTGTAATACTCAGCATTCAGCTCTGCTGGACACAGCCAGCACCCAACGCGCTCAAATCCAAGGTCATATAAAGGATTATATTCAAGTTTCCTATAGTAGATATACAACCAGACCTCTATCGCACGCCAGTTCCGTATCGGGAACACGCTTACCTGGCCTGGAATGAAGGGATTCTCCTCTTTCGGGGCTATCCGGGCACGGGTAAAAGACTCATATTTCCTTTTCCCGTCGATGGTGAGACATTTGCGCCTTCCGCGTGTGCATTCCTCCATGACCATGTTTATAGGCGCAAGCTTGCATACCTTGCAGCACCACCTGAAATCCTTTGCAGGAGGGCCGAAACTCGGAAGGTTCTCCCAGAAAGCATCTTTTGCTTCTACTTCTATTAATTCGATGTCGTTTTCTTTGCAGAACTTTCTTGTGAAATTAACAGTTTCCGGGAACTCGATGCCTGTGTTGGCAAAAAAAACCTTTATCTGCCTTTTCACTGCACTTCGTGTAAGGTCAAGAGTAGTAAGGCTGTCCTTGCCGCCGCTGAAGGAAACATACACAGGAGAATCCATGAAATCTTTCTGGTTGGCGATTCCCCTGATAGTGTTAACTGCGTCTTTTACAAGCTTTTTCATATGGGGCGCATTGGCGCGAATGACTTCATCCTGGTTTGGTTGCCCGGGGAGAAAGGCTGCTTTTCCTGAATCGATCTTTTTTATCTTTATGGACCTTCCGGGATTTTTCATTTCATTGGAATCCCTGAGCGATATGCCAAAACCGCTCAGGTTTTTACTGACTACCAGAATCGTGTCGCCTATCGCAATGTCATCGGAGCATTCAAGGATCTCGCCACCATCAATTGTTTTCCCGCTCAGGTGGCGCCCGCTTGAGGATATTTTAACAAGCTTTTTCTTGAGGCCGGAATCCTGGAGGGCTTTTGCCCCTTCTATCATCAGGTCAAGTTTAAAACTCAGTTCTTTCATGTCGAATCTGAGTATGCCGAAAACAAGACCATCCACGATTATTTCATCCGTCTTATCTTCCCCGGGGATCTTATTCAAAAGAACAAGTTTCTCCGCAAGAGGATTTATTCCAGACCACTTTAAAACCAGTTCTTCAATAATCTTTTTTTCATGGGGAGAAGAAAACCGCACATCGCCCGGCTGGGTGAGTTCTATCCGGACACCTTTTTCCCGGCATATGCCGCATTGTTCTTCAAGCAACGGGATATTACACTTTCTGCACCAGAATAGACCCGAGCCAAATATTCTATCGGAGTTTTCGTATTGTTTGAAGTTGTGTTTCATATCATGTAGCGTAAGAAATTTATACGCGATACAAAGACAATCTCCTACTAATAAAGTTTCTGCGAGATGAACAGGTCAATAGCATACAAAACTGTCCTATTTTAAGCTAAACAAAATCCTTATATAACAAAAATGTTATATAACAATATTGTTATGTATCGAGAGGTTATTAAATGTTACCAGTAGGCAATCCGGCAATAGGAGAAGATTTCATTGACCGCGAAAAAGAGATTGAAGAGATCCTATCGGCGCTGAAAAAGGATAGTGTTCTTTTAATTGCGCCGCGCAGGTTTGGAAAGACCTCTGTTATGCGGAGGCTGGAAAAAGAACTACTGGGCCAAGATACATTCAGTGTTTTCCTTGAAGTTGAAGATATTTACTCACCACAGCGTTTCCTATCTGAAATGGTAATGGCGCTGGTTGAGAACGAAAAAATCAATAAGAAAACAGCGCTAATCTCCATCCTTAAGAAAGGCTTTCAATGGTTCAAAGAGAACATTGAAGAACTGGAGACACCCGTTTTTAAGGCCAAACTCAGGAATTATATCGAAGCAGACCTGAAAGAAGATTGGCTGGAGAAATCCAGGCAGATATTTGAAATAATTAGGGGAGCTAATGTAAATATATATTTCATAATTGATGAATTCCCTATCGCTATTAAGAATATGGAACCAAAAGAGGCTGAAAAATTTTTGCATTGGTTCCGGAAGCTGAGGCAGGTAACTAAAAATCTGAAATTCGTTGTTGGTGGGTCGGTAAGCATCGACCGCGTGGTCAGGGATATTGGAGGGGTTAGCACTATAAACGATTTCAAGAGGATCAGAATAGGTGGCTTTCAAGAAAAAGTGGCATTAAATATCATTGAAAAAATATTCAATGAAGAAGGATGGATTTATGAAGAATCGCTTGGGGGAAAAATACTGGCATGTACCGGAGAGGCCTGCATACCTTACTTCATTGCGATAATGCTCAGTGCTTTAAAAGAAGAAAGAGATCTAAGGGGTGGAGAAATTAATGAGAAATTAATTGGGAAAGTATATGATCATCGAATCCTTAGCAGTGAAGGGAAACATTATTTTGAGCATTATTCTCAAAGGCTGTGTATTTTCTATAAGGGTTTGGGAGGGATGGAAGAAAAGGCGGCGCGGGCCATTTTAAGAAAGGTTTGCAGTGTGGACTATTATCCTGTTAATCTTGCCTTTGGTATTTTCAAACAAGAAACTGCAATAGACGATTATGAAAAATTCATAGATTTGATTGCAGATCTCAGCAACGATTTTTACATAGAGCATGACCCTAAAAAAGGGCTTAAATTCTACTCAAAAATGCTGAAAGACTGGTGGAGGGTGTACTATGGCGACAACGAGTGACCTGATATTGTACAGGTATTCCCCAGAAAACATGGATGAAGCCATCCTGAGAAAACTCTTTGTAGGCAGGGAAAAACTTCTAAAAAGCATTGTAAAAGAAATTGAGAGTGCAGCAAGGAAGAAAACCCCAAGATTTATTTTAATAGTTGGCCCCAGGGGAATCGGGAAATCCCATTTTTTAGTGCTGTTATACCATGAAATCAAAAATAAATTCGGGTCTTTGTTGATTCCGATAAAACTGAGGGAAGAAGAATATTCGGTTTATCGGGCATCGGACTTATTTTTGCGAATTTTGGAGGAAAAAAAGGAAGATACCAAAGAGATTCTCTCACTTGAGAAAGAAGATGAGATACTTCATGCTGCTATTGAAAAACTTAAGATCATATCAAAGAGGGATGGTAAAAGATACATTATTTTTATTGAAAACCTGCACGAATTGTTCAAGCAGTTGGATTTAAAAGAACTTCAGAAATTAAGGTCGATATTTCAAAAATACGACTTTTTTTCAGTTGTGGCCTCTGCACCTATGATTTTCCCCGGCATATCTGATCATGATGAACCTTTCTATAATTTCTTCGAAATTCATCACCTAAATGAATTTTCATTAATTGAGATAAAAGATCTAATACAAAAAATCGCCAAAGCAGAGAATAATAAGAAATTCCTCGATGAATTTGAAAAATATGAGCCCAAAATTCATGGTTTGGCGCATCTCACTGGTGGAAGTCCCAGGCTTGTAATATTATTTTATGAAATGATCACAAGAGGAGAACTTGAAAATATAGAGAACGCTTTTTTTAAGATAATCGATGAACATACGCCATACTACCAGGAGATATTCCAGCTTTTGACGGGGCAAAAAAGAAGAATATTTGACGCTGTTATATCATCCGTTGCACCCTTAACTCCAAAACAGATATCAGAAGAGACACGGATTGACTTACCTACGGTTACAACGCAGCTTAGAAGGTTAGAAACAGATGGGTATGTCCTCTCTAGACCTATAGGGAGATATACCAACTATGAAGTACGAGAAAGATTATTCAGGTTGTGGAGGGAAATGAGGCAACCTTTGGGGAAAAAGAGAGTATCCATTCTTTTGGAATTTCTACAATATTGGTATACTCAAGAGGAACGGAAGGAGCTTTTCAGAACAAAGTTTGAGCTTCTCGAAGCTGGTGAAAGAACTGTACTCAAAGATCTCTGCTATTATGTTGAAATTTTACCAATCGAATTCAAGGCTGAGGCTCTCCTCAAGCTTACTCCAAAACTTCTGGAACTAGGAGAATTAGAAGAGGCGGATTATGAAATCCGTAAACTATCAGATACCGCTTTACAAATGTTTTCTGAAAAAAAATATAAAGATGTATTAAAATCCTGCAACAAGGTTCTTGAAACAAATCCGGATAATGGATTGGCACTTTTGATTAAGGGGCTTGCCTTAGAAGATTTAAGTAGATTTGAAGAAGCATTGGATGCTTTCAATAAAACTCTGGAAATAAATCCAAAATATGGATTTGCGTTATCAAGGAAAGGAAGTATTTTAATGAACCTTTGTAGATATGAAGAAGCATTGGATGTTCTAAATAAGGCTCTAGAAATAAATCCAAAGGATAATTCAGTACAATCAATGAAAGGCGGAGCATTGGTTTCTCTTGGAAGATATCATGAAGCTTTAGAAAATTTCAACAAGATACTGGAAGCAAATTTGAAAGATGAATTTGCATTATTAAGTAAAGGATATATTCTAGTAAATCTCGGCAAGTTTGAGGAGGCATTGGAAACTTTCAACATGGCATTGGAAATCAATCCACATGATGAATTTGTATTACTGCAAAAAGGTAATGTTTTAGGTACTCTCGGCATGCCCGAGATGGCACTGGAAGCTTTCAATGGAGTTCTAAGAATCAATCCAAAGAACGAAGCAGCGCTCCGAAATAAAGGTGTTACACTGATGGTTTTGAAGAGGTATTCCGAAGCATTGGATACTGTAAAGATTGCAATAAATTTGGCGACCTCCGAATCAATTAATGTTGCCACTGCGTTCGTTTTGATTACAGCTTATATATCTCTTAATAGAAGAACTGAGGCCATAATAGAAATAGAAAAAATAAAAGATAGAGTAGCTGGTGAAGCACAAGACTTAATTGAGCCTTTCATTGATGTTTGTTTGATGCTCGCCCTAAGCGAATTGAAATCTGGAAACCGTGGAAATGCCTCTAATCTCATCAAAGTTGCCTACAACAACGGCCTAAAAATGAAAGAGAACAAAATCGCTTCTTTAATGACAGCCTTTTTAAGGAGGGCCTTTGGATCTGGAAATATTCATGTTATTAAAGCTGTTGTAGAAGAGATCGGAACACTACAGGTAGAAAAGTTTCAGATACCCCTTAGACTTTTAATTAAAGCAGTCGAAATCGTAGAGACCAGAGATATCCAAAAATACTATAATCTGCAAATCGAAGAAAGAGAAATAGTCGCAGATATAGTGAAAAAGATCACCAAATCTGATGAACTCCTGCCAGCAGAAATTAAAACTAAGGAAAGCCGCTTAACAGATTATGCAACAACCGCATGAATTCATACCCCTCCCACAGAAATCACCACCAATGTCCCCAATCCTATCGCCCAAATTCGCTATGTTCATTGAGGTCTCAGAAGTTGTCTGAAAATTTGATATATCTTTAAAGACAGGCTTACCCGTTAATGGTTAAGCAAATAAGGAAATCTTATCAGTCTGATTTATCTAATAAGGAATCGGAAATCATCTGGGCCTAATAACATCGATAAAATCTTAGTGTTAGTCTCATGGGAACCAAAAACATCAAGGTTTTAAAGCCTCCACCACTTCCTCAACATTCACATATTTCCTTTCCGGCAGCTTCCCAAGCAGCACGCTTGCATGAACATGCTCATTCTCTGTCATATCAAACACCTCCAGCCCTACTTTTCCATCAATTCCGTCTTCATAGCAGGGAATTTTGCATCTTCCAGGAGTACGACTTCAAGAGATGAAAGCCCTGTGGTCTTTGTAACCATCGGGAAGCTGCCGCTTTTCTCATATATCTTGAGCCTTGCAGCATCCTTATACATCCTTGCGCCATGGAAAGTGATATACGCTTTTCCTTTGCTTTTTTCTTTGACCCGATCGTGAATTTGCAGCAGTTCTGCATCGTCGAACTGGTACAGGTTGTGTTTTCCGTGCCCGAAAAGGCGCATGTACAATATATCAGACTCAACAGCGGGAATCTCTCTTGAAATATCGGTGCAGTGTATTATTCCAAGGTCGTGCATCAATTCAATAGTTCTTTGTGTTATCGTTCCACGTATTTCCCAGGCCGGCCTGACATTTCCGAAATCACATGAAGAAAGTAGATCCTTGATTTCATTTAATTTCTCATCAGGATTGAAAGAGCGGGGCGTTTCCATAAGCAATATTTCGGCCTTCAACTCGCGGCAGATATGAAGCGAGTTATTGAGCAGTTCCTGGCTTTCCTCGCGTGGTGAAAGAATATATTTGTGCGTCAGGTCTTTGTGGCAGCGCACAGAGAACATGAAATACCGGGGCACGCGCTTCCTCCAGGACCTGACCATTCTGATGGAGGGAGTCGTATAGAACGTGGAGTTCACTTCCACGAAGTTGAATATCTGTGAGTAGGCTGCGAGTGAGTCCACACCCGGCACTTTGAAATATGCCCCATCCTCCGGCGCCGATGTAAAGCATAGACACAAGTATTAATCATAAGGGATATAATTATCTTTCATGGGCGTGATCCGACTCGGCTGCTCAGGCTGGGATTATCGTGACTGGACAGATGTATTCTATAAAAGCACGGATGAGTCAAAACTCAGGGCATATTCACGTATTTTTAATACTGCCGAGATAAACTCCACATTCTACAGCTACCCCCAACCCGGCATAGTATTTGGCTGGGCGAAGTACACACCGCCTGATTTCAGGTTTGCCGTGAAGCTTAACCGCCTGATGACCCACGAGAAGATGCTTGATATGTCAAAGGGAGTTCAGGATGATCTGAAAAGATTCTGCGAACTCATGAAGCCGCTTAAGGATTCCGGAAAACTTGCATGCATCCTCATACAACTGCCACCATCTATGAAATTCAGGAAAGATAGAATCGGGTCATTC
Source organism: Candidatus Methanoperedens sp. (assembly GCA_036567605.1). GTDB lineage: Archaea > Halobacteriota > Methanosarcinia > Methanosarcinales > Methanoperedenaceae > Methanoperedens. Next base: position 45,751 of record DATCUE010000008.1, on the reverse strand, counting down.
CTTGAAATATTACCTCAGGATTTCCGTTTTGCGCTTGAGTACAGGAACAAAACCTGGCTTGCCGATGAAGCCCACGAATTGCTTTCTGCTCACAGAGTTGCAACCGTTGTCGTTGATGAGCCGCTGCTTCCGCCCGAAGTCAGGCTGACCTCGGATATTGCCTATGTGCGCTGGCACGGGCGGGGAGAAAAGATGTGGTACAACTACAGGTATTCGAGAAAAGAGCTTGCAGAATGGGCACCGAAGATAGAGGAGATGTCGCAGGAAGCCGAGGTTTACGGATATTTTAACAACCACTACCATGGGTATGCGCCTGAGAATTGCATCGATGTACTGGATATGCTGGGCATCGCTACGCCTGAGCAGAAAACTGCAAGGCAGCAGATTGCAGAGCACCGGAAAGTCAGGGCAACCGGAAAGGTTGTTGCAAAGACCCTTAGCGACTTCATGGAGCAGGAAGAAGACGTAATGACGATGCTCTCAGGGTATATCGAAGCTTCAAGACTTGAAAAAGCGCGCGAGATTAAAGATATCGAGATAATGGAAATTAGCGGGGATAAAATAGTGGCTGATGTCAAGGGATATTCAGTGTATATCGATCTTGAAAAGAGATTCATATTGCATGACTGCCCGGATTGGAAAAGAACGATGAGAGAAAGACGGGTATGTAAGCACATCGGGGCGCTTATAATTGCTTTGCCTGAAGATACGGGTAGAAGGGTGCTTGGGAATATCAAAATGCAGCAATGGGAATTCAGCCAGTATACGGGACGGGGGGATGTGAAATAAGAAATTTTACTAATTTTAGTAAATAAATCAATAGTTTACTATTTATAGTAAGAAAAAATATATACTCACATATGCTCGAATTAATCTTTGGCACAAAAACCAAGGTAAGGCTGCTGCAGGTGCTCGCAGCATCCGGGACCCCGATGACACGGAACGAGCTTGCGCGGATCACCCATTCAGGCACAAGGAGCACTTACGAGCAGATCGAGGAGCTTATTGCCATGGGCGTTCTCATAGAAACGGAGAACGGGCGCAGCAGAGTGGCACTTGATCCTGAGTTCCCTTTTTATGACAGTATCCGCGACCTGCTTCTATCAGGCAGGGATTATCCCGGCACCCCGGGGAACGTGCTCAAACTGGTGGACAGGATTTGTGGTACAAATTATTATCTCGGAGCTTTCACCGCCGCCCGGCAGGGCATTACACCCGTCGATTATGACCCCCCCATATACATGGTCAGTATATTGAAGAAAAAGTACCGCAGGCTTTATCCCCGTGTAAGCGCGCTTGGCAGGCTTCCCGGCATCCGGGTATATGAGAAAACAGGAGATGTCGGGGATATAACTATTGTTACTAACGCATGCGATAGCATCCCCCCTGATATCAAAAGGATTGATTTTCTCAATGCAGCAGTGTGGATTGCGTCGGTTGAACGCGGCATCATCGAATGTCTGGTTAAAGAGACCCCTTTCACCATTTATGGCACATATCTGGCACTGCTTCAAAACAGGCTGGATAATGTCATAGACGTTACTTATTTCAGGAAACTTGCTGCAGAAGAAAATTGTCTGCCTCTTGTCCTTGCGGTCATGTCAGGGTTCAATGACATCTCAGGAAAAGAGATTTTTGAGCTTACAGGGGAAGAAAAAAGGACGGCAGGAAAAGCGAGGGGAATGGTAGATATAAAAGAGATTAAACATGCAATTAACACGGTGATGGGATGAGAGTAACGTTCAGTGTCGAGGAAAAGACAGCGCTTCTATCCACCATACAGGTCTGGAAGAGGGAGCAGCTCACCCAGGAAGTGTTCAGGAAGCTTCAGGTAAAATACGGCATTCCTGCGCATCTTATAGAGACGCTGTTCTGGCACATGGAAATTCTGTACAGGATGAAGCCCGTCGGCGAGTTCCTTGTATTCAAAGGCGGGACATGCGTTCAGAGCTATGTCGATCCAATGTTCCAGAGGGCATCCAATGACCTGGATTTCAACACGACCATAGAGAATCCCAATGCATTGATGCAAAAGATCGAAGACCTGAACACCCGGCTCAAAGACGGGGGAATTGCTATTGAGGCGCAGGGAGTTAAGTACGGTGTTTTCGAACTGGAGTCCACAGATACGGTATCAGGGACACTTAATTACAGGCACAGGATGCCCTCAAGGTTCGGTGAATATGAGCGCGTGTCGGGTAAGGATGTACAGGCAAAGTCGATAAGGGTACAGATAAACTTCAAGCATTCCTGGCTTCCGGCAATTAAGAAGGTCATGAAGCAGGTGGAATTCTTTGTCATGGAAATGGCACCTGTAAAAGCTGTGGTCATGCCGCATGCGAGCATCGAGGACCTGATAGTTGATAAGATTCTTGCGACAAATGAGCATACAGGAAGAGAGCGGTTCAAGGATGTCTATGACCTTACAGTGTTATTAAATCTCAGCTATGATAGCACTTTGATCAATGATAAACTGGCATTGATAGCAAAAAGAACAGGAAGAGACGCCGGAGAGCTGATCAGGTCAAGCGCAGGTACGGTGATGGCCTTCGGCGAGAGAACAGATGAGGCGCGGGGGTTTGCAAGCATGGTGGCAAGGGGCGGGAAGGAACTCATCAACGATTGGGAGATCGGGTGTGAAAAGACTGCGGGGAAGATTATGGGGATTGTGAGGGGATGAGAGGGCCATACCATGGCATCCATATAATATCTAACTCTTGCTCTGTCACTCATCCAAGAGTTTCATAATATTATTAAAGTATTTTATAACATTTAATTTATTATACTCAATTTCATTTGAATATCGGGGTTCAACTGCATAAATAAAGGTTATAAAAGAGAAAAGATATAATAAAAGGACAAATTCAATTTGCATCATATATATCTCTTTTATATCGATTCCATAATTAATTTTCACATAATCGACTATTCTTTTAATTTCACGTCTAGATAAAGTTCTTTTAGTATTTTTTAATATATTTTTATATAGATTTAGGAAAAAAGGAATATTATTGTCTAAATCTAATATACTGGCCTTATTTTCATCTTTCATTAAAATATCAAGATTGGCAAGGTTTTTCTGAAGATTATAATTACGGTTATAAATATTTGTTAAATCATCTACCCAAGATAATCGAAGTAGTTTTATAAAAATCTTTGGTGTTTTATGAGAAATTTCCTTTTGAGGATCTTTTATTATGCCAAAATATAATCCATATGCTTTTGTTGCTTTCTCTATGGCCTGCTGGAGGTGAAAAAGTGCGTTACCATAGTCTTTTAACTTATAGGCCATTTTTGCCAATTCAATATCATATTTTGATTTTTGTTCTAATGTTTCTATTTGTTCGAAATTTATATCCAGATTTATACATTTAATTAAATCTGGTAAATTTTGAAATAGGAAATCGACGATTTGTTTCTTTTTTTCTGCCTTTATTTTTATGCTATGTGATTTTTTTAAAATTCTATCTATTTCAGTTTCAATATAGGATCGATTATTTATGATAGTTTCAATTGCTTTATCCTGATTTGATAAATCTTTTTCATTAAACATATTAATTTTTGGTATTTAGTTTATAATGATATTTAAATTGATAATCTTAACGAAAATTAAAACTCTGATAAAAGCTTGAGCCTTCTGAGATGTTGATTGATAAGAGATCTCATTCTTAGGTCATATACGAGTGTATAGATTATTGTAAGTTCAAATTTTTATCAATCAGACTGCTTTTGCGGTTTTCACCGTTTTTCCAGCTATCAGGAACTGTCTTATTATTAAATTTTTCAAGCGCATCATAAATAGCAGGTTTAATTACAACGTCAAAAACATCCGCACAATTTGGGCACAGTGCTAGGCAATTTACTTTCTCATCAGTACCCCCATCAATTTTTTTTGAAATAATATGGGAAAACTTAAGGCCGTTATGCTTCAAGTTGGGAAATTTTGAACCACAAATTTGACATCCTTGTTCACATAAATCCATAAACCACTTTTTTTCTTTTGCTGTCGATTTCGCTGCCATATTTTAGAATTCTCGCATTAAAAATTTTCTGATATCTTATTAATACAATTTTCCACTCTTCCAGAAAAAGGGCTTATCTGGCTGTCTACTGAATTTATTGAAAACACTCGGATAGAGATCTGGATACTTCGCTTCTTCCAGAGGAATATTGAATATCTCTCTGGGCTCAACATCCATTCCTCCTAATCCAATAATGACAAAGACTGGCATTCTGCGATTGTATGAAAAATCACGATATCTCTGTAATTGTGAAGGATTAGACCATCTCAGCATCCCATTATAAAGTCCTGTTCTGTATTTGCATTCTACTGCAAACTGTTCTCCGGTGGGAATATACCGAAAAACAAAATCGGGATTCATACTGCTTTCGACATATCTTTCTTGGTTAGTTGAAGGAGAATGTGTTTTTTCTACAATTAAAAAATATTCATCTGAAAATAAATCCTGCACATATTTTTCGAATCTCAATCCAACATCGAAGGGTTCATCTGAAAAAATTTCTTTTAAACCTTTAAGAAGGTCGATTCCTGCATCAAGTATACCCATTGTAAACCACCATAATTAAATAATAAATAAATCTTTAAATATTTAAACTTTTATCGAACTTTATTCTTTTACCACTCATTTCGAGGTTGATTCTATTTTTTAATAAGTGGTCTTTCATAAGGTACTTTCCTCGGCCAGATTCCCCTATAGCTAAAAAAACATAGCGCCGAGGAGGAGATTTGAACTCCTGCTGTGCGTAGCACAACTGGTTTTCAAGACCAGCGCCGTAGGCCGCTTGGCTACCTCGGCAGATATTTTTGTGCGAGATGGTCGGCATAGCTTATTAAGATTGCCTACATCAAAACATTTAAAACCCATCATAATAATTGATGGCACAAATCGCATAAATACCTCAGAGGTAAAAAATGACAAATTTACTGCTGGTCTTATCAAAAGACCCATATACAACAGAGACCCCGGAGCTTGTACTTGACATAGGGCTCAATGCAAAAGAAAAAGGAAATGACGTTGCCCTATATCTTATAGAGGACGGGGTAACAGCCGCAAGAAAATCCGAGTTCGGGAATAAGCTTGCTGCAGCGCATAAAAAAGGAATAAATATCTACGCTGATGACAAAGCCGTGCTTTCAAGATCGCTGACAGGCAAACTCATAAGCTGGGTGGAAGTAAAAGAAATAGGTGCGCTTCTTGATTTCATCATGGACTCGGACAGGGTCGCATGGTTTTAGGTGATAACATGACAGGAAAACAGCTTACTATCGTTTCAATAAACGGCCCCTACAGGGACGAAGGTGTATTCACGATGATGAGGCTTGCCCATGCAGCAAAAGAAAAAGGGATCGCCGTTAATTTCTTTAACTACCTGGATGCGACCGTGATCGCCCACAGGGACCAGGCGCCGAAAGAATTTCCCCCCATAGAGACCATATTCGGCACAATTGTGAAAAAGGGCCTGAAAAATCCCAAGGCCGATGCGATAGCATGCATAAAATGCACTGATGCCCGCGGGGTCACAAAGCAGCAGACAGAAGGCGTCATAATCGGCGGGTTATACGACCTTGGAGAATGGACGGCGGAGTCAGATAAGACCATACTCCTGGGGTGAAAAAATGGGCAAGAAAGTCAATATCATAGTAACGCAGCCACCTTACGGGAAAGAAGATGCATATTCGGCAATCCCCATGGCAGCATCCCAGGTTGCGGCAGGGAATGAAGCCTCTTTGATCTTTGCTGGCGGCGGTGTGCATTCGATTGTCAAAGGACAGAAAACAGGATACGGGGACCTTGCAGTCTGGGTCAAGGATGTGCCTTCCGTGGAAGCCGAGATAATAAAGAACATAGAACTTGCAAGCTTCTTTGCGCTTGACAGGGACATAGCAAAACGCGGAATAAGCGACAGCGAGATAATCGACGGGATAAAGAAGATAACACTTTCCGAATTGACCGATAAGATGCTTGAAGCAGACGTGAACCTGGTATTCTGATGACAGAAATAATTCCTGATGTCACCCTGGATGTGCGGGGCGAATGTTGCCCGTACCCTCTTATCCTGACAAAGAAAAAGGTTGAAGGGCTAAAAAGCGGCGAAGTGCTGGAAGTCATTGCCGATGATCCCGTGGCACCCCAGAACATCGATGCGTGGTCAAAAAAATCAGGAAATAAACTGCTTTCTGTAAAGCAGGAAGGCAAGATTTTTAAGATCCTCGTAATGAGAACCTAAGCTTTACCCGTCGATTCACCCAGTACCACGCCCGTTGCAATAAGATGCGCCACACGTAGCGGTTCAGGGATGTTGCTGTGTGTTGATGTTCTGCGGATGATTCCAACGGCGGTTTCCTTATCAAGCCCGCAGAACTGGATAAACACGGTTTTATCAGGCGATGTGATATCATGGATTTTGCCCGCTCTCAGGATTATTTCCCATCTTTTTTCTGCATCGGGAAGATGAGTCAGCGCCAGTTTGATCTTTTCAAAATTCGGGCATGAACGCATAAAAACGATGACCGGGATACCGGTCTCTTTATAAACCCCGTATATATCAACGGGATTAAATCCTGCATATGTGACCCCATCGAGCATGATGATCCTTATCTGGCCGTAAAATTTTGAATCCCTTATCATCGAGATAATAGTCTCCGTGGCATCCATGCCGTCTTTCGTGATATATCTGCAAAGAACGCCGTCAAGCTGCTCGCTTCCACGGAAATAAGCCCCTATTATTGTGACCTTTTCATTTATCAGGGGAGAGTCGTCGATGGCGAGAATCCGTATCTGCTTTTTGATGTGCATTGTTATTTTTTGTTAGTTATGGGATATTATATAGATTTCCGTAAATCTTAATACTCCATGAAATGATTATAATGCTTATGAAATTTGCCGAAAAATGCCCTAAATGCGGAGGCAATGTTCAGACAAAAAGCATAAAAAAATCCATCGGTCTTGGTTTTGTAGATATCCCTGTGGCGCAGTTCTGTTTGAATCCTGCTTGCGACTGGTACCAGGACTTCTCAGAGTCAGCAAAACCTGAAGAAATTAAAGAGAATGTTATACAGGTTAAACTTCCCTCGATCAGGAACAAATTGCCTTCCCCGAAGTTTCCCCAAAAAAATATCCTTGTTATCGGAAGTGTTTTAGCAATCATCGTAATTTTTCTTATATTTAATTCGTTATCCCAGCCCCAGTCACCTCAAATCCCGGGTTCAGATGATACTAAGTCCACAGGGAGACCAGGTCCATTGCCTGTAAATACAACGCAGCCATCATCTGCGGTTTCGACCCCGGCTTCGCCTGTAGCGCCGGTGAATGGACAGACAAAGCCAATAAAAATGGATGTAGGACATGGTTTTAATCCCGCTGCCGTAACAATAGACAGGTCTGATATCGTTGTCTGGAATGATGAGGAAAACCAGCGTTCAAGGATTGTGCTTATAAGTGATGATGGTTTATTTGAAAACAAGCTTATGACATATCCAGATAAATATTATTACCAGTTCAACAAATCCGGGAATTTTAATTTCTCACTGGCTGAATATCCCTCTTTCAAATTATATCCAAACGCTACGGGAAGAGTGATTGTAAGATAAAATATCATGTTTATTAATTTAGAAAACATTATATGCCCCAAAACCATATAGTAAATACGGGTGAATAAATGGCAGTAGGTTTTGTATTAATAAATGTTGCTCCTGGCTCTGAAAAAAAAGTTTTTGATACTATGATAAAATGGGATGAAATCCAGGAATTGCATCCATTGTTTGGGGATTATGACCTTATCGCAAAAATCCAAGCGCCTGATTATGAGGCCCTCAGCGACATCGTAGTTAATAAAATAAGATCCATCAAAGGCGTGACAGAAACGAAAACTCTCACAGGTGCAAAATTCTAAATCGCCCTGATTATTGATTCTGGATTAAGAAAAGTTCCGGTTATAGCTTATTGCTATAACCTGCAATATTCTTATCTTGCCGCTTTTGCAACCCTTTCGATATTGTCTTTCTTGCCCATGGCAAAGCCTTTGACATCGTAGTTGGCTGCCGCGATTATCTCATCTGCAAGCGCATCCACAAGAGACTTCTTTGTGCCGAAAGCGGCCTGCTGCGCACCTTGGGCTATCAGCCGAAGCGCGGTATCCACACGGCGCTGGGGGGCCGTATCAACCGACTTCGGGACGGCAATGCCGCCGTACTGCAATCTTACGGTCTCTTCCCTGGGTCCAGCATTTGTAACCGCATTGACAAGCACCTGTACCGGGTTCTGGCCGGTTTTCTTATTGATTATTTCAAACGCCTCTTTCACTGCTTTGATCGCTGTGATTTTCTGGCCTGTATTGTTTTCTTCCCTTATTATTTTGTTGACAAGGCGTTCAACGATGTTCAGACTGGATTTGCTGAACTGCTGTTTTGAGTTCCTGCCGCCGGAGTGTGGGATAAATATTGGCGTAAGAGTTATGTAATTCCTGACACTCGGGTCCTTGACCTCGACTTCGGTAAAATCCCATTTTCCAAATAATTTGTGCATATCATCTCACCGGTTTTTCCTTCTTGCCAAGAACCATTTGTCTCAAATCCACATTGTTCACTGCTATTACTTTCCAGCGCACACCCGGGATATCACCCATGGCACCGCCCATCCGGCCTCCGATTCGCTCGACTACGACTTCATCATGCTCATCGATAAAATTAATAGCGCCATCGTTTGGACAGAAAGCTGTTATCTGCTTCCCATTCTTGATAAGCTGAAGCCTGATACATTTTCGTATACCGGAGTTGGGTTGTTTTGCCTCGACTCCGACTTTTTCAAGAGCAATACCCCTGGCCTGGGGCGCTCCTCCCAGCGGGTCAGCCTTTACATCAAGATTAAGAGCGCGCCTGCTGTAATTGCGGTCGCTCCATCTGAAATTCTTATGATCGCTTTTTAGTTTGCGAGCAGCATACATTCCTTTTCCCATTGCATATTCTCCAATTTATTGAATAATCACATCATCTATGTTGTGGTGCCTCAAGGAGAGTTTTTTTACTTTTTCAATATTTTTGCCGTCTCTCCCAATGGCAAGCCCCTTCTCCTTAGTAAGTACCTCTACATAAGCTATACGCTTGTCATCCCTGATTACGAGATTGACATTTTTTATTGAAACCGGATGAAAGGCGTTTTTCACGAACTCGACCGGGTCTTCTGCGTGTTCAATTACTTCGATATGTTTTCCAATGGCTTTCTTTACGCGGTTTATATGTTCTCCCCCTTTACCAATGGCAAGCCCCATATCTCCGCCCCTGACAACGAATATCAGTCTATTGTTCTCGCTATCCTCGTAACAATCCTTTGCCCTGGCGCCTGTGAGACTTTCAAATAATGCGATGTATCTTATTCCTTCAGTGTTTAACTTTACTTCACTCATTAATGCTCCCAAACGACAGAATATCGGACTCTCCGGGCTCAAGCACCGCAAGCGCGACAATCGAAAACGGCTTACCGCATGCGACTCCGAGGTCAACCCCCAATCCGGGATACTTTATTATAGTTGCTCCCTTTATCCCATTCATAGTTTGTTCGGGACAATTTGACGAGACCACTACAACCTGCGCTTTACCATTCTTTACAGCATCCAGTGTTTGTCTTGTGCCGATCTGCACTTTTCCTGTTGATATAGCGCTTCGTAACACTTTGCTTATGTCAGTTTCCATAATTATCCTCCTTTAACTGGTTTTTTTGCTATCAATTTAACATTTCCTGTTCCCAGCCTTATGGGTTGACCTACTATTACATTTTCCGTTACTCCCCGCAGTTCATCAACATCCCCGCTAAGGCCTGAATCAAGCAGGTGATTTACGGTCACTTCAAAGGCAGCACGCGCAAGAACACTGGCTTTTTCGCCCGATATCCCGTGCCTGCCAATAGGTTTTACATCGCCGTCCACTGTCATTATATCGGCAACAAGCATTATGTGACGAACATCCACAGTAAGACCCTGTTCTCTGAGGGTCTCTGTAGCCTCATGAATAAGGGCAGTCCTTGCAGCTTCTATGCCCATTACTTCAAAGATTTCATTGATATTGTTCGTCCTTGTTCGTGTAGCATCAATCCCGTCTATTGCCAGCACCTCTTTTAGCGCCGAACCTTCAGTATATAGAACGTATTCACCGCCTTCTTCTTTCCTTATGACCACTCTTTTTATCCCTTTAATGCCTTTTAATATTATAGACTGGACGCTCTTTACGAGCTGAAGCAGCTGCCTGTAGGAGGGCTCCTCTGGTCTCATTATCAAAGCATCCCCTGCGACCTCAGGAGATATGCCAAGCTCCTCTTCGATTTTATTAGCTATTTCTTCTGCGCTCATGTTCCGCATGAGAAGGGCTTTTTTATTTAGCTCGACTATAATTTTCATTTCAGTAATGTCTGTTGACATGCCACCAAGCACTGTGATATTGGTCGCTTCGATCTTCCATGCAAGCTCCCGCGCTTTATCTCTGTCGAAGGCATAATCTTTTTCAAGAAAGATCGTCATCATCGGAGTGCTCGGGTTTTTTCTTGCATCCACTATTTCGATAAGGCGCGGCAAACCGAGAGTTACGTTTATTTCTGCCACACCTGCATAGTGGAAGGTTCGCATCGTCATCTGCGTGCCCGGTTCTCCGATTGATTGCGCAGAAACCACACCCGCAGCTTCGCCTGCTTCAATCCTCGAATAATCGTACATGGCCGAAGTACGCTTGATTATCTCATCCAGCTGCTTCTTTGTAACCTTTACATTTTTAAGTTCACGCGTCAGGTTATCGATAACTCTCCGGGGAAGCGGAAGAGCCGAAACTGCCTCCTCAATGGCTTTTGGATCCAGGCTCATTCCTTCCTCCCTGCTACAGAATCAATAATACGCTTGACCGCCTCGGATTTGCTGAAATCGCTATTCATGGGATTGATGCCGTCTTCCCCGTATTTGAACTGGATTATCATTTTCCTTGTATCCCTTACGGTCCCGTCGTACTGGACTTCCAGGTCCTGCAAAGCATTCACAAGCCGCCTCTGCAGGTAGCCTGACTGTGATGTCCTCACTGCCGTATCTACAAGACCCTCTCTTCCTCCTATGGCATGGAAAAAATACTCGGTAGGAGACAAACCGCTCTTGTAACTCGCCCTGACAAATCCATGTGCTTCGGCTCCAAGATCACCTGCTTCGAAATGTGATAATGTTCGTCCTGCATATCCTCTCTTGATCCTTTCACCCCTCACTGCCTGCTGACCAACGCAGGCAGCCATCTGTGTAAGGTTGAGCATTGAGCCTCGGGCGCCCGATCGTGCCATGATAACCGCCGAGTTGTCCATTCCAAGATGACGCCCTGCGATGTCACCTGTTGAGTCCCTTGCTTTTGAGAGTTCTTTCATTATCTCCATTTCAAGCGTCTCAGTAAGTGTTCGCCCTGGGAGTTGTTCAAGCTCCCCCGCCTTATAAGCGGATATCAGTTTCTCGACCTTATCTTTGGCCTGGGCCATGACTTCGTTGATCTGGGCCTGGGCATCGGTGGGTATGTATTCGTCATCTATACCGAAACTGAATCCTTTGCGCATGATACCTCTTATCGAGAGGCGTGTAGCATCATCAATAAACTTGCATGCAATCTCGGAATTGAATTCTTTCATTAGCTTATCAAGCACCACGCTCTTGAAAGCCCCGATTGCCTTTTCGTCGATCGAACCTTTTTCGAGTACCCCGTCCTTAATAACCACATATGCATCATTCTCGCAATCAATACCCTTGCAGACATCGCATTGTTCGCATATCTCAGCCTTGAACTGAAGGTCAAGTCCCTTAGGAAGGATCTGGCTGAAAATCTGTTTCCCTGTCCAGTAAGGTTCATTGTTATCCATACCTGCAGGTGGAGGCAGCTCCCTGATCTCGGATTTCCCGAGGAGTTCCAGGGCATCGTTCTTATTAATCTTTTCTTTGCTGTTCGTGAGCAGGAAAAGTCCTGATATATGATCGTGGATACCGCCGATGATGGGGCCGCCGAACCTGGGGGAAAGGATGTTCTCCTGGACGTGCATCAGGATTTTGGCTTCAGCACGCGCTTCCTCTGTCTGCGGCACATGAAGATTCATCTCATCACCGTCAAAATCTGCGTTATAAGGAGGACATACAGCAGGATTGAGCCTGAAAGTCTTATGCGGCAACACTTTTATTTCATGTGCCATAATGCTCATCCTGTGTAGTGAAGGCTGCCTGTTAAATAGGACAACATCTCCATCTTTTATCTGCCTGTCAACCTTCCATCCAAGCTCAATCAGGTCGGCAAGTTCCCCGCAGTTCTTATCTGTGATCTTTACCCTTCTTCCGTCAGCCCTGACAATATAATTGGCGCCCGGATGATTATCGGGGCCGCGCCTTACGTATTCCTTTACCTCCTCAAGATTCCTCGGCGTGACGTTCATGGTGATAGTGAGTTCTTTTGCCACTTCAAGCGGTACGCCAACCTCAAAAATCCGAAGATTCGGGTCGGGCGATATAACGGTTCTTGCCGAGAAGTTGACGCGTTTGCCTGATAAACTTCCCCTGAACCTTCCCTCCTTGCCTTTCAATCTCTGGGACAGCGTTTTCAGGGGCCTTCCAGACCTGTGGCGCGCGGGCGGAACACCTGAAACTGCATTGTCGATGAATGTGGTTACATGATACTGGAGCAATTCCCACAGGTCCTCGATGATAAGTTGGGGCGCTCCTGCTTCCCTGTTCTCCTGGAACCTCTGGTTAATTCGGATTATGTCCACAAGTTTATGCGTCAGGTCATCCTCACTGCGCTGGCCCGACTCAAGAGTAATTGACGGCCTCATCGTTACTGGAGGCACAGGTAATACCGTAAGCACTATCCACTCAGGACGCGCGTTCTGGGGATCCATCCCGATAACCTCTATGTCTTCATCCGTCATTTTTTCAAGACGGGAACGTATATCCGTGGGCATCAGCTTATGCTCGTTCTCGATATAGGTGGTGGGTTTTTCGAATTTGATTTCCTGCTGTTCTTCACCGCAGTACTGGCATTTACCTGCTTTTCGCGCTTCTTTGAACACTTCATTAACAATATCCTCGATCGATTGTCCCATTTTTTTAAGTGTTTTGATCTGTTCGACGTACTTCTTTTTTTCATCCGGCGGCAGAAGCAATGCCCCGCAGTTCCTGCATGTGGCCCTTAAGATCTTGCGTATCAGCTTTGCAAAACCTACATGGATAACAGGCGCCACCATTTCGATATGCCCGAAATGACCCGGACACTCACCGGCGCGGCCGCCGCAGGTCTTGCACCGAAGTCCAGGGTCAATGACCCCGAGCCTTGTATCCATCAGTCCCATCTCGATGGGAAAACCGTCATCGTCATAGGTATCTGCTGTTATGACCCTTGTGACACTCATTTTCCTGAATTCCTTCGGCGAAATAAGTCCGAATTTTATCTGTTTTATTCTTTTTGGGGTTACGATTGCCATGAAATCCTCCTAAACCGCATCTTCAAGTTCAAGTCTTGGAGCTACTCCGAGGGATATTATTTCATCAAGCAACAGTTTGAAAGCATAGCTCATTTCGGCAGGGTATATATCAGTCTCTGCGCCGCAATTGGGACATACTGTGATATTTCTCCTTTTATCGAGAGTTGCTATCATGCCACAATGGGAACAGACATACTCGACAACCCTGTCGGATTCATCAAGCAGCCTTTCTTTCAAAGCCATTGCAGCGCCATGTCCGATCAGGACGTCCCGTTCCATTTCTCCGAACCTCAAACCGCCTTCCCTTGCCCTGCCTTCCGTCGGCTGCCTTGTCAATACCTGGACCGGGCCGCGAGAACGGGCATGCATCTTTGACGACACCATGTGATAGAGCTTCTGGTAAAGGATTACACCCACAAAAATATCTGCCAGGATCCTGTTCCCCGTAATACCATCATAAAGGACTTCTTTACCTGTATGAGAATAACCGAATTTTGAAAGTGCGAAACGCAAGTCGTCCTCGGATTCCCCGGAAAATGGAGTACCGTCCACCTGTCTTCCCTCAAGTGAACCCACTTTGCCGCCTATCATTTCAAGGACATGGCCAACTGTCATTCTTGAAGGGATTGCATGCGGGTTGATGATGAGATCAGGAACAGTGCCGTTTTCAGTAAAAGGCATATCTTCAAAAGGCACTATAAGCCCGATAACTCCTTTCTGTCCGTGACGGGATGCGAATTTGTCCCCTATTTCGGGTATTCTCTGGTCACGCGTCCTTACCTTCGCAAGCCTTGAACCATTCTCGGATTCAGTCAGTATGACTGTATCAACTATACCTTTCTCGTTCGAGCGCATCGTGACAGAACTTTCCCTGCGCTGCAGGGGACTGATACCGAGTTCGGTAGGCTCTTCCAGGAACCTTGGGGGACTTGTCTTCCCGATCAGCACATCGGTCGGCCCGACGGGTATTTCAGGATTGACGAGGCCATCATTATCCAGCTGTTTATAAACTTCAGCTCCCCTTGCCCCTCTTACTTCAGCGTCAGGTATCTCGAATTTGTCTTCCTGCCCGCCCGGGTATTTTCTCTCTTCGCCTTCGTTTGTCCTGAAGAAGTGGCTCCTGCCAAGTCCGCGTTCTATCGAACCTTTATTTATGACAAGGGCATCCTCTATATTGTAACCCTCATATGATAAAACCGCGACCACGAAATTCTGTCCTGCGGGACGATTATCGAATCCGATTGCTTCTGCGGTCTGGGTTGACACAAGCGCTTTTTGCGGATAATGGAGAACATGGGCCCTCGTATCAGGGCGCAGTTTCATATTCGGGGTTGACATGCCAAGGCACTGTTTAATCATGCCCGCACCCATCGTGTTCCTGGGTGATGCATTGTGTTCCGGGAAAGGAACCATGCCCGTGCATATGCCAAGTATAAGGGCAGGATCGATCTCAAGATGCGTATGCTTCTTGGTAAGATCTTTTTCATCTATCGCGATTAATGCGTTTTCTTCTTCTTCAGCATCAAGATACTCGATCAAACCGGCATTTACAAGGCCATCGAAAGTTATTTCCCCGTTCTTTAATTGTTCGATGTGCTCGTTTGTTATAAGTGGCGCGCCGTTTTCCACAGCAATAACGGGGCGCCTTGCCCTTCCCTGATCTGAATTGATGACTATCTCATTGGTATCCTCATAGTAGATGATATTCACCTGTTTTTTGATCTCACCCTGCCTGCGTTTTCTCCTCAGTTCGGTAGCAAATTCTTCCGGTTTATCATGAGTTCCTATGAGTTCACCATTTAAAAAAACCCTGGTCTTATTCAAAGACATCCACCTCCGCTTCTTCCTCGGGTTCGACTTTTATTTCTTCTGCCTCTTCGAGCGCTTCAAGCTCTGTTGCATAGGTCGTCGGCACTTCTTCCATTCCCACAAGCTGCGGGATTATCGGAACAAGTCCCATTTCATAGAGCTTGCTCTTAAACTGTTTTTCTTCCCCCGCGCTGGTTGATATCTCAACCAGTTGTGCAAAGTTCTTCACAAGACCGCAGTTAGGTCCTTCAGGAGTCTCAGAAGGACATACCCTTCCCCACTGGGTAGGATGTAAATCTCTTGCTTCGAAGTGGGGCTGTGATCTTGATAAAGGCGAAATTACCCTTCTCAGGTGTGAGAGAGTGGCTATATAGTCGGTCCTGTCAAGCAGTTGCGACACACCAGTGCGCCCTCCGACCCAGTTTCCTGTAGCGAGAGGATGCACAAGACGTTCTGTCAGCACATCCGAGCGTACGACCGTGGCAACGTTCAAATCCCTGTTCCTCATACTGGCCCTTTCAAGCTGGTATTTGACGTCCCTCGTCAGCCTGTTGAACGAAACCCGAAACAGATCTTCCATCAGGTCGCCCGCGAGCTTGAGTCTTTTATTTGCATAATGGTCTTTATCATCGCTTTCCCTTTTGCCAAGCGCAAGTTCGAAACATGCCTGCGCCATCCTTCCCAAGAACTGTGCTTTAAGCATGCGATGCGCTTCGTCATTTCCAAGATGTGGCAATAAATAGCGGTCGATCACATAATTTGCCCTTTTAATCTGGTATTCCCTAGCCTGGCCTGATGCGACTCTTGTCCCGATTTTTTCCATCGCTTTTTCTTTATCGCCCACTTCGGCTTCTTCAAGGTTCTCAAGCATGAATTTTACAATCTCGGGATCACTGGAAACAGAATTCACAATGTCCTGGTCTGTCTCGATTCCGAGAGCCCTCATAAGGGTGACGAAATTGATCCTGCCTGATATTGATGGGAATGAAACCTCAAGGATGGATTTTCTGCTCCGCTCCACAACCACGAGGGCACGATAGCCCCTGCGCTGCGAAAATACCTTTGCCACCTCGATATTTTCACCATAACGTTCCTCGAATTCCACCAGGATCTTATTCGGCGCAAGGTCTTCAAGCGTTGTGATCACGCGTTCAGTGCCATTGATTATGAAATATCCTCCGGGGTCCTGAGGGTCTTCACCCAGTTCGACCATTTCTTTTTCCGTCAATCCCACAAGGTTGCACTTTTTTGACCAGATCATCATTGGCAAGAGCCCGATCTCTGCTTCTTTTTCTTCCTTTTCACCCTCAGGGCTCACGATGGTCATGCCAAGATGAAGCGGCGCAGAATATGTTATGTTCCTTAGCCTGGCTTCTGTTGGATAAAGCTTGTCAACAGCGCCGTCAGCTTCCCTTACCACGGGATGGCCTGCCCGGATCTTCCCGAGTTTCACATAAGTCCCTTCAATATCGGTCTCAATAATCCGTTGCTCATCAATGACTTTCTGGAGGCCGAAATCCAGAAAATCATTAAAAGAATCTACATGATGACGCACGATTTTATCGTTTGTAAAATATGCTTTCGATAACACTCTTCTGTCTAACATTATAATTCCTCAGTTCTCAACATTTTATGCAATGACCAGGCGATAAAAAATGGCCTTGCCAGCAGTCGAACTATCGCGAGTGACGCGGACAACGTCGCCTACTTTAGCTTTAATTGCCACAGCCGCAGGATCCGAAATCCGGATTTTTGGCATCTGTTCTTTTTCTATATCAAATTCGGACAGTATTTTTTTAAGTTCCTCTTCGTTTAATATTTCATGCCTTGGTACCATTTTATGTTCTAAGGGGTTGAACTCCCTTCCAGCAGGCTCTTTCTCCTTCATACATTTACCTCCCTCACAAAACGGGCTCGGGGGGATTTGAACCCTCGACCATCGGGTATCTTTTCTCCAGAGGGGACTCCGGTTGAATAAAAGCCCGGTGCTCTGCCTGACTGAGCTACGAGCCCAGATATACCATCCACTAATCTTAAACTTGTATCAATCAGGGATAATAAATGCTCATTAATCAATTGCAAGTTCTGTTAAAACCTCGTGGACGTGCGCCCCTCAAACAACCTCTTTGTGCTTAAATCTTTCTCTGCTTTTCATTTAGAAAAACTTTTGCATATCTCATATTTTTTAACCGTAACGACTTTATCAAATATTTCCAACAAGGTCAAGAAGCGCAGCTTTTGGATCCTTCGCTTTGATCACACCTGAAGCAAGAAGCACACCTGAAGTACCAAGTGAAAGTGCAGCAGCAACATCATCCCCTCTGGAAATGCCTGCGCCGCAGAGGACTGAAACGCCAGGATTTATTTTTTTAACAGCCTCAACCGACCCTTTCACTATATCGGGATCTGCTTTTGAAACCGGAATGCCTGAACCTATCAGCTCAGGCGGCTCGATAGCCACGAATTCAGGTGCAAATGTAGCTGCGGCCCTTGTGACCGCGATATTATTCGTGCAAATAACGGTTTTCAATCCTGCTTTTTTTGCAGATTGGATCGCTGAATCAATATCAGACAATTTAAGGCGCCGTTCCGAATGGTTTATCAGCGTTCCACCTGCCCCCTGTGCCATTACACATTCTGCAGTAACATGTCCTGTGTAGCTTCCTGCCCCAACGCCATCTATATGCTGGGCAAAAACACTGATTTTGACTGATTGTGCTACCCTGTATATATCAGGTATCTGGGGGCAGACAATTATATCGACACCCGAAGCAGCACTCACCTCCTCACAGTATTTTGCCATTTTTATGGCATTTTTTCCCATGCCTTCGGAGTAGGTTTTGAAATTCAGTACTATCAGCGGTTTTATCCCCACGATTGCACCTTACTAACTAATGAAAGACTTCTTCCTTTGGATGGACCACTATGCCATTTGTGGTAATCTCATATGGATGGATTGTCTGGCTGTGATTTGTGCCTCTCATCTTGAATATCTCGACACTTCGCGTCCTAACATTATCTGCCTGCTTATAGTGCATCAACACAGTTCCTTCAGTAACAAATGTTTCAACACCAAACCTGCTTGTCTGGCTCTCATCTATGATTTCGCACGTCAGCAATGACGTAAGCCCGAGGATTTCAAGCGTGGTGCTTAATTTCAGGAGTTCAATCCTTATCTTGGCTGGGTCCTGAAGATAAAAGCCGATGGAGGTGGTGCCGTCCACAAGAGCCCTTTTTGCATCAATATCCTCCTGGATAGCTATTATCTGGTCAAGCATCGAGCGCATATCAAAAGGCCTGACATCCACATATTTCTCATGTGAAGGCACACCTATCTTGGTGGAACATGCATCAAGTATTGCCAGCTTGCCCTCATCCTCAAGAGCCTCAAAATCCCATCCGAACTGTTTTACGTTTTCCCTTACCTGTTCCGGGCGCTCTTCTGTCGCTATATAGAGGCCATTTTCCCCGTATTTCGTAATACCGTTGTAAATATATTGCAGGCCAAATATCGTCTTGCCTGCTCCGGCCGCCCCAGAAACAAGGTATGTTCGGTTTCTAAGCAGTCCCCCTCCGCACAGTTCATCAAATCCCGGAATCCCTGTTGGGACGCGTTGCGTGTCTTTTGTTTCAGTTTTAACCTGCTTTTTATCAACCATAGATAACACCTGAATGGATACTAATCTTTCACCTGATAGATATAAATACTTATTTATAACCTTAATAATCATTATGAGTTAAAAAAGTTGTGCTGTTGGTTGTTTACATAAAATATATGATACCTTAATACATTTTCGGTCCGGTGGAATCATGGTGCTACCTGACAAATTCAAATGTGTTATAACGAACTGGGATTATATCTATGACCTTTGCAGGCACGTCGCAAACGATGTAAAAAAATCAGGGTATCAACCTGACACGATTATCGCCCTTGCGCGAGGAGGCTGGTTTGCGGGCAGGGTACTTTGCGATTTTCTCGGCCTCAACGATCTTACGAGCCTGAAGATAGAACATTACACAGGCACGGCCTCGGCAGGAAGCGGCCCATCCATCAGGTACCCGCTTGCGAATAATGCTGTGGCTGGTAAAAAAGTCCTCATCGTGGACGATATTACGGACACAGGCAAAAGCATAGTGCATGCAAAAGAATATGTTGCAGGACAGAAACCCGAAGAGGTAAGGACGGCCGTTCTTCAGTATCTTTATACATCTGAGGTAAAACCCGATTACTGCGGCGAGATAGTGGAGGAATGGGCGTGGATCGTATATCCATGGAATTTTATCGAGGATATGATAGATATAATCTCAAGGCTTATGGCGAAGGAAAAACGCGAAGAGTGGAATGTTGAAAAAATCAGGTCGGGGCTGTTGAAATATCACAATATCGACCCGATCAGCTTTGAGATCGCCCAGCCTGACAGGATGGAAGAGATACTCGATGAGATGGCAAGAAGGGGAATAGTTAAATCAAAAATAGTTTCAGGAGAAAAAACCTGGAAATACGAAGGAGCGTGAAGTTATGCATGCAGATATAGCAATAATCGGCGGGAGTGGCGTATATGATGCCTCCATGCTTGATAATGTGAAGGAAATTGAAATAGATACGCCATTCGGGAAGCCGTCGGATGCAATCACAGTAGGGTCTTTCGGGGAGACGAATGTGGCATTCCTGCCAAGGCACGGCAAGGGTCACAGGATATCTCCGAGCAAATTGAATTCCCGTGCAAATATCCTGGCCCTTCGGAAACTTGGAGTTAAAAGGATAATTTCTGCTTCAGCAGTGGGCAGTCTGAAACTTGAACTGAAGCCCCTGGATATTGTTATCCCCGACCAGATTTTTGACAGGACAAGGATCCGTGAAAGCACTTTCTTTGAAGATGGGATTGTGGTACATATCGGCTTTGCCGACCCTTTCTGCCCTGAGATGTCGGCCGTGCTTTCGGACGTTGCCGATGAACTGGGATATACTGCCCATAAAAAAGGGACATACGTCTGCATGGAAGGCCCGCAGTTTTCCACGCGCGCCGAATCGAAAGTATATCAAAAACTTGGATTCGATATAATCGGTATGACAGCGCTCCCTGAGGCTAAACTTGCGCGCGAGGCTGAGATTTGCTACAGTATGCTGGCGACCGTGACGGATTATGATGTCTGGCACGAAGAGGATGTCACCATCGAAACGGTAATCCAGAACGCTATGAAAAACGAGGAAGCAGTCCGCAATATCATAAGAGCGGCGATACCGCGGATATCGCTTGACAGAACCTGCGTTTGTTCAAATGCCCTCAAGGGGGCGATTTTGACTGCCCATGATAAAATACCGGTCGAAACAAAAAGAAAGTTGAATGATCTGATAGGGAAATATTTGTAATTCCAGAGATGAACGGCTTGCAGATTTCCGACAATGCTGATTTTTTTGCAGGAAGACGGGATATATCCTTTGTTGAGATGGGGCGCGATGACGTATCGGTTTCCTGCACGCAGGGTAAAATAATTATATGGTTCGGAAGGCAGGTCGGTGAATCTTTAATAAGGCAGATTGTTTTCGGGATCTCAAATATTGATTCCTCGGTAAACCATGAACAGGAAGTAATATGTAATTTCAATAACATTGCTGAGTATGAGAATATGGGCTATGTGCTGACGTCGTATGCAAAAGCGAAAGGTGGATACAGGGCGATATTCAATATCCCTTTCTCCAAGAAATTCGCCCTTGCCCATTTCGTAAAATCGATTGTCAGCCAGCTTAAAGAAAGCGATGTTAGAAAGACCCTTCACTGGGACGGAAGCATTGATAGGATGATTTTGATATATAATGAGTTTAAGAAGCTTGAAGGTTGGGGTATAAAAAGAATAGAATATAAAACTGATGATGGAAAGGTGCCTAAATGAAATCAAAAAGAGAATGTAAAGCCACAATTGCCTCAATGAACCTGATAGCAAAACATATTAGAAAAGTTGCCTTGGGCCTTGATACCGGCTCGGTAAAAGACCTGGTCGATGAAATAATTAAAGCAAAAAAGATTTTCCTGATGGGGGCCGGAAGATCCGGCCTTGCAGCAAGGGCTTTTGCGATGAGGCTTATGCATGTTGGATTTAATGTTTATGTGGTAGGTGAAACAACGACCCCCGCCGTACAGGTTGAGGACCTCGTGATTGCGGTCTCCGGGTCAGGCGAGACACCATCCATAGCAAATCTCGGGGGGATCGCAAAAAAGATCGGCTCAAAACTTGCCACCATAACGTCGAATAGGGACTCCACCCTCGGGAGGATATCGGATGTAGTGGTTGTAGTTCCCGGAAGGACCAAAGAGGATGTCAATTATAAGGATTACCAGGAGCGCAGGATGATGGGGTATCCTCAACTGGCGCCCCTTGGAACCGTTTTTGAAATATCAGCTCTGGTTTTTCTTGATGCCGTAATCTCGGAATTGATGGTAAGGACAGGAGCCAGCGAAGAGGAACTGAAAGCGCGGCATACAAAATTCGAGTGATGCAGATGTTTTCAGAAAGGGTAAAAAGCATTGACATCTCAGGAATCAGGAAGATGTTTGAGGGAGCAGGCCCAAACGCAATTAATATGGGGCTGGGCCAGCCTGATTTTGATACCCCGGCGCATATTAAGAAGGCAGCAATTGACGCTATAAATGCGGGCTTCACCGGATATACGCCTAACCTCGGGATAGGGGAGCTGCGTGAAGCCCTGTGCCGAAAATTTAAGCAGGAGAACCATTTTAATGTCGCGCCTGATGAAGTGATAGTTACATCGGGAGCCTCAGAAGGGCTTCATCTTGCCCTGCAGGCTCTTGTAGATCGAGGAGATGAAGTTCTTATTCCTGATCCGGGTTTTGTATCATACATGGCCCTGACCAGGATGGCAGGGGGGAAGGTCGTGGGAGTACCCCTCGGGGAAGAACTGACCCTGGCACCGGATGCGGTTAATGAGGCAATCACCTCCAGTACCCGCGCAATTATCATAAATTCACCTTCAAATCCCACAGGCACAGTCCAGGGAAAACATGAGATAAAGGCACTGGCAGAGATCGCAGATGATAAAAATATTACAATAATATCGGACGAGGTCTATGAACATTTCATCTATGAGGGCGAGCATGTAAGCCCTGCACAATTCTCCGATAATGTAATTACAGTCAATGCTGTCTCCAAGACATACGCGATGACCGGCTGGCGCATCGGTTATCTTGCCGCGAGGAAAGAATACATCGAGCAGATGCTCAAAGTGCACCAGTACATCCAGGCATGCGCCTGCTCTATATCGCAGAAGGCCGCACTGGCTGCAATCGAAGGCCCGCAGGAATGCGTTGGACAGATGCGCGAGAGTTTCAGGAAACGGAGGGACATATTGATGGAAGGACTTAACGGGATGGGAATAAAGTGCGTCAGGCCGCAGGGAGCGTTTTATGCATTCCCGGAGGTTGCTGATGAAGAAGCGCCGCAAAAGCTGATAAAGAATGGTGTTATCGTTGTCCCGGGGGCATCTTTCGGGGAGCACGGAAAGGGGCACATAAGGATTTCATATGCGACTTCAGAGGAGAATATAATGAGGGCGCTGGGAATAATGGAAAAGGTCTTAAAATGATAAAGTCCGTGGGTTATTATTTAATAAAAATAACCCATGAATATATAAACTTCTAAGTACATCTTCCTTTATGGAAAAGTCAAGGCTGATAGAAATATTGTCAGATTGGAATTTCTGGGAGAAAGAGATCAACGCCGGAATAGAGCGGAAAACATATGTCGAAAAAGTTAAAAATGCTTTAAAATCCGGACAGGTGGCAACAATAGTGGGGGCGCGCCGTTCAGGAAAATCCACAATAATGAAACAATACTTAAAGGAGATGGTCAAAAGCGGTCTTAATAAAAAGAATACGCTTTTTGTGAATTTTGAAGATCCAAGGTTTGGCGCTGAACTTTCTCTTGACCTCATGCAGCAAATATACGATGCGTATATTGAATTTCTTGGGCCTGAAGGCAAACCGTATGTTTTCCTTGACGAAGTGCAGCATATCAAAGGCTGGGAAAAGTTCGCAAGAGCGCTTCATGAGCGCGATGCGGCTAATTTAATCGTTTCGGGTTCATCATCAAAGCTTCTCAGCGAAGAGTTCGGGACAGCGCTGACAGGAAGGCACATAACTATCCATGTATTCCCTTTGAACTTTCCGGAATTTCTGGTTTTCAAAGGAATTGAAATAAAATCAAAGGTTGATATGATCTCAAAACGTCATGTCCTGATGCGCCTGCTTCGTGAATATACGGAGTACGGCGCATTCCCCAAAGTGGTCTTATCAGAAGAAAAAAACCCGATCTTGAGAGATTACTACGATGATATCCTTTCAAAAGACATTATTGTAAAGCATAGCATTAAATCCCATGAAAAGTTGATAGCTCTATCAAAATATTATATTACAAACATTTCCTCTCCCATAAGCTTTAACAGCATAAAGGGATTCCTGGACATCCCGATAAATACGGTGGAAAGATTCTCGTATTATCTTTCTTATTCGTACCTGTTCTTCTTTGTGAAAAAACATGCCTATTCATTGAAAGAGCAGGAAAAGAACCCAAGAAAAGTTTATTGCATAGACGCCGGACTTCGAAATGCAATATCGTTCAGGTTCAGCGAAGATGCGGGAAAGCTTGCTGAGAATATTGTCTTCCTTGAATTAACAAGGCGCGGTCAGGAGATATATTACTGGAAGGACGAACGACAGAGAGAAACTGATTTTGTCATAAAGAAAGGGCAGAAAATCGAGAGGGCCATACAGGTCTGCTGGAGTTTTGATGATGCAAAGACGAAAAAGCGGGAAATTGAGGGGCTGGCAAAGGCGATGGATGAATTCGGGCTTGAAAAGGGGTTTGTGATAACCGGGGAGTTTGAAGGGGAGGATGTAATGGACGGGAGAAAGATAGTTTATGTACCGCTGTGGAAGTGGCTGCTGGGGAATGGAAATCAAAACCTATAATTTGGACATAATTTGGGTACAATCTTGGAAAAATAATATTTAACCAGAATGCGATTTAGAATTTGTAGAGGAAAAATAGACCCTTTATTTTCAAGATTCACCACCTATCCTATCCAAAATCTTGTAATCCTCTACAAACTCTTTTTTTTAAAGTTTATTCTCATCCGCGAACTTCATAAGAGCTTCGCCCAGAGCCCTTACGTACTTGGGATTAAGGTTGAACCTTCCGCGCTTCTGTCCGCCTCTTTCCTTGGCTATTTCCACGTATTCTTTTTCTTCCTCGAACCTGTCGCTTTTCTGCATCGAGATGGTCATGAACCATCCCGAGCTCATTTTTATTTCCATGAAACCTTTTTCATCGTTCATAAATTTCCACATTCCCTACAATCGCATCAACTAAAACCTTATCCCCGGTCTTTATTGTCCTGACCGGGTCATTTCCAGGCATATCCACAAGCGGTATATCCGAGATTATTGCACCGACCGCAACGATGGGCTCGGCTTTTAAATTAATCATTGCAGAGGGGGCTGCGCCGTTCTTTTTAAGCTGGTAAATCACGTAAGAGCCTACGGTCGAACCCTTCCCTCCTGGGAATACAAGGACTTTTCCTTTTATGCTGATTCCTTCGAGTTCATGACCTTTTTCAATGACAACACCGTTTTCAGGGTTAACACTGCCAAGGAATGAAATAGGCTGGGAAGTAACAAGGGCTTCTCCCCCGGCACGGCCGCGGGAAACGATATGGGCATTGAGTTTTATCATTTGCTGGCTGTCTCCTATTTTACAATCCCTTTCAACTTTCAATGGTAAATATTGCACTATAAAGAAATGTTTTTTTTTTGAAAGATATGTTTATATATAAGAAAGGGGTAAAAGGCATCCTGTTGGTTATGAGGCATAGTATATATTATTATCTAATTATTCTGGCCGTTTTTATCATCCCTGTAAGCGCCGCGGACTTTTCGAACGATGATTTTGCCCGGTCTATTAACTTCACATGGCTGCTGGTAGCGGCTTTCCTCGTCTTTTTCATGCAGGTCGGGTTCGCCATGCTCGGGGCGGGCATTATACGTGTTAAGAATTCATTGAATTTTTTTACAATGATATTTATGGATTTTTCTCTCGGGGCGCTTGCGTTCTGGGCAGTAGGTTTCGCTTTGATGTTCGGGGGTTCGAATCCTTCCCTCGGCCTTGACCTGGGAAATACTCTTGTGGGATTTAGCGGTTTTATGTTATCAGGCCAGGCAAATGATAATTATTCTGCGGGATTTTTGCTTTTCCAGATAATGTTCGCGGCTGCTGCCGTCTCAATCGTCGCATGCGCTGTTGTTGAACGTCTGAAATTCAGGGCTTACCTCATTTACACACTGGCGGTAACTACGGTAATTTATCCGATCTACGGGCACTGGATTTGGGGAGGAGGATGGCTTTCACAGATCGGAGTAAAGGATTTTGCCGGGTCGGGCGCTGTGCATGCAGTAGGGGGGTTCGTAGCTCTTGCCGGGGCGTACCTTCTCGGGCCGCGCCTGGGCAAATTCGATAAGGACGGGAAGCCAAATGTCATTCCCGGACACGACATAACATACATCGTTATCGGGACATTCATTTTGATTTTCGGATGGTTCGGGTTTAATGCGGGAAGCACGCTTGCTGCAACCGACCTTCGCATCTCTGTCATAGCCCTTAACACGTTCATGGCCGCAGCCGCTGGTGCTACTTCGGCATGTTTCCTGATACTGGGCAAATCAGGAAAGGCGGACATCACAATGATCTGCAACGGCGCCCTTGGAGGCCTTGTTGCAATAACGGGCCCGAGCGCATATGTTGCACCGTGGGCCGCCGTGTTGATCGGATTGATCGGCGGGATAATATTCGTAAAAGCCTACTGGTTCGTGGAATGGAAGCTCAGGATAGATGACCCCGTCGGCGCTATTGCATGCCACGCGGCCAACGGCATATGGGGCCTGCTGGCAGTAGGGATTTTTGCCAACGGAACCTACCAGGGGGTAACAGGATTAATTGCAGGCAACACCAACCAGCTTTATATCCAGTCGATTGGTGCAATAACCGCTATCGTCTGGGCATTTGGTACGGGTTACATATTATTTTCGCTCATCGATCGCACAATCGGTCTTCGTGTAAAGCCAGAACAGGAACTCCAGGGACTCGATATTGGAGAGCACGGAATTTCAGCATATCCTGAATTTACTTCAAGTTTCAGGGACGGAAGGCAGCAATGAAAAAGATAGAAGCGATAATCAGGAGCGAAAAACTGGAAGTGGTGAAGCAGGCTTTAGACCTGAAGGGCTTTGGGAGCATGACTGTAACTGAGGTCAAAGGCCGGGGACAGCAAAAAGGTATCAAACAGATATGGCGCGGCAGGGAATACACGGTGGATTTCATACCCAAAGTCAAGATCGAAATATTCACAGCAAGCGATACTGTTGATGAAATTATTGGGATTATCAGGGACAAAGCATATTCAGGGAATATCGGAGATGGTAAAATATTTGTGCTTCCGATAGAAAAAGCGATGAGGATAAGAACCGGCGAACTTGATAGAAAAGCCCTCTGACAGTTAACCCAGCGGTCGTGGTTGCTTATGTCCGGGCAGCACAGGAAGTTTTGATGTATTTATTAGAAGCGGTGAATCCACTTCTTTTGCCCTCTCAAGAAGTAATTCCTTTCCTCTTTGTGTTATTGCAAACATTGGAACGGACGTACCTGCCTGGAGAACTGGCTTTATCAGATCACGCAATGTCCTTGAGGCGCATCCGGTCACGATATCCATCTCACGGATGAACATGAGCGCTTCATCGCACCCAATTCCTGTAAGATGCGCCCCTATCAGTATCAAATTCACATTCTGCTCTTTCTCGATAGCGCGAAGTTTTGTTGCTTCGTTATGGGCTACCACGCTGACTGCGATATTCTTATACCCGAGTTCGCAGGCTTTCGTGAGGCCCCATATCTGGTCGATCCTGGCATTTCCTTTATCAAGAACAACGCCTCCATGCTCCTCGATCCTGTCGATTATCTCAGGTATCGGCTCGGTCTCTATAAGCCCGGACATCAGGGCACCCATACCCTGCACAAGTTGCGGATCGCCTGTAATCACAGTGCCAGCACCGTCACATACCGTTACCGTGGCATCTATGAGACCGCGCCGAAGAGCGGTCATCATTATTTCACTTACGCCAAAGTTCACAAAAACGCCACGGTCAAACCTTCTTTGCGGCGTGAACATCCCGAGCTCGCGAATCCTGTATTCCATGTTCTTTTTTGCCTCCAGGGAAGTGAGTTTTTGAACATTCGCTACCTTGCTGAACACTGGGCACCATTCGGCGACCGGCTCACCTACCTCCACGACTTTTCCATCTTTTACTACTACACGCGTTTTCCCGAAAAGTTCCATTATATGGGGCATTCAATCACCAACATATTTGTAAAGTTCAAGCAATTCAGCGGCCTTTACTTTTGATATGCGCTTTCCAACTACTTCCACAAGTGCGTCAGCATGTTCTTTCCTGACGCAATGAAGGCTTTCCATGCCATCGAAAATAAGATTGACAAGATAAACAAGTTCCTCATCCGAGAGGTTAAGGATGCGTTGCCTGAAATCTTCATAAGATTGAGAGAAATGCTGGCTTACAGGAGGGAGCACTGACCTGAACTCATGACCCGCGTGCCTGCATGTGGGATCAACCAGTTCCGGCGCAAGCTTTTTCAGGATCGACATATCCTCATGACTCAACTTTCTTGACATACCGGTATATTTGCGAAGGGCTCTAATAATATTTCCCCCGGATGCATCAAAATCTAAATCTATATATATTCACAGGTATAATTGCTATCATACTTTGAGGTGGATGAATGGATGCAAAATATATCAGTCTCGCTGTGGTAATGATATTTTCTTCATTGGTATTGACTTATAAATGGCTCACCAGGCTCGGTGATTCGGACCCGGTTATTGTTATATCGGCCATGATTTTAGTCGGTTCTCTTGCCGTTATGATTCTGTTGCTTGATACGCGTCTTAGTAACCTTGAAGAAGCGCTTAACGCAAAAGAGCGCTCCCTCAGGATAAATATCAAAAGCGTTGAAGAGAATCTTGAGAAAAAGATGGATACCATAGCCCAGAATACCAGCAATACAATCGGTGAATTCTCTAAGAGGATGTACCGTTAAGGGCATCTTCTATCATAGACTTTATCAGCCCCATAACTTCCCGGGCTTCATCTGTGGTCTGTATCCTTCTTATATCCACGCGTCCGCTCTGGTATATCATCACACTCCTTCCTTCCAGTTCGAAACGTGCGACGCCGAGTTTTATTGAGCATTTCAAATCCTTTGCCCCCATATTTCGCAAAATATCGCACAATTTCTCCATCATGACCTTTCTTCCAAGATGGCATTCCGCAATATACCGGGTCGGGTCTTCGATGCAGGGGCGGGATAAACGGATGTCCATGAGGTTAATATGCTATACAAGAACTAAAGGTTTTTTTCATGGAAAAATATTTGAATCCGGACGCCTGTAAATTAAAAAGCTTCATGGATTTTGCTTTATCGAAGCGACATGGTGGTGGAAAAACATGACGAAAAAAACACAAATAATATTACTCCTCATAGTCTCATTTGCGATCATTCTGGCAATTTCAGGGTGCATTGAAAATAAAGCGCCAGATCAGAAAATTACCTCTTCCAAATTTGAAAAATTAAATATCAGCAATGTAACGACCACATGGAATCTCTCATTTTTATTTAGCACGAAAGAAGATGCATCCGCCAAACTGGAAGAATTAAAGCTGCAAACAAAAAACATAAATGAAACATACCGCCAGAAATTCGAAAATCTCACAGGCGCTGTTCTATTGGGCTACCTGGAAGATAATAAGGAATTCCTGAAATCTCTGGATAACCTGTGGGCATTCAGTTATGCAGAGAACAGCCTGAATGTTAATGACAAGTTCTATGAAACCTTCCTGTCAGACATCCAGGACGCATCCACAGAACACGAGAAAGCTACATCCTTTGCCACTATAAAACTTACTTCCATTTCAAAAGAAGAATGGAACAAAATATTTGCGCAGGAGCCAGGACTTGAAAAATACAGGCCCTATCTTGAATCCGAATATATCAGGTTCCTGTATCATCGCCCCCAGAACGAATCACATGCTGCATATCTTGCCAATATCGGAAACCAGCGGATGAAACTTGAAACAAATGCGTTAAAAGAAATCACAAATAATGTTACTGTTGCAGGGAACATAACTCTTGACAATGGGGAAGAGTATGCCATCAATTCGCAGTCATATTACACGCTTCTTTCAACAGACAGGAATAGGAATAACAGGAAAAAAGGCTTTGAAAAGAGATTCTATCATTTGATCAATGAATCCGACAGGATGGCGAAACTGTATTCCCAAAAGGCGAAACTGGACGACCTGTATGCAAGGGAACTCAATTTTTCAGATTACTATGAAGAGAAGATGTTCGATTCATATCTCACGAAAGACCAGATAGGCATTATGAATTCGGTTTTCAAGGAACGGAAAAGTGTATTTGATCCATATCTCAAATTCCGCCAGCTCAAACTCGGGGTGGATCAACTCAGGCCATACGACCTGCTAATGCAACTGATGGATGAACCAAATAAGAAATACAATTATACGGATTCATTATTGGAGATACAAAGTTCATATTCAAAAATGGATCCTGTATTCAATGCTATTTTTCTAAAGACCGTAACCGGCAATTATATTGATGTTTATCCTGCCCCAGAAAACGGGAAACAGCCTGGAGGTTATGCGATTTCCCTGTGTGCTTTGAAATCACCTTCCATAATTTTCATGAATTACGATGGATTGATCGATGATAAGAAAACCATTACTCATGAAATGGGCCACAATATCAACTTTTATCTTATGGGGAATAAGGTTGATTTTTATTATTGTGGCGGGCCCGAATATGAAATGGAAGTCCCGTCAACGTTTAATGAGGAACTGTTTGTTGATTATGCTATCGGGAATTATGATAACGACACCGCAGTTGCAGTTCTGTCCCAGCATATAGGGGAATACCAGAACTATTTCACATTCCAGCCCCTGATCACGGAATTTGAACACGAAGCGCATAAGAAATCTGAGGCAGGAGATAACATAAGCGGCGCGGATCTTAATTCATTATGGACAAATCTTTCAAAAGAATATAGAAGCAGCTCAATCGAATATTATAAAGAGGATTCTTCGGAATGGACATATATCAGCCACATATATTTCACAAATAACTACTATACATTTAATTATGCCGTATCAAAAGCGATTTCCCTTTCACTTTTCAAAAAATACAGGGAAAATCCTGAAGAATTCAACAGGAATTATATTGAATATCTTTCTGCGGGTGCAACACTTAACCCGAAAGAGAAACTTAAGAAATACTTCAATATCGATATTGATAAAAAATTATTTGAGGACGCTATGGACATCGTTGAAATGAGAATAAACGAATTAAAGACGCTTGAAAATGGTTGATAGTAGGTAACAGAATAGAAAAAGAAAAGTATCCAAAGAGAAGTCGTCCAAACTTCTCTTTGAATGGTCGCTACGTTTATTTCCTGATTTTTCCGAGGCCGCTGAGCAAATCGCTCAATTTGTCCTTTAAGGCTTCGATGCTTAACATATTCTTTGATGTCAAGAAGTAAATTACACCCCCGCCGATAGCTGTAACCAGTACTACTACCCCCCCAACGAATAGCAAACTCAG
This sequence comes from Candidatus Methanoperedens sp., assembly GCA_036567605.1. Taxonomy (GTDB): domain Archaea; phylum Halobacteriota; class Methanosarcinia; order Methanosarcinales; family Methanoperedenaceae; genus Methanoperedens. The sequence goes on along the minus strand of DATCUE010000008.1, from coordinate 14,696 downwards.
CGGTTCTTCCTTGACGGGCAGTAATTGTGACTTCCCGAGAATTTCGACAGTATAATTTCCGGGCTTAACCTCTTCCTTCATCCATTCTTTCAGGTTGCCCGTGAAATTGATCTCTTTTGTAGCGCCCCTGCCAAGGGTAAGTGTGGTGTTCTTAACAGCGGTTCCGTTGATAATAAGGTCTACGGGGAGCGTGTCTCCCTTTGTACCTGAATTCGTGATGTTCGCTTTTATCAATAACTTCAGGCCCGGCGTGGCAACATCCGGGGTTATATTGATATCAAGAGCCTTGAATTCAGAGTAAGGCACGATAACATCAATGTCCCTGCTGACTGCAACGTAACCGCTCTTTGAAGCTGTTATCGCATGGGTCCCGCTTACCTGCGGTGTGTAATTCAGTTCCCCGTTGCTGTCTGTCGTGCCGATGACATCATTGTCGAATTTTACACTTGCGCCGCTCATTGCGGAGCCGTTGTATGTGACCTTTATAGTGAGCGGATCAAACTGCGGGGTTTTAGCAGGAATGTCAAGGCTGAGCCTCAGGTCGATATATTTCTCAATTTCGATGGCTTTAACAACCTTTTCATATCCCAACTTTGTAGCGGTTATGTTGTACATGCCCTTCAATGTTTTTGGCAGGGTATAGGCAAGAGTGCCGTTACTGTTAGTATTTCCGAGATCAGTATCGAGGGATAAGGATGCGTTATCAACCGCATTGCCTCCTGCTGTGATCCTTATCGTGATATTATCTCCTGCCATGGCTTTGGCCGGGGCGTCTATCACGAGCTGGTTCGCTATCATTTCAGGGGTCACATCCACGGCAAAGTAGAACCTGAGTGTATCGCTGTCGGCGACCTTGAGCTTGATGTTGCCCATCAGATCTTCGTTCTTGTTCTTGTCAAGGCCGATGCTGCCGTCGTTGCTCATCTCTATCATATTCCTGCTAACGCTTCCGACTTCCATTTTGCCGAATTTATCACCGCTCTTCACCGTGGTTGCGGTTTCTGATATCTGGAATAATCCTCTCATGAAAGCAGCCTGCACTTCCCTGCCAGAGAACACGCTGTCAAATCTTGCAATGACAATTGGAAGGTCTGATACACCCCCCACTTTCTTTGTATAAACATACGTCTGGCCTGCTGTTACCGGGGTTCCCTCATCTACTTCAACCCCGTCCTTTAACAGGGCGAGAAGCATCGTCCTTGCTCCCATATCGATATCTACTGCCTTCAGGACATAGCCGTCTTTCAGGGCAAGGGTGCTTCCCACAGCGATGGTTCTCTTGGTATCGTCATCTATAAGCACCTTGTGGAGCTGGCCTGAATCGATCACGCTCTTATCTCCGACATTTGTTGTCGGATTGAGAGTGGAAGGAATACTTTCAGCTGTATAACCCGCAAAGTACTTTTCTGCCATGAAGCCTATGACCTGGTACCTGCCAAAGCTGGAATACGTGAACTTCACATTTTCAGGCGTCGTGGAATAGACTAAATTCCCATCGTCTATTTTCCTGGTACTGCTGGTCGGTGCTGTCCCTGTAATCCGCATGCTTTCGTTGCCAACGCCGTCGTCAAGGTCGTAGTAGAATCCAAAACTTGTCTGTCCCACGTTCATGCCGAAGTTGTATGGGGTCCAGGCTGTAATGGCATCAGAACCCTCTTTGAAAATGCTGCTGCGTACCTCAAAGGCGCCCGTTTTTTCGACCGAGAGGGCAAAGCGTACCACGCTGCTATTATCTGCCACTATTATTTTTACATCGCCCATCAGGTCCACTTTATTTCCAGCGCTCAGGCTGATGTCATTGGCATTGTTCATCTCTATTTTGGTCTCGGATACACTCCCGACTTCCATAATGCCGTATCTATCTCCTGATTTGACCGTGGTTGCTGTTTCTGATATCTGGAAAAGCCCTCTGATGAAGGCAGCCTGCACTTCCCTGCCTGAGAACACGCTGTCAAATCTCGCTATTATCAAGGGCATGTCCGACACGCTTCCGACCTTCTTCGTGTACACGTATGTCTGGCCTGCTGATAACGGAGTGCCTTCATCTACTTCAACCCCGTCCTTCAATAAGGCAAGAAGCATTGTCCTTGCGCCCATATCGATATCCTTTGCCTTCAGGACATAGCCATCCTGCAGGGCGAGGGTGCTTCCCACGGATATGGTCTTCTTGGTATCGTCGTCCAGGAGTACCCTGTGGAGCTGGCCCGAAGATATCACGCTGATATCGCCGACATTGGTGGTCGGGTTGGGGAGGGTGGTATTCTTGTAGCCTGCGAAGTACTTGTCTGCCATGAAGCCAATGACCTGGTACTTGCCGAAAGGTGAATAAGCAAAGCTTACTTCCTGAGGCGTGGTCGAGTATGTGAGATCGTTTTCGTTGATCGTCCTGTCGGTGTAGCTTTGAAGAGTTACCGTGATGTTCTCATTGCCGACATCATCCTTCAGGTTGTAATAAAATCCCGGGAAGCTCATGGGGTTCCAGGAATATGTGAGGGAGAATTCGGCTGGTTTGCTACCGTCCCAGATGCGATTGCCTGTGAAGAAGGATTTGGGGTGGACATTAACCGTCCAATTTTGAACAGCGCTGCCATTAGTATTGCTTGCATTCGCAGTAATCTTGTACGTTCCTATTGCAGAGGCAGTGTATGTATAATTTGCTTCAACATTAGCATCGACAATTTTAGTAGCACCACTAACAAGACTGTCATTCACGTACCAGTTTACTGTAACATTTTGACTCGCCTTTACCCAGAAGAGTTGTGATTGGGCCACAAAAATATCTATTGGACTTGTAGTTGGGTAGTAATTATTAGTCCCTATTGTCGGAGCCGGGTATCGTGTTGTGAATGTCCCTTCTGTCGAATTGCTGGAATAACTTTGATTTGTCCCGTTGTATGCATAGACACTATAATAATAAAGTGTGCCAGCAGATAAACTGGGAAGCGATATCGTTCTTGGAGAACTGGATCCATTATTCCATACTGGAGTAAGTTCTAATGATGGAGTCGTACCATAATGGACACTGGTTTTAGCATCAGTTTGATTTAAAGCAAATGTAATATTTGCGCTGGTATCTCCATATGTGACACCTGTAACCGATGCATTTGGTGCAGTTGGGTCAATGGTCGTAAAGTATGAAATAGGGGAAGAATTGGTGAATAAGCTTTGATTGCTTCCGTTATATGCATAGACAGTATATTGATATGTGGTTCCTTTATTCAAGCCTGAAAGATTTATTATTGGTGAGGAAGTATCATTCTTCCAGTCGCTCCAGCTATCTAATGTACCGATGCCGTAATTAACTCTGGTTTTAACATTGGTTTGATTTACTGAGAATTGTATGTCAGCACTTGTATCCTTAATATTAATAGCATTTGGGGTACTAACGCTTGGCGTTGTATTTCCAGACCCGCTCGCTGCAGTCACTGTCCACCACCATCTTGTCATGTTTGTATCGCTTGAATCGCTTGAATTTACCGCAATCGCAGTTACATTCCAGAATCCTTCCGCAGCGCTATTATTTGTATATGAAGCAGAAGTAACATTGGTATCCACTTCTTTAGATGTTCCGTTAATGTACCAGGTTACAGTCGCATTATAGCCTATGCTTGTTATCGTAAATGTTTTTGATTCTCCGGCAACATTGCTTGCTGTCTGGTCTCCTGATGGCGTCATTGTTAAAGCCATCACTGTTGATAACAATCCAAAAATCAATACTGCAAAAACGATTCCTTTAACATAATTTCTAATTACCATATTATCCCCTTCTGATCATATTTTCAATATTGTCCTCATATCTCTAACCCATTCAATCTTACTGCAAAAATGCAATATGATGGGGCAGTCAATCTCTAAGAACTCATTATATAAATAATTTCTGTGACAAAAGCCAACTTTTGACAGTTTAATCAGTGATATTCAGCCGGACTGTGCCGTTGACAGTTGTGGCAGATCCCCAAAATTAAAGATAATTATTTATTTTTGTGGTGTTATATTATAGGTATATGCATACAATATCGTTATTCCTGATAGCACTGGCGCTATTGATATCAGGATGCATATATATTGAAGAGCCCGGCCAACAACAGGAAACAGCATTGGAGCAAAATAATTATCCGGAGCAAACACCAAATTACGAGCCCCGGCATGTCCCGACTCCAACGCCTGCCGGTGAAACATACGGGGATCTGGCCATAGATAACATCTCCCGTGAGCTGGATGATTTTTATAAGAGGGGCTGGCACGACTTATATGAAAGAAATGAATTTGACTGCTCCAGGATGACCACTTACCTGTGGGATTACATCAGGACCAGATATAAGATAGCTCCTGAAATCTTTCTTGCGCCCGACAGGAAACACGCGTGGCTGGCTTTAAAAGTTGTGGATGCGGGGGATACGGACAGGTATTTGCAGTGGAATATAAAGGGCGTTAAGTATTATTATCTGGAAACTACGGTCCCTGAAGTTGTGAAATCCGGGGAAAAATTTTCTATCGGGGGCGTGGTCTATGATTCTCCTTCGGATTTTTATACGACCAGGATATATCCGGCTGACGACCCAGTAGAGGCAAATACGATTGCAGGCAGGTGGTTCAACGAGTTCAGGCTGACAAAATCAGATATTGACAAGCTTGATTCTTTTAAGATTGGAAATAATTCGTTACAGACCAAAGGAAGCTTAATAAGTTAAATATGCCATTTATACTTGAGTTGATTTAAGTGCCCGGAACTTCATTAAGAGACATTTATCATTTATTTGATCCCAAAACACCAACTTTTGGTGAAGAATTCTTTCAAATTTATTATGTCAAAGTCGAAGACAGTGAATCAAACATTAATGAATTAAAAACAAGATTAGATTTAAGTTTATCGACGAGGGAGCCAACCAAAATATTATTCACAGGGCACAGAGGTTCAGGGAAATCAACTGCTCTTCAAAGGCTAATCTCAAAATTAGGGGATGAGTTTTTTATTGTTCATTATTCGGCATTTGAAGTTATGGATATAAATGATATCTCCTATGTAGATGTGCTTCTTTCAATGCTGTCAAAAATGCTGGAAAAAATCGACAATGAATCCATAACCCTTGATAGAAAACTCTCAGAGCGTATTAAAAAATGGGGAAGCTCAATTGAAAAAACTGAAGTTATAGAAGATGAAATCGGCGGAGGAATTGAGACAAAAATATCGTTGTATTTTTTAAATATAATGGGAAAAGTCAAAACTCAAAGTACGACCAGAGAGGTGATTCGTAAGAATATTGAACCAAAGGTTTCTGAACTTATAAACATCATTAATGAAGTGATTTCTGAAATCGAAAAAGATGCAAGACAACAGGTATTGATTGTAATAGATAATCTTGAAAAAACAGATTACGAAAAAGCCGATGAGATTTTTTATAAACATGGAACGCAATTAATCCAACCACTGTGTAAAATAATATATACTTTCCCTATAGCCCTTAAAAATTCTGAAAAATTCAGACAAATAGACATAAATTTTGATGGTGTAAGCGTGCATCCCAACATCAAAATAATGCACAAAGACGGAAGTCCATGTGATGAAGGTAAAGAAATCTTAAAAGAAATCGTGGGCAAAAGGGCATCCCTTGAACTTTTCGAAAGAGATGCGCTTGATTACATTATCGAGATGAGCGGCGGGGTTGTGAGAGAATTGATCAGGATAATAAGAGATTCTTCTATCAGGGCTATAACAAAGGGAAAAGAAAAAATTGATAAAGAAATCGCAGTTGCGGTTGTAAACGACATGAAAAACCTATACAGGGGACAGATCAGCGAAGAAGATTATCAAAAGCTCATGGAAATCTATGGTTCTAAAGAATTAAAAAGGGATGAGAAACTTGTCAGGTTGCTGCATAACCTGAGCATTCTTGAATACAGGAATGACAAGAATTGGTGCGATGTAAATCCTATTGTAAAATCATTATTAACCGAAAAAGGATTAATTACATAGTAAAATGGAACTTAATCAAGAGCTGTTAAGTAAATTGGATGAACTGGTAACATTAATAACTCTTTCAAAAGATGGAGCTATTGCATTTGTACTCTGTAATGAGCCGATTTTGAGAAAAGAATTGTTTAGTGAATTGGAGAAGAGACTTGAATCCCTCAATACAAAAATAATCAATATAGAATTAAATGAAAAATCCGTTGATTTGATCAGTGAAATAAGGGAAAAAGTCCAATCATCGAAAAATAAAGTAGTAATATTTGTTTATGGCATTGAAGCTGCATCCAAAGCTGTTACTTCATCTGGCAAATCGGCATTTTTGACGAAGCTGAATATAATACGGGATGAATTTTCCACGATCAATAAGCCTGTAATCATATGGTCAAATGAAGCTACTTTAAGCAAAATTGCCATAGAAGCACCGGATTTCTGGAGCTGGAGGACTGCTGTTTTTGAATTCAGAATGGAGAAAGTAATTGAACTTTTGGAAAAAGCAGAACTGATTAGTGAAAGCGGATTAGAAAATTTGACGATTGAAGAATTAAATGAACAATATAAACGGTATTTAGATTTATTTAACGAATACAAAAAGAAAGATATTATAGATGATTATAAATTTGCGGATTGGTATTTTGAATTAGGTATAATTCATTATTTGAGGTCAGAATATGATGAAGCTTTAAAGAAATTCAATCAATCAATGAAATTATCTAAGAAACTCGGTGACCAGTATGGTATGGCATATGCGCTCCATAATATCGCAATTATTTATAATAACAAAGGAGATTACGATAAAGCACTGGAAAAGTACAATCGATCACTTAAGATTAAGGAAAAACTTGGCGATCAATATGGTGTAGCCCAAACACTTCATGGAATTGCATTGATTCATGGAGATAAAGGAGAGTATGATGAGGCGCTGGAAAAGTACAATCAATCATTGGAGATAAGAAGAAGACTTGATGATAAACGCGGAGTAGCCCAAACACTTCATGGAATTGCGATGATTTATCAAGATAAGGGGGAGTATGAAAAAGCATTAGAAAGATATAACCAATCACTTGAAATAGAAGAAAAACTTGGCAATCAACGAGGCATAGCAAAAACACTTCACCAAATCGCAATGGTTTATCAAGGTAAGGGGGAGTACAATGAGGCTTTTGAGAAATATAACCAATCATTAAAAATTAAGGAAAAGCTCGGTGACCAAAAAGGTATAGCCTACACTTTGGCGCAGATGGGCTTACTTTACTCCCAGATTGGTAAAAAAGAAGAGGCAGTTGAATCGACACAAAAAGCTCTTGATATATTTGAAAAAATTGGATTGGAAAATGAAATCCGAGAAGCAAAAGCACAGATAGAAAAAATACACTCGTAGTTATTGCTCAAGCTTATCCAAACAATTTCAACTCAAACCCGATAATCGGATGCTCCAGCCCAAAATTCGAGATAACCTCCGGATGAACCTCACCAAAAACCCCGACCTTTTCACCTTCAATGATAATATCTGCCCTCCTGCCCTCAAGGAATGCAGGATCGTCCGATTCCGTGACTTTATATTCCACACGCTGCTCCCTCAATACCGCATCCATAACCGACTGCATCTCGGTAAAATTGGCCTGAGGGTGAATAGCAACCGCGCCAAGGCGTTGTTCAGTCTTGCACTCAATCACTACCTCGCCTGCCTCGAATATCCGCTGCGGGAGTTCACGGTGCCTGTTTATTGACAGTATCTCAAGGAGATTCGGCAGGATGGTGGGGCGCACGATAGTATGGTCTTCGCTTATGGGATACAGGATACGTGTGATTCCCTCTGCCTTTTCCCTGCGCATCATATCGAACTGGACTTGCTCACTGGTGAGTGTGAAAGGCATTACTTCAAAATAACCCAGCCCGACCATTATCTCGCGGAGGGCGTCCCTGAGTTTTGATATCGGGTGGGAACTGCCTGTTGTTGAGGTTGCGGGAAGTTCCGGCTTGATCCTGTCAAAACCATATCCTATGCCTATATCCTCTATAAGGTCCCAGCTGTGGAGGATATCCGAACGGTATGCCGGGACGGCGACTTCGATGTTATTCCCCGATTCTTTTGCGCCGTATCTCATTTTTTCAAGGCATGTGATTATTTCTTCATTTGTGAACTTGAAACCGAGAAGTTTTTCGACTTCATTTTTCTTAAGCTTCATGACATCCGGTGAAAAGTTCGGCGTCTCAATCGTGCCATCAATCCTGACAGTTTCAACTCTTCCCCCGCGCTCTGCCAGCGCCGAAACGACGATGTTCAAAGCAACCGATACCGCGGGGTCAAGGCCTGTGACTTCGATGAACAGGTCTGTGGTTTCCTCTGTCACCCGCGTAAGTTCGCTGTTGATTATGGGCGGGAATGACAGGACATTGCCCTCAGAGTCAAGTATAAGCGGGTATTTATCGAATTTATCAAGAATGTGTGCGAATTTAATGCCTTTTGGGTGTTTTTCAAGGATTTCTTTCATCGATAGAGGTTCCTGAAAATCAAGGGGCGTGAATTTAAAATCCGGGTCCTGCGCGATATACTTAAAAGGCGGTTTTATTCCCGCAAGGTCGTGCACACCTATGGAAACTTTCCTGCGGTTCCTTCCCACTGCCCAGTGCAGGGATTCCTGGAGGGCCATCAGGGATTCGATGCTTCTGGAATTGAACCTCATGTCACGGACAACGGCGCATGCAAGATAGGGGCGGATTTTCTCGATTTCCCTGTCCTTTGTTATTTCAATGCCTGATGGTGCTACTTTATATTCCCATAGACCGGTCTCAATACCAAGGAACCCCCGCAGCGCCCGCGCCACGCCTTCTGTACTGTAAAGGTCGGGCCTGTTGGGAAAGAATTCGATGTCTATGTGGTCATCCTCAATCCTTTCGATATCACATCCCATCATCGGGATGCGTTTAATCAGGGTCTCTTTTTCAATTCCTGAAAGTTCTTCGAGGTCGTCATAATATACGGTGATAACAGGCATTTCAATCGCCCGAAAATTGATTGGAAGATATATTAATCATTCTGTTTAACGGTTCCGGAAATAGCATCCAGAAATTAGGAAGATAATATTCAATTTTCAGGTTTATTTTTCTAAAAAAACCATTTATAAACAATAATAAACTAAAATAAGCCAAAATGAACCTTTATAAACAAAATAAAATAACTTAAATTGTCGATGTGCTTATATTAAAATAAATTGTATAGGTTCGCTTGATGCCTATGGAGGTATTAATTTGAAAATTAATTTTAAATTAGCAATAACAGTATTATTAATACTGATAATGACGGGCATTTTGCCGGCGGGGGCAAATCCCGGGGAAATACGTGCATGCAATCAATGCCACCAGTACCCGCCAAAATTGATCAACATTTCCGCGAATATCACGTCAATAACGGTAAGTCCTGGCCAGGTTTTTGCCGTAAATATAAGCTGGAGCGGCGGGAACCCTTCAGGAAAAACCGAAATAAGCTGGCCAACTGATTTTAGTGGCATTGCGAACAAAAGAAATAACTCAGAATTTGATCCCGATCCCTCCATTCCGTCCAGTGGAATTTATCCCGGCGGGGCTGCACTTACAAATTTAACGGCGCCTGATGTACCTGGCTCCTACATGGTCAGGGTTTATGCGGCTACAGGCGCATGGGGCGGCAATCAGGAGGAAACGAACTTTACAGATATCGGAGTAACAGTCCTTGAGCCGGTATACGGCGCGCCGAATATCACAGGATTCTCGCCTTCAACTGCAACAGTGGCGAACAACGTTAGTGAATCAAGGACATTCAGCATAACTGCTAACCAGACGGTGAATGTTACCTGGTTGATTAATGGAACACAGATCCAGCCCAGAAATATGAGTGTTACCGCGGCAAGTTACACAAACACGAATGCACCACAGGGCACATGGAATGTAAGTGCAATTATTGAAAATAAGAATGGTAGTTCCATGCAGAAATGGGATTGGATTGTAACTCCAACTACTTCGGGTTCCCCCAGTTTAACGGGCTCTTCCCCGACATCACCTGTGAACGATAACGCCGGAGCTACAAGAACTTTCAATGTTACGGTCAACCAGACATCAAATATAACATGGTACGTAAATGGAACACAGGTGCAGTTCAATGAAAGTGTGACCGAAGCCAGGTATACCAATACAAGTGCAGGCCAGGGATTCTGGAATATTACGGCAATCGCGCAGAATGTATTCGGTACAGTAAGGCAGACATGGGATTGGATCGTATCATTGCCGGTATCAACACCGGGCGCACCTGAAATAACAGGATATGACCCAGCATCTTCGGTTAGTGATACCGCCGGGGCTACCAGGGCTTTCACCGTCACTGTTAACCAGACGGCAAATGTAACCTGGTTGATTAACGGCACTCAGGTCCAGTTCAACGAAAGTGTCACAGAGGCAAAATATACCAACACCAGTGCCGCAACCGGCTCCTGGAATGTGACCGCAGTGGCTGGTAATAATAACGGAAATGACATGAAAGTATGGGACTGGAGCGTGTCACCAGCCGTACCTGCGCCTGGCGCACCTGCAATAACAGGATACAGCCCGGCGTCTTCGGTGAGCGATACAGCCGGAGATACCAGGACTTTCAGCGTTACTTTAAACCAGACAGCGAATGTGACATGGTACATTAACAGCACTCAGGTACAGTTCAACGAAAGTGCAGCGAGTGCCAGGTATACAAATACCAGCGCAAGCAAAGGAACCTGGATCGTGAAGGCTACGGCAACCAATATTAACGGCATTATCTCGAAGGAATGGACATGGACAGTGACAAAATACACTCCCTCAGAGAAAATAATTGCCGGAGTGGAGATCAAACCTGAGACACTGAATCTTGCCAGCAACGGAAAGTTTACAGCCTTCATCACCTTGCCCGATGGTTATGACGTGGAGGATATCGACATCGAAACTGTCAGGGCAGAAGGTGCCCGCGCTCTAAAAGACGAAATTTCAAAGAAGGACGGCGGCACGTTAATTGTGAAGTTTAACAGGCAGGATCTGGTAGATGTTCCCGTAGGGAATGATGTCACTCTGTGGGTGACGGGAAAAGTCCGCTCCGATGGTGCCCTTGTTGATTTTGAAGGCAGCGATGAAATAAAAGTCATAGATAGCAACAAAGGAAAGGAACACGATGACGACGAGGACGATGATGACAATGAATACGAGCATGATAGCGACGATGACCATGAAGAGCACGAGCACGACGAAGAAGAAGATAATGAAGACCATGCTGGCGTTGAAAATGCTAACAACGGCAATACAGTGAACATTAACATCGAAGACAACCACGGAGAAATCACCATCAATAATAACTTCTACAACAATGCGAATAAGAAAAGTGATGAAAAGCAGGTAAAAGCTAAGAACAAAGATAACAAGAAGAAAAAATAAATCGGGATGAAGAACCCGATTTATTCCTTTTTTAATGCCTTAATTCTTTTCCCTTAAGGTAATCTATCATCGGCTGCGTAACAAGCGGCACCACATCTTTAATCATGTGGGGCATCAGGTTTGCCATCACTTCCGGCATTAACTCAGGCATCTGTTCAGCCATGTAGCCGGGCATGGGAACCCGCTTTGTCACCCTATCAAGCATCGTAGGCATGACCTTTGGCATCATTTTCGGGAGCAATAACGGGAAAAGCACCGGGAACATGGGCTTCATAAGCGAAAGCGCTCCCGGCACCTTGCCCATCAGTCGCATCATCCTGCCCATGCTAAACGGCATGGCATCGACCAGTTCGGGCCACATGGTGCCCATCAGGTCGGCAAAACCCTGCGGGGTCATGAGGGCTATCATGGCCTCAAAAACAGCCCACTGCGCCCGCACCTCCGGATTCGGGTCAGGGAATTCGTAGCCGATGGCTGAAGCGGCAAAACGCGCAAGGTCAACCACTTCAACGGGAACTTTTTTCTTATCAGCGCTCACTCTGAGCTGGAACTGGCAGCAGGGGCATAGTGCGAGGACTTTTTCTGCGCCTGCTTCAACGGCTTCGTCAAGACGTATCTTTCCGATATCCGCGGCAACAGGCGGTTCTTTGATAAGGGTCAGCACCGAGCCGCAGCAGTGTGCATTCTGCCTGTTGTGGCCCATTTCCACGAATTTTACGTTCGGGATAGCCTTAATTACATCACGCGGCGGCTCGTATATCCCCAATGCCCTTCCTATGTGGCAGGAATCGTGCCATGTTACTGTCACCGGCTGCGCCTTCCGGGCCGGGAATGTGAACTCGCCGGATTTTATCTTCTCGGATACCAGTTCACTGTAATGTTTTGCCGTTATCCCATACTCGATGCCAAGTTTCCCTGCCCAGGCGGGATAGACCTGGCGCCACATCATATCGCAGGCCGGGCATGAGGTTATTACTGTATCCGCACCAGCAGCTTTTACTGCCCTTATGTTCTTCTTCATAGTCTCTTCGAAAATATCCCATTTTCCTGCCACGAGCATGGGTGTGGCGCAGCAGTTCTCCTTTTCACCAAGATAGGTAAAATCCACTCCCGCCGAATCAAGCAGACGCACGCTTGCAATTCCGATATCTTTCTCGACATAACTTGCCGTGCATCCCGCAAAGTAAACGTTCTTTGACTTATGAGAAGGCCCATGTTTTTCTTTCAGGTCATCTGGGAACCAGGCCGCGCGGTCCCTGCGGTAGCCCGCCCATATGTCACCCTGTGAACGCAACGCCCCGGCCATCATCACAAACGGCGGGAAAGTCATTTTCTTCTTTTCATCTATGAGTTTGCCGCGAAGCTTCATCCAGGAAGGTTCTATCGGCAGTGCAGCCGAGCACCTCAAGTTGCACATCTCGCAGGTCGTGCAGACAAGGATGGTGTCCACCATCTTCTGGTTCCACTCCATGCGCCCTTCAATGTATTCGCGAAGCCAGTACCACTTGCCTCTCGGGCTCTGGCTTTCCCAGCCGCGCCCGTAGAACTGGTCGCATTCATCGATGCAATAACCGCACTGGGAACAGCTATATGCATACCATGCCACATCCGCCGGGATGCCGCGGATATCTGCTTCGGGTCTTTCTCCTATGCGTGTGGTCACAAGATTACCCAGGGGGCGGATTAACGGTTCGACGCCGCCTGCCAGATGGAGGGCAATCCCGGGAAGCCCACTATTTGTGACCTTTCCGGGGTTCATTATGCCCCGGGGATCGATTTCCGATTTGAAGGCTCGCAGTCTCTGTGCTTTCTTTTTGCCCAGCACTTCATCGGCTTTTGCTGAGAAATACAACCCTGTGGAGTATGGCCTGCCCCCGTGTCTTTCCGCGATTTTCATGATCGTAAGAACAAGCCCGAAAACGAAATTATAGCTGAACCTTCGCTGGTCACTCGGGATAAAACCCAGAATAACGGCTTCGGGTTTCCCATTTCTGCCTCTGCTTATTATAACTCCTTCCTTGACTATGGGCTGATCAACCTTGCGCTCGATGTCTCCCATCACGTCACCCAGGCTGGCAAGGGGAACTATTACCTCGGCCGGGACAAGCGAAGGCCCGAGGCGCTTTACGACCATGAGCTTGAATCTGTGTTCCCATTCATGCCTGGCTATTTTGTCGCTTAATATTTCAGCCTCACACGATTTGATCAATTGTGGCAGAGAGCTTCGGATAGTTTCGCTATCCTTTTTCCTGAAGGCAAGTGTAAGAACATAAGCTGCGGGCAGTAGCACACGCTCCTCAGCCGGGTGTCCGGCATGCTCCATCAGAGGCGCACGGTTCTTCATCTCGGCCATTCTCGGATTGATGAACACCATCGACCAGATGGGCAGCCCCGCATCGATTATAGCGTTAACAAGTTTCTGGAGGTCATGTGCGTTTGAACAGGCAATGGCAGTCACATCCAATTCCTCAAGCTGCCGGATGCGCAGTGTCACCTGGCTTATGAATCCCGTGATACCTTCGGCATCCGCCACAAGTTCAATATCCTCACCCTTTAATTCGCGCACCTCGCCTGATGGTAAAACGATCCTGGACGATACAACATTATCGCGGAAATAGCCATATTCGTAACTTCCAATCCCGGCCCCTCCCTGGGCAAGCCAGCCGCCGACAGTCGATGATGGGTAGCTTGTGGGATAAAGCCGCAGGGTAAGACTCAGGGGATTTAGCTTTTTATCCAGTTGTTCCCAGCTTATCCCAGGCTGCACCGTAACTGTCTGTTCATTCGCATCTATCGAAAGTAAATCCTTCATGCGATAAAAATCGACCACGATACCTTTTTTGACAGGAATCGCACCCCCGTAACCCGATGTGGCCTTTCCGCGCGGTGTGAGCGGGATCTTATTCCGGTTCGCCCACTTGACCAGCTCTATGAGTTCTTCCTCGCTCCGGGGCTGCACCACGGCATCGGGGGTAGTATCCCCGATGAGAGGTTTTACAAGTTTTGGTATCGCAGCGATGTCATGTCCGTAGAGTTTTCTTTCGGTTATGTCAAAGGTTATGCGATTATCGAATTTTTCTTCAAGATATGACCGTTGTTCCTTTTTTATCATAAGAATCGTTTGTTTTTAGTTTTGTCAATACTATACACAACCATATTGGGATTTAAGGATTTCGGTTGGCTGTAAGTATAAAATCTTTTGGTGTAGGTCACAGAGTTATTATTTCTCTGTGTTCTCTGCGCCTCTGTGGCTGCACAACTATTTTATCCATACACTGCATTTTTAGTCCAATGATAT
>DATCUE010000007.1:0-59113 GCA_036567605.1 Candidatus Methanoperedens sp. | reverse complement strand
GCTATTCTGAGGAATGATTCCTCCCAAGCCTTTTTAATAATAACATCCCTAAATACATCACGTCGGTATTTCGGCGTGAACTGAAAATGGAAGTTACTTTCGCCAAGGATATGGCTATATTTGTCAAATTCCATTGTAGTACTCCGTTTTTCGAGAAACTTCACGCTACCCGAAAGTTACTTTGTGAGAGGAGTTTTGGAGACCCCCTCACGTACTTATTACGGATTCATGTTCAAAAGTGTGGGTATCAATTCATCTCCGCCTTCGAAAGGCGGAGGGTTCTTGATACCCCCGAACTAAACCACAATATGCTTCTCAGGACAATCGGTTGCAGCGACCACGACGGGGCATGAAGCAAGCATGAGCAGATCCTCGGCCACGCTCTGATGAAGGAATTTATATATTTTCTTATACCTGCAGTGTCCCATAACGATAAGATCGTAATCTGCCGATATGGTTGCAATCACCGAAACCACATCCTCTATGTTCTTTGCCCTGTGCATGGAATACGTGGCATTTATTCCCTTGTTCCCGCATGTATCAACTGCCCTCTTTAGCATCTCGGGTCCGGGTTTATCCTCGGCCCCTTCAAAATCCACTGCTATTAAATGCAAAGATGCTCCCAGTTGCGACGCAAGGTCGCATGCAACTTCGATAGCCTTTTCCGATCCTTTCGTTGCCTTTACAGGAACCAGTACCCTCTTGAACATAGTTGCAATTTATTAGAAGTAACTGTATATATAACTTTCACAATAATGCTGTCAAAAAGCTTATCGAAAAAATGCTATCTGAACTTGCCAAGCAGCCTGGTATAGAACTCATTATCATCGTACTTGCGTGCAAGACGCTCAACGATGAGCTCAGGCGTGCTGCGTGCCAGGTAATTATAGCGTGGGTTCCTGTCCACGATAAGGTTCAGGTTTTCATCCAGCCCTTTTGCCTCAATCCCATCGATGCGTATTTCATACGTCGTATTCTTAAGTATTGATTCTGCCAGGTGGCTCACGAACACGCCAAGCCCGTCATTATCGAGAAGCTCTTCAAGGATACCCGAGATAATCTTTGCAGATGCACCCGGCTCTGTGATGGACTCCATCTCATCTGCAAGGACGATTTTACTTTTCCTATTGGCGACAGCTGAGAAATCCTTGATCGTGCTCTCAAAAGCCCCCGCGTCCATTGTGCCCTTGGACTTGCCGAAATAGAAGAATTCATCCACCAGTCCCAGTTCGCACCTATTTGCCGGAACCGGAAAACCCATATGGGCAAGAATGATTATCTGAGCGATAAGTTCGATCGTGGATGTCTTCCCGCCTGAATTCACACCGCTTAAAAGGACAACGCGTGCATCTTTGAGCCTGTCTATACCGCAATCAATACCCGAACGGCCGACAGTGTAATTTATTGGCACAGGTTCTTCAAGGAACAGGTTCGCACCACCTGCAAATCCTATCCCTGTATCCTTCCGGATTACCGGAAGATTAAGGGAATATTTGCGGGCAAAGCATCCTATCGTATAGCCCGTGTCAAAGTCAAGAACCTCGCGAACAATATCGGATGCGGCCTGCCTGAATCTTGAAAGCTCCCGCGCATTTTCCCGCAATAACATGAGTTTTCTGGAATTTATGGCCCGGAGCAAATGGTTTTTCAATCCTTCAACACTGCGGGGAATCACTTTAACAGGATGTGCCAGTTCATCACCAAAGAAATTATTGACATATTGAGATTCAACAGGATTCAGCCTCAGTTCTTCCGATATCTCGCGGATAGCATTTGCTGTAACAGCGTTATATTTTTCCCTTATCTCTTTCTCAAAGAGCCTGTTGATCCCCCCGTCCATGGCTGTCAGCAGGTCAAAACCTTTTACGGTTATTGAACTTTTCTCGATGAGGGAACTAAATTCAAGGTTTGCTTTTTTCTCAGCTCCTGCAATCACAGGATTTAACCTGTCGCAGACAGAATGCAACCTGTCTATTTCAATATCGATGCCGTTTCTGATGTCCGATTCCTTCGATATCTTTGATAAACCCGTGGACAGGTGCCGTAAATCCTCATCTGATATTTTACTGCAAAAATCAGGCTTTTGTTGCCTTATTATCTTGAGAACGGAAATCGCACAGGTGATGGATTCAAGATTCTTTGCAAAGAAGGCAAGCTCCTTCTCGGGAGCCACCTGCCATACTTCGGCCCGCTTAAGGTTGATGAATTCAGAATCTATGTCCTCTGGAAAATCGAGTCCTGCAAAACCTGAACTCAGGAAAACATGCGAGTACCCCCTGGCCACATCCACCGCTTCCCTGGCATCCGTGACAAGCTGCACGGAAACAGGAAATATCTTTGCGGCCTCAAATTCCTCCGGCGTAGCTGTTATGATGACACGATCCCGCATTATCGGCACGTTATAATTTGATCTTATGGGTTTAATCTTTGATAAAAACCTGCAAAGTTCTCCTTCATCAAGCCTGTCCGCTATTCCTATCGTACTTTCGATTTCTTTTTGCAGCCCGATAATCTTATTTTTCTTATGGGATGGATAGGGAAAATACAGGCGCAATTTATTTCTTGTGTAATCTGTGTGGGCAAAATCGCAAATCAAATCCAGGAGGCGCTCATATATTCCATAAGCTTCGTCCGTTTTCAGGAAATCCCTTGTACCAACGCCTTCATTTACGGAAAGTGCCTCAAGGACTATGGAAATGGCGGATTTTTCTGTTATTCCTTCGATCTCGCATACGGCGGCGATATCTCCGTTTATTATGGCATCAAGCGCCAGTTTTTCAGAACCAAAATGCTCAATAAAACGGCGGGATGTTTTTTCTCCAATTCTCGGGATATCCTTCAAGCTCTTAATCATCAAACCCTTTAGTATCATAAATTATTTTAATTCAACTCTACTCTCTCTCCTGTTACCATAAAAACCACACTTTCGCAGAGATTGGTAATGTGATCCCCAATTCTCTCAAGATACCTTGCAACAAAAGTCAGATGCTGTGCACCTGTTATCTTTTTCGGATCTTCAATCATATGGGAAATCAGTTCTCTTCTTACCTGATCAAAGAGGGCATCAACTTCATCATCCCGCTTCGCTACAGCCTTTGCAAGCTCAACGTCTTTGTTTTCAAAAGCTTTCATGGTATTCCCAAGCATTTCCTGGCATATCTCTGACATTCGCGGTATATCTATGAGGGGTTTTACAGGAGGTACATTAGCTGTCATCTTCGTAATAACCGCTACTTCTAATGCAAGGTCACCCATCCTTTCAAGGTCTATGGACATCTTTAATACAGAGATTATAAGCCTCAAATCCCTGGCCATAGGCTGCTGGAGTGCGAGAAGGCGCATGCAATCCTCTTCGATTTTGTGATTTATGGCATCGATCTCTTCATCCATATCAATGACCTTCTGCGCCATTTCAACGTCCCGGTTCTTAAGAGACAGCACAGAATCTCCGATCGTCCTGCCCACAAGACTTCCCATATTAAGTACTTCCTCTCTTAACCTGTGAAGATCTCTGTGGTATGCTTCCCGAACCATATTATCCAAACCTCCCGACTATGTAATCTTCGGTACTTTTCTCCTTTGGCTTCTTGAATATCTGGTTTGTTTCTCCAAACTCTATCAGTTCTCCATAAAGAAAGAAAGCTGTATAATCGCTTACTCTTGCTGCCTGCTGCATATTATGCGTTACTATAACAATAGTATATTTTTCCTTCAGTTCTATCATTAGATCTTCTATCTTGCTTGTAGATATGGGATCCAGGGCCGAGCAGGGTTCGTCAAAAAGGATAACTTCGGGCTCCACGGCTAATGCCCTTGCTATGCAGAGGCGCTGCTGCTGGCCGCCCGATAAACTCGCGCCCGATTTATTCAGGTCGTTCTTCACTTCATCCCAGAGTGCAGCTTTGTTTAGACTCTCTTGTGCGACGTTATCAAGAATTTTTTTATCCTTCACTCCACCGAGCTTCAATCCTGCAACAACGTTATCACATATGGACATCGTGGGAAAAGGATTTGGTTTCTGGAATACCATACCTATACGCCTTCTTATGTCCACAGGGTCGACGTCGTTATCATAGATATCATCGTCGTCAACCAGTATTTTTCCTGAAACTTTTGCCCCGGGTACAACTTCATGCATACGGTTGAGGCATCGGATGAATGTTGATTTTCCGCATCCGGAAGGGCCAATAATAGCGGTTATACTGTTTTCCCGGATGTTAATATTAATATTTTTTAGCACATGTTTCTCTCCAAACCATGCATTGAGATTTTCTACAGTGATTTTATTATGCACGTTTATACTCCTTTTACATTCTATATTTTTTTCCTGATAACGAACCTTACGCCAATGTTTAAGACAAGAACAAGAACAATCAGGATAAGCGCTCCTCCCCACGCTTTGGCATGCCAGTCGGGAAAGGGTGTTATTGCATATGTATAAATCTGTACAGGCAGGGTGGATATCGGTTTATCTATCCCGCCGAACCAGAACATATTACCAAATGATGTGAAAAGCAAAGGTGCAGTCTCGCCTGAGATTCTTGCAATTGCCAGTAAGGCCCCTGTAATTATGCCGCTCCTTGCAGTACTTAGTACCACATACAATATTGTTCTCCATCGTGATATCCCGAGGGCCAGGGACGCCTCTTTGATTGATCCCGGCACAAGTTTGAGTGATTCCTCGGTGGTTCTTGTGACAACGGGGATCATCAATACAGAAAGGGCCACACCTCCTGCAATGGCTGAGAAGCTTCTGAAATACAGGACTATGAAAGTGTAGCCAAATATACCTGCGATTATCGACGGCGTTCCTGTGAGTACATCAGCCACGAAACTCACCGCGCGACCAAACTTATTCTGTCCATATTCTGAAAGATATATGCCTGAGAGAATACCTATGGGAAGCCCGATTGCACAGGCCATACCCACTACGATGAATGTCCCCTGTATAGCATTACCAAGTCCGCCTCCTGCTTCGCCAACTGGTTTGGGAAGTTGTGTAAGAAAATCAAAGTTTATGGCAGGTATCCCATTGATGGTTACCATGTAGAGAATACTCAGTAGCGGGATTATGGCGATAGCAACGCAGGCAGCGGTCAGGAAATACATCGCTCTGTCTGTTATCTTCCTTCTATTCCATTTCATGCCACTGCGCCACCTTCAACTTTAAGCAGCTTCCACACTAAAATCCTGGCAGCTATATTGATTAGAACTGATATCAGAAGGAGCAAAAACCCGATCTCAACAAGAGATGATATGTAAATCTTTGATGTTGCCTCCACAAATTCATTTGCGATAACAGAGGCCATGGTGTAGGATGGTGAGAAAAGCGATGCTGAAATCTTCGGGCTGTTCCCGATGACCATGGTGACTGCCATTGTTTCACCTATTGCCCTGCCAAAACCGAGGATTACTGCTCCAAATATTCCCGACCTGGCATAAGGAAGAACTGCGATCCGTGTGGTTTCCCAGCCAGTAGCGCCAAGAGCAAGAGCCGCCTCCCGCTGGTGCGCGGGCACTGTCATAATGACTTCCCTGCACACCGATGAAGTTATCGGGATTATCATTATTGCAAGTATCACTCCACCTGTGAGCATTGATGGACCGTACATAGGCCCTTGGAAGAGCGGCAGAAAACCAAGGTAAGTGGAAAGTGGCGGCGCAAGGTAATCGCGGATGAAAGGGGCGAGGATGAATATACCCCAGAGCCCGATAATTACACTTGGAACTGCAGCCAGCAATTCTATTATGAACGATAAGGGCGTCCTCAACTTTTCAGGGGCGAGTTCTGAGAGGAAGATAGCTATCCCGAGGCTGAAGGGAACAGCTATGAGCAGGGCAAGGAATGATGAGACGAGTGTCCCGAATATAAAAGGAAGGGCGCCGAATACCTCGTTGACAGGGTCCCATGTAGAATCGGTCAGAAAACCCGCGCCAAAGGTATTTCTTGAAAGCTGTGACTCTATAAAAAGCTCCCTGAATAATAGAAATGCAAGGACTATTATGCCAAGGGCAAATAAGCCGACCACGGCTTTGAAAATAAAATCACCGGAGAGCTTGCTCCGGCCGATACTGAAAAAAAACAATCTCGGTCTATCCATCAATTAATCCTGAATAAGCGGTTGCCCGTTGTAGTTCATAAGTTTTACGGTCTTTTCATCCAGGCTTATGACCGCATCAGGCAGCGGTACATACAGGAGGTCAGATGAATATTTCTGGCCATCGTGGACTGCCCACCATAGGAATTCTGCAAGCGCTTTACCCTTAGTTTGATCTTCCTGGTTTTTATAGACAAGAAGATATGTAAAGCTGCTTATGGGATATGAATTCTCACCATCTGCATCCACAATGCCTACAGAAGCCCAGCTTGCATCGCCAGCAGGCAGCGCAGGCACTACTCCCACGGCAGCGTTTGCGATTGTTTCAAGTGTTGGCTCGATGAATTTTCCTGCCCTGTTCCTGATATACGCATAGGATATGTTCTGGAGCTTTGCATAAGCCAGTTCTATATACCCTATGGAATATGGGTTCTGGCTCAAAAGACCAGAAACCCCCTCATTGCCTTTAGCGCCAAGACCAGCAGGCCAGTTGATAGATTTACCTTTTCCAACCTTTGATTTCCAGTCGGGACTGACTGTTGAGAGATAATCTGTGAAAACGAAGGTTGTGCCGCTGCCATCGCTCCTGTGAACCACTATGATCTCTTTATCAGGGAGCTTTGTGTCTGGATTAAGTGAAACTATCCCCGCATCATTCCATTTTGTTATCTTTCCAAGGAAAATATCCGCTACAACATCCCCATCCAACTTTATTCCTTTCTCTATGCCCGGCAGATTATATGCTACAACGACTGCGCCTATGCTCTCAGGGATCTGGAGTATCCCGGATGCATTTGCATACTCCTGCTCAGTGAGAGGCGCATCGCTTGCACCAAAATCAACTGTTTTTGCGGTTATCTGCTTTATACCGGCACCGCTTCCCACGCTCTGGTAATTGATCTGGGTATCTGGCTTTATCTTGTTATACTCAGAACTCCATTTGGATATCAGGGGATATGGAAAAGTGGCTCCTGCGCCGTTCAATGTTACGGTTTCCGAAGCTTTTACGGATTGCGCTGTTGCAGTCGTCTGTCCTGGCTGTATGCTGGAAGGCTTTTCCACGCATCCCGCTAAAAACACGCCTGCAAGAACCAGAATTATGATAATTCCTGATTGATTCATTTTTGTTTATCACCAGTGAATAAATTACTGTAGAGAGTATATATTTTATCCCAAGAATCTATATATTCTATAGAAAATCAGTAGAAATTGGACTTGTAAACGCAAGCGATATTCTTAAGAGAATTGATAAAGATAGTTTATAGGGGGTTTAAATAAAAATGGTCCTCAGGCTCTACAACACATTATCAGGAGAAAAAGAGGTCTTTGTTCCGCTAAAAGATAAATTTGCAGGCATATATTCCTGCGGTCCTACGGTTTATGGTTTCGCCCATATCGGCAACCTCCGTGCCTATGCCTTTGCCGATATGCTCAGGCGCTATCTTGAATCCAGGGGCTATACGGTCAGGCAGGTCATGAACCTGACAGACCTTGATGACAAGACAATCAGAGCTTCAAAGGAACAGGGCATGAGCCTCAGGGAATATACAGATAGATATATCAGGTTTTTTTTCGAGGATGTTGACCTGCTCAGGATTAAAAGGGCAGATGTGTATCCCAGGGTCACGGAGCATATAAAAGAAATGGCCGATATGATCAAAATATTGCTTGATAAGGGCTATGCTTATCGAAAAGATGGCTCAATCTATTTTAAGGTGAACGAATTCAGGGATTACGGGAAACTGGCAAAGATAGACCTTTCACAGATAAAGCCGGGAGCCACAGTTGAAGCGGATGAATATGGGAAAGAGGATGTGCGCGATTTTGCCCTGTGGAAAGAGAAAAAAGAAGGGGAGCCTTTCTGGGTAACCGATATGGGCGAAGGCAGACCCGGCTGGCATATCGAATGCTCTGCCATGTCTACCAGATACCTCGGCAATACCATTGATATCCATACAGGCGGCGTTGATAATATCTTTCCCCACCACCAGAACGAGATTGCCCAGAGCGAGGCTGCAACAGGGCAAGAATTCGTTCATTACTGGATGCACTGTGAACACCTTTTAGTTGATAACAGGAAGATGTCCAAGAGCCTCGGGAATATTATCAACCTGAGAGAGGTGCTAAACAGAGGTCACAGGCCTGAGGCTCTCAGGTATCTATTCGTATCCTCGCATTACAGATCAAAGCTGAACTTCACCTGGGAATCTGTCAGGCATGCCTCAGATGCAATTGAGCGGTTAAACCAGTTCATTGAGCGGCTAAGAAATCATAAATCGGTGACACAGGACAGCGAGGAGATAGCCCTTCTCATAAGAAGGACCACGGAGAAGTTTGAGAGCGAGATGAATAACGACCTCAACTCCCCCGGCGCTTTTGCAGCCATCTTTGAGCTTGTCGGGAAGGTAAATCCTGTGCTGGAAAAGGGTAGGTTAAGCTCCGGGGATGCCAAACGGGTCTTTGAGCTTATGCTTAAATTTGATACGGTTTTAGGCATCCTGACCCTTAAGGAAAAGGCCGAGCTTTCAAAAGAGATCGAAGCGCTTATCGGCGATAGAGAAAAAGCCAGGAAAAGAAAGGACTTTAAGCTGGCTGATGAAATAAGAAAAAAGCTTGATGGTTTGGGAATTGTATTGGAGGATACGAAGGAAGGAACGAGATGGAGGGAGAAATAATTGAACTGAAAAAGACGTTAGGCTTATTCGATGCTCTGAGTATTGGAATAGGCGCAATTATCGGGGCAGGTATCTTTGTAGTAACCGGTATAGCAGCCGGTCTTGCGGGTCCCGCGCTGCTCTTATCCTTACTCATAGGCGCTGGCATTTCCGCATTCACAGCCTTGAGCTTTGCAGAGCTGGCAGCCTTTATCCCAAAAGACGGGGGCGGTTATGAGTTTGCCCACGAGCTTGTCTCGCCTTTTGCAGGCTTTATTGCAGGCTGGTTATGGCTTCTATCCAACGTCGTAGTGGGTGCGGTAGTGAGTCTGGGATTTGCGAGCTATCTTGCAGTGTTTATCCCTCTTCCTGTGAATGTGGTTGCCGGATTAGCATGTCTTGTTGTCACCCTTATAAATTATCTTGGTACCAGAGAGTCGGGGTCGGTCAATAATGTCCTGGTGGTATTAAAGCTGCTCATTCTGGCTTTTTTTGTTGCTTTCGGTATAGGCGCAGTGAAGCCTGAAAATTTTTCGCCTTTCATGCCGAATGGAGAAATCGGGGTAATGAAGGGCGCTGCAATCATATTTTTTGCATATTCAGGATTTGCAAGGATAACGCTGATCAGCGAGGAAGTGAAAGATCCAAAGAGAACAATTCCTCTTGCGATAATCCTCGCGCTTGGTATATCGACTGCCATATACATGCTTGTTAGTTTTACCGCCATAGGTCTTGTGGGAAATGAGGGGCTTGCAGTATCGGGTTCGCCTCTTGCAGACGCCGCTCGCTCTGAAAGCCATAATGCAGCTTTTCTTATTTCAATTGGTGCTCTTGCTGCTACCCTGAGCGTTCTTCTGACAACGCTTCTTGGATTGTCCCGTGTTTCGTTTGCCATGGCAAGAAACCAGGATCTTCCTCAATTATTTACGAAACTTCATCCAAAGCGTTCTGTTCCTTACAACGCGATATTGGTCTTAGGTCTGATGATGACCATTTTTGCCATGTTTACTGATTTAACTAGAGCCGTCGCGATCTCCAATTTTGCCTCGCTGCTGTATTATGCCATTGCTAATTATGCTGCGCTAAGGCTGGAAAAACCTGTGTTTCCTCGGGTTGTTCCTGTTATCGGGTTAATAACCTGTCTTTTGTTGTTGTTTTTCCTTGCACGGGATGCATGGATAATAGGTATCATCGCTCTACTGGCAGGTATAGTGTACTATTATAGCATGAGGATCAGGTAAGTTTTCATACATAGCTTGAATCCTCTGCTATTGCTTTTCAATCTGATCAAAATCCATAGTTAAATTCATATATACGAATATTCATAATCTGGAATATGTTATTAGAATTCAAAATTGAAGAGATGTATGAAAAATGAACAATAAAGATTCAACTTTGTGGATACTCATCGTGCTGCTTGCGGCAGTAATCCTGTTGTTTTCAGGAGGCGGCATGATGGGTTTCGGCATGGGCTTTGGCATGGGTATTGGAGCCATCATAATGGTATTATTCTGGGGAGCAGTAATCTGGCTTGTGATTTCACTTATAAATGCCGGAACACAAAAACCAGAAGGAACGCCTGAGTCCGCACTTGCTATCCTGAAAAAGAGATACGCCAGAGGTGAAATAACAAAAGAGCAGTATTTTGAGATGGAGAAAGACCTGACAGGGTAAATATGGTCTGGTACGGGAACTGGGCGGCTGTTATTGCAAGCATTTTGTTCTTCACACTTTTTGTGGTTGGATTTGCTTACGCTCCAAAAAAGCGCGACTGGAAGACGCTTGGAATATACGAGGCTTTCATGGTCGCCCTGTTTACAGAGATGTTCGGCTTTCCTCTTACGATCTTCCTTTTATCTTCGATTCTGGGCATCACTATAGAACCCACAGGTGAAACCGGTCATCTGATAGCAGTTGCACTCGATCGCCTTGGAATACTCGGACTGGAGAAAGGTGTATTTCTTGTGATGGCTGTAAGCTCAGTCATGATTCTTGCGGGGCTTGCCCTGATTATTCTGGGTTGGAGAAAAATACATAAAGCTGAGGGACTTGTGACTGACGGCATCTACAGATATTCCCGCCATCCGCAGTATCTGGGTATTTTACTGATTACTTCAGCTTTCATTATCCAATGGCCCACCATACTTACTCTGATAATGTTCCCCGTTCTGGTCACTATGTATATTCGCCTTGCAAAGAAAGAGGAAAAAGAGATGGAAGAGAAATTTGGAGAAGAGTTTCGGAAATATAAAAACGAAACCGCAATGCTACTTATGATTTCTCAATTTTTAGGAGGAAATAATGGAAAATAAAAAAACTGAGAACTGTATGATATGCGGCGAAGAACTTGCATATCTAATTGCGGCTATTCCTGTAACGTGCATCTATTGCGGGAAAGCAGAATCGGCCAACATTCACTGTCCATCTGGTCATTATGTATGCAACGAATGCCACGCAAGCGATTCAATAAAAATAATCACACAGTTCTGTCTGTCTTCAGGTTCAAAAAATCCCATGGAAATGGCAAAGACAATTATGAAGCATCCAACCATGCCAATGCATGGGCCGGAACATCACGCTATGATAGCAGCAGTGCTGGTTACAGCTTACAAAAATCTCACAGGCAAAGCTACAGGTGAAGATATCAAAGAGGCCATACGCCGCGGTGCTACTGTGCCAGGCGGCTACTGCGGTTTATATGGCACTGACGCTGCTGCTATTGCAACAGGCATTGCCATGAGCACTATACTGAGAGCTACGCCATTGACAGACCATGAAAGGCGAACTGCGAATATGATGACCTCAAGAGCACTCGCAGCAATAGCAGGTAACAGGGGTGCAAGATGCTGTAAACGGAGCACCTTTACTGCAATAGAGTCTGCAAATCAGTATTTCAAGGAAGTGCTCGGCATAGAACTTGAACATATTCCTGTATCAAAACTTAAATGCGAGCATAGCCACAGGAATAAGCAGTGCTCTATGGCCGATTGCAGGTTTTATGCTGGAAAGGCGCTTTAAAATTAGGAATTGAAAGAGGTACAATGAATAAGAAAATCTTTGAAATGCATGCCGAAATCTGTAAGGTCTTTACAAATCCCAAAAGACTGGAAATAATAAGCCTTCTCAGAGATGGGGAGAAAACAGTGAACGAGCTTACCGAACTGGCTTGTGTGCCGCAGGCAAACATCTCGCAGCATCTTACAGTCTTGAGGCAGAATAATGTTGTTACCACAAGAAGGAATGGAGCAAATATTTATTACAAAATCGCGAACCCGAAAATCTTGCAGGCGTGTGATCTGATGAGGGAAGTGCTTCTGGAACAATTAAAGGAAAATGAAAAGTTAGTAAAGAGGATGCTATGAAAATTGGAATAATAATAAACACAAATGAGCCAGAAACTGTATGGAACGCCTTCAGATTCGGCACCACTTCTTTACTTATGGAGCACGAGGTAAAAGTGTTTCTCCTGGGTAAAGGTGTTGAGAGTGAAAATATTCAGGATGAAAAATTCAATGTTCGGGAACAGATCGGGCTGTTTGTAGAGCATAAAGGTCATATATTTGCATGTGGAACCTGCCTGAAACTAAGGCAGATGAAAGGAAGCGAGGTTTGCCCGATCTCCACTATACATGATATGCTCCATATAGTCGAAGAGTCTGACAAAGTTTTAGTATTTGGTTAAATAATTGAAAAAAGGGTGAAAAAAATGATAGTAAACCGGGTAGATGTGGACAAATTCAAAGAAACTGTTGAAAAAGCAAGAAAAGACCCTTCCAGCGGTAAGAAAACAATGGAAATTGAGGGTGAATGGAGGACAGGCAAAACAGGACCCCAGTTTGAATCAAAGATAAAAACAGAAAAAGGAGGGGAGATTACTCTTCTATCTGATGAGACACTGATTCTGGGCGGCGGCGGGTCAGCCCCTAACCCTGTACAGTACTGTATATATGGCCTGATTGCCTGCTACGCAGCAACCTTTGCCAAATGGGCTGCGATGGAGGGAATTGTACTTAAAAGCTTCAAGATAAAGGCTATTGCGAATATGGATCTGACAAGTGCATTCGGTGTTACTCAAAACCCCATATTAGAGCATCTCAAATGGGAAATGATAGTGGATACAGATGCGAACATGGAGAAGTTAAACAGGCTGAATGAGATCTCCAAGGAGAGATGTCCAGGTTACTACTGCGTAACTCATCAGATATTCCCCGAGATCAAAATAATAAAGCAATAACAGAACTGAGAGTTACAGTTGTTTCAAGTGAGAATTACAGAATTCAGGAGGGTTATGCCACTTGTTAAAATAGAAATCCTGGAAGGAAAAACCAAAGAATATAAAAAAGCACTATTGGATGGGGTTCATCAGGCTCTCGTACAATCAATAAAAATACCAGAATATGACCGGAAGCAGAGGCTTTACGAGCTTGATGACGATAATTTCGAAGCACCATCAAATAAAACCGGTGACATTACAATAATTGAGATAACGATGTTCAAAGGCAGATCGATTGAAGCAAAGAAACAACTTTTTCAGGCTATAGTTGATAATCTTGCCAAGAATCCAGGCATAAAGGGCGACGATATTATAATTGTCCTGCATGAGCCGCCTTTAGAGAACTGGGGCATCAGAGGTGGTAAGCCTGCCTCCGAGGTTGACATTGGATTCAGAATTGACATTTGAAGAAAATCACAATAAGATCATGTATGAACGCAAACAATGACGTTTTCCTAAAGAGCTTAGACTATTTCAAGGAAGCTTTTCCGGGAAGGATAGATCAAATAATAAAGAGTAAAGAAGAAAGCAGGAAAATAGTGGGGACGCTCTGTCTTTATGTCCCGGATGAACTCATCTATGCCAGCGGGGCTGACCGTGTAATATTATGCGGCGGAAGAAGCGCTCCCATAGCGGCAGCGGAGGAATATTTACCGAGAAATATCTGCCCATTGATTAAATCCTCCTTCGGCTCTGTAATTGACCAGAAATGCAGTAAGACCAGATCCTGCCCTCATTTTGGTCTCGTTGACCTCGTTGTTGCGGAGGCGACATGTGACGGGAAAAAGAAGATGTATGAACTTATGGACAGGTATATCCCGACCCATATAATGGATCTTCCGCAGAAGCCTGAAAATCAAGATGCATTAGAATATTATTTAAAAGAGTTGGAAAGCCTGAAAGGCATTCTGGAAAAACTGACCGGATATAAAATTACTGATGCCCGGCTCAGGAATGAAATAAAATCTGCAAATGAGACAAGAAATCTGCTCCATGCGCTATATGAGTTAAGGAAAAAAGACGCGCCGCCAATCAAGGGAACGGAAATGCTGAAAGTTCTTCAGCAGATGCATTTCCTGCCGCCCGATGAGTTCAGAAAGAATCTTGTTTTACTGCTCGATGAGTTAAAAGTAAAGAAAAGGGAGAATTCCGGCCCGAGGATTATGATATCCGGATGCCCGATGGCAGCGGGAAACACGAAGGTTCCGGAGATTATAGAGAATCGGGGCGGGTTGATAGTGGTAGAGGAAAGCTGTACCGGCACAAGAGCTTTCTGGGACATGGTGGACGAGAATAAGGAGCCAATGAAAGCCATAGCTGAAAGATACCTGAAAATCCCCTGCGCGTGCATGTGTCCGAACGACAGAAGAATTGATCAGATTATTAAACTTGCCGGGGATTTCAATGTTGACGGGGTTGTTTATTATACACTTCAGTTCTGCCACGGATACAATATCGAGAAATACAGGGTCGCAGAAGCCTTGAAAAAGTCAGACATTCCTCTCCTATCCATAGAAACAGATTACAGTGAGGCAGACACTGAGCAGATAAAGACAAGGGTGGATGCTTTCCTGGAGATGCTGGAATGATATCTATTGGAATTGATGCCGGGGCTGCGACCACGAAAGCAGTTTTGCTTCGCGAAAAGGAAATTGCAGGATACACCATTCTACCTACAGGTTTTGATTTTATAAAAGCGGGGGAGACAGCATACAGGGAAGTACTCTCAAAGTGCGGCATGTGCGACAGCGGGGTTGGAAAAATTGTGGCAACTGGATACGGCAGAAGCAGTATTGGATTTGCAGATAAAACTATCAGCGAAATCACAGCCCATGCCAGGGGTGTTAGTTATCTTATCCCGGAGGCGCATACGATAATCGACATCGGCGGCCAGGATAGCAAAGTGATCATTATAGAGAATGGTAAAGTTGTGGACTTTCTGATGAATGACAGATGTGCGGCAGGGACCGGCAAGTTCCTTGAATATACTGCAAAAGCTCTTGAAATATCACCGGATGAACTGGGAACGCTTGCCCGGATCTCAAAAAGTCCGGCAAAGATCAGCAGCATGTGTACCGTATTTGCGGAATCGGAAGTTATCAGCTTAAGAGCCCAAAAGACTAAAAAAGAAGATATAGCTGCCGGTCTTATTGAAAGTATTATCCTTCGAACTGCTGCTATGGTTAAAAAGCTGGGGATAAAACCCGAAGTGGCATTTGTGGGTGGAGTAGCGAAAAACCCTGGCGTAATAAAGGCATTGGAGAAGGAATTGGGTATCAAGATAAAACTACCGGAAGAGCCGCAAATAACCGGTGCTTTAGGGGCTGCGTTGTTTGCTTAAAAATTTACTGCAAATCTTTCGATGAGACCCATTTTATAAGGGGCATTATAGCGTCTCTAAGTTCTGCTCCATCTTTTGTGAGCGAGTACTCCACTCTCGGAGGTATTTCAGCAAACGATTCTCTTTTGATCAGGCTTGCATTTTCCAGTTCTTTTAATCTATCTGCTAATGTTTTCGGACTGATTTCACCCAGCTTTTTTTCAAGTTCGTTATAGCGCAATTTCTGGTTATTTCCTATGGCACTGATGATCAGTAAAGCCCATTTTTTACTGAGGATGCCCATGATGCCTTCGATGGAACACAGGCATATGTCGTCCTCGCGTGAGGTGCATCTTTTGCTTTTCTTTTGCATATTCACTTCCCTTATTGATAGCTGCTATTTAACATTAAACTTGATAGTTTAAATACTTTATTAACTGAAGTAACTCTAAAGATAAAAGGAGGTGAAAAGATGTGCTTACAGTGCCTTTCCATTAATAAAAATAAAGACAGGCAATTGCATGATTCTGCGGAAAGCAAGAAGAAGATGTCGACAACGAAGAATACGAATAAGCTGGGGCAGTAATTTATTCAAGTAAAAGAGGTGATAAAAAATGGAAATAGTATACATCATTACACTCTGGCTGCATTATCTGGCGACTATAATGTGGATTGGAGGAATGGCTTTCAATATATTGGTACTTCGCCCTTCAATGATAATAATTGATCAAAACCAGCGCCCAACACTTGGAACTAAAGTATTGAAGCGTTTCATCATTTTTGCCTGGTTGAGCATCACAGTGCTGATTCTAACAGGCATTTCAATTACTTTCCACCGTGTAACTTTTGAAGACATCCTGGGTACAATGTATGGAATTATTTTACTGGGCAAACACTTTGTAACATTGATAATGATCCTTATTGTTGCCTGGGTCAGTTTTGTTCTTTCTTCGAAGTTTGCACCTTTTGCTCCCAAACCTGACACGATCTTAATATTAGTAAAAACTAACCTATCTTTAGGCATACTGGTGCTGTTATTAACCGCAATCTTAAGAAGCGTATAGGGTGATTAAAGTCATACTTATACATAACAAGATTTTTATCGGAAAAAAGCTATGGGTTCTGAAGGAGTATAACAATATCTGGAGTTTTTATGGTGAAAGCAAGGTTAACAAAGAGTGCCAGTGATCGTGTGATCGATGGAGTCTGTGGTGGTATTGCAGAATATTTCGGTGTAGATCCCGTGATAATAAGACTGATTTTTGTTGTGTTAGTCTTCATAAACGGTTTGGGCATCCTCCTGTACATAATTCTGGCAATAATAATGCCAAAAGCCGAGAAGGCCGACCAGCAACCAAAAGAGACTATTCAGGAGAATGTTCAGGAAATGGGAGGGCGGTTAAAAGATGCCGGTGAAAAGCTGGGTTCAACCCTGTCACAGGAAAGTAAACAGGGCGCGCACATCAGGTGGCTCGGCATATTCCTGATCCTGCTGGGCATCTATTTCCTGCTGAATAATTTTAATATGTTAAGATGGTTTAACAATTTATTCTGGTGGTTCAATATGGATGTATTCTGGCCTCTGGTGCTGATCTTCATCGGGTTATGGTTGATTATCGCCCGATTAAGAGGTTGAGAATGACAAGACGGGGATTCGTGGGACCATTGATCCTGCTGACAATAGGCTTCATACTGCTGTTCAACAACCTCGGGATAATCCCATGGGACATATGGAAGACATTATGGCGTTTCTGGCCTGTTATTCTTATTCTGATAGGCATTGAGATCCTGGTTTGCTGCAGCGGATCGAAAATCACCTATTTTCTGGCTGTATTGTTCGGAGTGATAGTAATCATCGGAACCGTCACGCTGGCGCTGAGCGGAGTGCCGCAGTCCGGATATAACAAAAACCCGACGGCAGCTAACCTGAATGACAGGGACCTTAGCGGCTGGGACATGAATTTCGCAAACCTTATCGGAGCGAACTTGAGTAACTCAAAACTTGATGGTGCGAATCTGAACTTTGCAGACCTGAGAGGTGCTGACCTGACCAATGCAAAATTGAATGGAGCCAATTTAAATTTTGCGAACATTGAAGATGCAAACCTGAGCAATGCAAACCTCAACGGCGCGAATTTGAATTTCGCCAGCCTTAAAGGAACGAACATGTCCGGCGCTCAACTCGATGGCGCTAATTTATTCGGGGCGAGAACCTCAATATCTACTATCTGCCCTGATTTCAGACAGGGCCCGTGCTGGTGAAAGTGTTCTTCAGATTTTTGTTACGCAGAGTCTTGACATGTTTGTGGTTTCAGGTATTTCGTATTTTTTCTCAAAATCCTTATTGATTTTTTCCGGAAGATGCACATAACACAAGGACATGCAAATCTTTAGATAGTCCATGATTTCATTCTGATTATGGCAATTTTCCAATCGTATAATTCGCTCTGCCGCGTCGCTTTTCAAAGTAATCGCGTCAGGCACAATTACCTCGGTCTCCATATTGTATCACCTTTCAGCGAAAAATTAAATAGTAAGAAACCCTATATATATATTTTGCTCACCTAAGAAAACACCTTTCAGCAAAGTCTGTTTTTTTAAGGTGAGCCTTTTTATAAAAACAGTTATAGATATAGAGATAAATTGAAAGGATGCTGATTATATTATGTTTGAAAAAATTTTAAATTCGGTAATTCTATCATTTGTTATTGGTATCATTCTGACAATATGTTTGTTTTTGAGGGGAAGATTCACTATCAATTTTGAAAATATGCTTAAATCTAACCTCAAAAATGCGGAGCTTGACAAAAAACACGTGATCCTGTATGCACTTTTATTATTTCCCGCCACTATATATATAATTAATAATTTGAGCAGTGATGCAATACTTTATTTTTATTTTTTTGTGGGTTTTCTCATATTAGGTATTGGAGGGTATATCCTGACCAAAAGCCGGGCAGCCATTCTTTTTGGATTGATTTATCCCATCCTTTTTTTTAATTACTGGAATATATATACTTTTAATTTGATTGCAGTCCTGTTTGTTGTATCCGTAATTTTATTAATGAGTAATATAATACCCTGGAACATTTTAAAATTATTCGTTGTGCTGGTATTGATAATGGACATTACACTGGTCTTCATTACCAGGGACATGGTAGTTCTCGGAAACAAGATATTATCTCTTCAGATTCCTATTTTAATCCTTATTCCTTTCGGAAATGGCGTTGCAATTGGATTGGGGGATATTTTTATTACCGGATTATTGTGTTTGCAGTTCACAAAAGAAAAAGGATATACAAAGAATTTAAGCCTGGGATTCATATGGACTACAACGGCTTTGCTATTCATTTTGCTTTTCATGCTGACTGTGTATTTGCCGAAAAGAATGTATCCGGCGACGATATTTGTGGCATTATCCTTTATAGGCGCTAATATCCTATTCAAACATTTTTTTTGCAGCACCCGACCTTGACCGTTATATTCCCGCTATCCTGAAAAAATTCCGAAGGACTCTTTCCCCATCGTGCTCTCCATAATTGCTGTCATTTATCCCGAGTTCCCTGACTTCTTTAACATCTTCATCGTAGCAGGGATGGAACTGTACCCCATATACGTTACCATCTTTCAGTTTCATGGCCTGGACTTTGCAATAGCCTGATGTTGCCAGCAATTCAAAACCATCAGGCAGCCGGGAAAGCTGCTCTCTATGTGACGCAGGCATTCTGAAATTTATCAATCCTGAAAAAAGAGCATCATCTTTCGTCGGTTCTATCTCGATCAAACCGCTTTTCATCGCCTTCCTTTCAATATCAGCCCCAAAAAGTTTTCCAAGAATTTGATGCCCGAAGCATATGCCGAGGATTGGCAGGTAGAGGTCTATTATCTTCCCGGCAAATTTCAATTCTTCCGCTATCCATGCATCACGGTCATTTACTGATGCACGGCTTCCGCCCAGAATGACCCCGACCACGTTATTTGAGCTTGACCACGTTTTTGCATCCTGCGGCAAACCTTTCCGTGCATCAATTATCATGCACCTGTCGCCGAGCAATTGTGAAAATCTGTTTGATATGTATTTTCCAAGATTGCCCGCATCATTAATGACTATGGTGATTTTTCACATTCGTTTTTTTCTAATAGTCATCAAACAATTTAAACTCTATATTAAAAACCATAGGCAAATCATTATTTCTCCAATTTATGGCAATATGTCAAATGCAATGCAAAACTTGCATCGTTACTTCCGGGTGCAATAAGAGAAAACTCTATAAAAAATAGGAAAAAGATGAGAGTCTTTGACTCTCCAAATCGATCACTTTTCTTTTCTCTTCATATGCAGGACAATGAAGACCAATCCTATTACAGCCGCTACTGGCAGGGCGATATGGGGAAATTCAGGAATTGTTACTGTCCCGTGTCTTACAAAGCAAGTATTTCGCGGTACCCCCTGGCTGTCGGATATGGCTGCGGTGCATATATCTGGGTCATTAATATGGAATATTATATCTTCACTTGTGGGTAAAGACCCGCCGCCAGTACTATAATCTGCCGAGCCCATGGCTACAGTTCCCTGGTTAAGAATGGGTAAATTTGAAGGATCCCCATCATTTCTCTTAAAGCCAAAAAATATTGATGTGTCAGGACGATCTGGTTGGAAGGCAGCACCATTTTGTCCAGATGCAAGTGCGGTCAAGCCACCAGTTCCAGAAACTCCAGGTGAAAAGCCTGGGTTTGGTTTAACACAATATTCAATAACTCCAGGGACTCCATTGGTAGAACCTAAATTCTGACTTATTATAATGTTGTAGGTTCTAACTTGGCCAACATCGCTATGGCTTGAATCCAAGAAAGCGACCTCTGGAGCGTTGGTCCATAAATTAGAGTTTGCACCCGGACAAGGGTCTGCTACAGCTATTCCTGTCATTGATGCCATTACCGCGAAAAATGCAGTAATCATAACTAATTTTCTTTTCATTTTACACTTCCTCCCTACTTTCCTACCCAAGCTGAATCGATGGCTTAAAACTAATCAATTTTCTCAAAGTTTCTGCCGTCGTTCTCCCCGAGTAAATAAACTAAGTTAGGACTTTCTTGTATATAAATATATCTCTATTAAAAAATTTAATCAATCTATTATAATTATAATTGTTATTAGCATGTACAATTTTTTAGACAGCTTGCTTTATACCATCCGAAAAAGATGATACCGGTTTTTTATATTTTTAGGGTCGATTACCTGTTTGCCCTCTACTAATACTTTATGCCTCAGATTAATCCATCTCCAATCGATATTCAAAACTCGCAGAATATTATTTATCAGATTAAAACAATAATACAAAGAATAAACAAATCTGCTTTACAGAGGGGAATAACATCATGGAAAATCAGATTCTCTGGCTTAATAAAAAAGAAGTGGAATCGCTTCTTGACATGAAAAGCACAATCAAAGTCGTGGAAGAGGCTTTCAGGCAACATGGCCTTAAAAAAGTGCAGATACCTTCAAAGCTTTACCTCTATTTCAAGAAGCACAACGGCGATCTCAGGACGATGCCTGCGTATCTTGAAGAACAGGATATAGCCGGAGTAAAGATAGTGAATGCCCATCCCGACAACCCGGGGATTGGTCTTCCCACGGTGATGGCCCTTGTTATTCTGAATTCGACTGCTACGGGTGCGCCTCTTGCAGTAATGGACGGCACATACCTCACGGACATGAGAACAGGTGCGGCAGGCGGGATTGCAGTGAAATACCTTGCGCGTAAGAACTCAAGAACCGTAGGTTTTGTTGGCGCCGGGAACCAGGCAAGAACCCAGCTTATGGCGATAAATGAAATAATCGATATCGAGGAGGTCAAAGCCGCAAGTATCTCGGAAAAAATTACGCTTGCCTTTAAAGAAGAAATGGAAAAAAAGATCGAATGTGAGATAGACGCCAAAAATAGCATCAAGGAGGTTTGCGACTGCGATATACTTGTCACAACGACCCCCTCAAGAACGCCCATTGTGATGAACGATTGGATAACTGAAGGAACGCACATCAATGCAATAGGAGCGGATGCGCCCGGGAAGGAAGAGCTTGACCCGATGATACTGAAGCGGGCAAGAATAATAGTTGATGACATACCGCAGGCTTCTCATTCCGGTGAGGTCAATGTTCCCTTATCAAAAGGAATTATTACAGGAAAAGATATTCCTGCTGAACTTGGGGAGGTAATAGTTGGAAAGAAAAGAGGCAGGACAAAAGATTCGGATATTACAATATTTGATTCAACAGGCCTTGCGATCCAGGATGTAGCGACAGCGAACATGGTATTTCAAAAGGCGCAGGAAAAAAATATCGGCATAAGATTACAACAATTTTAAATCCGTAACAAAAACATTTAAGCAAGAATAAGAATACTAAGCAAGTACTGGGAGAAAACAATCATGGCAATAAAAAAATATGAAGGCATAGTGACCATTGAAATAGACGAAGATAAATGCAACGGAGATGGGGAATGCGTGAACGTCTGCCCGACAAATGTTTTTGAGCTACAGGAAGGCAAATCAAAAGCTGTACGGGTGGATGATTGTATCGAGTGCTGCGCATGCGTGGATGCATGCCCCACAAAGGCAATCAAACACCATTCCTGCTAATACGCAGAAACGGCCTGAGTGCAAACGTTTCATGAAGATATGCAGCCGCATATTTTCGACTACTTTTCTAACAACTTTTTCAACATCATCGATTACCGGGATACTACACTGTTTACCCTTTTATCCTCTTCAGCCTGAACGTATTTTCCCGTTCCATCTCCTCAAGCCTTAACACAATAAAATCCTTGGCTTCAGTAAGCTCAGGGATAACCTTGAACTCAAGCGCGTTCACCCTTCGCTTTGTCTTCTCAATATCCTCAAGCAATTTCTTCATCGTGGTCTCGATCTCTGCAGCAAGGATGATTTTCTCGACAAGGATTTCATAAGCATCAACGGCCTCGTCGATGCGCGAGCTTGTGCCTATGATGCCGTAACCGTGTTCATCGAGCTTCTTATGGACGCTTGAAGCCTCAATTTTCGGCACAACGACGCCCATCACGTTCTTGCTTTCAAGTTCGAGTTTGGGTGTATCCTTGAGGGCAAAGGCTGTGGATTTTACCACAACCACACCTTCAGCGGATTTGGCAATGGCAAGCTTCAGCGAGGCGACAGAGAATTGCTTCTCCACTTCTGCCCTTATGTCCTTGGCCTTTTCAAGAATGGCAAAAAGCTCAAGGATCAGACCGTCCCGCTTCATTTTCAGGAGCTTGTGCCCGCTCTGGCTGAGCTTTATTTTCTTTTTCAGCTCGATGAGTTCAGAGCGTGTTGGTTTTATATTATCTTTGACAGCCATATTCAGTCTTACTTCTCTGCCTTTGCTTTATGGGCAGGGTGGTATTTCTGGATATACTTGTTGTCTATCCTCGTCAGCTGCGCTTCTGGCAGTTCGGAAAGCAGTTCCCAGCCGATACTGAGCGTGGTCTCGATATCCCTGTTCTCGTCAACGCCCTGCCTGACGAACCTGTCCTCGAACATGTCTGCAAACTCAAGGAATTTCTTATCCCTGTCGGATAAGGCATCCTTGCCCACGATAGCTACAAGTCCCCTCAGGTCCTTGCCTTCTGCATATGCAGCGTACAACTGGTCTGATACCGCTTTATGGTCGTCTCTTGTCCTTGTCGCACCAATGCCTGAGTTCATCAGCCTTGAGAGTGAAGGCAGGACATTGACGGGCGGGTATATGCCTTTCCTGTGGAGTTCCCTTGAAATAACGATCTGCCCTTCTGTGATATAACCGCTAAGATCAGGTATCGGATGCGTGATGTCATCGCCGGGCATGGATAATATGGAGAACTGGGTCACAGAGCCCTTCCTTCCTTTCACGACGCCGGCGCGTTCGTACAGCGAGGCAAGGTCTGTGTACATGTAACCCGGGTAGCCGCGCCTGCCGGGCACTTCTTCCCTTGCAGCGCCCATCTGACGCAATGCTTCGCAGTAATTTGTGATATCGGTTAATATGACAAGCACATGCATGTCGTGCTTATAAGCAAGATATTCTGCCGCAGTAAGGGCAAGTCTTGGCGTGATAAGCCGCTCCACGGCAGGGTCGTCTGCAAGGTTCAGGAATACAACGGCCCGCTCAAGTGCACCTGTTCTCTCAAAGTCGCGCATGAAATACTGCGCTTCCTCGTTGGTGATGCCCATTGCGGCAAATACCACTGCAAATTGCTCATCCGAGCCCCTAACTTTTGCCTGTCTTGCTATCTGTAGCGCAATCTCGTTGTGCGGAAGACCCGACCCTGAAAATATTGGGAGTTTCTGGCCGCGCACAAGCGTGTTCATCCCGTCGATGGTGGATATGCCTGTCTGGATGAAGTCCTTGGGTGGAAGGCGCGCATATGGATTGATCGCGGCGCCTGTAATTTCAAGCCTGTCCTCGGGCACTATGCGGGGACCCCCGTCAAGCGGCTCACCCGAACCCGATAGGATCCTGCCCAGAAGGTCTATCGAGACCGGCAGTTTGATGGTCTCACCCGTGAACCGGACACCGCATTCCTTATTGAGGCCTCCTGTGCCTTCAAATACCTGGACGACCACAACATCATTGGAAGTGTCAAGAACCTGCCCTCTCTTGTTGGTCCCGTCTGGAAGGGTGATATTTACGAGTTCATTGTATCCCACAGGCTCCGTCTTTTCCACGAATATCAGGGGGCCTGCGATTTCCCTTATAGTTTTGTATTCTTTTGTCATGTTACTTAGCCCCCAGTTTCTTAAATTCTTCTTCCATGCTCTTTGTGATCACTCCAAGTGCCCCGTCAAAATCCTTCTCGAATTTGACTTTGGCAAGGTCGTCTTTTGATTTTGATTTCATAATGTCTTCAACCGATGCGCCCCCCTCCAGGGCATTCTGGGCTTTATCACCCCATGCCAGGATTGCTTTTAGCAATTTGTACTGCTTGTCCATAGGACAGAAGGTGTCCACTTCGTGGTAAGCGTTCTGCTGCAGGAAATATTCCCTTATCATTCTTGCTATCTCAAGTGTGAGCTGCTGGTCTTCAGGAAGGGCATCAGAACCCACAAGCTGCACGATCTCCTGGAGTTCGGATTCCCGCTGGAGCAGTTCCATCGCATCATTCCTGAGTTTAACCCACTCTGACGATACGTTCTCATTGTACCAGTCCCCGAGCGCCTTTGTGTATAAGGAGTAGCTGTTGAGCCAGTTAATTGCGGGGAAGTGCCGCCTCTGTGCAAGTTTGGCATCAAGCGCCCAGAAGACTTTCACAATGCGAAGCGTGTTCTGCGTGACGGGTTCTGAGAAGTCACCGCCCGGAGGGGAAACAGCCCCTATGACCGTGATAGAGCCATCTTTTCCACAGAGAGCTTTCACCTTACCCGAGCGCTCATAGAATTCAGAAAGCCTCGCCGCAAGATAAGCAGGATAACCTTCTTCTCCGGGCATCTCTTCAAGCCTTGATGAAATTTCTCTCATCGCTTCAGCCCATCTCGAAGTGGAATCTGCCATCAGGGATACGTCATATCCCATGTCCCTGTAATATTCCGCAATCGTGATTCCCGTGTAAACAGAAGCTTCCCTGGCCGCCACTGGCATGTTGGAGGTATTTGCGATAAGCACAGTTCTCTCCATCAGCGGCCTTTTGGTTTTTGGGTCCTCAAGTTCCGGGAATTCGGAAAGAACGTCTGCCATTTCGTTCCCGCGTTCGCCGCATCCTATATAAACAACGATCTCCGTATCGCTCCATTTTGCAAGTTGCTGCTGCGTTACTGTTTTTCCGCTCCCGAATGGACCGGGTATTGCTGCCGTCCCGCCTTTTGCAACGGGGAACAGGCCGTCAAGTATCCTCTGGCCTGTGATCAACGGCGTGTTGGGCATCTGTTTCTTGCCGACGGGCCTCGGCTTCCTGACAGGCCATTTCTGCATCATCATAAGTTCCTGGCCCTCGTTGAGTTTGCATATGATCTCGTCAACTTTGAACTTGCCGGATTTTATTTCAGCGACAGTGCCCGAAATGTTTGGCGGGACAAGTATCCTGTGTTCGATGTTCTGTGTTTCCTGGACTTTGCCTATAATATCGCCGCCTTTTACCTTGTCACCTTTCTTGACCACAGGTACAAAATCCCATTGCTTCTCGCGTGACAGGCCGTTTGCGGATACACCGCGTGTTATGAAATCACCCA
The DNA here is from genome assembly GCA_036567605.1 of Candidatus Methanoperedens sp. Classification (GTDB taxonomy): domain Archaea; phylum Halobacteriota; class Methanosarcinia; order Methanosarcinales; family Methanoperedenaceae; genus Methanoperedens. Next base: position 33,553 of record DATCUE010000007.1, on the reverse strand, counting down.
TACTGTCTTTCAATATCGGAAGAGGTCGCTGGATGCCGTCGTATATGCTCTCAAGCAGACCCGGACCGAGTTCAACAGAAAGCGGCATTCCGGTGTTTTCCACAGGTTCGCCGGGTCTTATACCCGAGGTTTCCTCATATACCTGGACCGTGGATTTATCGCCTTCAATGCCGATTACTTCTCCCATCAGTCCTTCTTTTCCGACTTTGACCACGTCATACATTTTGGTGTTTAAACCGCTTATGATAACTACTGGCCCTGATATTCTATAAATTTCACCTTTTGTTTTCATTTTCTAAAGACACCTTCTTTTGTCCCCTAACCGGGGTCTATTTCCAGAGATCCACACCCACAGACTGTTTTATCTTCTCCCTGAGGTTTGTGCTTTCACCTTTTCCGCCGATAGCAATGACCGTGGGCTCAACAGAATCGTCAAGTATTTGCTGCAAATGCGGGGATAACGTTTTCAAATCCTCATTATGTATCACAAGAATCCCGATTGTCTTATCGTTCAGCAGGCTCTGGATTTTATCTTCGATATTGTCAGAAGTCGTATCATAGATTTTCCGGATGCCTGCAAGCCGAAATCCTATCACAAAATCATTATGTCCTACAACCGCGATTTCCATCTACATCACCAGGTGGGCTTTTATTATCTCTTCAGGAAGTGCTGTCTCTTTCCCGCGCACGATAATTCTCAGGTTGTCCACCTCAATTTTTTTGCTCAATATATAATCCAGGATCGGCAAGATCGAAAGCGGATAATAGTACGATATCTGGGAGGCATACACCACACCGTGTTTATCAAGACGGGTTTCAATATTTATCAGGGATGTAAGGTCGCTTGTGATATCAGATATCGAGTTCCAGTATGAATATTCCTCAAGGGCCCGCACGAATTCAGCAAAAGGCACGGATGACAATCGTGAGAGGTCGCTTTCTTTTAATTCCATGCCGCCCGGGATAAGGAGCTTTACGATTTCATCACGTTCCATGCCGGCGCGTTTCATCCTGAAAAGCATCTTGAGATTCTTAAGGTCTATCTCTGTTCTCAGGAATTTCAAGAATAACTTATTTCCCACCGCCGTTGCAGCTTTAATGATATTTGAGTAATAAAGTTTATCAAGAGCGTTCTCGATCTCCGCCAGATCCCCCTTGTAGCCTTCAACTGCCTGGTAATAAGGGGTCTTTGCAAGCGCTGCGATCACACCTTCTACTGTGCCTATCTTGATGATATCCAGTAGATCCCTGTACCTTAACTGCCCCGCAGAAACAATATCTTCAAGGATTTCTTCTTCCGATGCCCCTGAGAATTTTCCTCTCAGTATGGTTTTGATATTCCAGATATCCCATGAACGGAGATATTCAGTGATCAAAAAATTTGCTTCGTTCTGCGACACTTCTATCAATTTTCGGTAGGTCAGGGCAAGGTTCTGGTTAAGGGCGTGCTCAAAGAGGTCAGTACCCTTATATTTTTTCCCGAGTTCGTCAACATCTTTCTTGTACTCTGATTCCCCGATGAACCGGGTTATCTCTGGTATTTCCATGTTGAGGAATTTGGCGTACATCTCCCTGGGTATGAGCTTGCCTTTCATGGCACGGACCCTGGCCACGATATACGCATATTTGACTGCGCCTTGTCCTCCCATATTTTTTTCACCCGAATAGGATATCAGAGACCTGCTTCAGTGATTGTTCACTGACATTTTTCAAAATCGTATCAAACCTGAAGTCGAGGTACTCAGTTCCATTCTCATTTTCTATGACAACGCCGCCAATCCCGTCGATCTCGCCTGCATAATCAAGTTTTGTAAGTTTCTTGATAGTTACCTTATCTTTCTTGACCGAATATATCTTAGTATTATTGTTTTCGTTTTTCCCGATTATGGATTTAAGGATCTTCTGGTTCTTTTCACCCGGGAGGTTACGGATGGCTTCTTTCGCGTTCTCATATACCTCGTCAAGCAATTCCTTGCGCGCATTCAGCATGGCTCTCTTGACCTCAAGATGGGCGCTTGACATTTCCTGCTGCCTGAGCCTTTCGATCTCTTTCCTGACAGCCTCTTCTTTAGCAGTCCTGATTTTCGCGGCCTGGGATTGCGCATCAGAGATAATCTTCGAAACTTCCTGATAAGTCTCACCGCTAATCCTGTCAGCTTCAGCCTTACCTTTGGCCCTTATCTCTTCAACTATCGCATCAAGTCCCATATAGTTCACTTTTTAGAACACGAACAATAATATCAATGCTACTACAAGTCCGAAAATCGCAATTGATTCGGGGATGACCGTCATCAGGAGACCCTTACCGAAGAATTTCTCATCTTCAGCCATGGCGCCTACAGCCGCGGCCCCTATGGCCTGTTCGCCCATACCTGCGCCTATTCCGGCAAGTCCTACCGCTATTCCTGCTCCAACTGCAATCATACCTGCTTGTGATGGATCTACCATATTTTTTTATTCCTCCGTATATTTTTTATTATATCCAAAGGGGGTGTACTTCTTACCTCCCCCTTCATAAAATTTAGTGAAAAATTCTACATATTGCAACCTCAGTGAGTGAAGCCCGGGGCCGAGAATCCCCAATAATAGGTTTATCAAATGCCCGATAAAAAGAATTATTACTCCAACGATTGCAAGACCTATCCCGCCTCCCAGCAGTTCTCCGCCCGGTTTAATAAAGAGATTCATGGCAAGAGTGTTGACTGCAAGCGCTATCCCGGCCGAGGATAAACCTATTGCAAGTATTCTTGAGTAGGAGAGGACATTGCTCAACAGGGTTGGAAGCTCAAGAATAGAGATAAAACCTTCCCCTTTTATCAGGAGAACTATTCCTGCCAGAGCAAGTACAGAACCTCCCGCAAAAACAGGATCGTTTGACTGTACTGGGGTTTTTGACATCAGGGCAGGCATTAATTTGGAAATGGCTGCCACGCCTCCAATAAGTATCATAAGCCAGCTTCCTTTTTCATAAATGGCATGTTTCAGGCCGTGCTCTATGGTGATATTCCGAAAACCAATGATCAGCCCGAGGAAAATATGCAGTATGCCTATTACCAGGGTCATAAGGAGAAGTGGCTGCACGGATTCAAACCTGTGGATCGGGAGATGGATTCCCGCAACTACAGGTCCTGCAATCCCGAGAATCCCTTCCTCAAGGTGTCCTTTTACTTCGACGTTAAATATCGGGAAACCGAAAAATTCTCCGTATATGAAACCTAAAACTATCGAGAGTATTGATGAAAGGAACAATATCAATGCAAGTGCATTAAGGCCGCCGGTCTTGAATTTATTCTTGATCACCAAGGCCATCGCGGCAACGACAAGGCCATATCCCACATCTCCAAGCATTATCGCATAGAAAAGCGGGAATGTGATGAAAATAACAGAAGCCGGATCTATCTCTTTATATTTGGGCGTTGCAAACGTATCAATAAGAAGTTCAAAGGGTTTTGCAGGTCCGGGATTCTCAAGTTCGATGGGAATATCCTCCTCTTTTGCTTCATCTTCAAGTTTGGCAAGATATACGCCCCCGCCCGTATCTTCCTGCAGTCCTGACTCGATCTGGGCAAACCTCCTGGAAGGCACCCATCCGTCGATGATAAAGGCGTTAGGGCTTGTTGCAAACCTCAGCGGGGCTTCGGCTTTCTGGGTCTCCACGGTAAGGTATTCGTCTGCAGCGAGTATGAATTCCGAATACTCTTTCTGGATATTGTCAAGTTCTGATTTTATCGACGCATGTTTCTCTTTAAGGGAAGAAACTTCATTTGTGAGATCATTCAGGATGACGGGAGGATTACCCTTTAGCTGTGGTATCTTTAATTCAACATAAGAATATTCATCCTGTAGGAGCTTTTGGACATCACCCTCAAAAGCTTTTGGGATGAAAAGCGCGAATATCCTTCTTTTCTCATAGTCTCCTGTAAATAATTCATAATTATCAGTTATTTTGGAGAGCTTTGGCCCGATATCCGTCTCAATGAATCCAGTATATACTTTTATGGTCTCGTATCCATGATAGGCATCAAGAGATAACGGCAGCCCGAAAAAAGGTTTTACTACGGCTATGAGGTCTTCTTTTTCCTTGATTTTATATTCGATGCTTCTCAATTCATCGAACCTGGACGAGACTTCTTTTTGGAGTTTTGTGATTTTTTCATCAAACTGGGAAGCAAGTTCGGCTTTTTTCTTCTTTGAGGATGGTTCTTTTCCTGTCACGCCAAGCTGGCTGGATATTGTCCTCAAAGAAAGGAGATATTCCGAGAATTTGGATGCAGGTTTCAGGGGTCGCCCTATCTTGAAATCTTCGGTTTCTTCAGTATAATCCGTAACATGCAGCACGTTCAGCCTGTGAAGCGTCGAAACCGTAGTTTCCATCTGGTCTTTTGTGCCCGCAATAACGACCCGTGTCATTTTCGTGGGTTTAAGCATCCACGGTCCTCTCAAACTCGGTTAAAATATGATTCGTGGCTTTTGCCACATTGTTCTTTGCTTTTTTCTTGACCTGCGAAGCTTCTTCTTTCCCTTTTTCGATGATTTTTTCTCTTTCTTCCTTGATTTTCTTCCGGGCAGCATTTATCTCGGATTCGGCGTATTTCCGGGCTTCTTCTTCTGCCTTCCTGATAATCTCTCTGGATTGCCCCGCGGCTTCGGACATCTTTCTGTTCTTTGCCTCATTGGCCGCAGCCACAAGAGTTTTTGCATCATTCTCAGCTTTTTTGATCTCAGATAAAATTTCATCCCGTGTCATTCAATTCCTCTAAATGCGAAACAATAATAGTAAACATTTTGATTCCCTTTCATAGGGGAGCACCTACATAAATTATTCGATTCTGGATTGATTTTTCAAAAGGCGCATTCTTATTTTTAATGAAAAATCGTTTTAATTACAGTTCAAAATCATATGAATCCGGCAAGGCTCATAAATAATCCTGATAGGATCGGTATTATCAGGTTATCGTCCACAGGTCTTCCCTGAATCCTTAATGGTATTGCGTCCCCCAGAGTGGCACCTGCCGCCCCGGCCATATATACATTGAAAGACAGGGGATTCATGTCAGGTGCCGGCGGTAAATTCAGGAGGACAATCCCGATAAGAATACATGCTGCAAACATCACAGCCATTATCGGAAGAGGTTTAAAATTAGTATCCCTGGCAATGCAATTGCGGATATTACCGCCTTTGATCACTGCACCCGCAAGTCCCGATGCAGTATCGCCGATTGCCAGCATCAGTAATGCCGCTATTGCAACGGTTTTGTCAAAAATCAGGATGGATACTAGGGCAGCCATCTGGAAATAGATATATGCTGCGACCTGTTTATTTTCATGCGGACGAAGCAATGACGACGGGAATCTTATTTTTCCCTTCAGGCGCAGCCATTCAACAAGCAAAAGGATGGCATTTACCAGGAAAAGGACAGCCAGGGCTGTTTCCCGGCTGACAAAATAATATGCTATTGGCATCAAAGAACCAGAAATGTGGATCGCCTTTCGCCGCAGTTCAACAAACAGAAGTTCAAACACAGGGATTTACACTTTCCTGCCTGCTTTATCGAAGGATTTACCCCCGTATATAAGGTCGTATATGTTGTCCGCGATATCGCTCATGCCTGCGCGCACCTGTTTCATGGTGTCCCTGTCCCTGATTGTGACCGTGCCGTCTTCAAGGGTTTCGTAATCAACTGTTATTGAATACGGTGTACCGATCTCGTCGTTCCTGCGGTATCTGCGTCCTATGGTACCTGATTCATCAAAAGCAACAAGTATCCCGGCTTTTCTGAGATTTTTTACTATCTCGTTTGCAGGTTTTATCAGTTCTTCGCGCGTAAGAAGGGGAAGCACTGCCGCCTGGACGGGCGCGACTTCGGAAGGTAAGCGCAGTACTATCCTCATACCTTCCTTTTCCTCTTCTTCTCCCTCATCTTTTGCCTCTTCCTCGTAATATGAATGTTCAAGGAGGGAATATGTTATCCTGTCTATCCCGAAGGAGGGTTCTATGACATGCGGTATGATATTTTCACCATGCACTTCCTCGGTCACGCTTTCAAATGCTACTGCATCCTTTTCGATCTTAATTTGTTCTCCATCGATTGTCAATTCGATGGAAGCGTCACTAGATGATAGTTCTTCAAATTTCAATGCTTTCAGGGCATTTGCTATCTTCCCGGCTTTTCCCTTGAATCTCGGCCCCAGGATCCCCATATTGGGTTTTACAGTGAAACGCTCTACTTTTTTTGGCGATTCATATGGAACATATACTGCCAATTCGGTCTCGCTCTGCTTCGCATGGGCTTTCAGGTCGTAATCCGTCCTGTCCGCTATGCCCACGACTTCCACCCACCCGAACCTCTCGCTCTGGATTTCGGCATCCCAGCAGTCTGCCGCATAGTGCGCCATTTCATCTTTCATGTGCTGCCTGAAGCGCAGTTTCTCAGGCGATACCCCGACGCGCATGAGGAATTGATGTGTCATTGCAAGGCAGTATCCAAGGAATTCATGGGCGATTATGCCTTTTTCAACAGCCTCTCTTATCGTCATCTTCCGGGATTCACCGGCCTCCTGCCCCTCCCTTGAATAAAGATTCAGGATAATATGCCCGATTTCCCCGAACTTCGGGTGCGTCTTGTCCCTCGGGTCGATGAATATCTCGGCCTCAGCCTGCGTGAACTCGCGCAGGCGTATAACGCCCTGCCTTGGAGAAATCTCGTTGCGGTAAGCTTTCCCTATCTGCGTTGCGCCAAAAGGCAGGCGGTCGCGGTAGAATTTTAAAAGGCGCGGGAAGTCCACGAACATCCCCTGCGCTGTTTCCGGGCGCAGGTATCCCGCGCGTTTCCCGCCCGGCCCGATGCTGGTCTTGAACATCAGGTTGAATTCGTAGACTTTCCCGAGCTTCCCTCCGCATTCGGGGCATTTGACATTACTATTGTTGATGACATCTGTAAGTTCATCAGCGCTCAGGGTATCAGGATTATCCACTACATCTTTTACAAGATGGTCAGCCCTGAAAGCCTCGTTACATTTCTGGCATTCCGTAAGCGGGTCTGAGAAGCCCCCCACATGTCCCGAGGCAATAAATATATCTTCTATACCGATCGTGGGAGCCTCTATCTCGTAATAGCCTTCGTTGATAACGAATATATCGCGCCAGATATCCTCGACCCGGCGCTTGAGCATGGCGCCGAGGGGGCCGTAATCATAAAAACCTGCCGTGCCGCCGTATAACTCAAAAGAGTTCCATAAGAATCCGCGGCGTTTTGCCAGCTCGATTACCTGTTCATATTTGTCTGCCATGTCTTAACCTCGCTTTTTTGCCTAATACAGGGGTCTGGATTTATTAAGGTTTCATATGCCACTTTTTGAAGACCTGGATTCCTGAAGGTAAAGACCTCGATGGCGGCAAGGGCAGTATAGTGGACATTCGCGCGGAAAATGAGGATGTTGACGAGGGCGGCGATGGTCGCTAAAAGAAGAATTGAAAAGAAGAATTGTTTAATGGATAAATACCTCAACCTCAGTCAAATATTTCAATTATTGCGGCTCATCACTACCGTGAAATTATTGTTTATTGAATTTTCACCTGCTGCCAGCACTATTATCATAATACGGGATCCAGTGGGCACAAAGCCTTTCTTGACCTTTTCTTTTACGAAATATTTCCCTTGAGGAAGATAAGAGAACTTATAGAAGCCCATGCTATCGGTAGATGTTTCTTTATTGATGATTCCGCCATCTTTTGTAGTACCCGTCACTTTGATTATCCACCCGGCAAGGCCCTTTTCATCCTTGTCCCATTTTCCATTACCGTTGGCATCATAGACATCATATCCCGAGATACTGCCCGCCGCAGCTACCGGAGTTCGTGAAGGGGTTGGGATCGAAGTAATAGTCGGAGTTGGCGTCGGAGTAATCGTTGGAGACGGTGTCGGGTCTATGTTAGCGGGTTGCACCACCTTGCTGCCAAAGTCGGTAACCCAGGCACAATCGCCTGCGTTGCAACTGCGGGAGATGCCTATCGCAGTATAGGAACTTCCGAGCATGTTGGCGTTGTGACCCGGGCTGTTCTTCCACACATTGAACGCCTGTAGGGCAGTGGTCATCCCGCCATTATACCCCCATGCGAGGTTCTCTCCCGCAGCAGCACTCACACCCGCAGGATAACCGAAGTCGCGGAGGCGCTTATCAAACGTGCGTCCTGTGGAATCGGTGTGAGAACAAACAGATCTGGTTGTCACACAATTGTTGAGCATATCATCGCTCATCCAGTTAGCGGCAGCCTGGAGTGATGCGTCTGCACTGAGGATTCCGAGATTGTTCTGGGTCCTGTAGTTGTTGATAAGGCCAAGAAAGGCCTGTGACTCATTATCGGAAAGCGCATTTGCACCGCCTGCAAGCAACAATACCAGTATTGTAATTCCAGCCGCTATTCTGAGGGTAGACCCTCTGCAAATCATTGAAAGTGGTAAAGCCATACGTCCCATGAATTACGCTACTGGTACATCCAATATAAACTTAGCGAGAGTTTTATTAATTTTTTTAAAATTTTAACACCTGATATGGTTCTTTTTGGTTTTCCATTGTTTATTGCCAGCTATTTTAAAATTATAACTTATATCCATCTTGAAATACCTTTTTGAGAAAATGCGTTTATATATCCTATACATAAAGAAGCCAGGCAGGGAGGAAAAACATGAATTATTGTCCCGGATGGCAATACAATGAAATGCAACAGGTCGGAACCGATTATACCGACGAGAGGCAGGTGAAGGAATATGACCTGCACATGCAAAAGTTAAGGGATGTCAAAAAGGAAACGGAGGACATAATCAAGGTCATAAACCTTAACAGTGGTCATTCTGTACTTGAAATTGGGACTGGAACCGGGAGTTTCGCGATAGAGGCTGCCAGGCATTGCACAAAAGTGTTCGCTGTGGACATATCACCCGGTATGCTTGAGTTTGCAAGGCACAAAGCCAGAATCCAGGGCGTGGGTAATATTGAATTCCATAACGCCGGCTTCCTGACCTATGTTCACAGAGGCGAGCCACTGGATGCCGTGGTTTCGCAACTTGCGTTGCACCACCTTCCGGATTTCTGGAAAATGATAGCTCTGAGACGGATATTTGAGGTGCTGAAAGATGGAGGAAAATTCTATTTGAAAGATACAGTCTATTCGTTCGAAGTCGGGAATTACGAAACTTTTTTCAATAACTTGCTCGATGTGGTAAAAGGTGCTGCGGGTGAGGAACTTGCAAATGATCTTGAGATCGGAATCCGTGAGGAGTATTCGACTCTTGGCTGGATAATGGAAGGCATGCTTCAGAGAGCAGGATTCTATATTGACAGGGTAGAGTATTCCGAAGGATTTATGGCAGTTTATGTTTGTACGAAAAGGAAGTGAACATGAAAGATTGCAGGGACATAGATGAAGTAAGGGAAAATATCGACTCAATAGACAGGGGAATAGTCAGACTGTTGTCAGAAAGGAGTCGCTATGTGAAACAGGCAGCCAGGTTCAAGAAAACCACAGAGGATGTAAAGGCCCCCAAACGTGTTGAAGAAGTAATCGCAAAAGTAAGAATCCTTGCTTCGGAACAGGGTATTGATCCCGATATAGTCGAAAAGGTATATCGCACCATGATTACGTGTTTTATAAATGATGAAATGAAAGAGCATGATAAAGTCAAAAGTCGCTGATTTTCCGAGTGCGGATCAAATATTATCCATATTATCCATCCCTGCCATCTCCACCAGTTCGTTCACAACAGCCACAGCCACAGACGTCCCCCCCCGTGTCCCGGTGCAGGTGATAGAAGGCACGTTCAGGCCTCTCACATGTTCTTTTGATTCGGCTGCGTTCACAAAACCGACAGGCGTGGCCACAAGTAATGCAGGTCTCAGCCCTTTCTCGATCATTCTGCATACGGTAAGCGCGGCCGACGGGGCATTCCCGATTACGATTATCGAATCCTGAAGTTCATCTTCAAGAGCCATGAACCCGGCTGAGGTTCTTGTCATCCCTGTTTTTCCGGCTATTTCCTCTCCGGCTTCCAGAACACACACAATTTTGCATTTATGCCCCAGCTTTGTTATCCCGACCTCTGCCATTTTTATATCAGTGAAGATCGCTGCGCCCTTCTTGATGGCGTTGATTCCGGCTTTTACAGGCTCATTGTTAAATCTCATGAGGTCGGCAAAGCCTGGGTCGCCTGTGGCGATAACGCATCGTTGCCTTATCCTGTCCTCAGGAGTGTCCCCTTTTACAATATCTCGCACGATACTCAGGCTTTTTTCTCTTATCTCTCTTGCTTCTCTTGTCCGCGCCCCGAAATTAGATTTCATATTTTTTATGGTATCCCCTTGGCGTTATTACCTTATTTTTCCACAACCTCGACTCGCTGTTGCCGATAAGCACAATGGTGCTCATGTCTATCTCTTCATTATATTCCATTATTCTTCCAAGCGTAGTGGCAATAACCGCCTCTTTTTCCCTTGTCGCATTTTTAACGATACCGACCGGCGTTTTATCGTTCCTGTATTTTCGAATTATATCGATGGCCCTTGTGAAGTTCAACCTGCGATTCCTGCTCTTTGGATTATATATGGCAATCACAAAATCGGCTTCACCTGCACATTCAAGTCTTTTCTCAATCATCTCCATCGGGGTCAAAAGATCACTCAGGCTGATAACTGCAAAATCTGACACAACCGGCGCCCCGAGAAGTGAAGCGGCAGCACTGAGTGCGGTCACACCCGGAATGACTTCGATATCTATATCATTCTCTTTCTCCGCCACTTCCAGAACCAGGCCCGCCATCCCGTATACATTCGCATCCCCGCCACTGATGATGGAGACAACATGCTCCCGGGCCAGCCCGACTGCTTTCCTTGCGCGCTCAAGCTCGCCACCCATCCCGCTTCTTATGACCTTTGATTTTTTAATGACTGGAGCCACCTGGTCGATATAAGTGCCGTTGCCGATAATGTATTCAGAGTCAAGCAATGCTTTTTCAGCCCTTTTCGTAAGATGTTCGATAGCGCCAGGGCCGATACCCACGATGTATAATTTACCTTGCAATCGCGATGGTGACATTTCCGTATATCCTCTTCTTAAGGAGAAGTTTCTTTTCCTCCGAAAGCGCAAGCGCGGCAGGTTCGCAAACGCCGTTCAGCCCGAGGGCCTTTGCCTTTGAACCTGTTGGTGCCCTTATGGAATTGATGATCTCGTGCGGGACAAACCTCATCTCCTTTCCAAATGCAGCAGCGGCATCGATCATCCCGGCTTCATTTTCCTTTATCATGGCAGACGCAAATAATCCCACATCCTCTATATCGGCGTCTATCTCGGAAAGTGCGTTTGTTACAGCTTCCATCACCTCGGATTTGCTGACACCACGATTGGCGCCGATCCCTACTATAAGCCCTTTTCTTTTAAGTACTGCTACTTCGTCATTTACAAGCAAAACTTTTGGCCCTTTTAAACACAGCACTTCGACATCCTTTTCCAGCAGGGCCGTGTTCACTTTTTTAGTGGAATCCCTGTTCACTATCCTGCATCCAAGACTTTCAGCTATTTTCTCAACAGGTTCTTTACCACTTGATTCTGTTGCCGTGGTAATGACTGGAATCAGGCCAAGACCTGCAAGTTTCCTTGCCATATCATTTCCCCCGTGGTGACCGCCCAGAATCGGAATCGCAAAATTCAAACCCGAATCCACGACAACAACTGCCGGGTCCTTCCATTTATCGCGTATGAGGGGGGCAATATTCCTTACCGCGATTCCCGAAGCCATTACGGCTATTATGGAATCAAATTCAAAAGCCTTTTTAAACGCGCCACCCGAATAAGAAATAATCTCCCCGCCTGTGAATTCCTTTATCTTCTCTGCTATTGCAAGATTCCGGGGAAAGGTAACAATTGCCACTTTACCCATAGAGGTGCGACCTCCTATAGTTCCCGGGGGACAGCACATTACCTATAATTATCATGGCAGATTTGTCTATCCCCAGCGCCTCAACCCTGTCAGCAATATCACCCACCGTGCCAAGAATGATTTTTTCATCATCCCATGAAGCGTGATAAACCACGGCAGCGGGCGTTTCCACCGGATATACAACCTCGGATGTGATTTCCCGAAGTTTATGGGTACCCAGGTATATTGCCATTGTTGCATTATGGCGCGACAGCTCGCGGAGTGAGTCTTTTTCCAGAGTCGCGCCGGCAGGTCTTGTTATGATAAGGGTCTCAGTTATCCCGTTAAGCGTAAGCTGCGTCTTTAGCGCGGCTGCAGAAGCGAAAAGCGATGTCACGCCGGGGATTATCTCTATATCGATCCCGCATTTATTGAGGGCGTCTATTTGCTCGATAATAGCGCCGTACAGCGAAGGATCTCCGCTGTGGAGCCTGACGACCCTCTTTTCAGCTTGTGCGCACATTGCCAGGATATCAACGATGTCTTCAAGTTTCATACCATGACTGTCGATTTTGTCACAGTGTGCATAATGCAAAACATCAGGATTAATTAATGAACCCGTATACATGACAAGGTCTGCAGACTCAAGAAGCTCGCGCCCCTTCACTGTGATGTATTTGGGATTACCCGGCCCGGCCCCGACAAAATAGACGACTCTGCTGGATTTCTTGCCTTTCCTTGCAACCATGATGCTGAAATAATCGCCATTTTCCGGGATGTTGCGGGTTATATTTTCGTTTTCCATGAACAGGCGCTCTGCATAAATAAAATCGTTAAAATCCTCTTTCTCTAATACTTCCATTGTTCTTTTAGGATTTTTCGTCTTAAGTATGATCTTTGTTCTAATCGGTGAGCCATCGCTCACAATGAAAGAGCCTTCAATAGCCATACCGGTGCGTGCGGCCTGAGCTGTTATCGCACTTACCCCGGGTATGGTTATTATTTTGATTTCAGGGTATTTTTCACTGATAGTCCTTCGAAGGTGCGTGAATGTGGAAAAAAAGTTGGGATCCCCGATCACCGCAAAAGATACCATGCCGTTTTTTGCCTCATCTGCCACTATCTTTGCATTGTTTTCCCACAATCTTGAAAGTTCTGCCCTGTCATGGATCATAGGGAATTCAAGGATTTGTGCTTTTGCATATGGCTCAACAAGTTCAGATGCCATCTTGCCCGGGACAAACACCTTTTCGCTTTCTCTTAATGCTTTTATCGCAGCCAGTGTAAGAAGATCCGGGCTTCCAGGCCCCAGGCCTATTCCGACAAGCATCAGATACCTCCCACGATCAGGAACACAGGATTTTCAGGTTTGAACATAATACCTCCTGCAAGCTCGCCTCCCCTTGATAAGGATACCTGTAATATTTCCCTGAACCTGTTGTTATTTTTCAGCGTGTTAAGCACCAGAGCTGCGGTTTCTATCCTGACCGCGCTTATCACGAATCTTGGAACCCTGTCCATCAATATCTCAAGAACCTTCTCTATATTTTTGCTTCCCCCAAGGAACGCACAGTCGATTTCCAGCTCAGGAAGCACTGAAGATGCCTCGCCCTCTAAAACTGAAATATTGGCTGCTCTGGATTCCATGATATTTTTAGTTGCTGCTCGAATAGCTTCGTCCCTGCTATCGATTGCATAAACATGTTTTACTTCTCTCGCGGCCCTTATTGATACCGAACCGCTCCCGCACCCGATATCAGCGAACACATCGGTTGGTTTGAGAGCGAGTTTTGATAAAGCCACAGCTATTATCTCGGGTTGTGTGGGTGTTCCGGGGGGATAGAGCATTTGATACCAACTCAATTTAAATTGATTCAACACAACCCTGCTTGATATAATGCTTGCTATTCAGAGAAATTTAATAATCTCAAAGTTCAATTAAAAGTGAAATAACAGGAAGCCCTTATAATAAAAAGTATCATCATAAGGACAAAATGCTTAAATAGCCAGATAACATAAAAAGATGCTTAGGAGGAAACTCCCGGAGGATACTGAATGAAGCTTAGTAAACAGAGTTTGGTTATTGCAACAATCGTGCCGTTGCTGTTTGGAATAATAATACTTTATAATTTCATAAGCGCGATAGATACATTGCAGCCGCTGGGGCAATCAACCTCAATGATATACAACCAGTTATGGTTTATTGGTATTTTTGCATTCCTGGGGCTTGCGGTGTACTGGTGTGTCATGATGTACCTGATATACCTGCTTCAGGAGAACCTGTTTGTACTGGATAAGAATCTTGACAAGGCAGCGGATATAGGCGCCAGGCACCTTTCAGAATCGAAGAACCTGCTTAACCAGGTCATAGGCATCCTGAAAAGATACGAATCAAGACAGTAATATGCAAAATGCATATTACTAATTTCTTTTTTGAACTTTAATTTTTCACTGCACAATATTTCTGGCAAAACCTATCAACCCGCCGGCATCAACAATGCCGCGCACAAAATCCGGAAGTGGCGTCGCATTATAGGTCTGGTTCTTTGTAGTGTTGTTGATCATTCCTGACTCAAAATCAACCTCTATATGATCTCCCTCCTCGATTTTATCAGTGTCAGCGCACTCAAGAAGTGGGAGGCCTATATTGATTGCATTTCGAAAGAAGATGCGTGCAAAGGATTTTGCGACGATGCACTTCACCCTGGCCCCTTTCAGGGCAAGCGGCGCATGTTCGCGCGATGAGCCGCATCCGAAATTAAAACCCGCAACTATGATATCACCGTCTTTGACACCGCGGGAAAATTCCGGGCGTACGCCTTCAAAAGCGTGTTTTGCAAGTTCACCAGGCGTGTTTATTGTGAGATACTTGCCCGGGATAATGGCGTCGGTATCTATGTCGTTCCCGAATTTCCAGACGTTTGAAGGAGGTTTCATATCCTGTTCGAGTTTCAAAGAATGTTTTTGCTTCATGGAAGGCTGAATTGGCCTGAGTGTTAATAAGATTTATTCATTGCATAAAAGAATTTATCAAAGATTTTTTATCAGGTTTGAAGGCCGCGATATCGTTGCCATCCTTGCGTCTTTTTCATCAAGGCCGGCCCCCATCGCGATCTTGAATGCTATTTCATCATTTATCAGGTCATGCGGTGCGTGTGAATCGGTATTCACTATAAGGCCGGCGCCTGTTTCAGAGGCAATCCTGCATACGTGCCCGTTGGTACGGTTATGCCCGTTGCGTGATGTAAGTTCGAGGCATATATCGTTATCCCTGGCAAGTTCGGCGTCCTCGATCGTGATAAAACCGGGATGCGCGAGGATATCGATGTCCAGGGAAACTGCTGCATGGTTTGTTCCCTCGGGGACCGGCTCGACCGTGGTCTCACCGTGCACAACGATTATCTCAGCCCCCAGGTTCCTTGCCTTTTTGACGAGGGCAGGCATTTTGGCCGGCGGGACATGAGTTAACTCCACACCAGGGAACAACCTGATGTCGTAGTCCTCCTCAAGGGATTTGATATTCTTCACGCACGAGAGAATATGCTCTACATTCGTAAAATCCGCATGGTCTGTGATAGCAAGCGCCGTATAACCCTGCACAACGGCACGGCGGACGAGTTCGCTGGGAATAAGCTCCCCGTCACTGAACGTGGAATGTGTATGGAGGTCTATCATTTTTGCCCCCGCATCTTATTTATCCTCTGGGCTATCTGTTTTGCCATCACTGATTTGGGGCCTTTCTTATCAACAAGCACCCTGCCGCTTACGACCCACCAGGATTTCGGGTGGGCTTTATCTGCTTCGGTCTCGGGATTCAGTTTCAGCTCAAGGGCGGCTTTTTCTATCTCTTTTAAGACCGGGGATTTGACCGAGTCCTTCATGGGAAGTATCCGGCCCTCTCCCCTGGATTTTGTGGCATCCATATACACGGGCCATATGATGAGCTTGTTTTTTTCTTTTAACATTACTCCTCTGTTAGCTTTTGAAAACTAATAATACTTTTGCAAAATCAAAATATAGCGCTTATTATAAGATAAGCAAAAAAAGACATGACGGCGGATGCTGGTATTGTCATTATCCACGCCCCTACTATCTTTCTTGCTATCCCCCACCTTACTGCCGAAAGCTTATCTGTGGCCCCGACGCCCATTATCGAGGAAGATATCACATGCGTGGTGCTTACAGGTATTCCCAGGGCGGCCATGCTTGCAAGTACAAGCCCTCCTGATGTCTCGGCACAGAAGCCCTGGTAAGGCCTCAGCTTCGTTATCCTTTGCGCCATGGTTCTTACTATCCTCCAGCCTCCAAAAAAAGTACCGAGAGAAATGGATATGTGGGCTGCAAGAATGACCCAGATGGGAACCTTGAAGGTAGTAAGAGAACCATACGCTACAAGCAGAACCGTGATTATGCCCATTGTTTTTTGTGCGTCATTGGTGCCGTGGGTCACTGAATAGAAAAAAGCCGAGAACAATTGAAGGCTTTTGAAATACCTGTTGATCTTTGTCGGTGAAACGCGGTAAAACGCCCTTATAACAAAAACGGTCAGGATGAACGCGGCGACCATCCCGATAATCGGCGAAACTATCATGAACACCACGACCTTTTCAACACCGGAGGGATTTATTGAACTGCCTCCGATTGCAGCCATCCCTGCGCCAACAAGTCCGCCCACCAGTGCATGACTGCTTGATGTCGGGAATCCCACATACCAGGTTATGAGATCCCAGATTATAGCCCCGACAAGTGCTGAAAATACCATCATGACAAGTATCTCGTTGTCGGGCGCCATTTCAATTTTAATTATTCCTTTTCCAATGGTTGCCGCTATTGCGGTGGAAAAGAAAAGAGGGCCGATAAGGTTTCCAACTGCGGCCATGCCGACTGCCCTGATAGGAGTCAGTACCTTGGTGGCCACGACCGTTGAAATAGCATTTGCAGAGTCGTGAAAACCGTTTATGAAATCAAAGAACAAAGCCAATGCTATAGTGAATATTATGAATTCCTGCAGAAATAGCAAAATACCACCTTTAGCTGTTTTTCACAACAATGTCGCTTATGACGTTCGCGGCGTCCTCGCACTTGTCCGTTGCAAATTCCAGGCGCTCATAGATCTCTTTCAATTTCATGATCTCTATGGCATCTTTTTGTTTAAAAAGCTGGGCGACAGATGATTTATATATATCATCCGCGACATTTTCAAGCCTGTTGACCTCGATGCACCTTTTCTCTATTTCCTTCGGGTTCTTGATGTTGCGAAGACCGCAAAGTGCAGTGTTTAATTCACCGGCCTGTTTAACAAGTACTTCTGCCAGCTTTATCATGTTCTCTTCCGGTTCTTTGATCTCGTAAAGAAGAAGGCGCGTCGCAGTGCCGTCAATATAATCCAGGACGTCGTCGAATGCCGAGGCGAGTTTCGATATGTCCTCATGGTCGATGGGGGTTATAAAGGTCTTATTGAGTTCTTCAAAGATCTCGTGGACAAAATCATCTCCCTGGTGTTCGATGTCCTTTATTTTTTGCTGTTTTTCTTTGATGTTATCATAATTCTTGAGCATCTCGAGGAAGGCATTCGAGCCATCCAGCACGTTTTGCGATTCATTCTCCAGCATATTAAAAAAGTGCTTGTCCTGGGGAATAATCCATTCTTTCAGTCCCATGTTTTTATCGTCCTCTAATGCTTTTGAAGGCTAAAGTAATTATTATGCTTTTCTATTTAGAAATTCCGAAACCTTTATCATGATTAAAGATAAACAAAGCCTTATTTGGAAAGGAAGTGAAACATCGTGGACATATTTGATATTTATAAGCTCATGGAGTTTCTAATATTTTCTTCGTATTTGATTTTTATTTTCTTATCAATTCAAATATGGCTAATGTGGAAAGATATCGATAAAAATAAACTGGAATTAAAAACATTTATTAATGAATCCTTTTTCAAGAAAAACTGCATCTACGTCTTCGCGTTCAGTATATTCTTCATGATTCACGAAATTCTTGAAGGAGCGGGCACTCCCAATTCTATACTATATTTTGAGGTTTTTGAGATGCTGGGATTTATATGTATCGTCTTATTTGCATACGACTGGTATAATGTGCTAAAAACATGCGCCAGTAGAAAGTCTCTACCTTTAGAGCTCACAGACTTCACCAGAACGTGACAGGGTTTCATATGAAATCGGCCTTTCCACTCGTTACTTATTTATACTCAGGTTATAATGTTAAAGCAGTGGACTGATTTATAAAATGATTATAGTCAGCGAAGACGAAGATGATAGCGACTCTAGTCCGTTATTTTTTTTAAGGCAACCAGTGCATGAAAGCGTACTTAATGTCAACCATGACTACCGTTATTTAAAGATGGGATATTATGTGTCTGCGCATGCTGAAACCTTTGGAGTGGAAGTCACACCGAACTGTATGGAAATTATGGATGCATACAGGAACCCCCTTTTGATCGAAAAAGCAAAAAGGTACGGCCTTGCGACCAATGGATACAGGCTGATAACAAAGCCAAAAGAGGATTTATGTGCCCCTGCCATGTTATTTGCGGTAAATCCATTCACCTACAACTCGATGAAAATAGTAAGAACCGAATCAAAACTGCCCGGGATAATCAGGAAGATGAGCAGGGATGCCAGGTACCCGGTATCACTACATCCCGTCACGGGAGAAGTGATGGAGATAATCCAGATGTTCGGAGAATCAACCAATGATGAGACATCTGAATTCACAAGGAGATTCTTTGATATTTTCAATATCCCGATATGTAAATTGATTGTACAGATCGATGACGGGCAGGTTATTTTGAATCATTGCGAACCCGCCACAAAAAAGGAAGTGAAGTGGGACATTGTTCATGATAAGATGCGCGAGATAAAACAGAAAATTTAAATTTATCATGAAAATAGCCTGTTTTGTCGAAGCGTATAACTTCAAAGATAAATCAGAGCGCAATGCCCTTTTGAAATTCAAATCCATTGCTGAATCAATGGGGCACGCTTTTGAGTTTGTCTTCAAGGAAGATATTTCCAGTATCGATAAGTACGATGCCCTATTTATAAGAGCAACAACAGACCCGAGTAATTCCGCCTACGTGGTTTCAAGACTTGCGGAACAATACGGCCTGAAGGTTATCGATGACCCCAATTCTATCAGGATGTGCTCAAATAAGGCAATCCTTCATGACCTTTTTCAAAAAAATAATATACCTTCGCCAAAATCCCTTCTATTTACAGGGGACTTTTCAGAGGAAGCTCTTGATAGTGTATTTAAAACACTCGGGTTACCCGTGATAGTCAAAACACCATATACGAGATTCTCATCTCATGTAGAAAAAGCTAATTCTGAAGAAGAATTCGTCAAAATTTCAAAGAAATTCTTGAGAAAATCAAAAGTTTTGATAATTCAGGAATACATCCGGTCCGATTTTGACTGGCGAATCGGGATACTCCAAAACAAAATACTTTACCTGTGCAAATACTGTATTCCAAGTGGAGGATGGAAAGTAAAATCAAAGATAAACGGGAGAAACGTATGGGGAGATACGATTGCAGTGTCGAGGGAATCAATTTCGCCAGAATTAAAGGGGATATGTATCACTCTGTCAAAATGTGTCGGGGGTGGACTTTATGGCCTGGATATCAAAGAAACCGATGGCGGGTACAAAGTCATCGAGATCAATGACAATCCAAGTATTTATGAAGGATACGAGGATGCAATAGATAAAGATATTTATGAAAAGATAATTAACGCCCTGGTGACGTGATCATAATTTTTTTATAAGATGCAATGCATCATCGCCGTTCTTATAATATTTTTTCAGGATTTTATCCACAGAAAAACCCTTTGATTCATAAAGACTCCGGGCAGCCCTATTATTTACACCAACTTCAAGACTGATATTCTTGAATTTCTTTTCTTTCAATGAATTTTCAACCGTGTCCATCAGCAAGCTCGCTATACCCATACGCCTGTATGATGGGTGAACGTTCAGCGAATATATCCTGGCATGGGAGATATCATTTCTTAATAAAGTGATAATCGACCCGACAATATTGCCATCGATTGTTGCCACAAGCACGATGGACCTGGCCCTGAATAAAAGATATTCCACCTGTTTTTTATGGAACTTTTCTTCCTTGAAGCATATATTCTCAAGTTCCATGAGGGCATCAAAGTCCTCTTTTTTTGCGGGACGTACAAGCGGTTTCAAGGAACTGCCACGCGAGACCTTACGCATTCCTGCACTTGTTTCACGACTTCAGGATAATCCCCGAACACGATGCCCAGGTCCACCGTGCCCACAACATCCACAACGCCTATGGCCGCGATGCCATACCCTTCTTTATTCCTTATGGGTACCACGACAACCGGGACCCCGGTATATTTTCCGCTTGTAGGTGTTGTACGCATGATTTTATTCTCCTTCAACACCTGTTCCAGCACCGGGCCTGTATAATTATTATCAAGTATTTTCCTTTTCTCGATCCTGACGCCTCTTTTGTTCAGTGTTCTCATTGTGACAGGAAGCCCCAGGAGTTCATGCACAGCCATCGCAAACGTAGCGATCTCTTCTGCGCCCGAATCTGCTGATATCTCCAAACTGGTGTATTTCATACCTGATATGAAGTTTACAATTTATACATTATATAGTTTCTTATCTCAAGAAAAAGGATTTAAATAGTAACAGAACGAGTTATTAGCGGAGGCTGATTATGACTAAAGAAGAATTATTAGCAAAAGTGAAAGCATCACGCCCATCCGTGACCGTAGTTGGCCTGGGTGGAGCGGGTTGCAACATCACAACATGGATAGCGGATAAGAAACTGGCCGGCGGCAAGATTATTGCGGCCAATACGGATGCAGCACATCTCAGTACAATGACGAGGGCGGATAAGATCATGCTGCTGGGTGAAAAACTCTGCAAAGGACATGGCTGCGGGGGATTCCCGGAAAGAGGCACCGAAGCGGCAAAAGAGAATCTAACCGAGATCAGGGAAGAAATAAGAGATACCAATCTCCTGTTCCTTGTAGCAGGTCTTGGAGGAGGTTCGGGCACTGGTGCGATACCGGTTTTTGCAGGCGTTGGGAGGGAACTTGGTGCGCTCACGATAGCATGCGTTACGATACCTTTTACTATTGAGATGGCAAGGCGCGAGAAAGCACGTGATGCCATAAGGTCGCTTGCGGAATCCTGCGATTCCATAGTCGTCATAGATAACTCAAAACTCAGGGAAGTTGCAGGAAACCTCCCGCTGAAAGATGCGCTCGCCGTCGCAAATGCACTTGTAGGAGCGTTTGTAAAGAATATCACAGACACAATAACCCAGCCAAGCCTTGTAAACCTTGATTATGCAGATCTTCGGGCTGTAATGGAGCGCGGAGGAATATCTTCAATAGGTATCGGCGAGGGAGACGGCGTGACCCGTGTTGAAAAAGCAGTCGCCCAGGCCCTTTCGACACCGCTTCTTGATATTACGGATGTCTCCACTGCCTACGGCGTCCTCATTCATATAGTGGGCGGAGAGGACATGACCCTTGAAGAAGTAGCCGTTGCAGGGGAACAGATAATGGATAAAGTCCCAAACACGAAGCGCGTGATATGGGGCGCGAAGGTAGATCCCGACCTTGCAGGAAGGGTGCGTGTGATGGCCGTCCTCACGGGGGTTACATGCCCGTTCATCAGCGGGGAAGTAAAGCAAAAGGCGCCACAACCCCAGATACCCAAAGAAGTCGTAAGACCGCTGCGCGAGGCAATGGAGCATATGGCAAGAGCCCAGGAAGAGCTGCCGCGCGAAACGATTTCCAAGGCTGCGGTATTCAGCAAGGAAAAGTAGGAGGTAACTCCTGCTTTTAACTTAATTTTTTCAAAGCATCTTTTGGGGTCACGCATTCGATATATTTTTGGGTATCTTCAGCGAGCATAGAATCTTCTGTTACAAGGATCGCCGATTCATTTATTGCAGCGGCTATTATAGGTCTATCATTCTTATCCCGGATATTATATTTTAAAAGGTCAAGTTTTGGAATGTTCTTCCTTACAATACAGCATTCTTTGACGTATTCAATTCCATAATTTATTTTTTCTTGCGAAATTTGAAATTCCTTCAATGTTCTTCGTATTTCTTTCACGACAAATATATTTACAAAAAGTGAAACCAGCCCTCTTCTACCACTCTCAAACAGCACCCATGCCTCATCGTTTCTTCCTGTCAGCGCAGAAACAGCAACAGTCGTATCTATAAAAAATTTAAGTTTCGTACTCTTCATTATATATTTCTGACCGGACTTTTCTTACTTTTTCCACTATTTCTTTAATATTGATTTTTTTCTTTTCTGCTTCCACCCATATTTCTTTTATTTTAGGAGGAATACTCGTGAGCTCAGCAGGAACAATCTCTATCCCTTTATTAGTATCAGTATATTTTACGATATCGCCGACTTTGATATGATATTTCATTCTCAGTTTTTTTGGTATGGTTATTGTTCCGGCTTTTGTCACTTTTCCAAATAAGATTTGTTCACTCAAGCTCGAATCACCTTATTTTAAGATATTCCTATATTCTTAGAATCTATTTTAAGGTTTTCTCACCTCTCAAAATTAAAATTCTGCTTGACTATCTTGAGTGCACAGTAATTCCCGCACATGGTACAGGCCTCGCTATCTTCAGGCGAGCGGCTGTCCCTTACGGATCTTGCGTGTTCCGGGTCAATCGCCAGTTCATACATCCTTTCCCATTGCAGATCCCGCCTCGCCCTTCCCATATCAAGGTCCCGCTGCCTGTCATTGTTCTTTATCATATCGCCGATATGGGCAGCTATCCTTGCGGTTATCACGCCCTGCCTTACGTCTTCCACATTGGGAAGGGCAAGGTGTTCAGCCGGGGTCACGTAGCAGATAAAATCGGCGCCGTAAGCGCTTGAAAGGGATGCGCCTATGGCTGCCACTATATGGTCATAGCCAGGCGCAATATCCGTGACCAGGGGGCCGAGCATGTAAAAAGGTTTCTCGCCGCTTAAGCGTTTCATGAGTTTGACGTTGGCGTCTATCTCGTCTATCGGTATGTGCCCCGGACCTTCCACTATCGTCTGCACGCCTGCATCGTGGGCACTGTCAGATAGTTCCGAGTTCATTATAAGCTCCTGTATCTGCGCCCTGTCGGTAGAATCGTGTATCGCCCCTGCCCTCATACCATTGCCCATGCTGAGTGTGACCTCATGCTCTTTCATGATCTCAAGCAGGTAATCAAACTCGCTGTACAGGGGATTTTCCTTCTCGTTATGCAGCATCCAGGCCGTCATGAAGGCCCCGCCGCGGGAGCAAAGACCCCCGAACCGCCCCTGTTTTTTCAGTCGCTCCACCGTAACAAGATTAATTCCTGTATGTATCGCCATGAAATTAGTTCCCAGTTTCGCCTGCTCTGCCGTAATATTGAAGAGCTCGTCCTCTTTCATATCCACGGCGCTTCCGTATTTTCGAATGGCTTCTATAAAAGCCTGGTACAGCGGCACGCTTCCCACTGAGAGCGTTGTGGCTCCCGTGACTTTTTTCCTGATCTCATAAAAATCCCCGCCAGTTGAAAGTTCCATGAGTGTATCCGCACCTGTAGCCTCGGCTACTTTTGCCTTCTCCATTTCCATATCGATATCCATTATGTCTGAAGATGTGCCGATGGATGCGTTCACTTTAGTACGCAGGCCCTTTCCTATGCCACAGGGCTTTGTCCGGCGGTACGGGCTTACAGGAATAACTATCCTTCCATTTGCTATCCCGCGGCGCACAAATTCAGGTTCAACATTCTCATCTCTTGCCACCTGTTTCATCTCTTCTGTCAGGCGGCCTTTTTTTGCTTCAGTGATCAGGCTCATAAATGTTACCGGGGCTTTGGAAGGATGCACTTATAGATAAATCATGCGTAAGATTTATGGGTATTTTAGGAGTTGATTTATACTGCGGTGCTTATTTGCGTTTTTCCAGCTTTTTCTATTGATTTTATGCTCGAAAGCGGTCTAAACCGGTAGCTGAAGAAATTTACGCCAGTGCCGGGAATATATTAACTATACCTGAAATTGAACCAATTGTCAGTATTGAAATTAAAACCCTGATCACTCAACTTGAATTATATGATGGGCAGATTCAGTCTATTGAGACCAAAATAGGTCAAATGATGAAGATGATTGATTCAAAAATAATGTCTGTACCTGGTATTGGTGATACAGTGGGTCCAATCATTCTGGGTGAAATTGGAAATATTGACCGATTCTCAAGTCCTAAGAAATTGGTTGCTTTTGCTGGACTTGATTCTATTGTGAGTCAATCAGGAAGATTTGAGAATAAGACAGGGAAGATATCTAAAAGGGGTTCTCCAATGCTTCGACAGGCTCTATTCCTGGCAGCAAATGTTGCAAGGATGAATGATGATGTCCTTAAACGGTTTTATGATAAGAAGAGAAGTGAAGGAAAGCATCATTATTCTGCTTTGAATGCTGTAGCTGCTAAACTATTAAGGATAATTTATTCGGTTTTGAAGAATAATCAGGAATATCAACCGCAAGCGAATTAATTTTAATCCATTGAACGGGAAAACGGATCAAACATGTATAGTGGATACTATCTTATTTAATTTGTTATGTGAAAGTATGAATGTCTATTGTTATGATGAAAATAAATAGAAGAAGACAACGTTGAACTCATCTGTAGCTATTGATTTCATACAACCAGGGATCTCACATTGAACCCCGCCGGAGGCGGCGCATCCGTTGGGGTCTGGGGTCGCAACCCCAGCGCTATAATGCTCTGTTGACCGAAAGTGTTAATAGTACGCTACACTCCCAATTATTGGATGCAAGCTATCAACCGAAAATTGACAGTACACAGTGTATGGAATTTAATCCATTTGGCTTATTTATAACTTATTTATAACTTCGTTTCGAATACGAATATTTCGCCGACTCCCCACCCCTGGCAACTATATAGAACCACTCAAAAAGTGATTTCAAAGTTCCGAATTGCTGGTACCTGCGCATCGAGAATCCCACTCTCATGCGGCTGTCAAACCTCACCCTCCCTATTTTCCGTATCCTGCGGGCGATCTCAAGGTCGTCACCTGCATCTATGCACCTGTACATGCCTGCCCTGATAAAAGTCTCTTTATCAAATGCAGTATTGCATCCAAGCGTATAGTAAAGCGAATGCGTATAATACCCCGTCCGGGAGAACATATTCGCGCCCATAAGCGAGAGCCTGTTCTTTATCCCGTCCTCTATCGGATAGACAGTCCCATAGAGCTGTGCGATACGATTGTTCCTGAAATCATTTTTTATTACCTCAAGCCATTCGGGAGGTATAATGCAGTCCGCATCCGTAGTGGCAACGATATTCCCGCGGGCGCGCATCACACCGTCGTTCCGCGCCCCTCCCACTTTTTTGCTGGTCTGGATAAAAACAGAATCCGCATATTCTTCTGCAATTTCGCGCGTCCTGTCCCTGGAATTACCATCGACAACGACGATCTCATATTCATCCCTGGGAAGTGTCTGGCTGCACAGGGATTTCAGGCAGGCCCTGATGTTTGCTTCCTCATTGTATGTCGGGACAATTACGGATATCATGCTTCCACAAGCTCCCTGTACAGGTTACAATGCATATCAGCAATTCGCTTGATATCATATTGCGCCGTAAAGTCGCGGGCCCCGGTTGAGCAGCGTTGCAGGGATTCATCATCCGTGATACGCTCTCCCGCCTCTTCCACATCGCCAAAGAACTGTACTGCATTACCGAAGATCTCCCTGAACTCGGGTATGCCGCGGGCCACCACCGGCAGGTCGCATGACAGCGCCTCAAGGATAACAAGCCCGAAGGTTTCGGCATTTGAGGGCATGAAAAATACATCCGCTGCGCTGTATGCCTCCATGATATCGGGCAAAAATCCGGTGAATATGGTGTTATCTGCGCACTGTTTTTTCATTTTTTCGATCTGGAAATAATCCTTTGAGAAAATGCCGTAAGGGAAACCTCCCACCCAGACCCATCTTATCCGTGGATATTTTTTTGAGAGTTCAATAAAATCATATATGCCCTTGCGTGGCGTCTGCTGGGCCACGGTGAGCACCACCTTCTCGTCATCCCCTATATCGAACCTCTCCCTGAAGCTCTTGCGTTTATCTTTATCCCTTTTGAAATAATCACGGTCGATTCCGTTCGGGATCAGAGTCGCAGGCATATCGGGCACTATCTGTTCGACTTCCTGCTTGCAGGGGACGGATATATTGATAATGTGATCAAACTTCCGGTAGAAATCCGGATAATAATTATTAATAGTCCTGGAAAATGCCAGGTTGCCCACGTTGATGCGGGGAGTGGAATGGGCGGTCAATATCTTTACGCCGCGGGAATATTTCCTGTTAAGGAGCGACAGCGGCCCGAAAGTGTGGTAGTGGACGATATCAAAGTCGTGGCTGTTCGAATTCCAGGAAACGTCCATGTCCGGCAGTTTTGAAAGCTGCCTGTAAAGCGTTTTTGCAGCTGTTGCACATCCGATGTATTTGAAAAAGAGCATATCTTCAACAAAAATATTTATTCTCATTTAAGACCCCCCGCAAAATTCATCGCGCTCCTGATGCAACCGTCCATGTTCAGGTATTCGAACTCTGCAAAACGCCCGACAAGACCTATGTTCCTTTTAGCACAGAAATCTTTCACAACTGTGATATTTTTCATATAATCAAGATCGTAGATGACATAAGCGTACTTCTGCCGTTCAAGGGCAGCATACGTCACATCTTCATTATTTTTTATGATTTTCATATTTTCAAGTGCTGCTATCACATGGTCAATAAGGTCCCGGTCAGGCATTGCAGATACCTCGTCGCCCTCGTGATAAGTGACCTCAGCAAGGATAGACGAATGCCCGCGGGGCGCAACAAACGGGCTGTAGTTTGAAGGGAATGAGACACGATTGAAAAGACCAAGTTCCTTTTCAGGGACATAAAGCCATGAAATATCCGGAACTTTGCCTTTTATGCCGAGGAAAACGCAGGCAAGTGAGTTGTATTTTAATTCGTTGCATGCCGTTCTGACATGAAGAGGGACATCATCGAGGCACTTTAAAAGCTCCTGTAAAGGTATGGTTGATATACAGCGGTCAGCCGCAACCTCGCTTATTCCGTTGCTTATCAGGAATTGTCCGGCTTTTTCCCTGATGGATGAGACGGCAAAACCTGTAGTGATTTTTTCTTGAATGGGAGACGCTATCGCCTTTACCATGGCTTCGATCCCGCCTTTTCCGGGATAATTGAAAACTGCCTGGTGTGTATATCCCTCAGTTTCGATGCCTATGGCTGATTTTATTATATCTTGTACAGGAGGGCGTGGAATGCGCCCATCCACCCAGTGCAAAGACATCTGCTCTGCGGGAAATTTCCATATCTTTTCATTGTAAGGTATCAGGTATGATTCAGCAATGCCTTTCCCGAATGTATATATTATCCAATCACGGAAATTTTCCGGGACTTTCAGTTCACCCTTTTCAACTGCTATCAGGGTATTTATGAATTCATTGATACAAAAGAAGAGATCCTCCTTCGGGAGCTGGTAAAGGCCGTTCTCGAAAGGATATTTTATATACCGCCCTTTGTAATAGACTTTTGTATTGCGCCTGTTTTGCTGTCTGTTCTCTCCCAGTGCATTTTTCATAAAAGAGAGGACTTCATCATCCCGGCTGAAGATTATATGCGAGCCACCTTTATCAAAAGTGAAACCCGAATCTGCCCTTGAGCGGCACAGGCCGCCGTAGTCGGATTCCCGTTCAAGTACTGCGACTTCATAACCTTTTTCATGAATCAGGCGGGCAAGGGTTATACCTGTGAGCCCGCCGCCCAGTATTACCGTTTTCACGTTCTATAACTTGTAATAACTGCATATATAAGTTGATGTTAATCCATTCCTTCGCGTCTGATAGCCACCCGATCATATTAATTCCTGTATCTTCGTTTAAAGGATTATGATCTGCTCAGGATGCAATTAATAGGCCCCTGTGCGTGGATTCTGGAAATGATCGTTTAAAACAATCTTAACAATATCACAATGTTTTTCTTTCAGCGAGTAGGAATTATGTTCCTTTGACAGATATATTTTCAGTATCCCGAGTCTTGAGTGCATCTGTCCGACCATTGCAGAAACTCCTTTGTAACTGACATCAAAGCCACGTTTTTTCAGGTAATCATAGATTTCGCATGTGTCGTAACTCTTTGCCTGCAAAAAAAGAACCAGAAGACATTTCCTGATGCCTATTTTATCCTTTAAGAGATATTTTATCAGCCTGTTTTTCACTCCGTCCTCCGTTTTATCAGACATAAGAACACCGAATATAATAATGCTTTAATGTTTAATAAATGTATGGCCAATCCTAATGAAAATTGTGCAAAAGAATTATATGCGCCGGTCGGGAATCGAACCCGAGTTTAAGCGTTGGCAACGCTCAGTGATAACCGCTACACTACCGGCGCAAACCGATGTCGCAGGGCATTCCCTGAATAATCTAATGGTAGCAGGGTAGTCGCTTTATTACTCTTCTACTTAAAAAAGATATGGGTTTGTATAACCGGCCACGCAAGAAGAATGACATTTGCATGTTCCTCTGGCAATTTCTTTTTGGTTTAAATTTAGAAAGTCTTGTTGTGGTTTTTATATCTCTTCTCTCCTCATCAGAAGAGCATTGATGACCACGCTTATGGAACTTAAAGACATGGTTACAGCACCAAATTCGGGTCTCAAAACTATCCCATATGGAACAAGTATGCCCGCAGCCACCGGGATTGCAACAACATTGTAGCCTGTTGCCCAGACCAGGTTTTCATTCATCTTGCGCATGGTTTTATTGCTGAGATTGATGAGTCTTGAAACATCCCCGGGGTCATTCCTGATCAGAACAACATCAGCCGATTCCACAGCAACATCTGTGCCTGCGCCGATAGCTATCCCGACATCTGCCTGGACAAGTGCAGGAGCATCGTTTATGCCATCCCCTACCATTGCCACCTTTTTCTTCTTGTCCTGCAATGTCTTTATTGTGTTCGCTTTCTGGTCGGGAAGTACCTCGGCAAAGAACGTTGTCAGGCCCAGTTCTCTGGCTACGTACGCTGCGGTCTGTTTATTGTCACCGGTAAGCATGGCCACTTCCAGGCCGAGCTCTTTCAGAGCTTTAACAGCTTCTCTGGATTCGTCCCTTATCAGGTCTGCCATTGCTATTAATCCCTGAAGCTCCATGTTTGCCGCAACGTAAACAACGGTCTTACCCTGGGAAGAAAGTTTTGAAACCGCATCCTGGTATTCTTCGGGATTTATCTTCATATCCCTCATAAGATTTGCATTGCCCGCATAAACCTCATATTTTCCAACAAAAGCCCTTGCGCCTTTTCCGGGAATTGCCGAAAATTTTTCAGCTTTTATATTCTGCAAACCTTCTTCCTGTGCTTTTTTAACTATTCCTTTTGCTATTACATGCTCGGAATTAATCTCTATGGCAGCCGTGTTCTCCAGGATTTCTCTTTCACTCCAGTCTCCAAACCTGATAATATCTGTAACTCCAAATTCTCCTCTGGTCAGGGTTCCTGTTTTGTCAAACACTACAATATCTATCGTTTTCGCTATTTCCAGCGCTTCGGCGTTCTTTACGAGTATCCCTTTATTGGCGGCCATTGTTGTGGATATCGATGTGACGACCGGAATGGCCAGGCCCAAAGCATGAGGGCAGGTAATGACCACTACTGTGATAGCCAGTGTCAGGGCGAAAAGGCTTCCTGCCCCGATTCCGAACCAGAATATGAATGTCCCTCCGCCCACAAAGATTGCTATAAGGGTCAGGTAACCGGCTGCCCTGTCTGCAAATTTCTGAACGCGGGGCTTGGAAGACATGGACTGTTCAACAAGCTTAATAATTTGAGCAATAGCGGTTTCTTCACCTGTTTTTGTCACCCGGACTTGAATAGCACCTTCAATGTTAATCGTTCCACCGATAACTTTGCTCTCTTTTCTTTTTTCTACAGGCTTTGACTCTCCCGTAACCATGGATTCATTGATCGAAGTTTCACCATCTATCACAACACCATCTATTGGCACCTTTTCGCCGGGTTTGACAAGAACAATATCACCAACTTTGAGATCGGAAGTAGAAAACTCGATAACTTTGCCGTCTCTTAATAAATTTGCAGCAGGCGGAATCAATTTCACAAGCTCTTTCAACGCCCCGGACGCTCTTCTCTGGGCCTTCATTTCCATCCAGTGCCCGAAAAGAATGAAAGTGGCCAGCGTGCTTATTTCCCAATAGAAGTCAGGTGCTTTGAAAAAGAAAGTTGAGCCTAAACTGTATAAATACCCCGACAACAATGCAATACTTACAAGAACGTTCATATCAAGCGTATGCAGCTTAAGAGATGTCACCGAGCCCTTATAGAAAACAAAACCTCCATATAAAATCACAACTGAAGCCGCAAGAACAAGCAGAAAGCTCCAGACGGGATTTGGCGGGAGAGTATAGCCGGCCCATCCCTGGATTGACGGTGACAATATTAGAACAGGAATTGTGAAAATAAATGCAACCAAGAAGTGCCTTTTCATCTCGGCTTCCATCATCGCATGGTGGTCATGGGGAGTAGGCTTCTTAGCTCCTATAGCTTCGTGTTCGGCTTTGTCATAAACGCTTTTTCTCTCCTCACAAAGTACCCTGCATTTTCTTAGCCCCTCTATTATGTCCCCGCCGCTGACCATGCCTTTATGAGCTTTAACTGTCAGCAGGTTGTTCACAGGATCGAAAGTGGAACCAGCAACATGCTCAATAGAATTCACCATGTCTTCTACCTTACAGACACATTCCGGAGATATGTAATCGCGAACTTTTAGTCTTATTGTTTCATACTGATTATCCATTGTGGACCCCCTTTCCAGAATCAGCATAAGTTCAAACTGTATATTAATAAAATTCCCCTCTACTATATAATTATTCCTGTCTGGCAGGTACATAGTATGCAAAAGGCCTTCTTTAGTTTGATTCTGCGGGTCCGGCCGGAATCAGGGCGGTTCAACTATCAGGGATATAGATATTGTACCAAAAAATATGGTTGATGCCGAATTTAATTACCTTATTCTGCACACGGAAAAAGAAGAATTTAAATCAAAAGTGTATAAATAGAGGAAATCTATACTTATAGAGAAAAACGCATTTTATATTATAATGTTAAGGGAGGATAATATGAAAATACAAATAAAAACAGCGATTGTCGTGCTTTCCGTCTTCATGCTGTCCCTGCCTGTTTATGGCCAGACGGGCGGCGGCATGATGGGTGGAAAAGACATGATGGGCGGTACCATAATTGGCAGCGAAATGATGCGTGGAATAGCTAAAGATATGATGAACAGAGGCTACGAAATAAGAAACCAGCAGGGCGTAACGGGAATGGGATTTATGCACAGCGGGGGAAGTAGCTACGGGAACTATGTGACATTTTCTGTGGATAACAGCACGGGAGCTGTGATGAATTACGGCATCTCGGGCATCACGATTTTTGATTCCATCAAAGTCGCCAACTTTGATTTCAAAGATTCAACAACGCTGGGCTCCCTGACAAGAATCGTAAACAAAGACGGTTCTGTTGTGGTACAACTTCATGATAATCCTGCCTCTGTTATCAATATCAGGACAAAAAAAGCCACTACTGTCACTTTTGATCTTGCGGAAGGTGTGAATGCATCAAAAGAAGATAATGTAG
The DNA here is from genome assembly GCA_036567605.1 of Candidatus Methanoperedens sp. Classification (GTDB taxonomy): domain Archaea; phylum Halobacteriota; class Methanosarcinia; order Methanosarcinales; family Methanoperedenaceae; genus Methanoperedens. Next base: position 1,877 of record DATCUE010000007.1, on the reverse strand, counting down.
TGAAAATAGAGACGGGTAACTTGACAGCATTTATCGCTTCAACGAATTCTACATCAATAAGTATTGACGGGGGAGCGGTCAGGATCGGGCCGGGCACGGGAAATGTTATTTTCAGGGCCTCCCCTGTGAATATGCCGATGGATGAGATGCATCAGAGGTTCATGGGAGAAATGATGAAGAATAGGGCAGGAGCGGAGGTTTCTGTGGGAATGTCCGATAAATATTCAATTGTAAACTATTCCGAGAATATGAACGTCATGATAAAATCCATGGGGAAAAACCGTATGAGTATGACAATTAATTCCACGGATCCTTCAGGGAAATTTGTTATGATGAACATAGATAACAGTTCCCTGGTGTGGAATGAAAATCAGAGAATTCGTTTATACATTGATAACAGGCCGATGAAGCAGGTCATGACCGAGCAGGAGCTGTACGATGCGAAAGAATCTTCTTTCTATCTTACCATGGGCGGTGGAAACCGTATGGAAGCGATGATGTATATTGCAGATTTTTCCGAACACGTGGTGGATATTGTTGTAGAAACTGGAACAACGCCAACCCCGACAACTGCAATCACCCAGGCTGCAAAAACGCCGGTTTCAACGCCGAAAACACCCGGATTTGAGATTGCCCTCGGATTACTGGGTGCAGGCATTGCGTACCAGTTGAGACGAAAATAGTGATGGATGGCCCGGTCATTTACTGACCGCGGCATCCACTACCTTTTTTAGCTTATTCTCAACCTGCTCAGCGATGGGTAGAAGCTTTGGATTGCCTACTTTTCCAAGCTGGACAGTAGGTAAGACCGCGGCTACGAATGTTTTTCCACCCTGAACGTAAACGATGACATTACAGGGGAGCAGTACCCCGATATCCCGCTCGGCAGTGAGTGCCTGGTAAGCCAGAGGCGGATTACATGCTCCAAGGATTATATAATCCTCGAAATCTACATTAATTTTAGTTTTAAGGGTTTGCTTTACGTCTATTTCTGTAAGAACCCCGAAACCTTCTTTTTTCAGTTCTTCTTTTACTTTTGCAACAGCACCAGCATAATCCAGTTGAACGGGTCTTTTGTAGTTATACATTTTAGATTTACCTCCATCTCCTTTTATAACAGATCTTTCTTTTTCTGTTCGAATTCTTCTTTACCTATCTCTCCCCTGGCATACTTTTTCTTCAGGATTTCAAGTGCAGACTCCTCTTCTCTTTTGCCGCCCTGCCAAAGATACCTGATAAGCAGCGCAAGCCCTATGATTAACAGTATCCAGAATAACAGCCAAAGTATCCAACCTCCGTAGCCCATCATTCCAGATCCGAAACCGTCCATCATGTTCAATTGCATATTTAACCTCCACAAATAATAATTGCTTTTTGTACTATAAAAAATATAGAGTCAGCACATGAACCGCAGCGCATTCCGGTGATAAAAAAGTATTAAATGATATTGAATCCATAATTATTGATGCGACAATCATGTATGTCATAAAAGCCAATGGTGGAAAAGAGGAGTTCAATCCCGAAAAAATCCGAAGCTCTCTTGCGAGGGCAAAGGTGGAAAGGACAATTTCGGATGCTATCATAGAACAGATAGAAAAAGAAGCATTCGATGGTATTACAACAGGTGCGATTTTCAAGAGGGTTATGGAGCTTTTGAAAAAGCATTCGCCTGCAAGAGCATCGTGTTATGACCTCAAAGATGCGATCAAACGCCTTGGGCCCGCAGGATTTCCTTTTGAGACCTTTATCGCCGGGATACTGAAAGAACATGGGTTTAAAACAATGCTTCGCACAAGACTTATGGGTAAGTGCGCAGAACACGAAATCGATGTAATAGCCACCGATACCAGCGGCAAACGCTTCATCATCGAGTGCAA
>DATCUE010000006.1:0-15107 GCA_036567605.1 Candidatus Methanoperedens sp. | reverse complement strand
CAGTACTTCCGCAAGTAAATCTTAGATTCCACTTTTTACAGTAAATTTAGTGGTTTGTTATGTTTCTCATAAATATAATTTGTTTGAATAATGCAATTGATATACATTTCAAGGCTATTTAATGAAAAATATCGGCAGCATACGCTACTCTGATTTTCCATCAGGTCTCTAAACGATGTTTCTATATTTTTAAGATACACTATAATATGAAGTTTCATTATTCGTGTTGTTATTTTTTGTGTTCCCAACTCAATTCCGTGTTCTCGGCAGTACATAAGATTGCATAACAACCAAAAATTGTAAAGTATTACTGAAATCATGAAGTAGAGCATTCGTACGGAATAACATTCTGTTGTAGTAATAGCCATAAAATCTTTTTTTACACGGTAGCCTGTTTCAATCCCCCATCTTTTTCTGTAGTTCTCCGCAATGCATTCTATGTCATTTTTATATATTATTTCAAAATTTGTTGCGAAAGTATAATATTCTTTGTCTTTTTCATCATATTTTACCATCAAATTGAATGTGGCATTCTTTTTTCCCGACTTCATGGTATATTTCAAAAAATAGCTTATCTTATTTGAATTACCCTTCACTACCTGCTTTATTTTATCATTCTTGATAGCAGGCATGATGTATTTGAGTTTCAAATTCATGAGAATGTTAATAACATCCACCGAAAAGAAACCACGATCAAGGAGTACATATTTAATATGCACATATTTCATGGCATGCTGCAATAATTGATTTACTATAGTCGCGTTATTATTTGAAAGCGGCGTTAAAGGTATTGCTTTTAGCGTGAATCTCTGATTTTTCTCTACAATGTCAATGGTTGCGTATTTATAACAATAAGAAGTTCCATTTTTATGTTTACAGCCCATTATGAATGGATTATTCACTTCCCCGTAGTAAGGAATCTCATGAATATCTATTGCAACAGCAGCATATTTCCCAAAAAGTCTTCTTTTTTCAGCCATCAGATATGATAAATTAATGACTTCTTCCAAGTGATGCTGAAGATCTAAGTTGTTTTGTCGTTCAATATGATAAAAAACGATATCTGGAGAAGGAATATATTTTTTGTTTTTTACAACTTTCAATTCAAATGCGGAACTCTCAATGGAGGTAGTGTTTACCGAGGCAGTCAGGATCAAGTTGAATATATCGCTCTGGTGATACTTCGAGTTGGCTCCAATTTTGAGATCAATTTTTCCATCTAACGCTTTAAGCGTATCTTTAAGTAAAACCCCAATTATATTATTCAAATATCCATCCCCTCTGATGTTTTTAATACTACAACAAAATATTTCAGCGGGGATGGTATAAAACTATCTGTTTACCTTCGGAAGTACTGTATTTAACAGGCATAATTAAGTGCTGGCAGGTATAAGAAGAACCTATCAATATGAGCAGGCGCAAAATAATATTCCTGGGACTTTTGGGCACATTGTTTTTAATTGCAGGATTATATTATAATAATTCATCTTTTCAATATTTAGGCTTCGGAACCCTGCTTGCGGGTCTTTTATACTATACGCTTTTCAGGAACCATAAAGAGATAATGTCGCTGATCCTGGGTCTTTTGATACTTCACTCAGGAGTTTTGCTGCTTATCGAAAGAGCTTCAAATCCAAGATTGCTGGGTCTGCTGGTTTTCACAGCCGGGGTTATTGTCGTTCTGAATTCGGGTTTCTCTGATTATATGAAAAAAAGGAAAAATAGAAGATAAAGATCCAATGAATTAATATCCAGATGAAACAAAAATTATTATCTATCAAAATATGTTTTTATATCGGTATGGCAGCAGACTTCATGGCAGCAGTACCCTTGATCTTCCCGGAAGCTGCAAAACAGATGTTCGGATTGAGCAGCATCAATGCTGATAACGGTTATTTATACGTTTCCAGGATTGGAGCATCACTGATGCTCGGCTGGGCATTATTACTTCTCTGGGGCAGTTTCAAGCCGATCGAGAGGAAAGGGATTTTGCTGCTGACGGTATTTCCCGTCCTGACAGGTTTATTGATATCTTCAATATCAGTAGTGATCTCTGGTTATATTGGAACAACGTTTATGCTCCCGCTGTGGATATTTTATGCAATAATTATTCCTTTGTATATTTATGCGTACATACTTGCGGGCAAAATAGGGACAGATCGGTAATGAGACAAGGTCGATATATTTTTTCAGTTTGTTATAGCCCTGGGTTTTTTCGCAAGATTTTCAGTATATTCTGAATTATCAGAAAAATTTAAATATTCAGAATACTTATTTACTATTCAAGGTGAAAAAATGGCAAAGAAAGAAGAAAGCAAATCCTGCTGTGCCCCTTCAGACATGGGCTGCTGCAAGGTTGAATCCGTAATAACTGTGGATGAAAGGGGGCAGATGGTGCTTCCCAAAGAGATAAGAGATAAAGCAAAAATCCATTCAGGCGATAAGCTGGCTGTAGTGAACTGGGAAAAGGACGGCGAAGTATGCTGTATCTCTTTAATAAAGGTTGAAGATCTGGCAGAGATCGTAAAGGGCATGCTTGGACCTGTGATGAAGGATATAATGGAGAAATAAAAGGAGGTATCGGGATGAAACAAAAGGAAATTAAGAAAGCAGTGCGGGAAAAATATGGAAGTATCGCCAGGGAAGAAGGCTCCTGCTGCGCTCCTGCAGTTTCATGCTGCAAAAGTGCCGGTATTGAAGAGGAAATCAGCAAAGGAATAGGATATGACGAAGATGAACTAAAATCAGTGCCTGAAGGTGCAAATCTGGGTCTTGGATGCGGGAACCCCATAGCTCTTGCTTCGTTAAAAGAAGGAGAAACAGTACTCGATCTTGGCTCAGGCGCAGGATTTGACTGCTTCCTTGCAGCCAATAAAGTTGGAAAAAGAGGGAAAGTCATAGGAATAGATATGACACCCGATATGCTGGACAGGGCCAGGGAAAATGCGGGGAAAGGCAATTATACAAACGTGGAGTTCAGGCTCGGTGAGATTGAGAACATACCGGCAGCCGATAATTCTGTTGATGTTGTGATTTCAAACTGTGTCATAAACCTGGCACCGGATAAAAGCAGAGTATTTAAAGAAGCTTTCAGGGTACTCAAACCGGGCGGCAGGCTGATGGTCTCAGATATTGTGCTGTTAAATGAACTTCCCGAATCCATCAGGGATTCCATCGAAGCTTATATCGGCTGCGTTGCAGGTGCTACAAAGAAGGATGAATACTTAAAAACAATAAAAAACGCAGGTTTCAGAGATGTACAGGTGCTTGAAGAAACGAGTTTCCCGGTTGAGTTTTTGTCTAATGACCCGGTTGGGAAGGCAATTATTGACAAACTCAAAATGCCGATAGATGAAGTTAAAGAAATCGGGAATTCTGTCATCAGTATCAGGGTACAGGGAAGAAAATAGAATAGCCGGGATTAATTGGAGTTAAAATCGGGTGAACAATTTTGAAAGACATAATTGAAATTATCAAAACGAGGCGAAGCATTCGGGATTATAAGGAAAAACCTGTGTCGGATGACGATATAAAATTTCTGATAGAGTGTGCAAAATATGCCCCATCGGGTTCTAACATGCAGCCATGGAGTTTCATAGTGATACAGAACAAAGAATTGATACACATGCTCTCTGAAAGGGGTAAGAAGGCGATGATCCCGCTTGCCAAACAGCTCGTAAATGATCCCAAAAAAGCACCCGGTTTCATTTCTTTTCTTAAAACAAAGGACACCAGCTTGTTCCACAATGCTCCTTTGCTTATAATAATACTTGGAAATAAAGGATCAGTGACAGCAGATTGGGACTGCGCGATGGCCGCACAGAACATGATGCTTGCAGCGCATTCCAGAGGTATCGGAAGCTGCTGGATAGGGCTTGCGATGCCTGCTCTCATGGATGAAACGATATTAAAAGATCTTGGCGCGCCACCAGGCTATAAAGCGGTTGCTCCATTGATATTCGGATACCCACAGGGTAAAACCATAACAGCAATTCCAGAACGAAAAGAACCTGAAGTAAAGTGGTTGAGGTAGAATTATGAAAAAAATACTGAAGGATCAGACTGAAACAATTACAAAAGAAGTTGTCGAGACAGGGTCATGTTGCAGTTGTTCGGGCAGCGGATCAAAGCCTATAATGACATCATCCGGGAAGGCAGATCCTACTATCAAATCCACGTCTGGCGACATCACCTCTGCTAATCTCTGGGATCATTTTATGGCACGCCTTGGAGTGAAACGCGAACAGCATTTAACAGAACCTGGGCTTTACTCCATGGGAAAGCCTACAAAAGAGTCTCCGGTTTTTGTAAGCGCAAATTATACGCTCAGTTTTGATGCCTTAAGATCCGCATTAAAGGGTAATGATTGCTATATCCTTGTGCTTGATACAAAGGGCATCAATGTCTGGTGTGCGGCAGGCAAGGGAACATTCGGAACTGATGAGCTGGTGCGCCGGATAGAAATGGTGGGACTTGGCGATGTTGTTGACCACCGCACACTGATAGTTCCACAGTTGGGGGCAACAGGAGTGGATGCCCGGGAGGTCAGAGCACGCTCCGGGTTCAAAGTCGAATTCGGGCCGGTGAGAGCAGCCGACCTGCCGAAATACCTGATAACACACGAGGCTTCCCGGGAAATGCGGCGCGTTCGATTTACTCTCTCTGATAGAATTGTTCTCATACCTGTGGAGATGAAAAATTTCCTGATCCCTGTGTTGATCGCATCCGTAATATTAGCAATTGCGGGAAACTATACTGCGGCAATTGCTGCCATAGCAGCCGTCTTCTCAGGATTAGTTCTATTTCCGATCCTGCTGCCGTGGATACCAACTACTGATTTCAGTACAAAGGGATTCCTTATAGGAGGACTGACGGCACTGCCATTTGCCCTGAATTCATTTTATGGCATGGCCGACAAAATCCTCTGGTTGCGCTTCGGCTGGGCCATGGCTTTTATGCTGGTCATGCCGCCAATAAGTGCTTTTCTGGCATTGAACTTCACAGGTTCTTCAACATTTACATCCGTAACCGGGGTCAAACGCGAGATATTTACATATATACCAAAAATGGCATGGATGTCTGGAATTGGCATCTTTCTGATAATTGTATTATCATCAATGAGAATATTGGGAGGAATTTGATATGTTCAATTCGTATGTTTCAAATACCCTGAAATACGATCCGAAATTGTGCCTCAACTGTGGCATGTGTAGCACGGTATGTCCCCATGGGGTATTCAGCCCGGATGGAAGGACAGCCCGATTGGTGAATCCAGAAGCATGTATGGAATGCGGAGCCTGCCGGCTTAACTGCCCGACAAAAGCAATAAAAGTGGACAGCGGCGTTGGATGTGCGTCAGCAATGATGCTGGCTGCAGTTAAGGGACAAAAAGAGGTTTCTTGTGGGTGCGATAGTTCATGTTCAAAATGAAATGGCCAAAATAAAATCAGGAGGTCAACAAATATGGATAATATTGAAGGAAAGAAATTGATTTTAATTGCATTAGCAATTCTTGCAGTTTCTGCAATAATCGTTTTGGCATGGTTTGCCCCACTGCAAAAAGGTAAATATGTTCATATCGTTAGCGATGTCGGTATTTCTCAGGGAGCGGCAGAAAATAATACAGAATTGGAAAGCGTAAAGGTACATGGAACAGTCTGGAATGATGGGAACCTGGTTGCCAAAAATTTGACTGCCACGGTAATATTTACAGATGCGGCTCACAATAGAGTTATCAGGAAAAATGTCCCTGTCGGAGGGGACCTGCTTCCGGACAGAGGGCAAGTAGTGCAATTTGATTCGGAATATTTAAGGGAGAAGACAGTACCGAAAACAGTTGTGAACGTTACCGTCCAGTTCGATTGGATGGAAAACGGGCAATTGAAAAACTCATCGATAGGATGAACTAGGTGTACGATTCCTATCGACCCAGAAAGCAAGTGCAACAAGTAATAGTTGACCTGCCGTGGTAATGACGCCCACAGATATCATATCCGGCGGCGGGGGACCAAAGATGTTTCCAATATAAAGAACCAGCAGGATCAATACTATCAAAACGAGCCCATATTTTCCCGATGGTGAGATGCTGTGGGTCGCATTCCTGTAAAGAACAATCCCCATAAACAAAATTCCAAGTTCAACGATTATTGTGGCTGCCAGGCTGTTCCAGAGAGACAGGCCAAGTTCAGGCGAATTGTTTCCAAAGAGTGTCATATCGGGAGAATGTGAGATGACATCAAGGATAAAATGCGAGAAAATCGCGGCTGCAAGTACGAATGCCGGGCGCATCCTTGACCTGCGGTTCCCTGTCGGCCACAGCCAATATGCCAGAAAACCAGCTGTTGCCCACACGATTGCGCCCGCGGCACTATGGCTGAAGGGATAATCGTAGAATTCAAAAGGTGAAACGATTGTAGCGCCGGGGACGATCCTTGCGTGTTCTACCCCGGCAAGTAAAAAGAGCCCAAAGAGAATATCAAGCATGATAGCACCGAAAATCAAGAGGCCAAGAGATAATCTTGGCTCGACCTTTTTGAGGGCAAATCCAATTCCATAATGACCAATGAACATAGTTCAAACCTCGCTCAAATGATTCTTTGTCTACAGTTTATAGACAAGCTGAATCATCCCTTTATCAAAACGTTTCACATCAGTAAGAAATAGGTTAAACCGTTCATGAATGTTGTCAAACAGCCGAATGCCATCTCCAAGAAGTACCGGAATAAGCGTGAGTACTATTTCATCAATAAGTCCGCGACTTATGAACTGTTGCGCTACACTGGCGCCACCTTCAATCCATACATTTTTGTTACCTGCCGCTGCTTTTGCTTTCTGAAGCACTCTGGCAATATCATCATGCGTAAACGTCACGCCTGCACGAGTGGGCTCATGTGACACATCCTTTGACAATACAAATAATGGAAGGGAGTGAAGCTTATCCCAACCATTCTTAACCTCGATTTCATAAGTTCTTCTGCCTTCAATAATTGCTCCTACACTGGCGAAAAATTCTTTGTAGCCGGTCTCAACGTCCTGGTACGGATTAAGCCATGAAAGATCATCGCTGGTGCCGGCTATAAAGCCGTCAACGGATGCCGCTATATACAAAATTGTTTTGCTCATATATTCCCTCTATTATTTGTTATTCATAAGTTAATAAATGTGTCCACACATTCTTAATAGTTGTAAGCTGATGCATCAAATTAATATTAAATGCGGTTATTGTGATTGGATAATTATGGGGCACACGGTAAATAAATCAATAAAACCGATCTTTTTCAAGGGATGAATCAGGTGGAAATCGCTCCCTGATTCTGAGGATAGGAATGTGAAAAACGAAGAAAAGTAAAAAGAGCATGAAACTCCGAGATGAACCGAAGAATTGGCAAACTAGAGAAATTAGAAACTGAGCACAAACGGACAATAGAAATTTTGCAGGCAAGTGAGAGCAAATATAAAGAACTGCTTGAAAATCTGCCGCAAAAAATATTTCATAAAGATAAAAACTCTGTCTATGTATCCTGCAATAATAATTATGCTCGAGATTTGAAAATTCAGCCCGATGAAATTATTGGGAAGACAGATTATGATTTCTATACCAGGGATCTGGCTGAAAAATACAGAGCAGATGATAAAAGGATTATGGAATCGGGTAAGACGGAATATATAGAAGAAAAATATATTCAAAATGGACAGGAAGTCTTCGTCCAGACTGCTAAAACACCACTTAAAGATGAGAATGGCAATATTATTGGTATACTGGGCATTTTCTGGGATATTACCGAACGCAGGCAGATTGAGGAGGCGCTGAAAGAGAGTGAAGAGCGCTACCGCACGATAATTGAGTTTTCCAATGATCTGATATGGATTCTGGATACTGAAGGGTATTATCAATTTATCAATAAGCGTATTGAAGAATTTAGCGGGCTTAACCAGGATTATTTCCTGGGGAAGTCATTTACTATTTTTATCGATAAGCAGGACTTACCTCGAATTATCGATGTTTTCCACAAGACCTTAAATGGAGAGCCTCAACAATATGAGGTATCAGTCAAAAAGGAAGATGGCAGTAACTTTTTCCTTTCGGTAAATACGGCTCCTATATATTCAAAAGGAAAGATTGTGGGAACGGTGAGCTTTGGCCGGGACATAACAGAGCATAAAAAGGCAGAAGAGCAAATCAAAGAATCTCTTAAACAAAAATTAAGGAAATCAGATAAACAAAAAAAGCTCCTGTGCTATCTGATTGAAGGAACGCGGGGAGGAAAGACGCGGGCGTTAATCTTGAGACATCTTGCCGAGAAATCTTATAATGCTCATCAATTGGCTAAAGCCTTGAATATGGATTATAAAACTATAAGGCATCATCTTAAAGTTCTGGTAAAGAAGGGAATGATAACGAGAGGCCAGAATGAATACTCTGGTTTATATTTCATAGCGAAAAATATTGAATCTGATCTGGATGAGATGAATATTTGAAAACAGATGAACAGAATGTGAGAAAATGAAGGAAATGGTATGAGTCAAAAAAAATTGATGCTGTGGTTCAGTGTCATTTCCACTATCCTGGTACTCTGGGGGATAGTGTTTGCTTTCTTTGGCCTGGGCATACTTCCCGTAGATAGAGAAACCCTGTTGCCCTGGGAGAGCGCAATCTATGGGGCAATTATGATGGGCTGGGGAACCACTCTTTTCTTTGCGGGAAGAATTGCTTTTCGAAGAAACGACGCTGAACTGATGAAAACAATATTGTACGGACTTCTTGTATGGCTGATAGTTGAAGCTTTGTTCTCGGCATATCTTGGCGTATGGTTCAATGTCGGAGTGGATATTGGTGTTCTGGGGCTGTTCAGTTTCCCGCTGATAAGAGGTATTCGATCATCGGAGAAGGAAAAGCCTTGAACCAAAATTATTTCTTACAGATACTCTATCTATGGTATTTTCTTATCCTCTTTCAGGGCTTTTAAGAGTTCCAGTACGGAATATCCTGCTCTCGTAATGCCCATGCTACGGTTATCGGTATCCGTTCCTGCAAGGTAAAGATTTGACAGCGGAGTGCGAACCCCAGCAATGAACCCATTTATCGTTACCGCGGCTTTCTCAGGGATTGTGACCTGGTAATGTGTCATTTCGATTTTTTTCTCAATTCCCGGGACAGCCCTGATAATCATATCAAGCGCTCTCTTTTTTTCACTCTCTATGTTCTTTTTCCTGTCAATAACGAACGTAAATCCTACCAACTGCCTGCCCTTTGGCGCAATGCATGCATCGTAATTGCTGATAGGCATGGCCCAGTATGCATTGTCCCTGAACCAAACTTCAGAGCCGGTATAATCAAATTCCTTCATTTTTTCACGCAAACCCAGCCATATGGTAAGGCTCAGGGTCTGGTCGATATGTGAAATATTATTGATATAATCCGACGGCAGGGAAACAAGCTGCGGCAGGCTTTTCACAAAGCTGGTGTACACTGTAAAATCCGCTGTGTACGAATCATCTTCAGTGGCAATTCCGGTAATCCTCTTATCTTCAGTAAGTATATTTGTCACCCTTGACCCGGTTTTAATTTTCACTGTTTCAGGCATTGAGTATAACACAGCATTCAAAAAAGATTTCAGGCCGCCGCGCGGGTATGCCTGCGCATACGCAACTTTATTTGTCGCAAGCCTGCTTAAAGTCGAAAGATGCCCTGTTAATTGATTTTTTAACAGTTTTTCCGTTAGCATGGAGGTGTATGATGAATTCTCCTGCTGCTGCTCATCAAATATATCCTCTGAAACGCTGTCCCTGATAAAGCTGCTGCCGTACAGCACACGGCTGATCGATGTCTCTTTCATCGATTTCCCTGAGAGGAAATAAGCGATTGCATTGACAAAATCATAAGAATCCTTCGAAAGACCCTTTGGCATGAAGTCATATACAGATTGGTTTGCATTCACCATCCCGAAAGTAAGTAATGTCACAGCTTTTGTTATCGACTGCGAAAGCATCAACCTGTCCTTTCTTGGCAGGATGTCAAAGGTGACGAACTCCTTAATATTGGATGGTATTTTTGTAAGTCCTTTTTCCGTTCGCACATAATAATTTCCATAGTCCACAAAAACGGGCACGTACGTGAAATATTCATCCATCAACCGCCGCAGCGGCCCTTCCCTCAGGTGGGTTATTGCATGAGGGCCTGTATCCACCTGGAAACCGTCGACCCTATAACTGTTGCAGTTGCCGCCGACGATATTTTCTTTTTCGAGTACAAGCACCTTCTTCCCGTGCCTGGAAAGCACAAGGGCGGACATTAGGCCGCTGATGCCTCCTCCCACTATAATTGCATCATAATCAGGCATTGTATCTCCGACTATCATTAAAAATCCTTTCGTATATCTCTTTCCCCGCTTTGCGAAGTTTTCGGAAAGCCCCACGGATCACAAGAATCAGGACGACATATGCGGGAACAACCCTCCCTCCTGCGCTTGTCCTGCCCTCCCTGATAGCAGCCAGGATGGATTTCTCATCAGGCCCTGCCTCGATCTCCGTATAACCGAGGCCGATCGTTGCAAGCAGATGGGAATCACTTCCCCCGACCCCTGGTTTACCGAGCGCCTGTGCCATTTCTTTTGCCTTTTCGTTTTCACCGAATATGCATCTTGAATTAAATGTCTCGACGGCATCGATTTCCAGTCCGTCCACATTGCCCAAGCTTTCCTTTTTCTTGAAAGGATGCGCCGCGATGACCACGCCGCCTTTTTGTCTTGCAATACTTATGGTCTCTCCAGGAGTAAGGCCGGGTGGAATATTTTCCCTTATGCCGAGAATGAGAATATGACCTTGTGCAGTTGAGACTTCCATTCCCGGGATCACGATCAAAGGCAGATTCAAATCCCTTGCGCGTTTTCTGGCATGATAGCTCCCCACCACAGTATTATGATCGCATATCGCAATACCATCGAGTTTTTTTTTCACAGCTTTTTTAAGGATATCATCGACTTTCAGGCTGCTGTCTGAGGAGTGGTTTGAATGGATGTGCAGGTCAAAACGCATATGCTGATGTTTCCTGAGATATAGAAAAAGTTAACCCATGGAAGATAAATCCATCAAAACGCTTATCTATGTTGGCTTCATCAACCAAGAATTCAATACCTATGAGTTTGGATTCACAGACTTTTGAATTGCTAAACGCCACATTGGGATTGTCCCTGTTGCTGCTGATTTTGATTATTGCAAGGGACTTTAAAAAAGAATTCCTTAAGAAAAACATAAAAATCCGAATCCCACTGGCATTCCTCGGCCTTGGGATACTGTTTTTATCAATTAAAGAACTATATAAATATGGTTTGTTCGATATAACGCCAGATCCCATAATTGTTGAATTAATTGAGACTTTATATCTAATCCTTAACGTGGCAGCCTTTTTTTCTCTTTTGAGGCTGAAAGAATTCGAACCTCCAAGAACCGAGAGCCAGTCTTAAACATTCTCAATGAACTCTTTCTTGAACTTTGATATCTGCTCGCAGTTCCCCATAATAGCAAGTGTCATCCCTTCTTTCAGGACGATGGACGGGTCGATATCCGTGGTGGTCTTCCCGTCCTCTTCAATCCCTATGATGGTGCATCCGATATTTTTGCGGATCTTTGCCTCAGATATCGTTTTCCCTATTACCGGAGAACCCGAAGTTATCTTATAGCGGCTTATTTCCAGGCCTTCAAGCATCATTATGGTCTCTTCCTTATGCCCTGTGGCTATGTGGGCAAGCATCTGCGCAGCAACAATTGAAAGTGAGGCCACATAATCCGCCCCGGCCCTGTAGATCTTATCTATCGACCTTGTTGTATTCGCCCTCGCTATGATTATGCAGTGGGGGTTCAAATTCCTTACAATGAGCGAAGTAAAAATGATATCAGCATCGTTGTTCAATACCATAATAACCGTGGAGGCATTTTGAACCCCCGCTCGCTTAAGCACCTCCTCGTCCACAGCGTCCCCGGCCACGTACTCAAAGCCCCGATCCTTAAGTTTGGCTTCGTTCCTATCGATGATCACAAAACTTACATGGGATTTTTCAAGCACTGTGGCTACGCTTCTGCCCACATCCCCGTATCCTATCAGGATAAAATGCTTTTTCATATGCCCTCTGTTAATTTTTTAAGTGTCTCAAGCCGCTTCTCGGTGCCGACCGCCAGGAGAATCGAGCTTTCTTTAATCATATCGTCCGGCTGCGGATTCAGTGACAACCTTCCGCCGCTCCAGAGCCCGACGATGTTCGCGCCGGTTTTGTAGTGAATTTGTGCATCTTTTAATTTTTTTCCGATAAGTACACTGCGCGGATAGATAGGAAGTTCGACTATGTTCAGATCCTCAAAGAACCTGGTGGCTCCTGCAAGATGGTCTGTTAAGGGATCGATGGCTTTCCTTCCTATATATGTCCCGAATAATGTTTTTGGCGATATTACCCGGTCTGCGCCTGCATATTTCAGGTATCCCGCCCTGGCTATTCCCTCAACCAGGGCTATTACTTCGATCTTGCCAAGCTCCTTTGTAGTGAGGATTATTTCTGCATTCTTTTCATCGCTCTGGTTTGCTATCAGCATCTTTGCAGAAAGGATATTGGAATCCAGAAGTGTATTTTCATCAGCCGGATCCCCATGCACGCAGGTTATTTTTCTTGAGACCAGCAATGCGACGTTTTTTTCATTTTCATCGATTACCATGAAAGGGATCTCATATTCCTGGAGCTCCGATATCAGTGTTTCTACAATCTGATTATAACCGCATATTATGATATGGTTTTTCAGGCCAGCCGGGACTTTTGAAGGCCGCCCTCTTCTAATATTCTCCTCAAGCCATGGTGTGACAACCAGAGGAAAAAGAAGAGCGAAAATCATTATCACACCTGAAATGATGACGATTATAGTATAAAACTGCCCTATTGTGGATTTGAAATATATCTCACCGAATCCTGTAGTGGTCATTGTCACGATCACCCAGTAAACGGCAGTTATGAAATCCCAGTCCTTGTTTTCATATGTTCTCATCAGGTAAAGGAAAAGCAGGCTGTAAATTAGAACAAGAAAAGCTGCAATGGAGAAATAGGCGATTATGGATTTAGTTATTCGAAGCCTGAACATCAGGTTAAATATTGTGAGGGGAGTATTTATAGTTGCAGTACTATATTAGTGTTGTTTGTATTATGATCGAGCTTGTTTTTCTGAGGGAATTTGTTATTATCTTTGGTGTTGCGATTGTTATTAGTTTTTTATTCCATCACCTCAGGATAGCGCCCATCGTTGGTTATCTGATTGCCGGTGTGCTGCTTGGTCCTTCGGCGCTGGGGATTGTAAAAGATGCAGGTCTGATAGAGGTGATGGCTGAAATAGGTGTTATACTGCTATTGTTTTTGATCGGTGTCGAGTTCTCGCTTGCAGAACTTGTCAGGATAAATCGCACCCTGTTCGTAGGAGGTTTTGTCCAGGTTTCTTTGACAACAATGGTCGTCCTGTTAATTGCAATGTCCTTTGGCGCATCCGTTCCCCAGGGACTTTTCATCGGTTTTCTCGTGGCAATGAGCAGTACTGCGATTGTTCTCAAGGTGTTCTCTGACCGCGGTGAAATAGATTCCCCGCAGGGGCGCCTTTCCACTGCCGTGTTGATTTTTCAGGACCTCAGCGTTGTTGTGATAGTGCTTCTTATGCCCATGCTGGGCGGGAAGTCTTTTGTATCCGCGGGCGATGTGGTATTGAATGCTTTCATGGCAGTCGGTGTTGTAGTGCTTGTGATTGCTGTATCCAGATTCATTGTTCCCGCGATGCTTTTCCGTGTTGTCCAGACCCACAGCCGGGAACTGTTCCTGATCAGTATTGTGCTAATCTGTTTCGGGACTGCCTGGCTCACATCGCTTGTGGGCCTGTCGCTTGCCCTCGGGGCTTTCCTTGCAGGTCTTGTGATTTCTGAATCAGAGTATGGTTCGCAGGCTTTCAGCGAGATACTTCCTCTTAAGGATATTTTCAGTATTCTTTTCTTTGTTTCTATTGGAATGCTTCTGGATGTAAATTCTGTGCTTCGCAATCCCCTGATTGTAATCCTGGCAGTAGTTGCGATTCTTGTAATCAAATTCACCTCCGGAACCCTGGTACCGGTTGTGCTGGGCTATCCACTCAGGGTCGGCGTGCTTGTGGGCGTGGCGCTTGCCCAGATAGGCGAGTTTTCTTTCGTGCTATCAAAAGAAGGAGTGAACTACGGCCTTTTTCCGGGCGATGGTTACCAGGTGTTCCTCGCATCTGCCATCATCACTATGGTTTTAACCCCGTTCATGATACAGGGAAGCGGGAATCTTTCCCGGCAGGTGGAACGATTGCCCCTGTCCAGCGTGCTTATGACCGGCCGTTTCCATGAAAATGAAATCAAAAAACATGAATTAAAAAACCATGTGATTATCGTGGGATTCGGACTTAACGGCAGGAACGTTTCAAGGGTGCTTTCGGCATCAGGTATTCCTTATGTCGTGATCGAGATGAACCCTGAGACCGTTCTTGCAGAAAAGAAACGTGGGGTTCCTGTTTTTTACGGGGATGCTTCAAAGGAAGCGGTGCTTACACATGCTGATATCACAACCGCCCGTTCCACGGTGGTAGCCATCTCTGATGCATCAGCCACACGAAGAGTAGTGGAACTTGCCCGGAAGCTTAACCCTTCCATGTTCATCATTGCCAGGACCCGATATGCAAGTGAAATCGGTCCTCTTTACTCCCTCGGCGCCAATGAGGTGATACCTGAAGAGTTCGAAACCTCGGTGGAGATCATCTCAAGGTTGCTCCAGAGGTATTTTATCCCTGTGAACGAGATTGAACAACACATTAATGAGGTCAGGAAAGACGGCTATGAGATGTTCAGGAACGTCCAGCAAAAATATGCGGTTTTTCCCGAATTAAAGCAGCACCTGCCTGATATCGAGATAGAGACGGTAAGGATAGATGCTTCTTCGCCCCTTGCCGGGAAGACACTTGCAGAGGTTGGGTTCAGGAAGAATTACGGTGTCACGGTGCTTGCCATCCAGAGGGGAAGGCAGACAATTACAAATCCGGCGGGCGATGTCCGTCTGTCGGCGCAGGATATTGTT
>DATCUE010000005.1:0-2017 GCA_036567605.1 Candidatus Methanoperedens sp. | reverse complement strand
AGCATAAACTCAGAGAATTAGAATCCCTTAAACCTCACAACTTCCTGTATGGGTCGCCTGGGGCTTCTGAACTTATTCTGCGGATGCTGTGCATCGCTGTAGCCAAGCGCAATTCCGAATATGATCGACAGGTCGTCCGGGACTTCCAGTTCTGTGCGGATCAGGTCAGGATAAGATACCAGGCTGACAGCAGGGATTGAGCCCAGGCCATGCTGCTGCGCCTCCAGCATAATGCTCTGGGCCAGCATTCCGATATCAAATATTGACCAGGGTGTGAGAGTGCGATCCATGCACAGATAGATGACCACCGGCGCTCCGAAAAACCTGTAATTCGCCTCAAAAATATTCTTCCTTGCGGCTTTATCATCTCGTCCGATGCCGGCAGTTTTATAGCGCTGTGCTGCCAGTTCTTCCATACGTTTTTGCAGGGCAGGAGGCCATTGTTGCGGCCTTGGCAGATCCGATTCGCCGGTCACACCTTTATGAAAATTTTCTAAATAGGCATGGCGTAGCCTATTCAAAACATCCCCGCTTGCTACGAATATTTCCCACGGCTGTGTATTGGCCCATGAAGGTGCGCGGGTTGCAGCTTCCAGGATCCTTGTAATCGTCTCCCTGTCAACGGGGTCGGGTTTAAAAGCGCGGGTGCTATAACGGGAATACAGGGCATCTGTAACATCCATAAAAATTACCTCTTTTTTATTGACCTTCTATCGTCTTTTGGCTTAAAAGATTCGGAAGCAACCACAAACTATATGCCTCGAAAAGTTAACCAAATAATTAACTGGATACAATAGTGTCTGAATATGTTGTGGGGCATACAGATGGGATGAAAGCGGATGTTTATTGAGAAGATCATTTCTGAAGGTCTTGCGCATCAATCTTATATCGCAGGGGATGGCGGTGAGGCGTTCATTGTTGATCCAAAGAGGGACATAGGCTCATATCTCAAAATTGCAGACAGCAAATGCCACAGGATACGGTTTGTTTTCGAGACGCACCGCAACGAAGATTACCTGGTGGGTTCGCTGGAGCTTGAGAGACAGACCGGATGCAGGGTCATACATGGGTATCGCCTTGATTTCGGTTATGGTGAGCCGGCCCGCGACGGGGATACCTTCGATATCGGAAGCATGAGATTACTAGTTGTTGAAACGCCGGGTCATTCTCCTGAAAGCCTGAGCTTTGTGCTATATCCCACCGCCATGCAGGAAACTCCATGGATAGTTTTTACAGGAGATACACTTTTTTACGGCAATGCAGGAAGAATTGACCTGCTTGGTGAGGAGAAGAAACTTGAGCTTGCATCGCATCTCTATGATTCTCTCCATGGGAAGCTAATGGCCCTGGGGGATCAGGTCATTGTATATCCCGGCCATGGAACAGGGTCAGCCTGTGGTGGCGATATTACAGATATTCCCATAAGCACAATCGGGTATGAAAGAGCAACTAATCCGATACTTAAGCTGTCGAAAGAGGAATTCATCACGAGAAAAATGAAAGAGGTAATCCCGCTCCCTCCGTATTTTGCCAGGATGGCAGATGAGAACCGTATCGGTCCCCCTCTGGTTGAGCGCACAAGGGTCGAACCGCTTGACGCACCTGCGTTCGCAGAAATAATGCACGACTGCGCAGTAATCGATACCCGCTCTCCGCTCTCATTTGCAGGCGGAAATATACCGGGTTCATATAACATCTGGCTGGATGGACTGGCCACATTTGCGGGCTGGGTACTTGGATATGATAAAGATGTCCTGCTGATAACCGAGAGGCAGGAAGATGTAAATACCGCAAGGACATACCTTATGAGGATTGGCTTTGATCGGATAAGGGGATATCTCTGCAATGGAATCGAAGAATGGAAGAACCGGGGGATGGCGCTTTCTATAAGCGAAGTAGATACCGTGACGGGTCTTTATGAGAAATTAAAAGAGAAAAAGGATATGTTCTTACTGGATGTGCGTGAAAAGGATGAGTATGCAAACGGGCACGTCCCCGGAGCTGTCAATATCTATGT
>DATCUE010000004.1:0-17431 GCA_036567605.1 Candidatus Methanoperedens sp. | reverse complement strand
TCAATCCTGTCCATTTCATTATGCAATAAAACGATGCAGTGGTCGGCATGAAGGGACAGGGGGCCAACGCTTACTATCTCATGTTCATATCTCTCTATTATTTTCTCCTCTTCGGCGGTCAAACCCATGTGGTCGCCAAGTACGAATAAAAGTTCATCAAAGGTTTCATTGAATTTTTTCCCCCGGAAATCCTCACCATCCTCACGCAGGTAGACTATTTTCTTTCCAAGTTCCGCAAGCAGATCCCCAAAATCCCCTTTCCTTATGCTCACACCAGGTGTGGACTCGGTCCAGAATTCCTGCATATTCTTCTCAAGGGCCTTTCTTATAAGCGATGCGGCGCTTCGCTCATCCGGGCTCAGGTATCTGACCCCGCCGCCATCAAAACGGACAAGCTTTGGTGGTGCTGGCCCCCCTTTCAGGACGAGATACACTAAAACATCTCTCCTCAGATCATGTGAGAGAAATAACGCGGCATTGACGCACCTGCATAGTATGTCCATTCGCCCTGCTGCACCCGGGAGATCGTTGAGCGAAAAGGGGGCCGTAACTGCTTTGTGGCCGATTATAAGGAAGGATTTCATAAGGGGAGAAATACCCGGGGGAATATTAAAAGTAGCTCGAACTGATTTTCCTTCCCAGGTACCTGTCAAAAGATTCTTCCGGTATGTCGAGTTCGGCCAGGAACTTTTCAAGCAATGCCATGTTCATTTCCTCTTTGAACAGATTAAATAAAAATCTTGCATCTTCGATATCTTTTTCCGACCCCCTGGCCAGCCTGTATGGTATTTCTATTTCCGGCGCGGAAATGAATAATGTTTTATCACCCAGCCTTACGGTTCTTCGATATTTCAAAGAAAATCTTTCGTAGTCATCTTTCACGAATTTGATCTTGAGATTTGGAAAAGAATTCCTTTTTAATGTAATCCTGATAGCATGGTAATTTTTCAGGTATCCATTATAAGCATCTATCGGATCATCTGTGTTCAAGCATTCGTATGTGTTCTCAATTTCCAGCCAGAATTTCAGGAATTTTTCAAATGTGACATTGCTAATTAAAAAATCCACATCTCCAATCTTCCTTTCCTGTCCGAAAAGAACGGCGACGTAGTCTGAGACAATCACATACTTTATATTATGGTTCTTGAGTGCATTCACAAACCCAAATACAAAATCATCCAATGTTGAAAGTCCTTTATTACATATTATTTCTTTATTTTTAAATTCTACTTCCATTCTTTCAGCTCTTGCGGTACATTAGTATTCGTATATTTTATGATCCTGCCTCCTTAAAGGCAGAAATATGACGCCATCTGTGCCGTCCACGCTGTCCGCATCGCCTTTTTCTTTAAGATAAGCTGTGTACGCTGATAGTATGGCATCCAGTTCGTCATCTGAGAGCAGTTTATCTCCTGTGAGTTCATCCAATCCCCAGATCAACTTAAGAAGCCCTTCCTGAATTTCGTGGCGTCCCTCCTTTGTCTTTTTCTTAACATCAGTACCCATATCGAGCGCCCGTCTGGCAGCATAGGGGTACACCTCTATCATCCTTGCGCTGAGTTCTTTTTTTGCCCATGCCTTGAGCCCGATCGCTTTGTCGACCCAGCCGGTTACCCAGTCCGCGCCCGATGGAAAGCATGCAATGCCGCGTTTACGCAGTCGTTTTTCACATTCTCTCATTGTACCATGCTCTGGTCTGGAAAGAGGCGCATCCATGGCAATGAGTCTTTGTTGAAAATGTTCCGACATCTGGGTTATACACTTTCGGATGAGTTCATCTTCCGAGATTATATGCACAGGTGGACTTTCCATAGTAGGTTTGCCATGTTTTTCCACGAGGCAGGCAAGACCTGTACTTTTCCTGAGTAAGCTGGTTCCAAGGTCAACGCCGATATATATGGTCATGTATCTGAGAGGGTATTATTGGGCTATCTATTTATGATTATTTAATGTTTGACTTTTTTGCTTTTTCGCTGATCTGTCTGTGACAAAAAGATATTTATATGTTCATCTCCAAGGTAAATTATGGGAGTGATGATATGGCTTCTCTTTCAGATGCTAAGACTTTAGGCGGGATCGGATCGATACTTATGCTGGTATCGATAATTCCCTCCGCATTTGGTGTGCTATGGATTGTCGGTCTTGTTCTGGTGCTCATTGCAGTAAAATATATTTCCGAAGTACTGGAGGATAAAACAGTTTTCAATAACCTGCTGATTTCTGTTATTCTGGTCGTGATAGGGGTGATCATCGCAGTGGCTGTCGCTTTCTCATTTATGTTTTCGTATTTCGGCGGGTTCAGATATGCAACCGGACCCTGGATGGATATGGGGCCCCGCTTTTATGAATCTCTGACAGCGGTCTTTCTCATCTTGATCCCTTTGTGGATATTCTCCATTGTCTCAACCATTTATCTCAGGAAAAGCTATAATACGATAGCGTCAAGACTTAATATCAGTATGTTCAGCACAGCAGGGACTCTTTACCTGATCGGGGCGGTGCTGACTATACTGTTCATCGGATTCATTATAATATTTGTGGCTGAGATCCTCCAGGCTGTGGCTTTCTTCTCAATACCTGAAAAGATGCCTCAGGCATCGCAGCCTGCAGTATGACATGATGTTGCCCCAGTCGTAATTATACGAATCTTAGAAATGGCTGGAAAATTATGCCAATAGTTTTAATAGCAATTGGATAAAGTATAGCGGTACCTTTTGATAGATCCATGAGATCCCGGAATTAATCCGGGTTTTGATCCAGGATTTATTAAAACCAGGGGCTGTGGCCTAGTCCGGCATGGCGACGGGCTCCAGCGGAAAGACCTCGGATTTAAATCCGAGGTGTTATGATGAGCAACGGGTCTGCCGAGCGAACCGGACGCGGTAAGCTGTGAGGAACCGTTGGAGCACTGAACGTGCTTAGTCCCCCTGTCTAAGACCCCGTATTTAAATACGGGGACTGATAGGGGGTCTGGAAGCCAAAAACCTGGCATTTTCGGAGAGACCCGTCGATCGTGAGTTCAAATCTCACCAGCCCCATACAATAAAAGATTAAACCTTTACTCTTTGCCCACACTCATCCCTTCTATAGGCCCCGAATTCACTCTTCTTTAAAACATCACCTGAAAACACCGGGCCGTCTTTACATACCCGCAGCCCATCAATGCAGCATGCGCCGCATATCCCTATACCGCATTTAATATAGCGGTGCAGGCTAAACTGGGCTCTGGAAGGGGTGACCTTTTCAAGAACTTTTTTCATCATGATCTCAGGCCCGCAGCAGTATATTTGACTGTATTTTCTTCCATCCCCGAGCAGCCCGGTCACATATCCATGTTCTCCTTCAGAACCATCATCTGTTGCAACCTTCAATTCCCCTGCGGCTTCAAAACGTTCCCTGAACAATAATTCTTCATTTGTTCTGGCGCCAAGCAGCGTCGTGACCCTGATGCCCGACGAACCGGCTTTTTCAGCAAGCGGCGCCAATGGTGCTGCCCCTACCCCGCCAGCGACAAGCAGGATATGACCCTTACTCAACTCAAATCCATTGCCGAAAGGTCCCCTGATGCCAAATGAATCGCATACTTCAAGTTCGAACAACGCCGATGTCGCAGGCCCGACTTTCTGGACAGTGATTGCGTTCTCATACGAGAGCGCCATCGGGATCTCGTCCATTCCGCGTATCCATACCATCACGAACTGGCCGGGGATCGATTCAAAAGATGTGTCAAAGAAAAAAGTCCTGATAGTGGGGGTCTCGTTCACGATTTTTGTTATCACCGCATTAACAGGCTTCATACTTCGTGTGCCATCCCACGAATTTCATCAAGCGTCAATTCTTTTTCTTCCAGGAATGCCTTCATGCATGAGGAAATATCGCTGAAAATATTAATATTGTTCCCGACTGCCGAGCCTATTTCCACCGCTCCGGCCCCTGCCATCATGAATTCGATAACATCTTTCCAATCCGAAATGCCGCCCACGCCGATCACCGGGATGTCCAGTGCATCATAAAGGTCATAGACGCATTTTACTGCAACCGGTTTGATGGCGCGGCCCGAAAGCCCGCCGAACCTGTTCCCGAGTATCGGGTATCCACTTTCAATATCAATAGCCATACCCCTTACGGTGTTGATTGTCACAACGGCATCTGCCCCGCCGCGCTGGGCTGCAAGGCCGATGCTTTTTATATCCGTGACATTCGGCGTGAGCTTCACCCACACCGGGACTTTCGTGGCGCTTTTGACGGCGCTTGTAATATCTTCCACAAGAGCGGGGTCTGTACCGATCTCGGCGCCGTAGCCGTGTGCATGTGGACAGCTCACGTTAAGTTCAAAGGCGTCTGCTCGGAGTGTGGTGGCAATTTCTGAAAAATCAAGGGCGCATCCGCCGAAGATGCTTGCAATCACAGGAACCCTCCCTTCTTTTGCCATGTCTATTTCATCCTGAAAGTTTTTGTAAGAAGGATTGGGAAGACCCATTGCGTTCAGGTAGCCGCAGTCCACCTCTACCATACTCGGGTTGCTGTGGCCGCTCTTCGGTTCCAGACCGATAGATTTTGTAATGACCGCGCCTGCACCACTTTCTGCTATCCGCTTAAGGGAACCGCCCGTAGTGCCCATTATGCCTGCGGCGAGCATGAGGGGGTTCTTGAGTTTCAGGCCGGTCAGGGTTAGTGAGAGCATTATAGGTTTACCATGTCTGGTTAATACTTAGTTTTTGTTGTTATAATGGTAATATAAAGCAATTGACACGGCCAGGGTCATAAAACTGATAACATTAGCAGTAATAATAATAATATCCCCAAGATGTAGCCCATAAAAAGCCCATAATATGACGCCTGCGCTGAACTGGAATAAAGTAGTAACGCTTACGTCTTTTGAAGATCCTGTCCTTCGCATTTTTAATATCTGCGGCACGAATCCGAAAGTCGTAAGAAGTGCAGCAGTGATTCCTATTAAATACCAGTACATATTTTTACTCTCTTTATGCTACTTTCAGTTTATCAGCATACCCACAGTTATTGCATCAGGTATAAAGATTACATTTAATCCTTGGGGACATAAGTCTCATTATAATCAAAGGCAGTCGCGCCGTTCCCAAAATAAAGCCCGTTGAAGGTAAGCATATGGGAGACTCCTTTGAACAGGAGAGATTCCTGATGTGCAAGAACCACGAAGAACCCCATATCTTTCTTTTCACCATCTGACGCGATCAGAGTTGCCTTTCCATTCAGGTACCACCATTCTGCCATAAAATTGACGCCATAATCTGTTTCCAGATGGCCGCCCTCTGTGAAATCCACCTGATTGGATGGATTAATAAACGGTTCTGCTGATGTTGGTCCCATGTATAATACCAGAATTAGCATGCTCATGACCAATCCTGACAATATCTTTTTTCTACTTTTTTTATTCATTTTTCCTCTCTCCTTTGTTGTTTGAATTTTTTTGCATTGAGTCCCACAACTGGGCTCTAATGCAAGTACTGCCATTGGTTTCAGGTAAAGATGAAATTATTGGTCGAAGTCATTAAAATTCAAAAAAGAAGTTCGAACATGAGGTATATGGGCCTGACCGGATTTGAACCGGTGACCGCCCGGTTATGAGCCGGGCGCTCTAACCTGACTAAGCTACAGGCCCCTGAAAATCGCGTTCAAGAACGCCGCCAACAGGGCTCGAACCTGTGACATCCTGGTTAACAGCCAGGCACTCTACCAGCTGAGTTATGGCGGCATGACTTTAAGTCCTTTGACCGGGCGATGCTTAAAAGGCATTATCTAATTTAAGCCTTTTGTTTAATCAATACCGAAGGATAGAAATCTTAAAATGCATCATCATCCTGGTAACTTTCGGAATCCATATTCATTAAGCTCGTAAGTTCCAGAAGGAGGCGCATGCAATGCATATCGTTCATGCCCAGATTTTTTGCCCCTTCACTCAATTCACTGGCCGCACTGTAAGCCACACAAGCTGTTGTGCAGTCCCTGTCGAAATAACAGCATTTTTTTAACTTCATAGTTGCTCCATATCCTTCCCTCTATAAATTCGTTGTTTTTCTGGATAATTATGTGCGGAGCATTGTGAGCAGCATCTTGAATTTCCTCAAAGCCTTTACCGCATGGGGCACATTCGCCGGCATGATAATAAGCTGGCCTGAAATCAGGTGATGTTCATCTCCTCCGATGATAAAAAGCCCTTCACCTTCAATTACCTGGACAACAGCATCAAACGGCGCGGAATGCTCGCTCAGCCCCTGGCCTGCATCAAAGGCAAACAGGGTTATGGTACCAGCCGGACTTTCCTTCAATGTCTTGCTGACAATTGATTGCGGGCTGTATTGTATATGGTCTTTCAAAATGATAGGTTCAGCCATTACCCTCCTTTCATTACCTTATCGCGCCGACACCGGGAAAACCCTGCCTCTGTCCCGTGCCGGCCTCACGCTGCAATCGCTCCTGGTGAAACAACAGTTTGATAACGTTCTGCGCGTGTTCACGCGTGCGTTTTTCCATAAGCCAGGCAAGTTCTTTCTCATCCTTTGCCTCGTCCTCATGCACAAAGACCTCGACGATGTGGGTGTTCGTCATCAACTGCGCCTGGATTATCCCCTGTGAGGCCTCGTGGGCACATATTTTGTCGATCTCCTGCGAACCCGGCATCCCGAGCGCCATTACGATGTCGCATTTTTTTTCCTCGATCAATTTCTTGCATGCCACAGGAAGGTCTTTCACTCCCGGTACGGTGTAGCGTTCTATTTGCAGGGATGCGCCTTTTTTAAGCTCATCGATTGCAATTTTCCCCATGTTGATGCGGGCAAATGTCGTGTCTGCGATTCCGACTCTGGGCATGTTCAAATGATTTAAAAGTCGTTGAAACTATATTAAATTGATTCAATCAATCTAAGGCACATGCAAATGGAAATGCGGACTTGGGGAGAGATATGGCTTGTGCCGCCGACAGATGCGGGAATTAAGGATGTGGAAGCGGAACCGGGGTTTGAAACTTTCGGCAGGGTCGGCCTGAAAATACATGCGAAATAATAAGTTTGCGGGCAAATAAAATTAACCTGATTTTCACAAATCATTAAATATCGTGTTGTTCATTGTAAGGTTATTTTATGACATTCATTAAAGAATTTAGTCTCACCAATAATGAAAAACGTATTTTACAGGCTCTTGCCGGAAAAGACAAAATCTCCCCCGATGAACTTGCCTCAGCATCAGGACTCATCGTCGAAGCCGCCATGCAATCGGCTTTCCTTCTTGCTGAAAAAGGCCTCTGTGAGGTTGCAGAAAAACAAACGACAATATACTCTCTCACAAAAGAGGGCGAGCAGTACGCACAGAGCGGCCTGCCTGAGCGCCAGATAATAAATTCTCTCACCAATCCCACATCGATTTCTGAGTTAAAGAAGAAATTCCCGCCCCAGATGGCAGGTATCGCCCTCGGGTGGCTTCGCAGGAAGAACTGGGCAAGGATAGAAGGGGATATGATAATCCCCTCAGGAAAAGCTGAAACCGGAGAGGATGAGAATATAATTTCCATCCTCAGAAAAAGCCCATCTTCGGAAATTGCAGGGGCTATCGGGGATTTGATAAAAAGGAACCTTGTTGAAAAATCAGAAAAAAAGAGCCGCATAATTACAATCACCCAAGCCGGAATTGAACTTGCATCTTCAGGTATGTCAATAGAGGAGGAAATAGCGCAGCTAACACCTACAATCATTAAAAGCGGCGCATGGAAATCTGCGCGCCTACGCCCGTACAACATCCACACCCCCGTTAAACCGGTTTACGGCGCCAAGCTCCATCCGTACCAGCGTCTCATAAACGAGATGCGCTCGATTTTCCTTGAAATGGGATTCACGGAGATAAAAGGCGATATTGTCCAGAGCTCTTTCTGGAATTTCGACGCCCTCTTCCAGCCGCAGGAACATCCGGCAAGGGAAATGCAGGATACTTTCCATCTTGACACTGAATGCGACCTCCCGGAAAAATACATCACGCCTGTAAAAAAAATGCACGAAAGAGGTTCAGGGATTTCAAGGGGCTGGGGGGGGAAGTGGAGCGAAGATGTGGCGCGAAAGCAGGTGCTCAGGACACATACTACTGCTGTCACGATAAAATATCTCGCAGACCATCCCGATCCCCCTGTAAAAGCGTTCTGCATCGACAGGGCTTACAGGCGCGAGGCAATAGATCCGACGCATACGCCTGAATTCGAGCAGCTTGAGGGCGTAGTGATGGATAAAGGCGTGAGCTTCAAGAATTTGCTCGGCTGCCTGACGGAATTTTATCACAGGATGGGATTTGACGAAGTCAGGTTCAGGCCGGGATATTTCCCCTATACTGAGCCAAGCGTTGAACCCGAAGTGTATATCGAGAGCAGGGGAAAATGGGTGGAGCTTGGCGGCGCGGGCGTGTTCAGGAAAGAGGTCACATTACCCCTGGGGATAAAGTACCCCGTGCTTGCATGGGGGCTCGGGGTGAGCCGCGTGGCGATGCTGCGCCTCGGATTAAAGGATCTCAGGGAGCTTTACCAGAGCGATATAGACTGGCTGAGGAAGAGCCAGGTTCTATAGATCATTTCTTTTTCTTTGTTTCGTGCATCTTTTTTATTTCATCTTCGGCAGCCTGCAACTTCACCCTGTTCTCTTCGTATATCTTTGAAACGTTCTCCATCGCCCTCTCAAGTCTTTTTTTCAGGACAACGAGTTCCTGGGTTGAAAGGTTGTAATTGGGAGTGTTCTCGATCCATAATTGCTCTACATCGATAAGGGCATTTATCGCAGCTTTGGTCCTGTTTATTGTGCTCTCGTCCATGAGCCATTATAATCCCCTTTCTTAAATTAAACTTTGCAGTACTTACACAGCTTCTGCTGTTAATAATAACCATAATGATTATTATAATTGAAATCAATATAGATAATGGAGAAAGACGCAATGGAAAAGGAAGTCAAAATGAAAAGCACGATTTTCATGTCAGTAGCGTTCGGTTTTTTTTACTTCGGGGACATTATTACAACCTTCATGATTTTAAAGAATGGCGGTCAAGAATTAAACAGGTATATGGCTGCCATCGGTTTTGGTGGATTTGTTATTTTTAAAACAATCTTTCTGCTGATAATCGGCTTGATTATATACTATCTCGATCGATTTAAATTCTACAAAGAATCAGGGATCATAATAGGCATGGTTCTTATGTCGGGACTGCTGGCAACTTTGTTCAACGTAGGTTTTTTCAGGCCTGGCGGATGATGCATTTTTAAAATATTTTGTTTTATAGATCGTTCTTAATGCCTGCGAAAAATCAACACTAAAAGAACCACAGTAATAATTGGAAATCCTATCCACATGAATTCCGGGATCGGAGTTGGCGGAGTTGCGGATGGCGCGATCCCAGTCGGTGTTGGGGAGGTTGTGGGTAGTGTGGTCTCTGTCGGCCTTGGCGTGGTTTTGGTCACCGTGACCTGCATGAGTCCGATTCCCGCTTCACCGCCTCCTCCTGATCCTCCACCGGGCATGCAGGCAGGCACCTGCAATTCAAACTTCTCTCCGTCATTCACAACAAACGTCAAAGTGATATCATCTGATGGGATAAGGATGTCGACTCTTTTTATCTGGCGATACAGAATTTCCACTGACCTTTTCAAAGGATAAATTGTAATAATTTTAGTTTCATTTCCCGGATTTTTCAATCTGAGGTCGACCACGTACCCTCCATCAGTTCTATTCGTGCAGGTCAGGGCTTCCACAGATACGTTTCCAGGTTCTTCACTCTGGACTTGCAATGTCGCCATCGGTATTGTTGGAACTGATAAAGGTGATTTGTCCGCAATTTTTTCAGCATCATCGGGTTTATTATTCTGGATGAAACCTAACGTAAAAATAATTCCAACGGCAGCAATTATAAGAGCCACTATTCCAATAAATTTATTAGTCATAATCCAAGTTTTGTATTATTGGATTAATAGAATATGAATTTATTGCTGTCAAAAAATTATAATTATGATTAGCGTAATGAGTATCATTCAGTCCTGAATTATCTTTTACGATATATCGACAATAATGCGGCCTCCGGGCATTGAGGGATGGAGGGAGCAATTGTATTCAAAAATTCCTGCCCTGGTAAATGTATAATTCCACGTATCTCTTTTTGAGAGATTTGGAGAACTGAAATTGTCCACAGTGATCATATAAACGGCACTATCACTATTTTTCCATCTTACGGTTGTACCGTTTATTACCCTCAGTTCAGGAGGATCGAACCTGGAACCTATTATTTCAACATAGACTGTTGATGGTTCTGGTACCGAGAAGACCGGAGTTGAAGTTGGCTTGACTGTGGTCTGTTTTACCGTTTCGTTTGAAATATTATCCGGATTTTCGCTGCAGCCTGACACGGCTACGATTAAAACGACCAGACATGGCAGCCATTGTTTTATCATAATATCATCTCAAATCGATCGCTAAAAAACCTGAGTTTCACATCCTCTGCAATACCACACTCCTTTGCATATTTAAAATAAAGTTCAAGGCTTTCCACACTCTGTGCATCAAAATCATAATTCAGCGTATGAAGATACTCGCGCATGAAGCCGCAGTCGATTTTCTTATTTCGTGAAATATAACTGGCTACTTCATTAAGATTTTCATAAGCATAATCCTTTGACCGATGAAGCGCGTCCAATACATATCTTACTTCATCAGGATGCTGCTTTGCAAAATCCTCCCTCACGACCCATAAAGCATAGACCATTTTCTTGCCAGTGAGCTTTTTCCATTCATTGCCGAGGTCGGCAATAATACGGTACTTCCCGATGGCTGAAATAGCACTATCGCCAATTAAAAGAGCGGCATCCCCTTTCCTTAACATTTGCTCGATATCGGTTCCCGGGCAATTTTTCATGTTGACGTTCACGCCATAGCGCCACAATATAATCTTAATGAGGGCGGCAGAACTCGCTGTAGTTTCAGGGATGCACAGGGTCTTTCCCTCGAAATCCGAAAGGTTATATTTCCCGTTTGAGCAAATCAATACGCTTTTTGTAAAATCATTGGACGTGATGGAAAGTCCGGGCAATATAAGGAGGTCGTCCCGCTTTGCGTACATGATCGAAGAAATCGGGCTTATATCAAGTTCACCCTTAAAAAGGAGACGTGCAAGTTCGACCGGGTGGGCTTCCGTAATTCGTATGTCGTGCGCCTCAATTTTGCCGCTCTCCATGGCATAATAGGGGAAATCACAATTTGAAAAGGCAATCTTGCCGAGGCGGATCATCATTTATCATGCATTGTATGGTGATATTTGTATATTAGTCTGTTGGATGGTTGGAAAAGATCACTATTCAGTAATTCCAGCTTTCCGAATGAATCATGCTATAAGAATGACATTTCAGAGGCATAAAGGCTTGAGAATATAATACTGTATAGTAGCCGATAAAAGCAAAATTCCTGTAGTAAACATCAATACAAATTTTGAAATTTTAACGTATTTGAGATTCCGGCCTTTTACGACTCTCGGGATATACAACAAGATGGTTACGATTGCAAAAAACAGTCCTGATATCAGGTAAGGTAGAGCCCTGGCCAGAGGATCATCACCGAAGCACATAATGTATAATTTATCTACAGGCTTAAATACATGTTTATTATTTTATAAATTCGGACAGCATCACCTGAACAATATAGTTAAATATTACATCATCACTTTAAATTATTATGAAAGATGCGGTCAGGCAGACCAGAGATGGGGTTATATTAGATCTTAAGATATCACCGGGTGCAAAAGCGACAGGCGTGAGCGGGTATAATCCCTGGAGAAAGAGAATTGAAATCCGGCTGTCAGAACCTGCAGAGAAAGGAAAAGCCAATGCCGAGCTTATCTCATTTCTATCAAGTATATTAAAGGTCAATTCCAGAAATATCCAGATTACAGCAGGTACGACCAACAGCAAAAAATCGGTCAAGATCATTGGGGCCAATGCTCCTGATATCCTGAACGCCTTGATCCAGAAATGAACATCCGAACGCTTGAAGATATTGAACGCCTGGAAAGGATAGAGGAGATCATATTAGAACTTCAGGCGCTTGCTGATAATGGGGCGATTATCATAGTCGAGGGAAAGAAAGACATGGATTCCCTGCGTTTCCTTGGCATAAACGGGGAGATAAAGCTTGCTTCCCAGCAGCCTTTACTTGAATTCACTGAATATTTATCAAAGACGGGAAAATCCGGAAAAGATATAATTTTATTAACTGATTGGGATAAAAAAGGCGGGTTGGTGGCAAGGAAAATAATACAGCATCTTCTTGCTTACGGCATTATGCCGAATACGGATATCAGGTCAAGGATACGTATTCTTGTGAAAAAAAGGATCAAAGATATAGAAAGCCTTAACAATTATGTTAATAAGTTGAGGTACGAAATCCATGGCATTACCGATTTCAGTAATTATTAAACAAGAAAGAAGGATGATGGGTTCATCCGCCCCGTCTTCTAACCATGTATCCTGTAATCAATATCCCTATTGCCAGAGCGGCTGTGAATCCGGGGGTATTTTTCCCGCCGGTTTCCTGAGGCACCTGGGTTGTTCCTGCTGCAACGGTTTCTGTCTTAGAAGTCTGGCTTGGCGGGGCAGTTTGCGGTCCGGATGCCTGTGATATTTCCGGATGGCAGACTGAGCACTGCAATCCGCTCTGTGATGTCGATTTCCCTATCTTGTTGAATGCATGAAGTGTATCTATGTCATGGCATGTCGTGCATTGCGGCACGACTACCTTTCCATTCTGTTCATGACATCCCTTGCATTCGACCTTAGTAGCATGGATAATATGCGGTATTTCGCTGCCCTCGGCTTTTGATGTTCCTTTGTGGCATTCGTAGCAACCTTTCTTATCATCCGCGGCACTATGTATCGTCGCTACGCTGGAAGCTGGATGACAATCCTGGCATATGAGAACCATTTCGGGAGATTTCAAGGGTTTTACAATATTTGGCGGGGTTTTGTGGCATTTGGTACACGAATTATCCTGACCGTGAACTTCAATAAGGTCCTTATGGCAATGGGAGCATACTGCATCGCTGGTCAGTGCGTTGTGCACCCCTTCTATGTTCTTATGACAGTATGAACACGTCTGGGTGGCCACCTTCCCGGCATGCACCTGGTGGATCGGCCCATCGTGGCATTTCGTACACTGGGGTATGGATACTGAAAGTTTGTCTCCATGACAATCAACGCAACTCACCGCTTTATTAGCATGAATTACGTGCGGAGTGTCTGTATGGCATTTTCTACAATCAACATCTTTTGCCGTAAGCGACGATGCTGTAAAGTTTGCTTCTGCTGCATATGCTGCGGTCGTTAAGATAACGGCCATAATAATTAATAGACCTAATATTCTTATAGTTCTCATACCATGACCCTGTTTTTGTATTAATTCTATTTTACAGAGTATATTATACTTTCGTTTTGGATTTATAAAAAGTCATGTCCAAATCACAAATTATATTACTTTATCCTCTAATTTCGATAATCCATGAATACCGAGAAATCAAGAAAATTATTCGAGGAGGCAAAGAAACTCCTTCCTGGAGGGGTGAGCAGCCCGGTCCGCGCCATAAAACCATATCCGTTCTATACGAAAAGGGCAAACGGCTCGAAGATAATAGACATCGACGGAAACGAGTATATCGATTATGTCATGGGTTACGGGCCACTGCTCCTCGGTCACAACCATCCCGCGATAAAAGAGGCTGTGACAGAGCAGCTCGGAAGCGGCTGGCTCTATGGTACGCCGTCCGAACTTGAAGTTGCGCTTGCCCGTGAAATAATAGACCTTTATCCCAGCATAGAGATGGTGCGCTTTGTTTCCACGGGAACTGAAGCCACGATGGGGGCGCTCAGGGCGGCACGGGGTTTCACAGGCAGGAACAAGTTCATCAAGATCGAAGGGGGATTTCACGGCGCACACGACGCAGCGCTCGTGAAGGCGGGTTCGGGCGCAACCACGCTTGGCGCGCCGGATTCAGCAGGCGTGCCCGCAGATTTCACAAAAAATACGTTACAGGTACCCTATAATGATATCGAGGCAATGACAGAGGCCATCGAAGCATACAAAAAAGATGTGGCTGCGGTAATAATAGAGCCTGTGCTTGGTAACATCGGCCCCATCCTGCCGGAAGATGGATATCTGGAAGATGTCCGCGCCGTGACAGAAGAAAATGATGTTGTTCTCATTTTTGATGAAGTCATTACAGGTTTCCGTCTTGCCATGGGAGGGGCGCAGGAGTATTATGGAGTTACGCCCGACATGACAACGCTCGGAAAAATCCTGGGCGGCGGATTCCATATCGGCGTTATAGGAGGAAAACGCGAAATAATGGAGAACATATCACCTGCGGGTAAAGTTTACCAGGCGGGGACATTCAACGGCAGCCCGGTATCGATGGCAGCGGGGCTTGCAGTCATCGACACATTGAAGAAAGAGAAAGTCCATGAAAAAGTAAACACTGCCGGTGATACGATGCGAAAGGCGCTATCCGATGCTATAAGCGACCTCAGACTGGATTACAGTATAAGCGGCGTCTCAAGCATGTTCAAGGTATTCTTCGGGAATATGCCGCATAACTACCAGGAAGTCCTGAAATGCGACACGGAAAAGTTCAATAGTTTCTTCAGGAAAATGCTTTCGGACGAGATATTTCTTCCCCCGTCCCAGTATGAAACAAACTTTTTATCACTTGCCCATTCAAAGGAAGATATTGACAAGACCATAGAGGCTTACCAAAGGAATTTAAAATGAACTCTTCTAAACCATTCCTGATCGGGACAAGAGGAAGTAAACTTGCCCTTGCCCAGGCGAACCTTGTGAAAGAGCTGCTTGCAGAAAAGGGTGTGAAAACTGAAATCAAAATTATCAAGACATGTGGAGATACGTTCACTGACAGGCCGCTTCACGAAGTGCAGGGTTTTGGGGTGTTTGTACGTGAAATCGATGATACGATGCTGGCAGGCCAGATAGATATCGCAGTTCACAGCATGAAGGATGTCCCGACCGAACGTCCGGACGAACTTACGATAGCCGCTGTCATGAAGCGCGATTCTCCTTATGATTTTCTGCTTACAAGAGAAGGGACAAGATTAAAAGACCTGCCCGAGGGTGCAGTTATAGGAACCACGAGCCTTCGCAGGCGTGCCCAGCTTTTAAGATTCAGGCAGGATTTGAATATTAAGGAGTTGCGGGGAAATATCGATACACGGCTCCGTAAACTCAAAGAGGGGCAGTACGATGGAATATTCATGGCAGAAGCGGGTCTTGAACGAATGAAATGGCACCTTGAAGGTGAACGCCTTGACCCGGATCATTTTGTTCCATCGGCAAATCAGGGAACCGTAGTAATAGTCACAAAAAAAGATTCACTTGCCCGAGGTATCGTAGCAGGGCTGGATGATGCACAAACCCGATTTGAAACAAGAATCGAACGCATCATAATCGGGATACTTGGCGGGGGCTGTCTTGTCCCTATCGGTGCTTTTGCCCGGACTGAAGAAAATAAGATTCATGTACGCACCGAGGTTCTCTCTGTTGATGGCAAACGCCACGTAAAAATAGATGAATTTATAAACCCTGCCGATTATGAACACGAAGCAGAGCGTATCGGTAATGAGCTGAAAAATAAAGGCGGAGGAGAGCTCGTTGAAGAAGCAGTAAAAATGTTCGCGGCAAAAAGAGGAAAAAATGATTGGAAAAGTTTATCTTGTGGGCTCAGGTCCTGGTGATCCTGAGCTTTTGACAATAAAAGCAAAGCGCCTTATCGAAAATGCGGAAGTAATACTTTACGACCAGCTTCCGGGAAAAGAAATAATTGGAATGCTTCCGGAATCGGCGGAGAGAATAGATGTGGGGAAATATGCGGGAAACCATAAGCTTTCCCAGTGGCAGATTAATGAATTGCTTGTCACACGGGCAAAGGAGGGGAAAATCGTTGTGCGTTTAAAGGGCGGGGACCCGTATCTTTTCGGGCGCGGAGGAGAGGAGGCCCAGGCCCTTGCAGAAGAGGGAATCGAAGTTGAGGTCGTGCCGGGGATTACTTCGGCCATAGCAGTTCCCGCTTATGCGGGAATCCCGATCACTCATCGGGATTACGCATCCATGGTGACTTTTATCACGGGCCATGAAGACCCGACAAAGGATGAAACGGCCCTTGACTGGGAACTGCTGTCGAAGTTTGAGGGGACGCTTGTCATCCTTATGGGTGTGAGCATGCTTGAGCGCAATGTAAAAGAATTAGTAAAACATGGCAAGTCCATAGACACTCCCGTTGCCGTCATAGAGAGGGGCACCCGTCCTGACCAGCGTGTTACGGTCGGTACGCTGGCAGATATTGTGGGACTGTGCAAACAGAGAAAAGTCAAAGCTCCGGCGATAACTGTTATAGGAGATGTCGTAAAACTCCACAAAGTCCTGGCCGGAAGTTAAGATAACGATGAAAACGATAGCTATAATGAGGCCCGCAGGCTATCTTGAAGAGTCTGTCAAACTTGCGAGGTCCGTAGGTTTTGAAACCATAGCTGTCCCAATGATCGATGTGGTGGATATGACAGATGTCAATTTTGAGGGTTTTGTAGAGCGGATTATGAGGGGAGAGGCGGATTATGTGATATTCACAAGCGCCAACGGCGTTGAATTTACATTATTAAAACTGGATGATCCCGATGAATTCGTCGAACAGCTAAATAAGACCGAGGTAGTAGCCATCGGCCCGAAAACAAAAAAGGCTCTCTTGAAAAACAGGATCAAGGTAAGTATCATGCCCGAATCCTACAGTTCAGAAGGGCTGGTGGAGCGCCTTACGGGGATTGAAGGTAAAGTCATTGAGATAGCAAGGAGCAGCCATGGAGCGCCCGAACTTATAAGCGGGCTTCTTGACAGGGGAGCCGTTGTTCATGAAACACAGGTGTACCAGATAATAAGCCCGAAGGATGAAAGGCACAGGAAGCTTCTTGAGAAGGCGCTTGCCGGGGAAATTGA
This sequence comes from Candidatus Methanoperedens sp., assembly GCA_036567605.1. Classification (GTDB taxonomy): domain Archaea; phylum Halobacteriota; class Methanosarcinia; order Methanosarcinales; family Methanoperedenaceae; genus Methanoperedens. Next base: position 397 of record DATCUE010000004.1, on the reverse strand, counting down.
CATTTTTGCTTTCACAAGCTCGATGATGGTAAGGAATTTCATGGCGCTTGCAGATGAAATGGGCGCTAAGGATGAACTTATCAGGATCATGAACGAAAGGATCATTGCCGCGATCGGAAAGCCAACAGCTGCTACACTTGCCGGTTTCGGGATAAATGTTAAAATATTGCCGGAAAATTACACTTTTGAAGACCTGCTTCAGGAATGCAGGGAACACGACTGTTGAAATCAAAATCAGGATTTCCGAAATGAACTGTCTATGAAATCTTTATGTTGTTTCGACCAGACTTTGTTTGGCGTGGCTTTAATCCATTCAACATATCTATCAATAAAATCCAATCGTTCCCTGAAATTCTTCTCTTTTTCTTTTTTTAATTCTTCTATATCAATTTTCATC
>DATCUE010000003.1:0-36014 GCA_036567605.1 Candidatus Methanoperedens sp. | reverse complement strand
GGTTATCGTCGTAAACCTGCCAATTATCGGGATATTCGTTCATTTTATAATTCTTCTTCTCGGACTCGGAACGATCGTATTGACTGAGTTTGATGTCTACTGGAAATTAAAAGAGCAAAAGGTCATCTGATGTTTAAGGTTTGATAGTGGCAAAACATGTATTGCACCAAATGTAGCAAGGAAACAGCAGAAAATAAGGCGCGCTGATAGAATCCCGCACAACCTCCAGACTTTATGTACTTCCTGTAGTTATAAGCCTCGATAACTTATCTGGAATTCCATCAAAACGGCACTTTCACCGTCATTATAATAATTTTCGGCTACCCCTACCTTATGAAACCCGTGCCTTTCATAGAATCTTATCGCACTGGCATTGCCAGAGCGGACTTCAAGGATTATTCTTAAAACGCCTGCCTTTGTGAAAATATTAATTATTTCCTTTAAAAGAGCGCTCCCTATCCCGCGGTTCCTGTATGGCAGGCTCACAGCAAAAGAAAATATGCGTCCCGTCTCCTCCGAGGCCTGGAATCCCACGATATATCCAACCAGAAGCCCATTAATCTGGGCTACGATAAAACTGTCAGAACAGGTCTCATAGAACTGCATGTAATAATAAGGATCGTGTTCATTGAAAACCTTTCTTTCGATATCAATAACGGCCGGGAAATCGCAAGGCTCGAATTTACGGATGATTATCAATCATTTCACCAGATAACAGAGATTTGCTCGTATTTTATTTCCGTTTCTTGTACATCAGGCGGTATAAAAGTATTCCGATGAGAAGAAAAGCCAGTACTGCAATTCTTTCCCGGCTGGAATCCGTTTCTTCAATCTTCCGGCCCTGAGGCTGTGCCGCCCCGGGAGTTTCGGTTATCCCGGCGGGTCGTTTCTCCATCGGGTAAATCGGTACATATTTATAGATCGGGTCAACACTGACCGCAAAATGTTCGAATCCATCAGTCTTTGCTTCATAGTAGGTGTAATTCCCATCGCGGCTCTTCAGTTCTGTTTCAAGTTGAATCCATTTATTTTCATTCCATCTCAAAAGCCTGATCTTGCTGTCATATAAACTGTTGTCCGAAAGCCATTTGTTCTCAATTTTGAATTTTACTATTGCATTTTTGAGATTCTCCCGGTTCTTGAGTTCCCTGGCAAAAACCCAGACATTTGCATGGGCGTAAATAATGCCCGGCGGCATGGTCACGTTCATTGTGGATAAGCCTTTAAGCTGTTCGATCTTGATCGTTACAAGACCAATGCTTTTTGCCGGAGTTATTACTACCTCGTATATTACGAGATCCGGTGTCCTGAATGAATAAATTGTGGAAAAATTGGCGCGGAGATATTCTTCCTGGATTTCCCACTTCTGTATGTTGGTATAATTTTCACCCGTTGGTCCGCCCCCACCGCCTCCACCTCCACCGCCTCCGCCCCCCGGACCGCCGGGTGTGCCCTCCGGAGGCAAATCAGATGGCAGGTAGAACATATAATATGTCAGCGGGTTTGAGTCGTTGTTGGGAAGTATGAACTGGAAATAATATGTTGAACCGTCATACCCTGCGACAGGAGAGCTGCTGATGGGGACTGCAAAGACCACGGTACCATTCTCATTCTGGAGAAGTCCCTCCTTGAAATAATTGAACTGTGGTTTGCTTTCCACAAAGGTATAAAGAGTCGGAACATCTGTAAGGATCGTTCCCCCGGTATAAGGGATGCGGTATGAGGATCTGCTGGTGAATGTATTGGTCCCTGATTCATCACCCTGCCCTGTAATTGCATCTATAGATGAGATATTTCCTGCAGTCAGGTTGGTCAGTACGGGAGGCACCGGGGACGTTGTTATCAGCAAATAATCGCCTTCACGGATACTTGCGCCCAGTTCGAGTTTCTGGATAGTATTTATTCCTATCCCCGACTGATTGAAACTATAATTGGTGGACCCTGAGCTGTAATTATAACTGGAATTCAAGACAGGTGAAGGAGTTGTCGTGATGACGCTGTAATACCCCTGCCAGAACCTTGTAAAGTTATAAAAAAGACCGGGGAAATCAACCTGGTTGATATTACCCCCACTTCCCTGAAGCGCTTCCGCACCGGAAATCTCAGACAACACAAAACCGGAGGCCGTGATTAACAATGCCGCCACTAATATCCCTGTGGCTGTATCGTTTCTCATCTAAGACCCGAAGTTTAATCCTTCAAGGCTGTTCTATACTCTCACGTGATTTCCTTCCCGCACTTCGGGCAGAATTTCGCATCCCCGGGAACAGTTTCTCCGCAATTGGCGCACGGTGCAGTTTTAGCCTTTGTTTTGCTCCTTTGCCGTATCACTATACCGAGCAGCACGATAGCCGAGGCAACTGCAACTATAATAGGGACGGTCTGGTCTCCTGATAATTTTAATTGGAGCGTTTCATCCAGACTCTTTATCAGGAGTTTTGGCCTTTCACCATAAGCCACATGCACCTTGGCCTGAGGATTATCTGCCAGGTCAGCCTTCATTAGTTCCACCCTGAGCGAGGGTTCGCTCTTTTCCCCGGCTGCAAGGGGAATTGCCGTTCCGAGGCGAAGGGTTTCTTCTTTCCCATTGATTTGTAACTTAACATCCGGGCTGGCATAAACCTGCACTTTACCTGTATTCTCAAGCATCAGTTTAAGGCGCTGCGCACCCGAATCATAGACGAGGTTTGATACTTTTATTTCCGAGTTATCCTGTACGGAAATTATGCTCACACCGAGTTCTTTCTTAAGAAGCAGGTTAAGCGATCCCGGCGCTTCACCAAACTCGGTGGAGACCTGTGCCGTAATATTACCTGTTCTTGCATAATCCGTCAGGTCAATACTGTATGCAATCCCGGATTCACTTCCGGCATATATGTACTGGATTGCCTCATCACCTACTGTTGTAATCCTTTTCCCGTCTGCAAATGCGGCCACCGAGGTCCTGTAAAACTCGCCGATCTTTGCATCATTGCGGTAAACAAGCTCAAGTTGCTTTGTTGCTTCATTATACTGTGCCTGTACCGCATCAAGGGCAAGCTCGTACTTCGGAAGGTAGAATTTATCCAGTTCTTCAACAAGTGTTGTTCCTCCCGTGTTTTTCCTGCCCTGTCCGAACTTGATTATTACGTTTATCCCGGTCGAATCCTTTAGCATTTTTGCCGAGCCGATAATGTCGTTGCCTATTACCGTTCCCAGTTTAATCTCTGTACCCTTGAGATATTCGATGACTTGAGATGGAACCGTGTCCACACCTATGAACATGACAGGAGTTTCACCTGACATGATTGAAGCCTCGATGAAATCACCGTTCGTCAAAACTATATCTTTGGAGGGAGCGATTCCCAGATATTTGGAAATTACTGCAAGGTTATCGTCGAACCTGTTACCGGTGTCGATCCTCTCAGGTCTGAATGAGGCCAGTCTGTCACTTACCGACCTGTCCAGATGACCGTATAAAAGGACACTTTCCACGTTCCTGCTACCTAAAAATGCGTAAACATCATCTATATTATCACGGTTTGCGAAAAGTACCCATGACCTTGATTTTGCAGCATATGATGCAACGGATATTGCGTTATAACCGTATTCATCATCCACAACGATGAATTTCTTTAAGTCCAGTCTTCCTCCCAGCTCCAGGTTGAGCTTCCTGCCCCCGGGTGAACGGGTCTCATTAACAACCCTGTATCCATTGTCTGAAAGTGTATTTTTATAATTGGGAAGGTACGGGACTGTATCCGATTCTACAAGGTGCACATCAAGGTCTTTGTTCATATATTGCGGCAGCACCCTCGCATGGGCTTCATCCACAACGAAATAATACGGCATACCTTTGAGGTTTGCATACATTATGGATGAATACACATCCACCCAGTCTGCCGAATTCACAACGACCTGACCTTCATCTGCATGTGCGATTCCGGTAATAAATATCAGAAGAACTGCTAATAATGCAATTTTTTTCATTGGCACTCACTCCTTAAAAAGGAATAAGAAGGGGAAGCTTCTTATTCCAGCATTTTCCAGATTCAGGGCTCATGTCAGTTCTACATAGAAGTAATATGTATCTACACCTGTTTCCTGATTTTCAGGGACTATCATCTGGAAGTCTTTTGTCGTGCCGTCGTAGGCCTCTCCGTCATTGCTTATTACTCCGGCAAATACATAATTTGATTCGGCTGCCGAAGAGCGCGCCATCGCAATAGTCCACCACGTTATATTTCCCGTAGCGTTATATGTCCTTGCCGCTGAATTTGCTGTTGCTGGAATCATATTTCCGCTCGCGTTTATAACAGGCGAAGCCCGTGTAAAAGTGTTGGTGCCGCTGTCGGAATCCGCTGCCAGGAAGTTGAAATCCGTATCGATCTGGGCACCGGTTCTCGGTCCAAGATCCTCCCATGCGGTATAGTTCATCGTACTGGCCTGTGTTGCAAATACTTCTCCGGCAATCGTGCTTACAGTCCAGTTGTACATCTTGGCGGTGCTTGTGGTTCCAAGCATGATTTCGCCTGTCACGTTACCATAATATCCCTGCCACTTGCTCGTCTGGGAAAGAACGTTGGTAAAATCCACGTTCGTGATGTTCCCGCCTCTTGCTTCCATGCTTCCAGACGTATTTGAGAACGTCGCGTTTGTAACGTTCGTGGGGGTCCAGCCGGTTGGCACAGCGCCCGCCATGAACACAGTAAAGATTGCAATTAGCATCAGTGATGCAATCAAACTTATTATTCTTTTCATGTTATCTCCTCCGAATATATGTTGTCGTAAAGCTCTTTGAGCCGTGACCACGATTTAAGATACAATCACCTCAACTCCTCATAGAAGTCAACATCGCCGCCGACTGCCGCACGGATGGCATTTGGGATCGAGATTTCATAATCATGAGATGCATTTACCATTCCTGAACTGTCATGGTGTATCTTTGCTATGAAAACCAGATCTTCTGCCCCTGTGTATTCATTTCCTGCAGCGTCACCGGTGTCCCACAATATCCCTGTGATAAAGTCAGCGCCTGTGATATTCGTTGTGTTTATCATATTCGTGCTGTTTATCACTGCAACTCCTTCAATCGTTTTTCCATAAACAGTTACGTTTAACGTAGAAGTGGCATTTGTCCCGTCGCTGCTGAATAAAGAAGTAATGTTATTACTGTCAAAACCGGTGGCGTTATTAGCCGCCGGCTGCATGCCCAGTGCATTATCGGCGTCAAGGAAATCTGTTGTTCCATTTGTAGTGGCGTCCTTCCTGTACCCGAGCGCCCACAGACTGCTCCAGTTTATAGAAGCATCTTTCTTTACCACATAGATATATCCTGAAGAAGTATTGCTCCAGTCCCATTTAGTGATATTGACATTCGCACTCTTTGCTAATGCGATATTTCCCGAAATATTGCCATAATATTTCTGCCACGCAGAGACATTTATAATCTTCGAGGCATTGTTATTTCCCATGTCTGAATCTTGGGTGATATTCTGGGGGTCCGCCCTGACAGTGATGTTATGCGTTCCTGCAAGCGTTGTCCAGTACGCGGTTGCATTCGCGCTCCCGCCTGCTGATACGTTAGCTATTGAAGCATTATAGAACTCGATGCTGCCATCATAGAATAACACTGAAAAAGAGCCCGACTCCGACACACCCTGGTTATATATGGTTGCATTAATGGTCAGGTTGATCCCTTCCTTTGCCTCCCCTGTCTCCGTAACGTCGGATTGCTGGCCTGCAGAGTAAACAAAGGTTATGTTTTCGGACGTCAGGTTAAGGTTGGAGTCTACCATGTTGTATGCGTGCTCAACAACAGTTCCGAACACGAACTCAAGCGTATGTTTTCCGGGGGTAATCGGCCTGTTAATTATTTTTCCCTCATCGCTGCAATTCCATTCCGGGTAGGAAACAGAGGTGCCGTTATATGTTGCATTGACCTGTGCAACCCCGCACCATAAACCGAGGAATTCAAGGTCCCTGCCAAAGAGCGTGCCGTTTATGGGAGTGATGCTGAGGTTTGAAATACCGTTTGTATTAAAGCGTACTGTCCAGTTCCCGCCCAGCATCGGATATGATTGCACATTCAGTATGGTAATCCCGATCTCAAAGGTCTGTGAGGACAGCATCGGTACAGTCCATTGTACGTTGTTGACCAATCCATTGCCGTCGGTGTCGATAAAGGTGGCATTATATGCCGGATTATGGGTGACATCTACCCGCGTTCCATTATCGAACCAGAAAAGCCTGATAAATTCCTTTTTTGTTTCAGTGATATTCGTGAATGCGGTAACATTGTAATAATGGATCGAAGCATTGCTTTCCACCCTGACCCTTTTTATAGTCTCATTGTTATCCTCCTCGATAAGATGCGCCGGAGGCGTCCTGTATTGGACTATGCTGCTGCCGTTTGAAAGCACCCATCTGACAGGTTCATTAATAATTGCAGGTTCCTGTTTTATCTTTACATTGTCCACACCGGTTCTCTCAGGCAGGACGTATTGCAAACCTGTGGAAGGGATTGTTTCCTCCCCGAGTTCCATGAAAAATTCGATATTAGTAGCATCTTCGGGGATATTTATAAAAATATTTTCACCTGTTGTATAGGGTGTAGAATTCGGCTTTGAAGCATTTTTCAATACAATTGGAGCATCTTCTTCCTCTTTGGCTATCGCAAGCAGGATCGATGTGACAGAAAAAATATGGACTATGAAAACAAAGACCGCCAGATACCACCAGGTATTTTTATATTTATGAACATCAGGAAATACAAAAATTTCTATTTGTGATGGCATATATTCTCTTTTCCGGATTTGAATGACATTTTGGTCGAATTATATATTACTTTCAAAATTAACTGCTACACACAGGTATAAGGTATGGTGAGAAAAAAGTGTGAAAATATATATACAAGGGCTGTTTCTATGCTGTTTTTGCTTTAATGTTCATGATGTATATGTATATGCAATCATATTTATACAAAAAAAATTTAATTTTAATATGCGGGCAAAACGCTTGAGAAGATATCTATGAGAAATATAATAGAGAACATATCCTATACGTTCTGGAAATATGGCTTAAAAATAGAACTGTTCTATATAGAAAATAAGGCCCGTTTATTAAAGAAAATCAAAGTTGCCAAGAATAATGAATCATCCATGGAGATTCCAGAGGAAATAGAGATAAAACCAGAAACCAGAAATACATAATTCCAATCTATTCTCTGGAAATGGCAAGGAGAGCCAAAAAAAGGTTTATCGAAGGTGGTTTCATCCTTAAACGGGTATTAAATAAGCTCTCCTGATATGCAAATATATTTGTTATATAATAAATTAATCGATAATTTATTGAGTTTTTAAAGTTTTTAACCTTTATTACGGTTTTTTCAGTTCTTATTCCAAAAGTCTGCTGAAATCAAAAGGTTCAACATTCTTTTTCAGGCGGGCCTTATCCACCGGTTTGAATTTTGGGTCACGGCCTTTACCCAACACTTGGAAAATCTGATCCTCAGTAACATCAAGAATGCTCAAAATCTCACCACATGCCATTACGATCTGCATGTTGATATAACTATGTTTATTCGATAGCTATTTCTTTTATTATGCCATTTATTTTCCAAGATATTCAATGGAACATCCTGTTCAAATCCCATCAATCCGCGCCGGAAGCAGATTCAAGAATCCGGAAAAACAATCACATGGATTCGCGGATGTCCTTAAATGGCTTTTCAATAGAAAGAGAGCCAGATGGCCAAAATGGATTGATTCAAAGCCCGGCCCTGCGCCGGTCTTTCGCGTAACCGGCAACGAGGTAAGAGTAACTTTTGTCAATCATTCCACACTCCTGATCCAGGTGGATGGATTGAATTTCCTCACCGACCCCATCTGGTCTGACCGGGCTGGTCCTGTCTCTTTTGTGGGGGCAAAACGCATCCGCGCCCCCGGGCTTAATTTTGAAGAACTTCCTCCGATCGATGCCGTTCTTGTGAGCCATAACCATTATGACCACATGGATATACAAACGCTGAAAGCATTGGAGAAGAAATCATCGCCGCTTTTCCTTACCGGCCTTGGCAACAGGAAATTCCTGGAAAAGAAAGGACTGAGAAGGGTGGAAGAACTCGACTGGTGGGAGAAAACATCACTTTCCAATGGAAAGGGTGTCTTTTTTGTCCCTGCGCAGCACTTTTCGGGCCGCATGCCGTGGAATATAGATAAGAGCCTCTGGGGAGGATTTGTGATCCAAAGTTCCCATGGGCAGATATATTTTGCCGGGGATACAGGTTTCGGAAAATTCGTTGAAGAGATCCATCAGAATTTTTCTAACATTAAGGTTGCGCTGCTGCCGATTGGTGCATACGAACCGCGATGGTTCATGAGCCCGATCCATATGGATCCCGCCGATGCAGTACATGCGCATCAAATCTTAAAACCCGGGCTCAGTATCGGCATCCATATAGGGACATTTCACCTGGCGGATGAAGGTATAAATGCTCCGGCGGAGCAGCTGCAGAAAAATCTCGGGGAGAATGGTGTGGACAGGGGGGAATTCATCGTACTTGACCCGGGCGAGACGGTCACTGTACCTCTGCCTGAAGAGTCCCCGACAGGTTGAACCAGTTGTTTTTTAGGTAGACGTGTATTATAAGACTCTATATCAGGCCATACTATGTTAATAAATATCACAATGAATAGCACTTTTTTATGGGGTGTTCATCATAAACTCTGATGATACAACAGGCATCGGCCTGTACTATTCAAAAACACCCGGCACGGGTGGCGTAATACGCCAGCAGATAAAGGATTTTGTCGTCGAAGAACTCACGAACAGGACCGAAATCACAAACGGCAACTACCTTATCGTGGAGCTTACGAAACGCAACTGGGATACTCACCGCCTGATACGTGAGATGTCGCGCATATTGAGGGTCAGCCAGGACAGGTTCGGCTGGGCAGGCACGAAAGATAAACGGGCGCTTACCAGGCAACGGATAAGCATCTGGGATATGAGAGAAGAGGAGCTGGGAAGGGTGCGGTTGAAAGATGTGGAACTTAATGTTATCGGGCGCTCGAATAAGAAAATTAGTCTTGGAGACCTCTGGGGGAACAAGTTTAAAATCACGGTGAGAAACATCGAACTCACTATTGATGAGACGCTCAGCCGGGTAAGATCAATAAGCCAGGAACTTGAAAAAGGCGCGCCCAATTTCTTCGGGGTGCAGAGGTTCGGGGAGAACAGGCCCGTCACGCATATTGTGGGCGAGGCAATCCTGCGGGGTGACTTCAAAGATGCGGCGCTTACATATGTCGCAAGGCCCTTCCCCGAGGAGCCGGACGAGGTAAAAAGAGCGCGGCAGTATGTATGGGAAACCGGCGATTTCAAAGAAGGACTTAAGATATATCCCATCCGTCTCCAGTTCGAGAGGGCCATGATGAATTACCTTATTTCCCACCCTGATGATTTTACAGGCGCCTTCAGGGTATTGTCCCCGAATCTGCAGAAGATGTTCCTGCATGCGTACCAGTCGTATATTTTCAATATTATCCTCAGCAGGCGCATCCGGGCCGGCCTCTCGATACACGAGGCGTATCCGGGTGATATCGTGTGTTTCAAGAATGAGATGGGCATGCCCGATACCTCGCGCCTGCAAAAAGTCACGGAGGATAACCTGGACGGGATAAACAATCTCATTAACAGGGGAAGGGCATTTGTCACCGCGCCGCTTGTGGGATACGATACAGATTTCGCAGCAGGAAGACCGGGTGAGATCGAGCGGGATGCGGTCAGGGAGCGCAATATCGATGTCGCGGGTTTCAAAGTCCCTGCAATGCCCGAATTGTCCTCAAAAGGACTTCGCAGGGAGATAGTGCTGCCCTTCAAACCGGAATACAGCGCTGCGGAAGATGAAGTCAATCCCGGGAGAACGAAATTAATGCTTGAGTTCTCCCTGCAGAAAGGCGGTTACGCTACAACAGTTCTTAGGGAATATATGAAAGTATAATTTTACATCATAATTATTATCATAAAGTATAAGTAGTATAGACCTTAATCATATGATGAAGTTGATTATATGGACGAAACCCTTAACACTGAAAATAAACCTGAATTAGCCGGGGCAGGATCAAGAGTCGCAGCATATCTTATCGATACTGTGATAATGATACTTTTTCTCGTGATAATCGCTGCAATTTCAATCGTTTACAAGATGGGGTGGTTGTTCGTCTTTGCGTGGATAGCATTTCTCTTATTGCCCTTATATTACGTAATTTTTGAAATGAGAGACGGCCAGTCTCCCGGAAAAAAGATCCTGAAAATAAAAGTTGTTGACAAAGAATTCAAAAATATAGATTTCGTAAAGGCATTTATCAGGAACATCACAAAGGCCATCCCTTTCTGGCCGATCGTTGGAGTTTTACTCATAGCGCTTACGGAAAACAGGCAAAGACTTGGCGATATGCTTGCAGGAACGCTGGTAATTAAAATAAATCCCGGAAAAGATTGAGCGGCACGATTTCCAATGAAGAAGCAATAATTATGCATTTAAAAAGCTATCCAAAGGAATATTTAAGAATAACGCTTGCAAGTATCAAAACTCCTGCTAAATTTTTCCAGGAAGTTAGAGGAGAAGGGGGATATCTCAAGCCTTTTGCATACTGGCTGGCAACTTACATCATCTCCAACGCCGGAATTTCCCTGATTTATTTATTTAATCCGGAAAGCTTTGCTATATTTTCTTCAATGGGTATTACATTTACAGCAATTATCTATCTCCTTTACACCTTGTTGATGATATTTTATATTGTCCTGATGCATCTTGCGGTCACGCTTGTTGGTGGAAAAGGAAATTTCAACGATACCTTCAAAGTCGTATTTTACTCGTCCTCACCATTGAGCTTTGCATGGATCTTTATGCTTGGCATGTTCGTGGGAATCATGTTCAAGAGTATAATTACCATGTTAATAACTCTCCCGCTTATCCTGGCTATCCTGGCGTGTTACATTTACATTTTTTACATCCAGGTGATCGGGATTTCGGTAACTTCCGGGATAACAAGGCTCAGGGCATTTGCGGCCTTATTAATACAACTGTTCATTTATGCTTTTATTGCATTTATTCTATTAATTGTCTTTGTATTTTTTTTCATTTACGCCCAGCCGATCAATTCCAGCTATTCTTCTGCTCCTTATAATACCCAGGGCTATGAAAGATACGGCACTGATACACAGGATTATGTAAAATACAATATGACCGTCTATGCAGGCTCAACACCTCAAATAGATGGAATCGTTGACGCGAAGGACGCATGGCATGAGGGCGAGCAGATCCATACCGTATCTGCAGGGGAAGATTATGCCATTACGACAAAGCATGATTTCAATAATACCTACATCCTGGTGCAGTGGAGGGACCTGCCTGAATGGAATGATGCGATGCACCTGTATTTCGAGCAGGACGAGGGTAAACCGGATTTCGACCTGAATAATGGTATCGTTGATAACTATTATCAGGGACATCCTTCCTATGGCCCGGAATCCATGCGTGATGCCCACTATGATTCGGGTTATACCGTACTGGAACATCAGGATGGTCTTGTCAAAGCAGGTTATGGGAACGGGACGTGGACTATAGAATGGCAGATACCCATGAGGTCGGAAGACCCATATGACATACATATTGAAAAATACCCGGCGCAAGTGGGATTTTCAATTGCGAATTGGGGTAATGGGCCCGCAGTGGGAGTTTGGCCGCCCAATTCAGCCCCGTATTTGCCTGAGACATGGGGAAACATGCTTATTGTTGACAGCGAAAAAATATAAAAATTGGAGATATTGAAATGGCAATGAACACAATGACAGATTCTGAACATACGGAGGTATGTAGAACATGGTAGTTGAAATTGAAAAGGCGTTAAAATATCCATTGAATTTCAAGCCCCTGTTTATCCTTGGAATGCTTATTTTTTTATTATTGCTTGCTTCGTTCATCTCTTTGATTTTTTTCAGCACTGAAATGCGAACGGGAAATGCGAACAACGGGATTTTTTCTCCGATAGTAGTCTACTTCCTGATCCTTGTTGCCGCATTTGTCGTTCTGTTTACATTCTTCAACGGGTATATGGTAAGTGTATCGAGGAGCATCATGGCAGGAAACAACGCAAAAGCTCCTGAGATAACAGATATCGGCAAGACTTTTATTGAAGGCATAAAATTTATGATTATCGGTCTTGCATATGCTATAGCTCCGTTGTTATTTCTCTTATTGGCGATGATGGCCACATTTACCCTGTGGGCTTTTATCTCTGTCTCTTTTGCCGAAGCTGTCACCATAATAATGGTGTTTTTATATATATTTTTATTATATCCCCTGTTTTTCGTATTTCATATAGCAGGCGCGCACTTTGCCAGTACGGGTTCGGTCAGGAAAGCTCTTAATATCCCATACATATATTCCCTCGTTTTTGGCAACCTGAAGGCATTCACCCTCGATTTCATTATTTATTTCATTGTTACGTTCGTTTTCTTAATTGCTACCATATTCATTGTGACGTATCCTTTTGTAATTGTGGCCAGTTATGTAGCCGGGCAGTATATATTCACAATATTTTACATGGAATCTTCAGGGCTTGCCGGGGCGGTACCTGAAAAACCTGCCCTCGCACAACCTACATAAACAGGCCTGCATATCCAGAACCATATGCGAGAATTCATACTCTACTCAAGGACTGGCAGGACGGGTCCGGGTTTCAGGAGCCTCAGGGAGGCGGGCAGGCTGGACGTGGTTTACCAGTGCATCTTGATGTCGCTTTTTGCGTCGCACGCCATCCGCAGGGACGTTGTCTTCCATGCCATCCTTGGTGGCCCGCCCGCGCCTCCGCTGGAACTGGTCGTGGATGGGGAGATGCTGAGAGACGTGCGCCTTGATGAGCGAACATGGGAGGACCTGTTGAGGAAAGCACTGTCGGGCGGGGTGCATCCAGGGATTTATATGAAAAAGAACAGCCTGCAGCATCTCGTGAAAGAAAAGAGCAATATCTTTGTCCTTGAAGAATCCGGCGAGAGCATAAGGACAATCGATCTTGGCGAGAATCCGGTCTTTGTGCTGGGCGACCAGGTAGGTCTTCCTAAGAAAGATGAAGAGTTCGTACTCAGGTACGGGAAGAAGGTTTCACTCGGAGGGCGGGCGTACCTGGCATCCGCCTGCATCTGTATAATAAATTACATTCTCGACCAGAGGGAAAGATTTGAGGGATGAGATACAAGGCGAAAAATAAATTTACAGTTCCCCTATAACGCCTTTTTTCCCTTTTTTCTTAACATCCCTGATAAGTTTCTGGTTCTCGCGAAGGAATGAAGTCGCATCATTCTCGATCTTCTTTTTATCGATCTTTTTCCCGTGGCCTTCCCCCGGGCAGTCCACAACTGGTTTTAAACGCATGATAGGTTCATCCGAATAAGAGACTTCAACTATCTTAAAAGGAAGCAAACGACAGACAAGAGGCTCGTTCTCCCGTATCGTGCATTCAAGTTTCCTGCCCAGGAAAAAACATCTCCCTTCCTTTCCCCTGATCCTGAATTGCTGCGCTGCTTCGTCAAAATCCAGAAAATCATCCAGCGAATACCCAAGCGCCTTAATCCTCTGTATATCCTCGATCGTGAGCTGGATGCCCTCTGTACAGCATCTTGCACCGCATTTCTTGTATTCGCACGTCCACTTATCGATGTTTTCAAGGATATGAATCATATGCAGTAATAGATTCTGATGTGATTTAAGGATTTGTTTTCCTTATCCTCACAGCATCTGCATGCGCAAAAAGCCCCTCGGCTTCGGCAAGACCGATGATTGTCCCGCTTATCCCCTCAAGTCCCTCCTTTTCTATTACCTGCACGCTTGATTTTGTCACGAAGTGGTCGGTATTCAATCCCGAGAACATCCTTGCATATCCTGCAGTGGGAAGCACATGGTTCGTACCCGAAGCGTAATCCCCCGCAGATACAGGTGCGTGGGAACCCACAAAGATCGAGCCTGCATGCTTGATCTTTCCAAGAATATCCGTCCTTGTCATTATTTCAAGATGTTCAGGCGCAAAATCGTTCGAGAACCCTGTGCATTCTTCGATCGTGCCTGTGAGTATGGCCGCATTTTCCAGGGATTTCCTGATGATATCTGCCCTTTGCGCATTTTTCAACTGTGCATCTATCTCTTTTTTGACTTCCTCCGCGAGTTCCTCTGACGACGTTACAAGTATCGAAACCGCATTCGGGTCATGTTCCGCCTGGGCGATCATGTCGGATGCAATAAAACCGGCATTTGCGGAATCATCCGCTATTATCAGTACCTCGCTTGGGCCGGCAGGAAAGTCAATGGCCGTTCCGCATGCCATTTTGGCAGCCGTGACGTACACGTTCCCGGGCCCTACTATCTTGTCGACTTTCGGGATTGTCTCAGTCCCATAGGCCATTGCAGCAATTGCCTGGACGCCCCCGACGCGAAATACCCTGTCGGCCTTCGCAACATGCGCCGCAGCAAGGGTCAGGGGATTCACTTTCCCGTCAGGCCCGGGCGGTGTACACACAATGACCTCCCCGACACCTGCTACCTTTGCTGGAACAACCGTCATCAGTGCGGTACTTGGATACGAGGCCCTGCCGCCCGGTACATAAGCCCCTACTTTATCAAGAGGCGTGATCCTCTGGCCGAGTCTGATGCCGGGGGCGAACTCCTTCATCCAGCTTTTTGATGCCTGCGCTTCATGGAATGCGCGAATGTTTGAGTAGGCATTTTTAAGATGCGAAAGAAGGGTTTTATCCAGCGAGAACACTGCATCATGGATTTCCTTATGAGAAACTTCTATCTCTTTTATTGTCGCCCTATCAAACTGCAAGGTGTATTTTCTAAGGGCAGAATCCCCGTTTTCCGCTACGTCCCTGAGTATGGAATTGACAGGCTCCATCACTTCATGCAGCCCTTTACTGCGGTTCAATAATTTTGAAGTCTCCTCTTTTGAAAGTTCGGAAATATGTCCGGTCAACATAACATGCTGGTTTCAGGTTGTAAAAAGATAAAGGTTGTTGTGCTGAGTATGAAAATTCGACCAAAGGATTATGCCCACAGGAGTAATTAAGCCAAAGTCATGTTCATCGAAATCGACGGCTGGATGGCAAAACTTCGGTTCTCAGCCTGCCATTTCATCCCGAACCATCCCAAATGCGGCTGCCTGCACGGCCATACATATGCCATAAGCGTCAGGATCGAAGGCGAACAGGTCGGGGAGTTCATTATCGATTTTGAGAGAGTAAAAAATATAGTCAATAATATCTGCGATAAGCTTGACCACAGGGTGCTGATCGCAGAAAAAGACCCTCGTCTCCTGATAGAGAAAAATGATGCCATATCCATTGATATCACTGAAAGTAAAAAACGATATGTTCTTCCTTCGGAAGATGTCGTGTTCCTCCCCACAAGATCAGTAAGTGCTGAAGACCTGTGCAAATATTTCACAAATGAGATCGCAAAAGCCCTCAAATCAAATGGCGTGGATAACATCAAGAAAATATATGTCAGGGTGGATGAAGGCATAGGACAGGGCGCGGGCTGCGAATCGGGCATGTGAAAAAGACAGGAAGGGATATCATGAAGCAGTCTTCACGATCAGCACTGCTCCGTCTTTTCCTGTAATGACTACCTTGGTTTTTTGCGGAATATTATCATCCGATCTTGCAAGCCAGTATTCCCCATGGTATCTCACATAACCCTGTGCACCCGGAGTCATAGCATCAATGGTTTCTGCGATGTCGCCCACGATGTCTTCTCCTATCACGGGTTTTTTTCTTCTTATTTCCATCATTTTGTATATCGCGAAGGCAAGAAACACTCCGAATACGATAGCAGGCGCTATCAGGCTTACCATCATCGTGGTCTGGTATTCGGGAGAATACAATCCCGGATATCCCAGGGGTACAAGCAGGATGCTTCCCAGTACAACACATACAATTCCTGCAACGCCTATGAGTCCGAATGTGGAAACATGCAGTTCAAATAACAACATGGCTATGCCGAAGGCTATCAGGAAAAGGGCTGTTATGTTAACAGAGAAACCGAGTCCTATAAGCCCGAGGCTTATGGCAATGACACCGAAAATCTCAGCCCCGAAACCGGGGCTTGTGAGCCCGAAAACAAGGGCATAAATGCCGATGAGCAACAGCAATGAGGCAAGGATGGGATTGGACAGCAAATTCATTAATCCTGATCGCAATGAAGGAGTGTAATAGGTAAAACCGACACCGGAAGTCCTAAGTTCCTTTCCCTTTACTTTCATTCCATCCACTTGTATCAACAGCTCCTCAATAGTTGGTGAGACCACTTCAATTACTTTTGCATCCTTTGCCTGTTCAGCATCCAAGTTCAGGTTCTTCGTGATAAATTCCCCCGCAGCAGTAACATTCCTTCCATGCTGTCTTGCCTTTTCTTCGGCAAGGGCAACTACTGCATTTATGATCTTTTCTTCTGTTACAGGTTTCAGACCTTCTGCTGTCACTTCAACAGGCTGGGCAGAACCAATGATAGTAACAGGAGCCATGGCAGCTATATCTGTGCCCAGAAGTATGAGTGTCCCGGCAGACCATGCTGTCGCGCTTTTTGGATATACGTAGCCAATGACGGGTACTGGAGACGCATCTATGTGTTCAAGTATTCTTTTTGTCTCATCCAGTCCCCCTCCCGGGGTATTAAGGATGATTATCAAAGCTTCGGCATTCTCAGTTCGTGCACTTTCAAGAGCCTCAGATACGATGTCGTCGCTTGCGGGCGTAATCGTATCCTTAAGCTCGACTACCAGAACCTTTGCATCCGCAGCCTGTATTAATAAGAAAAAAATTAAAAAAAGGAAAAGAAACCTCATTTGGTTTCAGCCTTCGTAAAAGCCTTCGTGAGACCTGCTATGGTACCCGCATCCCCCGGCGCGCCAGTCGTAACCACTATCATGTTCTTTTCCCGTGCGATCTCAGCAAGCGTCTGGAGTTCCCTGAGTTTCATGGCTATCGGGACTTTCTGGTAAAGCTCGGCGGCCTCCATCATCTTCTGGCTTGCCTGGAATTCTCCATCTGCAAGTATGATCCTTGACCTGCGCTCCCTCTCGGCCTCTGCCTGCTTTGCTATTGCCCGCATCATCGATTCGGGCAGGGCAACGTCCCGTATCGTGACAGCCGTGATCTTGATGCCCCATGGCTCGGTTGCAACATCCAGGACTTCCTGGAGTTTCTTGTTCAGTTCTTCCCTCTTTGAAAGAAGGTCGTCCAGTTCTATCTGGCCAAGGATATCCCTCAATGTTGTCTGACCCAGCATGCTTGTGGCTATCCTGTAGTTCTCTACCTTGGTAACAGCGTATGTAGGGTCAACTACACGGTAATAAATAACAGCATCAACATCCACGCTTACGTTGTCCCTTGTGATTATTGTCTGCTTCGGCACATCGATCGTTATTATCCTCAGATCCACCTTCATCAGGCTGTCAATGATTGGAATTATGAGAAATATTCCCGGACCTTTTGCCCCGAATAATCTTCCCATCCTGAAAATCACAACACGTTCGTATTCCCTCACGACTTTAATCGCCTGTGCAAGTATTGCCACAATCAACAGCAAAACAATTATTCCAACTGGAAAAAAATCTACCATTTTAAAACACCCATTTTGAATTGGATAACCTCATATAAATACATTGGTCATGCAAATTTCGAATCGATTGAAAAATTATATATACAGCCATTGCCGTGTTAGTGTGTTACATACTAACATGAAAATGAATAAGGTGATATAAATTGTCAGAAATCGGTAAGAAAATACGACTTGAACGGATAATGGACAGGGAAAGCAGGAACATGGTGATAATCCCAATGGATCACGGTATTTCCATGGGGCCTGTGAGAGGCATCGAGAATCTTGCGAATATGGTGGACAAGGTGGCGCAGGGCGGAGCGAATGCCGTCCTTTTACAAAAGGGAATGGCAAAACACGGCCACCGCGGATACGGGCGCGATATCGGGCTTATTATTCATATGAGCGCTTCCACTTCGCTCGGCCCCGACCCCAATGACAAAGTGCAGGTATGCACCGTGGAAGAAGCTATTAAAATGGGCGCTGATGCCGTGAGCGTGCATATAAATATTGGTTCTGAGACTGAAGCAGACCAGTTGAAGAAACTGGGAGCGGTTTCGGAAGAGTGCGATAATTGGGGAATGCCACTTATAGCTATGATGTACCCCCGCGGGAAAGACATAAAGAACTCAAATGAACCGCAGGTCGTGGCCCACGTCGCGCGTGTCGGCGCTGAACTTGGCGCGGATATAATTAAGACCAATTTCACAGGAGATATCGACACTTTCAGGACTGTTGTTGAAGGATGCCCGGTGCCCGTGGTAATGGCCGGGGGCCCCAAAACGAATACGGATGAGGAATTCCTTGCAATGGTACGCGCCGCAATAGATGCGGGAGGCCGCGGCGTTGCGATAGGAAGGAATGTGTTCCAGCATGATAACCCGACAGCGATGACACGCGCCCTGACGCTTATCGTCCACAAAGGTAGAAGTGTGGAAGATGCCATGGAGGCACTGCGGTGAAGAAGGAAAAAGCCGTATGGATTAAAGCTGACAGTGAAGCATGGGAGAAAAATAAGCCCCGCATTACTACAGGGCTTGAATCAGGTGCCGATTGCATTCTTTTGAGTGCCGGGGATGTTGAAAAAGCAAGAGAGCTGGGTAATATTAAGATCGCAGCGCCGGTGACGGACGCCGACATAGTGGTAGTGGGTATAGGCAACGAAGGCGACGGGACACGGAAGTTGCCTGCGGATTTCACGCATTCAGATGACATATCAAAGGCGCTGCGCCTCGCCAAAGAAGGAAAGACAGTTGCCGGATATGTTGTTATCAAGAACAAGAAATATGAGGAGTTCGCTGTTGAACTCGGAAAGGTATGTGATTACCTGGTCGTAATTGGTACGGACTGGAAGGTCATCCCGCTTGAGAACCTGATAGCTGGCCTGCAGAAGCTTGACGTGGAAATAATCGCCGGGGTCAGGAACTCGGAGGAAGCGAAACTTGCGCTTGAGACGCTGGAGCACGGCTCAGACGGCGTATTACTTGATACTGATGACATATCGGAGATAAAGAAAGTGATCGCGGTCAGAGACAGGTCGGGGATGGAAAAAATACCCCTTGCAAAAGCCAGTGTAACAAAGGTAAAGCAGGTTGGCATGGGTGACAGGGTATGCGTTGATACGGCTTCGCTGATGGTCCCGGGGGAAGGGATGCTGATAGGTTCGCAGAGCAACGGCCTCTTCCTTGTGCACTCAGAATCCGAGGAAAGCCCTTACGTGGCCGCGCGCCCTTTCAGGGTGAACGCAGGCGCAGTGCATGCCTATATCCGGGTCGGTGAAAAGACCCGCTACCTCTCTGAGCTTGCCTCGGGTGATGACGTCCTTATAGTTGACAGGGAAGGGGAAACGCGCCCTGCCGTTGTCGGGAGGGTGAAGATAGAACGACGCCCGCTTATGCTTGTTGAAGCCGAAGTGGAAGGAACAAGAATAAAGACGCTGCTTCAGAACGCAGAGACCATAAAGCTTGTTGGCGGCGACGGGAAGCCGGTACCTGTGACCGCGCTTAAGGAGGGCGATGAGGTGCTTGTGTATTTTGAGGCCGCAGCGAGGCATTTTGGGATAAAGATAGAGGAGACGATAATTGAGAAGTAATCATCGATTATGATTTTTTTAAACACATTTAATAAGCTTATTACGGGCAACTTCCACTTTCGATTTGAAGTATTCAATGATTTTTTTAGTATCTTTTTCTCCCTTCAAAATAAATGCTTCCGTAAGTTCAGAAAAATTTTGCCAATTGTTCATCTGTTCATTTATTGCATTGAGTTTATTCCAGCAATTTTCAGCAGATTTGAAAAATGTCTGATCTTCATTTACATAACGATTTGTTATTAATAATTCAATTGTAATTATCCTGAAACGAGAGGAAGGATACTGACGTTTATTTTTGTTTTTTTGATTATACTGGGCATGTTTAGAAACACTTTCTAAAAATATTAAATTCCTATCGCATTCTGATAATACCGCATCCAATCTGCGGATCGTTTCATCTCTATGAAAAATCTCAAATAGTGTCCCTCTGCCAGAAAGAGTCTCCAGCACAAAGCTATCGGGCCTATCTCGATATAATAAACAATCTTGGATAGCTTCTTTGAACTGCTTGGTAAATCCCTTCATCTTCAAATGATCTTTTGGATAATAAAAAAGAGTACCTTTTCCACCTATATCGAAAGGAAGTTTTGTCCCGTATTCTGCAATCGTGATTGTACCATGCTTAAAACTCTGGCGAACTCCAAGCTCCCAATAAACATTCGTATTATTATCTGTAAGATCGGCAACTACCACTGGAGAAACAACAAGGTCAGTAATGATTTGTTTCAAAATATCTCCACGCAATGCCTGTGAGCGCCGGGCCTCAAGATTCGGATTCTCCTCAATAATTGATTTCAAGACTTCGAAATTCTCTGTCCAGTAATTTTCAGTATGCTCTTTAGATGTTTTGCTAAATGGCATAATTACAAAGCACGTTTCTCGATTTGTTTCCAATTGAGTTACCTCTTAAATTCAATGGTATTCAGTTGAATTCGGTTATATTTGATTCCCAAATATTATTCTCAACGGCAATATATTTTTTTCTTTTCGTTATTTAGTGAAAGAGTATTTAATGAATAGGTATAAATGCAAAAAAAGTAATACCTGAAGTAAGGAGATCAATAAAATGGAAGCCTACAAATCAAAAATCACAAGCAAAGGCCAGATTACAATTCCTAAGGCAGTCAGAGAACTATTGCACCTTCTCAAAGGAGACGAAGTTATCCTCGTGCCCACTGAATCAGGTGTTATCTTGAAACGCGAGACTGCATCCCTGCGCGGGATATGGAAGGGGAAGCTCACGGAAAAAGAGATCGATGAAGGCATAAAGGAGATCAGGTCAAAATGGCGGATAGATTCGTAATAGATACTGTCACTTTTATCCATTACCTGACAGATACTTTGTCGGAAAAGCTGGAAAATATATTCAAGAAAGCGGAAAATGGCAATTTGAAATTGATTCTTCCGTCTATTTCAATCGGTGAATCGATATACGTATTCAAAAAGCAAAAGAAAAATGCAAACGAAGAAATTTCCAAAATGTTTGAAAATCTGTCAAAATGCGCTTACATAGAGGTAAAAGACCTTGATTTGCAGGATTGGAGAAATGTGGCTGTCTCAAAAATCCCTGAATTGCATGACCGGATGGTGGCAGCTTTAGCAAAGAAATATAAAGTCCCATTGATAACCAATGATAGTGAAATCTCAAAATCCGGGGAAGTGAAAACAATATGGGACTAAAACTCTTCGGCATCTCGGGCAGCCCGCGAAAGGCTGCAACAGATTACATTGTGCGGGAAGCCCTGCGATACGCCGCTGAGAAATATCCCATTGAAACCTCATACTTTTCTGCAATGGGAAAGAGGCTCAACTTCTGCATCCACTGCGATTTCTGTATAAAGAACAGGAAAGGCTGCGTCCACAACGACGATATGCAGGAGGTATATGAAAAATTAAAATGGGCCGATGCGCTCATTATCGGCACCCCCGTGTACCAGGGAATGGTGAGCGGCCAGACTAAGGTCATAATGGACAGGTGCAGGGCGATAGCGGCGCAGGACCTCCATTTTATCATGAACAAACCGGGCGCGGCGCTTGCAGTCGGGGGCGATCGCATAGGCGGCCAGGAACCATCGATACAGGCAATACTTAATTTTTATGTGATTAATGAAGCCATCCCGGTGGGCGGAGGTTCGTTCGGTGCCAACCTTGGCGGCGCTTTCTGGTCTAAAGACAGGGGAGCAGAGGGCGCGAAGGAGGACGAGGAGGGCTTAAAGAGCATGCGAAAGACGGTCAACAGGTTGATAAACATGGCTTTAATGATTAAGGAGAAAAGATTATAGTGACTCTGAAAATAGCATGGGGGATAACGGGCTGCGGCGATTACCTCAAAGAAAGCCTTGATATAATAAAAGAGGTCACAAGAGAACATAACCTGGAAGTTAAGGTATTCCTTTCGCAGGCAGGCGAGATGGTCGTAAAATGGTACAAACTCTTTAATGATCTGAAAACAAGCTTCCCGAAGACATATACTGAAAAATCACCCAACATCCCGTTCCTTGTAGGAGACCTGCAGCTTGGCAGGTACGATTTTTTTCTTATCACGCCTTCAACCTCCAACACCGTCGCAAAAATCGCTTCCGGGATATCTGATACTCTCCTTACCAATGCTGCGGCGCAGGCCATGAAGGCAAAAGTACCAGTGTATATATTTCCCGCAGACCAGAGAAGAGGCGAGATTACAACGGATTTACCGGGCGGAAAGAAACTTACACTGACAATGCGCGATATTGATATCGAGGCAGTTGAAAAACTGCGGAAAATGAGCGGGATAACAGTGCTCGGTCATCCCGATGAAATACGGGATATCATTAGGAAGCATCTGGAAAACAGGAAGTAGCTCAGGATTTTTCATATTCAAAATAACTGCAAACATTATCTTTGCATCTGATTATTTTACCTTTTACCATGTTTTTTATAATATCAAGCTCTATCGCGCTTGGCTCTGCAATTCCCGGGACCGTGACGCTACCGGGAGAGATGAGCAGCACATCTGTTTTTTCCACGATGGGGTGGTGAAAGTGGCCGAATACCAGGATATCGGCATCCATCTCGCGCGCAAGGTAGCGCAATCCATCCGTATGCTCGGATGTAAGCTGTCCTTTGTGGATGATCCCGATTTTCACACCTTCCACTTCAATGGTGGTACGCTCAGGAAGCAGTTTCATGAGTTCAGGGCAATCCGTATCCCCGTGAACAGCTATGAGCTTCCCCAGATTACGAAGTTCGTTATAGCATTCAAGCGACTCAAAATCCCCTGCGTGAATGATGATGTCAGAATTATTAATGATGGAGATAAGACCGGAAGGAAGAAGCGAAAGAAGTGACTGTCCTTCCCTGATATGAGTATCCGATAAGATGATTAGTTTCATAAATCTCCATCTTCAAGCCATTATCTCCATTATTCAGAACGATACTTAAAATTAAGTACAATCGTGCCTATTCAGTCAAAAAGGTGAGACATTGTTTACAATTGAGCATATCCACGCAAGGGAAATACTTGATTCAAGGGGCAATCCTACAGTAGAAGTCGATGTTTTGACTGAAGGCGGTTTCGGCCGCGCAAGCGTCCCGTCGGGCGCATCCACAGGGACGAATGAAGCGCTCGAGTTGAGAGATAAGGACAAACGCTACCTCGGCAAGGGAGTCGCAAAAGCGGTAAATAATGTCAACACAGAGATAAAAGAGGCATTGATCGGCATGGATGTGCGCGACCAGCGCGAAATCGATATGATGATGCTTGAGCTTGACGGCACCCCGAATAAATCAAGACTTGGCGCCAATGCCATGCTCGGTGTCTCACTTGCCATCGCACATGCGGCCTCAGATTCTCTTGGCCTGTCACTCTACCGCTATCTTGGCGGCGCGAACTCTTTCACGCTCCCCTGCCCGACCATGAACATAATAAACGGGGGAAAACACGCAGGAAATCAGCTCGCTATCCAGGAATTCATGATACAGCCAAGAGGTGCAAAGACATATTCTGAAGCACTGCGCATAGGAGCCGAGACGTATCACACATTGGGAACCATACTTGTTAAAAAATATGGCGCATCAGCCGTCAATGTGGGTTACGAAGGCGGTTACGCCCCCCCGATCTCAAACACAAGGGATGCTCTTGATTCTGTCACCTCTGCCATTGAAGAGGCGGGATACGGGAAAGAAATCAGTATCGGTCTTGATGCGGCGGCCTCAGAGTTCTACGAGAAGGGTATATACAGCATCGATGGACGCTCCTTCTCGCCCGACGACCTGGCCGATTATTATGCCAACCTCGTTAAGACATATCCCATCCTTTCAATCGAAGACCCTTTCCATGAAGAGGCGTTCGATGATTTTGCTGCCCTGACCAAAAAAATGAAGGACACAATAATCGTTGGCGATGACCTTTTTGTGACTAACGTGAAACGGCTTGAGAAAGGCATAAAAATGGGCGCAGGGAATGCCCTGTTGCTGAAGGTCAACCAGATAGGTACGCTGTCTGAGGCTTTTGATGCTGCAAGACTTGCACAGAAAAACAGGTTCAAGGTTGTCGTGAGCCACAGGTCGGCAGAGACCGAGGATACCACGATAGCGGATATTTCGGTCGCCATCGGCGCAGAGCTTATAAAGACTGGCGCACCTGCAAGAAGCGAGAGGAACGCGAAGTATAACCAGCTTCTGAGGATAGAGGAAGAGCTGGGGAAGGCAGCGGAGTTTGCAAAGATATAAACTGTAATTATTCCCACAATCACGATTGGATGCTGGATTTCTGTTTATTTATCACTAAAGTTCCTGCAATAAAATCATGAAGCCCTTGTTTTTTCTTGGTAAATAAAATTGTAATGTATGCAAATGGTATAATATTCTTTGCGATAAACCTGATTGATGCTTGGCCAAACGAAATTCTATTTCCATCCAAGTCTGTAACAATCATCCCCAGGGCTTTTTTTCCGATGGTTGCCTGTTGAAAAGAACTCTCCATCCCTGCTTCATATATATAAAAAATAATAAAAAATACGATAATGAATAAAATGTTTATATTGTTTCTGTTCCCTCCAATCATATTATAAAAATAATCAACAATTAAACCCAAAATCCCTCCAATGAATATTATTATTAAACTGTCTATTGTTTCTGCCACGAATCGTCTCCCAAAACGTGCATATTTAATATTATATACGGTACTTACAATTGCCTCCATTGTTTTTCATCTCCTATATGTTTTATATGTTCCTCCTCTTTCTTCCGTTTCATGAAGTTTTCTTATAAGTTTTTATCAAGAAACCGTCCCCTTTCTGGAATCATAGGTTGATGGCTCAAAAGATAGCCTTTTCCCTCACAGGTATCAGGAGGAACACCATACAGTACATCATCAAAAACCTCAATACCTTATTCCCGTTCGAGTCCATCAAGAAATCCTGATTCTACCATTCTTTATATATTCCCTCATTACTATATCGGTGTGTCATGAAAACCGTAATCATTGGAGGCGGGCTTTCCGGACTTGCCGTGGCATACAGGCTTTCAGGCAGGGACGAAGTGGTGATTATCGAGAAAGATCCTGAGCTTGGAGGCATGGCATCAAGTTACGCCCTGAGGGCGGGCGCAGGTATATACTATATAGAGAAATACTATCATCATATTTTCTCAAGCGATAAAGAACTGATTTCCCTTATAGGCGAACTCGGGCTTGGCAGCAAGCTTGAATGGTTGAGGGGCTCAACAGGATATTATTTTAACGGCAAAATCCACGCGATGAACACACCTTTTGAAATCCTGAAAGCCCTCCCGTTAATGGATGTTATCAGGTTGACCCTGCTCGTGCTGAAAGCTAAGGGTATAAAAGACGCTGCTCCTTTTGATGATATCACAGCAAAAGAATGGATAATGGATACAGCCGGGGAATCGGTCTATAATAATTTCTTTCTCCCCCTGCTTTCAAGCAAGTTCGGGGATAACAAAGATAAAGTATCGGCTGCGTGGCTTCTGGGGCGCGTGCAGATACGCTCGAACAGGGGCGCGAACGGTGAGAGACTTGGATATATGCGCGGTGGTTTCAATGCGCTCATCGAGAAATTGACGGATAATATAAGGAACAGGGGGGCATACATAATTCCGGGCAACGTATCACGCATCGAAGTCGCCGGCGGTTCTGTTCGCGGTATAACTGCGGGCGAGAAATTCATTCAATGCGACAGGATCATTTCAACCGTTGCCCCGTCAACCCTTAATAAGATTTTGGACCGCGGCCTTTTAGGGCTTGATTTAAATATCAGTTACCAGGGGACTGCATGCGCACTCTTTGGAATTTCGGAGAAGGTCATGGACGATATCTACTGGCTGAACATAAAAGAAGATGTGCCTTTTGGCGCAGTGATAGAGCACACGAATTTTATCCCCGAATCAGACTATGGTGAACACCTGATGTATGTGACATCGTACTTCCAGAACCGGGACAGCGTGCTCTGGAAGTCAAGTGATGAAGAAGTCATTGAGCTGTATATGAACGGCCTTGAGAAACTTTTCCCTGGATTTCGGAAAAAAATTAAATGGTGGCGCCTGCGGCGCGATATCGATACTGCGCCTGTGTATGAGGTTGGGTATGGGAAAAAAGTCCTTCCTTATAGAACCAATATCAGGGGGCTTTACCTGGCAGGGATGTTCTCTGAGGCGAATTATCCTGAAAGGAGCATGAACGGGTCGGTTGTAGCGGGATTTAAGTGCGCTGAGGCGATAATGGAACAGGAGGTATGAATATCGTCGAAGTTTCAATCGTCCTTCCGGCTTACAATGAGGCAGCGAGGATAGAAAATACAGTGGAAAGGACAGCTGTGGCCCTGCGCGGGATAACGCCCTCTTTTGAGATAATAATCGCCGAAGACGGCAGCAAGGACGGAACTGACAGGATTTGCGAAGCTCTCGCAAAAAAACACGATTTCGTTGTGCATCTTCATTCTGATGAAAGACAGGGCAGGGGACGCGCCCTGAACCGGGCATTTAAAACCTCGAAAGGTGAGATACTCGGTTATATTGACGTTGACCTTGCCACGGATATGAAGCATTTAAGAGAACTGATCCAATCCATACGCGACAATTACGATTTCGCCACGGGTTCCCGCATGCTCCCGCAGAGCAATGTCAAAAGGCCTTTTAAAAGGGGGTTTGCAAGCTCTGGTTTTAATTTCCTGACAAGGACGATGCTGGGTTCAAATCTATATGATCACCAGTGCGGTTTTAAATCTTTTAAGCGCTCATCCCTTTTTCAGATACTTGATGAAGTAAAAGATACACACTGGTTCTGGGACACCGAATTATTTGTCCGTGCCCAGCGCGCAGGATTCAGGGTGAAAGAATTTCCCGTAGAATGGAAACACGGCGGCACCACAAAAGTTAATTTGGTAAAAGACGTCTTCGGGATGGGTTCACAGATATTCAGATTGTGGTGCGAATTCTTATGGGTGAAATAGCAAATGTATTGATATGGTACCTGCTTGCGGTATTCCTCGGGATTATCGCTCTTCCTATCGTATCTTCTGTCTGCCGAAACCTCCCTGACCGCGGCTATTCTGTTTCAAAGATACTGGGTATCTTGTTTCTTGCATATATTTCATGGATAATGTCATATGCCATTGGTTACAGCAGATACGAAGTAATTCTTGCCCTGCTGCTGATCTGTATATTTTCGGTCTATTTTTTTATAAGGCTCAAACCCGCTATCGACAGAAGGCTACTCTTACGTAATGAAATAATATTCGGTTCTGTTTTTTTATTTTTCCTGGTAATAAGGGCGTTCAATCCCCAGATATACCTTGGAGAAAAAACCAACGACTTCAATCTTTTCAACTCGATCCTGAGAAGCAGCAGCTTACCTCCTAATGACACATGGCTTTCAGGGTTCAAAGTGAACATGTATTATTATTTCGGAACATTTACAATCGCTACTCTTACCAGACTCGCCGAGACTCCAGGATATGTAGCCTACAATATTGGCATGTCCCTGATACCGGCGCTTGCTGCAAACGCTGCATTTGGGATCGGATATAATCTTACGCACAGTAAGAAAGCAGGTTTTTTCACGATGTTTCTGCTCGTATTTGCAGGTAACTTATATCCTGCCGCGGTAATATCGGCCCATTTGCTCGGTATTACGGTAAGCCCGTGGGGAAATGTGCCTGATATAATAGATTATTGGGGAGCATCCAGAATCATACCCTATACGATAAACGAATTCCCATATTTCAGTTTCATATTCGGGGACCTTCATGCCCATGTTATCGCCATGCCATTCGTTCTCCTTGCGTTAATGTTAATCCTTGATTTTTATTTATCAAAAAAGATCGCAACAATATCCATCATTTTTCTCGGTCTGTCCATAGGTTCTCTTTTTGCATTCAATTCCTGGGACTACTTTACATACGCAGCTTTCTTCGTCCTGGCACTGATATTGAAATATGTTCAATCCAGGCTGCAATCAGGGAAAATCGTGGAACAGATTGGCTTCTTAAGAAGCCTGGGTACAGGCTTGATTGTACTCCTTGCCGGATTTTTGATGTTCTTTCTTTTTATTTATGATTTTAAATCGTCCAGCCTGAATGGTATTAAACCCGTCGTCGAAAGAACTGAATTGATCAACTTCTTAACTATATACAACCTGTTTTTATTTTTGATATTTTCATTTTTGATAATCAATTTCCCTGAATTAAAAAATAAAAAGGAAATTCTGGTTTTACTATCCTTATCAAGTATATCATTATATTTCGTTCCCAATTTTCAAACCCTTTCGGTGTTTGTGCCTCTTGCTGTTTTAAGTGCTGTAGATATATATTCATTTTATAAGAATAATGATACGAACAGGCTATTTACATCTGCATTGATAGTTATGGGACTTGGCATCCTTGTATTCTGTGAATTATTCTATTTTGATGATCTGCTTGGTGGTTCATGGGAGCGAATGAATACCGTATTTAAATATTATATCCAGGTATGGATACTCTGGAGCATGGCTTGCGCGTATGCTTTTTTTGACATTTATAAGAAGAAGTACAGCATGAGGAATGTTGTGCTGGCAATGTTATCGATTCTTATTGTGCTTAATTCAATTTATCTTTACACAGGAACTTATGCAAAGGCAGAAAGGTTCAGCAGCAGCCCCAGCCTTGATGGATTGGCTTTTATGAAGAAAACCAATTACGGTACTTATGATGCAATTTACTGGATCAATATGAATATCAATAATACGCCGGTTATGCTGGAAGCGCCCGGAGAAAGCTTCAAGGACACATCTTTTTTATCGGCATATACCGGATTGCCAACTGTCATTGGCTGGGTGGGACATGAAATCATGTGGCGGAACAACTGGAAAGAATTATCGCAGCGAATAGACGACGTTGACAAGATATACAATACTTCAGATTATTATGAGGCTTCCTTATTATTGAAGAAATACAATGTATCATACGTGTCAATCGGCGATAAGGAATTAAAAAAATATAATCCCGCAGGGTTAAGAAAATTTGAAAATACATCTAATTTTGAACTTGCATACAGGGGCGGGGTAGAAATATACAGGGTCATCAGATAGAGTTATATACTTTCTCAAATAACGTACTATTGGAGGTTATTTTATGGGAAAGGGAATATATTTAATAGCTATAGTACTATCACTGATAATTTCAGGGTGTGTAAGCCAACAGCCCCCGGGGGTTACGCCCACGCCAACCAGAACTCAACCCACGGCAGTGCCCACTCCAACGGCCACGCCTGTAGTGACACCAAGCGCCAGTGTGGAAGTACTTAATGCACCCGCCACAGCAATAGCAGGGCGCAGTTTTGTGATATCATGGAGGGTCAACAGTCCGACCGAGGTAAATATTACGCATACGGCCGTGCATTACGGGCCCCAATCGGAATCCGAGCCTCTCACTCTCCAGAGCTACCCAAGCCTTACCACTCCGCAGGGTGGGATAATACCCGCGGACTTCAGTGCAAACTTGACTATTAACACCACAGGAACCACTTATTTCAGGGCACATGCCATAATAAACGGCAATTTCTACTGGTCTCCTGAAATGACCATTGTGGTAAATGCATCTTCGGCATCCGCTACGCCAACGGTAAAGATAACACCTACGCCTACGATTTCAGTAGGAGGAGGGTCAAGTTCAGGAGGAGGGTATTAAGAGTGTAAGCCGGGGCTTACCAATCTTCTATATTTTTATCCCGACAATCCCGTCAATAAACCCTGCTGGGCATGACGGGTCTTATTTTTCATACTGTACTTCACTCTATCTTTTCATTCACTAAATATATGCCGCCATCTTTTATGGCAAGGTAATGGATGCGGTTGGGAGCATCAAAAAAAATCCTTCCTCCCCCTTTTATAAAGATGCCATTGTATTCCTTTCCCTTTTTTCCATCCACTACTACAAACCAATTGTTGTCCATCGTAGCCATATAAGCCACACTTTTGCTATCCGGACTGAAGACAAGAGTGCCTTCTCCAAAATCGTCGTATTGTTTTTCTTCTTTTCCGTCCACAACTACAAACCACTTTCCGCCTTCTTTTGCTCCATAAGCTATCCTTTTACTATCAGGGCTGAATGTTATGGTTTTCCCAATACCATCATATTGCTTCCCTTCTTTTCCATCCAGTACAACAAACCACTTACCATTCAGTTTAGCCCTGTAGGCTACATGAAGGCTGTCAGGACTGAATACGGGGATGCCGGCATCGTCATACAGTTTTTCCATTCCATCCACTACAACAAACCACTTATTATTCAGCGTTGCCAAATAAGCCACACGCTTGCTATCAGAACTGAAGATAGGAGTGCCTATTTCGAAGTTATCGTATTGTTTTCCCTCTTTTTCATCAATAACGGCAGACAATTTATTGTCCATTACTGCGGTATAAGCTATCCTTTTGCTATCAGGGCTGAATGTTAGAGTTTTTCCGATATCATCATATTGTTTCCCTTCCTTTCCATCCACAACCACAAACCGGTTATCGTTCAGTTGAACTGCATAAGCCAGATGCTGGCTGTCAGGACTGAAGATAAGAGGAATGGTAACATCATCGTAACGCTTTTCCTCTTTGCCATCCACAACTACAAAAAATTCTTTGCCTTCATTTGCAGTATAAGCCACGTGCTTGCTGTCGGGGCTGAAAATGGGAGTGCTTACTCCTATGCCATCATATTGCCTTTCCTCTTTCCCATCTATTACTACAAGGCTCTTATTACCTAATTTAGCACCATAGGCGATTCGCTTACTATCAGGGCTGAAGACAAAACTGCCTGCTCCAATGCCATCGTAATACTTCTCCTCTTTTCCATCCACCACAATAAACATTTTATTCCCGAGCATGGCTGCATAAGCCACCCTGTTGCTATCAGGACTGAATACAAGAATGACCGCTCCAATGTTGTCGTAATGCTTCTCTTCTTTTCCATCCACTACCACAAATCCTTTATTCTCCAGAGAAGCGCCATAAGCCACTCGCCTACTGTCAGGACTGAATATGGGAGTCCCGTTTCTGATGGCATCGTATTGCTTTTCTTCTTTTCCATCCACAACCACAAACCGCTTATTGCCCAGTTTAGCCGTATAAGCCGTCCGTTTGCCATCTGGGCTTACCTTGATAGACTCATTGATCCAGGAAGACAAATCAAGTCTGCCAATAAATTTTTCATTCTCCACCTCTTCAATTTTTGGCGTTAATAATGCTGTGGCATTTTCTGATGGTTGCTGATTTTTTTTATATTGTGTTTGAATACATCCACTCAATATTACAACTGTTAATATAATTAATAGAAACTTTAATGTTCTGCTATTCATGAGATCGCAACTACCACCATTTAAATACTCAATTCAATCATTTGTATATATAACTTTTTGAATTATTCAAGCATATCTTCCCCGTGATTCGATTTCCTTAACCCTGTCCAGGACTTCCGGCGCATCCTTGAAAGTTCTGGAATATCCTTTTTTAAAAGCTTCTATAAGTTCTTCATGGTTTTCATGGGTGCTCTCGAACGTCTGGAAGAGTACATGAACATCCACACCCCGTGCCTCAACAGTTTTGTCAAGATATGCAAGACCGAAATCTATCAGGTACAGCTTTCCATCCTTAAATAGAATGTTCGAGGTCGTAAGGTCGCCGTGCACGATCCCGCAGGAATGCAGGCGTCCGATAAGAATTCCTGTTTGCTCACAGAGCGCAGGGGTTATTATATTTTTGAGTGGCATTCCATCAATATACTCCATTTTTATTTCATACTCCGTAACATCCCTGATTATCGGAGTGGGAACACCGCACCTCCTCGCTTCCGATATCAACCTGGCTTCCGTTTTTGTCCTCCCGTTGCGCAAGGTCTCATCTATCTCCCTGAGCCTGTACCGTTTCTGTATTCTTGTCTTGGTTATCGTACTTCCTTCAAGTGCTATCACAGCTTCGGCACCGCTTGCTATTATAGAGGAACTAACTACCGCCATGTGACCTCCGCATCATCGGGCCTGAAGTTGGGATTGACCCTTGAATCCTGAATTGAAGTCCTGTATCCTGATTTATACATCAGGAGGCCAAGATATGCTATCATGGCCCCGTTGTCGCCCATGAACCGCTTCTCAGGCACATAGAACTCGATACCCCTGTCTTCGCACATGATTGCAAGCATCTCCCGCAACCTCGCGTTTGCTCCCACACCCCCTGCAAGGAGGACTTCACTCTTTCCCGTATGGGCAACGGCCCTCTCAGTTACTTCAACAAGCATCGCAAAAGCAGTTTCCTGGAAAGAGTAGCATACGTCAGGCAGCGTAGATTTCTTAATTGATTCCTGCGCCGCCGTGGTAAGGCCTGAAAATGAGAAATCCATGCCTTTTACAGTATAGGGCAGCGGGATATATCGTGTGGCTTTTTTGGCCAGTTCCTCAACTTTCGGGCCCCCAGGATGCGAAAGTCCAACACTCCTTGCGAACTTGTCAAGGGCGTTCCCGATACCTATATCGAGCGTTTCACCAAAAACCCTGTAGCGGTTAGCCCTATAAGCCAGTACCTGCGAATTCGCACCGCTTACATATAATGTGACAGGATCACTGGCAGGCGTTTTCCATCTTCCCACTTCGATATGGGCTATGCAGTGATTTACTCCGATAAGGGGGACATCAAGGGATAATGCCAGGGCCCGTGCCGCGGTTGCCACGGTGCGGAGACATGGCCCGAGCCCCGGTCCCTGTGAAAAAGCTACTGCACTGATATTTCCTCCTCCTTTTTCAAGGGTCTCCCTCACCACACCGGTGATGTGGCTTGCATGATGCTGCGCTGCCTCACGCGGATGGATGCCTCCGGTCTGCGGACTGTATGTGGCTGTAGTCTGGGCTATTACATCGTTCTCATCAACAATGGCCGCACTCAAATTCCAGGCAGTACCTTCAAGACCGAGTATCGAAATTTTTGACATATGATGATTTGGCATGACTTCATTATAATAGCCCGTAAAATAGATATCGCATAATTTTATGGATTTTTTCCTCTATTCGCTCTCAGTAACCTTTACATACAGCAGGGACAATAAGATGATGAATCATGAGGTGTTATACTGAAACAGCGAGCAAATAACAATCCACAACCTGAAGAATTTACAAGGGTTCGCATTCCACAAAAAAGTGCGAACGAAGTCCTGGGGATTGTTGAAACCCTCCTTGGGGCTAACAAGATAAGGGTCAGGTGCATGGATGGTGTCGTAAGGCTTGCTCGCATTCCCGGCAAAATCAAAAAAAGGATATGGATAATGGAAGGGGATGTTGTTATTATTGTCCCGTGGTCTTTTCAGAATGAAAAAGCCGATATCGTCTGGAAATACAGCGGCCCGCAGGTTAACTGGCTCGAACGCAAGGGATTTTTAAAAAGTTAGATCCATAGTATGGTCAGTGACAAGAAGCTTCGCCGCATGGATGAGAGAGTCGATGAATTACGCATGCGGATCAAGGATTCAAGCCTGAGAGAGGTGTTTGGGGATGTTTTTGACACTGCCACTTTGATGGCCCTTTACGAGCTTTCAAGAAAAGGTTATATCACTGCCCTTGGGGGATCGGTCAGCACTGGAAAAGAGGCCAATATCTTCCATGCCATAGCTAAAAAGGATGACATTTCAGAGATTGCAGTAAAGATATACATGATTTCTACTGCTAATTTCAATGCAATGAAAGAATATATTCTGGGAGACCCGCGGTTCATCGGTATCAAGCAAAACAGGAAGGACTTGATTTTTGCATGGGCAAAAAAAGAATTCAAAAATCTCAAGAGGGCGGAGGACGCAGGAGTACGGGTGCCGAAGCCTTATATCACCAGACGGAATATCCTGCTGATGGAATTTATCGGGAAGGACGGCATACCCATGCCGCAATTAAAAGATGTGGCACTCACCGGGGAAGAAGCCAGGCATATTTTTGATCTGGTTGTCGGGTATATGAATCTTTTGTATTCTAAAGCCAAACTGGTTCATGCTGATTTAAGCGAATATAATATTTTGGTCGATATGAATCATAAGGAACCGGTAATAATAGACATGGGCCAGTCCGTGACTACGGATCACTTTAACGCCGAGGCGTACCTGAAGCGCGATGTGGTCAATGTCCTTCGGTTTTTTGATAAATTTAATATATCAATGGATGAGAATGAAATGATTTCAATGATAAAAGAGGGAAAGAATGATAGAGCACATAAAAATTCCACTTGAAAGGATTGCGGTTCTGGTCGGGCCGAAAGGTACTACTAAAGAACTGATCGAAGAAAAATCAACAGCGATACTGAATATCGAGAGCCAGACAGGAGATGTCGAAATAAAGGAACCCAAAGACCCGGTCAAAGGATTGCGCACAAGGGAAGTAGTCCAGGCAATAGCAAGAGGTTTCAGTCCCGAAAAGGCTCTCCACCTCTTTGATGATGATCTTCTTATGTTTGAAATGATCGACCTTTCCAACATCGCGCGAACTGAAAAAGATATGCAGCGCCTGAAAGGAAGAATAATCGGCAAAGACGGGAAAACCCGCGAAGTCTTTGAGACTCTTACTTCAGCACGCATTTCCGTTTATGGAAAAACCATCAGCCTGATAGGATATCCGGAACAGAATGCTGTTGCAAGGGCAGGCATCGATATGCTTTTGGAAGGATCATCGCATGGTCCTGTTTATAAGTTCCTTGAGAAAAAGAAAAGTGAACTGCGCGCCAAACAATTGTAAGCTATAACTTTAATTCCTTAATCGTTTTTCTTCTTTCTTCTCAAATCCAGGATAACGAAGAGAGCGATTATAAACAGGCACCCGAGCAGGAAAACGATGCCGGGGTGGGCTGTAATTGTATCAGCGATCCTTGTCAGGATATCCGGCATTGCGTTGGTTGCTGCGCCCTTCTCAAGTATATGC
This sequence comes from Candidatus Methanoperedens sp., assembly GCA_036567605.1. Taxonomy (GTDB): domain Archaea; phylum Halobacteriota; class Methanosarcinia; order Methanosarcinales; family Methanoperedenaceae; genus Methanoperedens. Next base: position 885 of record DATCUE010000003.1, on the reverse strand, counting down.
GTCTGCACAGACGATGGAGTCTGGGTGATATTTAAATTCTCATATCCTGCGACTGGCATTTGTGTTGAAGGAGTGGAGGCTACGGAGGAGGATATATTTGATGATGCCGTATCCACAGATACCTGTTGGGGAACAAGAGTTGTGTTGGGTGCCATTCCCTTGTAGAGTTCGGCGCTCTTTGTAGTTTCATTCAGAATAGCCTTAGGCGCAGGGGATACGGACGGTGGTATGCCTGATTCCTGGACGAGCGTACCTGTGAAATCAGCCAGGCTGGTCACGCTCTTACTTGCTTTTCTCGTGAAAAATTCTACCATGCTTGAAGCAAGCACGGCAGCCAATATTATTCCCAGGTATTTCCTGAGAAGGTCGGCAACGGATCTTTTATCGGTCTTATCGGGCACGACTACGATGAGCTTTCTCACAGGCCCAAAAATCTTTACTTCCCGCCCCTTTTCGCTGTATTTTATCCTCTCAACCTTAACAAGTCCCACGCTTTCAAGGTTCTCAAGGTTGTAAGTAACAGTTGTAAGCGGGGCCATCAAACGCTCTGCAATATCAGACGCCGAAAGCGGTGCGTCTGCAAGAAGTTCGATTATCTGACGCGCAGTATCATTTGAAATAACCTGAGTTATCTTTTTGGATTCCTCTCCCAGCGGGAGGATGAGGAGTTTTTCATCCCCGGGGTCTTTCTCATTTTCTTGCATTATTGTTTTTAATTGTCATGAATGTTAAAAGAGATTGCTATAACTACAGTACTTCCGAAGGTAAACAGATAGTTTTATACCATCCCCGCTGAAATATTTTGTTGTAGTATTAAAAACATCAGAGGGGATGGATATTTGAATAATATAATTGGGGTTTTACTTAAAGATACGCTTAAAGCGT
>DATCUE010000002.1:0-68107 GCA_036567605.1 Candidatus Methanoperedens sp. | reverse complement strand
GGATCGCTTGCCAGGCTTCTTGCTATGGAAACTCTCTGCTGCTGGCCGCCGGAAAGCTGGGTTGGGCGGTGATGCATTTTATCTTTCAATCCTACAAGTGCCAGTATTTCTTTTGCTCTGTCTGTTGCTTCACGGTCATTATATTCCAGGAATTCAAGTGGAAGCTTTACATTCTCAAAAGCTGACATTGACTGAATAAGGTTATATTGCTGGAAGATGAAACCGATAGTCCTGCCCCTTAATGATGCCAGGTCTGATTCGCTTAATCTGCTGATATCCTGGGATTTAAGGTAAATGCTGCCTCTTGAAGGAATGTCCAGGCAGCCTATCAGGTTCATCATTGTTGACTTGCCGCTTCCGGATGCGCCTATGATAGCCACAAAATCCCCCTTCTTTATTTTCACGCTTACTCCTTTCAGCGCCGGTACTTCTACTTCGCCCATTCTGTAAATTTTCCAGACATTTTCCAGATTGAGAAGGATATTACCCTCTCTCTTTGATGTTATTGGACTGTCCATAATCCTCTCTCTAAATATCATCACAAAAAATGTGATTTCCATCTTGCCTCAGAATTCATCCCGAAGAAATCTCCGCTGAATGCCTGAGCTACCCCTAATGACCCAATGACCATCATAAGAGCCAGCAAACCCAGGATACTTTTTCTTTTCATTTCTGTATCACCTCAAAATACTCTATTCTCAGAACCGTTTATAAGAAAAAAGAAGGCAAAATGTACATTTTAAGTCCACTTATTATATTAATGTTTAGAGAATATATAGTGCATATGCCCCCTCCGTTCCATTTGATCGATCCAGCAAAACTGGCTGTGGAGCTTGGTTATACCCTGATAGTTGTATTAATCTGTTTTATGATATATTTTAAAACCAGGGAAATATATGATTTAACAAAATATGAAGGAATAAATTATTTCAGAATGACGTTTTTATTTTTCGGATTAGCCTATATTTTTAGATTCATGGACATTTTGGCCATGTTAATCAGGCAAACCTTTGAAAGCTCCTCGCTGTTGGATACATTCAGAATCTTTCCGTTCCCTCTGGTTATTAACGGATACTTTAGCACATTAGCTATTCTTTCATTAACATATAGCTTAATCTGGAAGAAACTACACATCGAAAACACGTTATTGTTGTTTAATGTCATTGCCATTCTAATATCCAGCATTGCGCTTATTTCAAGATCACCATTTCTTCTGATATTAGCGCAGGCAGCATTGCTTATCTTTACAATAATTATGGCCTGCTATATCTATATAAAATCAAAAGATTTCTCCCAGCTTTTTATATTATATATCTTATTTGTCTTATTCTGGATAGTCAATCTATTACCATTAGGTCCACAAATATTTCTCCCGTTTGAAGTACAAATTGTATCTGAGGCCATATCGATTGCACTGATAGGAATAATCTATTATAAGGTGGCCAAATGGACAAAATAAGGCGCAGGGATCGCCTGGAGATGATTTTCGATATTTTGAATATTATCAGGCATCATCATAATTCTATAAAGCCTACACCTTTATTGAGACATTCAAATCTATCATCACAAAGTTTTTCAGAATATTATAATGAATTACAGGAAAAGGATTTCATTAAAGAGATTACTGACGAGAATGGAAGGAAATACATTACATTGACTGATAAGGGATTCAAATATATTGAAAAATACAAACTAATTTTAGGTTTTATTGAAGAATTTGAATTATAATCGTTTTCCACGAAAACCTGGCATATCGCTTTTTTCATTCCAGTCAATTCTTGCCGCAATTATTCGGATTTTGTAACCAAGTTAACAATTATCGCCTGTTTCTTTGCATATTTATATGTGCCTGCTTATTTTCACATGCTTATTTCATAAGCAGTGAATCGAAAATGAATTCAAGAAGGAATCATCTTTGCTATGATGGGATTTGATGACAACCATTTAATGAAAAGATATATGAAGGTCTTGAATTGTTCGAGGTGGAATTAATGCAAGGAAAATATATAGCAATAATTTTTATAACGTTGCTGACAGTTGCGTTATTATCAGGGTGCGTTAACAGCCCTGTGAACGAGGCTAAAACCACTCCAACGGCTGCTCAAACACAGGCACCGGAAGTAAAAGAACCGGAAGGTACGATACGCGTCTCAGGCGCTTTTGCCCTTTATCCTATGATGCTCAAGTGGGGCGAAGAATACAAGAAGCTGCACCCGAAGGTGAACTTTGACATAAGCGCAGGCGGTGCAGGAAAAGGTATGACCGATGCCCTGGGTGGGCTTGTGGATATCGGTATGGTCTCAAGGAAGATCACAACTTCCGAAGAGGGAAAAGGTGCTTACTGGATAGCAGTGACAAAAGACGCCGTTGTGCCCACGGTCAATAAGGACAATCCCGTGCTTGCCCAGCTAAAGGCAAACGGATTGAAAAAAGAAGTATATGAGAAGATGTTCATCAACCAGACGATAAAAACATGGGGCCAGGCAACTGGGACAGGCGCAGCAGACAAGGTGAACGTGTACACGCGGTCTGATGCCTGCGGCGCGGCCGAAACCTGGGCAGCCTATCTTGGCAAGTACAAGCAGGAAGATTTAAAAGGCGTGGGCGTGGACGGTGACCCGGGACTTGCCCAGGCCGTGAGCCAGGATAAACTTGGGATCGGTTATAACAACATAAACTTCGCATACGATGCAAATACCAAAAAGCCTGTCGAGGGCATCGAAATAATACCCCTTGACCTGAACAACAATGGCAAGATAGACCCTGAGGAGAACTTCTACGGGACACTGGACGAGTTAGTTGATGCTATCGGCAACGACAGGTTTCCATCGCCGCCTGCAAGAGACCTGAATCTTGTCACAAAAGGCAAACCCACAGGTATTGTGCAGGATTTCATCAAATGGACGCTCACGGACGGGCAGAAGTATATCCCTGAATCAGGATATATAGTCCTTCCAAAAGAAAAGATCAACAGCGGACTAACTAAAGTGGAATGATCCGGGCGAGAAAAAAATCAATTTTTGGCCGAGCGGGCACTAAAAGGCTCGCTCAGTAATTTTTGGATAATCATATACGCATTATTTATTTACATTGAACTGCGAGTTAATGGGTAAATATCATGAACACAAGAAGGCTCAAGGACAATGTTTCAAGCAGGCTGATGCTTATCGCAACAGTGTTTGCCTGCCTGCTGCTACTTTTTATGGCGCTCGGTCTTTTCATCAAAGCCGGTCCCATACTCTCGGCAGTTCCCATATCCGACCTTTTGTTATCGACAGGGTGGAGCCCACAGGCAGGAAAATTCGGATTCTATCCATTTATCATGGGAACATTATGGGTAACGGGTCTTGCGACCGTAATAGCAGTCCCGATCAGCCTCCTGAGTTCCATCTACCTTTCCGAATATGCGGGTAACAGGCTCAGGGAGGCGGTTTTGCCCATTATCGACCTGCTTGCAGGTATACCCTCTGTGGTTTTCGGTCTCTGGGGTGTGCTCGCCGTCGTGCCTTTTATCAAGAACACGCTTGCTCCTGCCGTTGGTGTTGAAACGATAGGCGGATACGGTATCCTTGCAGGAGGGATAGTGCTTTCTATCATGGTTTTCCCTATCATAATCTCGGTCACAGGCGAGGTATTAAGGAGCGTCTCCCATGACCTGAGAGAGGTTTCCCTGTCCCTCGGTGCCACAAAATGGCAGACAATAAAACATGTGGTGCTTCGGAAAGCAAGTCCGGGAATCTTTGCCGCCATAGTTCTTGGATTTTCAAGGGCGTTCGGGGAGACCATGGCTGTTCTGATGGTCGTGGGTAACGTTGCTAAAGTGCCATCATCACTTTTCGATCCCGCCTATCCCTTAACAGCCCTTATTGCGAATACCTTTGGCGAAATGATGTCGATAGACCTCTATGATTCCGCCATAATGCTTGCAGCGCTGATACTCCTGATTGTGGTCATGATATTCAATGTACTTGCAAGGATGGTTCTTGTCAGGATAGAACGGGGTGTTATTTGATGGAGTCCCGGAGGATTGAGGAATCGGTTTTTAAAGTATTGATGATAATATCCCTTTTAATAGTGGTCGGCAGCCTTATTTATGTTATCGGGATAATACTCTGGAAAGGACTGCCGGTTTTGAGCCTGGATATGCTCACAAGGACGGGAGAAGGCGGATATTACCTTGGAAAGGGAGGCGGCATCCTGAACGCTATTGTGGGTTCGCTCTATCTTGCTGCAGGCGGCACGGTGCTGGCATTTATCTTAAGTATTGGCATAGCGTTCTATCTGCAAAAAGAATATTCCGGGGGTAAAGGGATCTCAAACCTTACAAGGCTCTCGCTGGATATCCTCTGGGGTACGCCCTCTATCGTTTACGGGGCGTTCGGATTCACAGTGATGATGTATTTTCATATACGGGCGTCCCTGCTTGGGGGTATAATCGTTCTTGCACTTCTTGAACTCCCCATAATGACAAGGGCAATGGAAGAAGTAATCAGGATGGTGCCCGTTGAACTTAAGGAAACATCATATTCGCTGGGCGCGACGCGGCTTGAAACCACATTAAGAGTTGTTGGAAAACAGGCGCTTCCCGGGCTATTGACCGGGGTACTGATAGCTTTTGGAAGAGGAATAGGGGATGCAGCATCCATACTTTTCACAGCAGGTTATACAGACCGAATTCCCACTTCTCTCTTTGATGCCACGGCATCACTTCCTCTTGCGGTCTATTTCCAGCTCGGCACCCCCCTCCCCCAGGTGCGCCAAAAAGCATACGCATCGGCTGTAATACTTCTGATCATAGTACTTTTCATCAGTATAGCCACAAGATTTATTGCGAAAAGATATACCAGGTACATAATAAAATAGGCGAACAATATGCCAGAAACTCATATCAACATCCAGGATCTTAATGTATTTTACAGCGGACACCCGGCATTAAAGAACATATCCGTGGAAGTACCGAAGAAACAGATAACTGCGATCATCGGCCCGTCGGGATGCGGAAAATCCACAATGTTAAAGTGCATGAACAGGCTCATAGACATGACAGACGGCGTGACATGGTCGGGAAAGATCCTGATCGACAACGAGGATGTCTTTGACAGGAAAACTGACATCATAAACATCAGGAAGAAACTGGGCCTGCTCGCCCAGAGACCCACACCCCTTCCCATGTCCATATACGAGAACGTGGCCTACGGGCCGAGAATTCACGGTGTGAAGAAAAAATCAGTCCTCGATGAGAAAGTAAGGAAGTGCCTTGAAACGTCGGGCCTGTGGGAAGAAGTGAAAGACAGGTTGAATTCTCCAGCCTCGCAACTGTCAATAGGGCAGCAGCAGAGGCTGTGCTTGGCGCGGGGACTGGCAGTTGAGCCTGAAATAATCCTGTGTGACGAGCCGACATCTGCTCTTGATCCTGTTTCTTCGCAGCATATCGAGCAGCAGTTACTGGGACTCAAGAAGGATTACACCATCGTGATAGTTACCCATAATATCCACCAGGCGATGAGGCTTGCCGACTATGTAATTCATCTGTATCTCGGGGAAATGGTCGAGCATGGTCCGGCAGGTGAGGTGTTTGAAAATCCAAAGGATGAAAGAACCAGGGCTTATATCAACGGGACTTTCCTTTCTGATGTTAAGATAGACGAAGTGATAGACACGAAAGGAAACAAATGCCCCTATAATTTCATTTATGCAAAACAGGCCCTGCATAATCTTGGCAAGGGAAAAGTCCTTAAGGTTGTCGTGGATGATCCCACGGCTGTGACCGAGGTTCCAAGAGGTATGGAAGCCGACGGGCATGAGGTATTAAGGGTAAAGCAGATAAACAAAACTGACTGGGAGATCGTTATCCAGAAGAAAGAATGAAGTATCTGTCACCCGAGCGCAGCCTTCACAAAATACAGGAATGGCGGCGAAGGCTTACCCGGTCTTGATCTGAACTCGGGATGGAACTGGGAACTGAAAAAGAACTTATGCCCCGGGATCTCGGCGATCTCCATCCGGTGGTCATTTTTCCCGGTGAATTTCATGCCTTTTGCCTCTATCATGGGTATATACTTGGGATTCACTTCGTACCTGTGCCTGTGGCGTTCAACAAGACTGGTGCTTCCGTACAATCTGCTTGCCAGCGACCCTTCTGTCAAAATTGCTTCGCAGTTCCCCAGGCGCATGGTGCCGCCCATGTTCTTCACATTCTCCTGCTCAGGCAAAAGGTCGATCACCGGATGTTCGGTCTTTGCAAGTTCCGAACTGTTGGCATCGGTAAGCCCCAATACGTTCCTTGCGAACTCTATTACGGCAAGCTGCATGCCAAGGCAGAGACCGAGGTACGGGATATTGTGTTCGCGCGCAAATTTTATCGCAAGTATTTTGCCTTCGGTACCGCGCACGCCAAATCCCCCCGGGACAAGAATGCCGTTATATTTCTGGAGAAGGTCGACGGACGTGGGTTTCTTCTCAAACTCTTCAGCATCAATCCAATCCGTCCTGACACGGCAGCGGCACTCTATCCCTGCGTGCTTGAGGGCCTCATTTATGCTGATATATGAATCGCCGAGATGTGCATATTTTCCGACGACGGCCACGCGGATCTCCCGGTCGATGGAAGCCATCTTTTTCATCAGTGCATCCCATTCATGGGCATTGTCTTTCGGGGACAGTTTGAGTTTCTGTACAAGATATTCGGAAAGCCCTTCCTTTTCCATCATGGTCGGGACGTAATAGATATCACTTGCATCATGCGCACTTACGACCGCACTTGCAGGCACGTCGCAGAAAAGGGCGATTTTTGATTTTGTATCCTCATGCAGGGGCTCTTTGCACCTTGCCACTATTACATCGGGCTGAAGGCCCAGGCTTCGCAGGTCCCTTACGGAATGCTGTGTGGGTTTTGTCTTCTGCTCACCCTGGGTATCAAGAGGTACAAGGGTCACATGTATGAATGCAATGTCCTCTTTATTTTCTTCACTGTGCATCTGGCGGACGGCCTCAAGGAAAGGCATGCTCTCTATGTCGCCCACCGTGCCGCCCACTTCAATGATACATATGTCAGCGCCGCTCCTTTTTGCCACTTTCCTGATGCGTTCCTTTATTTCATTGGTGATGTGCGGGATTATCTGGACGGTCTTGCCGAGATAATCCCCGCGGCGCTCTTTTTCGATCACGACCTGGTAGACCTGTCCTGTAGTGATGTTATGCTCGCGTGTGAGTTCGATATCAAGAAAACGCTCATAATTCCCGAGGTCAAGGTCCACCTCGCCCCCGTCCTTCAGTACAAAGACCTCGCCGTGCTGGTAGGGGCTCATAGTCCCGGCATCGATGTTGATATACGGGTCAATCTTGATGGCCGTCACATTGAAACCTTTGTTTTTCAGGATCCGCCCGATAGACGCGGCTGTTATTCCTTTCCCAAGGCCGCTCATCACACCGCCGGTGACTATAATGTACTTCATGTCCCTTTTTTAGTTAAGCATTGAGCATATAGTTATTGATAGTGCAATTTTCTATTTTTTATTGATCATATGTTTAAGCCCCAGCCCTTCCAGCGTATCTTTCATATCCTTTTCACTCGGTGTTGCCAGTTTTGAAAGTTCGGATAATAATTGATCAGAATTCCCGGCGTCATCTTTGATAAGATAGCTGAGTTCCTGTTTTTTCATAATCTTACTGATTTCTTTTTTATCAGAATGGTTTTTTATGAAATCTACGAACTGGTCAAGTTCGGTCGTTTCGGGCACATCATGGGATTCGTGGAATTTGCGGAAAAGTCTTTCTTTTTCTATATGTTCCCGCAGTGCATCTTCCTGGAAGTTCAATTTTAAAAAACGAATATAATTAATAAAATCGCTGATATCGTTCTGGGTCGGCTGGGGGTATCTTGTGAGGAATTTGCATATTTCTTCGTGGATTGTTTTCAGGCTTATGATTTCTTTGACGTGGATCCTGACTTTTTCAATGATCTCTTTTTCGATTTTTTTCGTCTTCCCGCCGTATTTTAATGTAATATATTTTGCATAATCGGAAATATCGCTGTCCGTCGGAAGTGTATTTTCAGCTAAGAACGAGTTTATTTCTTTATCAATATCGCTGCTTATTGATATCACAGGTTTTGGCTTTTCAGTTATTTCCATGGCTTTTGTACGCAGATCATTACATATTTCATTTGCCCTGGTTTTTCCCGAAAGTATGCTGATATTTTGCTCGATAAGATCGATGAATTCATTGAAATCGTTGATGGTGGATTTATTGCTTAATTGTTTCTTTGAGCTTATTTTGTTCAGAATTCCATTTGATAATTGCCCAAAATTAACTTCCAATGCCTGAATACAGTAATTAGTGAACTCATCAGCTTCTACCATATGCTAACCAGTGATCATTAATTTTGGTTATTATTCTTCTACTATAAAAACTATATCATCTGTATGATACTCATAACAATATATATCATTTATCAATTAAAGTTATAAACCAATAATGAGTATAATGATAATATTAAAACAGGCCTATTCTGGCATTTATGATTAATAGAAGGAATTGACATGACGGCATGTGTGTACACAATAGCCTCAGGTAAAGGCGGAACAGGTAAAACCACAACTACCCTTAATCTTGGCACCGCGCTTGCAATGCTGGGGAAGAAAACAATAGCCCTTGACGCGGACCTGGGTATGGCAAATCTTGGTCTTTTGCTCGGTCTTGAAAGAAGCCAGATAACATTGCATGAGGTACTCAGCGGTAATGCCAAGATAAGCGAAGCGGTATACGAAGGACCCGCCGGCCTCAAAGTAGTGCCCAGCGGGTTATCCCTGAAAGGATTCCAGAATTCAAAACCCGATAAATTAAGAGAGGTCATGGCTGCCCTGATCGAAGGTATGGATTATGTATTGATAGATGCGCCCGCCGGGATAAGCAAGGACGGCGTAATACCCCTTGCAGTTGCAGACAAGGTGATTCTGGTGGTCAATCCCGAACTGGCTTCAATGGCTGATGCCCTGAAAACAAAAGCATTGACAGAAATGCTCGGCAGGCAGGTTGAAGGAATAATCCTGAACCGGGCTGAATTTGAGAAAACCGAGATAAATCGCAATAAAGTCTCTGAACTCCTGGGGGTCAGGATCCTTGAAATGATACCGGAAGATGCTAATGTAAGGCGTTCTGCCGCATTTAAGATGCCGGTCGTTGTAAGAACCCCGAACTCTCCGGCAGCAGTCGCTTTCAGAAGACTTGCGGCACAGATTTCAGGTGAGAAGTTCATAGAAAGTACCGGCAAAAGCGATAAAGAAAGCTTTGTTGAGCGTCTCGCCAGGTCGGTTTTCGGAGGGAAATAAAATGGACGTTGTGACGTCAATATTAGCGATAATACTGATGTTCTCATTCTTTATGATATACTTGATGTATGTCAGAATAAAGCAATTGCGAAAAGAGCTGAATGAATTAAGGGACAGGGTCACTTTTACAAGTGAAGAATTGATGCGCCTGTCTAACGATATAGAAGATTTCAAAAAAATAAGGATATAATTATAATATATGGATAAAATACGTGAAAAACCTGTTTTGGCAAAACAACCCGTTGTACCGGTAAACGAGCAACAGGCGGATAGCAGCGGCTCTCTGCGACTTGAGGAGACCATGGCAGGAAAGGAAGTAACACCTGATAAAAAAATTAAAAGTATAGAACCTGTTGATGCCACAGGCAAGCCTTCAAAGAAGCCTGATAAGAAAGTCAAAAAAGAAAAATCGCAAAATGAGGGCGGAATCAAGGTACAACAACCTCCGGAAGAAAAAACGAATCCGGCGAAGATAGAGGAAGTCAAGAAACCTGCCGAAGATAAGCCCGGCAAAAAGGGAAAAAAGATAAAAAAGGTTGAGGAAGCCGCGGCGCCAAAAGAAAAAGAAGATGTTAAGGACCTTATGCAGCGCCTTGATGCAGACGATGCATCGACAAGGAACATCATAAAAGAAAAGCTGACACCTGAGAAACAGGCCGTTATCCAGATTCTCGAAGATAAATTAATGTCTGATGTTGAAACACGCATCAAGAAACTTAAAGATATTCATTCGAATGCTCTTGAAGAAAAGCCATCTCAGAATCTTTTGGAAAAGATTAAAACCTATTTTAAGGAGGAAAAAGAAGAAATAGAACAGTATGATCCCGCGCTGCACGGCCCGCTTGTTACTTTCGAAGGCCTTTCAGGCTACCAGGAAATCGAACGCTACTGGGTAAATGAGCCTTATGCTTTAGTAGTTATTTTATTTAATCCCGAGAAAAATTCCTACCTGTATTATGCCGCAGAACCAAAACTAACCGAATTTGAAGATACATTCCTCAAAGAGATCAAAGACAGGCTCAAAGATGTACTTCTTGTTGAGGATATTAAAAGAGAAGAAGATAAAGATAAGGTCCTTACAAATAAGGTCAGGACTCTTGTAAAAGATTATACAATTGATATAACCCCCCTGACCCTTGAAAAGGTATTATATTATGCGCGCAGGGATTTCATAAAATTCGGGAAGCTCGACCCGCTCATGCATGATGACAGGATAGAAGATATCTCTGCCAACGGTCATGATATTCCAATATATCTTTACCACAAGAAATACACCAATATCCCGACAAACATATACTATCCCGAAACCGAGTTGAATTCGTATGTAATCAGGCTTGCACAGCGCTGTGGCAAACATATTTCGATAGCAGAGCCAATGGTGGACGCCACAATGCCCGACGGTTCGCGTATCCAGATGACACTGGGGACGGAAGTAACTTCGCACGGGGCCACGTTCACAATCAGGAAATTCAGCGAAATCCCCATAACTCCCGTTGACCTGATTAACTGGAATACGTTCTCTGCAGAGGGAATGGCATACTTGTGGCTGTGTATTGAAAACAATAAGAGCCTGATTTTTGCAGGCGGCACAGCTTCGGGCAAGACCTCCTCCCTTAATGCAGTTTCCCTTTTTATGCCACCGCAGGCAAAGATCGTTACGCTTGAAGATACGAGGGAATTAAAACTCCCGCATCCCAACTGGATTCCCGGAGTGACAAGAGACTCCTTTACATCGGATGGCAGGGGTGTAATAGATATGTACGAACTTTTAAGGGCTGCGCTTCGGCAGAGGCCTGAATACCTGCTGGTGGGGGAAGTGAGGGGCAAGGAAGCGCTCACGCTCTTTCAGGCCATGAGCACGGGGCATACGACTTTCTCGACAATGCACGCGGATTCGGTATCAAGCGCTATTCACCGTCTTGAGAACCCGCCCATTAGCGTACCCAGGACGATGATACAGGCGCTCAATATCATAAGCATCCAGTCCCAGACATACGTAAAAGGTAAAAGGGCGCGTCGCAACATGAAACTTGTTGAGATCACAGATATTGACCCGACGACCAGGAATATAAGGACCAATGATATTTTTGTCTGGGACCCGCTGACCGACAAATTCATGAGAGTCGGAGAATCAAAGGCCCTCAATGAAATCATGGTCAGGAGAGGCTGGAGCCCCGGGGATTTGAAAAACGAACTTGCCAACAGACAGAAAATCCTGGAGTTCATGGTAAGTAACAAAATAACGGATTTTAACGCGATATCGACCATAATTCATGATTATCAGTTAACACCTGATAAAATTCTTAAGAAACTTAATATTTCAGGATGAAGAACATGGAAGTGCAGAATTTTAACAAAACAGTCGAATTATTTTTCCTGAAGTTAAAAACTCTTCCATTTGTCCTGCTGGGCGAGAAGATGAAAGAGCGCATGGATAAATACCGGAATCTCAGGATCGCCATGAGGCAGGCCCGTATTCCCATGTCCTATGAGATGTACATTTCAAATGCTATATTTTATTCCGTCCTTATAGGAATTATCGGGGCCTTGATCGGTCTGGTGATGGCCTATGTCGTGGTTTCAGTTGTGGGACTTCCAAGTAAGATAACGCATCTTACTTTCACGGAATCAACCGCCTGGCTGCTCCAGTATAAGAACATATCTATTTCGATTTTCATCGTTATTTTTCTTACTATTTTATTTGGAGGCATAACCTATGCCCTCTTTCTCATCTATCCGGGCTTCCAGGCCGGGGAAAGAAAAGGTTCTATAGACAAGAACCTCCCCTATGCCGTGACTTTCATGTATGCCTTAAGCAGGGGCGGGATGAACGTTATTGAGATAATGCGTGCTATCAGCAAGTGCAGCGATACGTATGGTGAGGCCTCACGGGAGATCGATGTTATCCTTCGTGATATGGATTATTTCGGGAACGACTTAAGAACAGCACTTCATAATATCTGCGAGATCACACCGTCTGACAATTTCAGGGATTTGATGTTCAATCTCCTTACTGTGATAGACAGCGGCGGTGATATCCCGGCTTATTTCAAAGATAAATCCGAGCAATATCTCAATAAAGCCAAGGTCGAGCAGAGAGGATTTCTTGAAACGCTTGGATTAATTGCCGAATCCTATGTCACGGCTTTTGTGGCCGGCCCGTTGTTCATTATAATCCTGGGTGTCATGATGGCGGTAATGAGCAAAGGAAGCAATGTAATGGTGTACGCCATAATATATGCAGTGATCCCCATAGGTTCCCTGATGTTTGTCGTCATGATCAATATGATGACGCCGGGTTCCACAGGTGAGGCACCGCTGCTTCCGACCCACAATCTCCTTGGTGAAATAAAGGTACCTGAAACCGAGGAAAAACCTGTATTTTTGAATTTTATAAAGTCAAAGGACACACTTAAGATAAAGAAAATGCTCCTTGATCCCCTGAAACCGCTCAAGGAAAAACCGGAATACACTCTTTTGATCAGCGGCCCGATCGCCTTGATTTATCTTGTTATCTCGATATTCGGCGGCCTGAAAACAAAGGACTTTATTGATTACATAGACGATAAGATCGTTTTCACACTATTTATATTAATCATCCCATTAATGATCTTCCACGAGTACAAGAAAGGTAGGGAAGATAAACTACAGGCCCAGATGCCCGATTTCCTGAAAAAACTTGCCAGTACCAATGAGACCGGCATGACTCTTCGCGACTCCATCAAGTTAATGACACGTTCTGATCTCGGAATGGGAAAGGAGATCAAGAAGATCTGGAACGATATTGAATGGGGAGTGGAAATAAATGAATCGCTTGTACGATTCGCCAACCGCGTGAGAACGTATATAGTGGCGCGTTCTGTCACATTACTGACAAAAGCCAATGAATCAAGCGGGGATATAGGAGAGGTACTTTCAGTGGCCGCCCGCGACGCTGCTGCAGAACAGGAATTAAAGACTGAACGCAGGGTAAGCATGTTTATTTATATAGTAATTATATATATCTCGTTCTTTGTTTTCATCGGTATTATTTACATAATATCCACCACTTTTCTTACGGAGATGGTGAAAGCAGGTGAAAAAGTCACTACCACAGGCAAAAATGCTGTCCCCCTCAGCCTCAGCAGGGATACGATGGGAATGTATAACCGCATGTTCTTCCACGGTGCGCTGATAGAGGGTTTTTCCTCAGGTCTGATAGCCGGGGTAATGGGGGAGGGCAGTGTGTTATCTGGATTGAAGCATTCGCTGATAATGGTTACGGTAGGGTATATACTGTTCAGCCTTTTCGTGCTGTAGTGGAGCGTTTCTTGAATTATACATTTAATAAGATTTTTTAATAAAATATTATTAATTAAAAAAATCTTTGTCTGGAATTCTCCCTCAAAATCTATGAGAGAAATACCTTTTGAAATGACTTTTACAGGCGATAATTTTGTTTTGCTCTTTGGATCGGATTGCAGGTAGGACTCATAATTCTTTTTGTTCTATGCTATCCATGGGACAACAAACACATACTCCTGCGGCGTTATATGAAGCCTTTAAGCCAGAGGAAGCACACAGAATTTTGAAGATTTCGATATTTTTCCCATGAATTATACTTTCCACCAGGAAAAAACTTATAAAACCACAACCATCATATACCTTCAATCCATGTCAAAAAACAAGAACAATCCTTACGTAACCCTTATCTGTACCCGCTGCGAATTTTTCAAGGAAGACGACATCGAGCTTGAATGCGCAGCGTTCAAGGTCTTGAAAAACCTGCTCCAGAAAGGCATCATTACCCCGGAAGAGATAAAAAATGCCTTTGACTGAGCTCTTCCCGGTGCTTGCGCCGGATTATGTCCTGCGAAAGCTTGAGAAGCCTTTTGTATATAACATACCCGGCGACCAGTTGTATGAGCTTGATGAAGAAGCCTTCAGGTTTTTAAGTAAATGCGACGGGAAACATCCTTATTCAAAACTCCTGCCTGATGGAGGGGAGGATGCCGCGGAATCCATCGATTATATGATACATGAAGGAATAATCCTCATGCGGGAAATTCCTTCGCGCCGGGAAATAAAAGTAAGGAACTCACCAGTACCATCCCTCCGCTATCTCCTTTTCAATATTACGAACAAATGCAATCTTGCATGCAAACACTGCTACCTTGGGAAATCCGGGAATAGGGAAATTGAAACCGGTTCGTTCGAAAAAGCAGTTTCGCAATTTGAAGAAATGGGCGGCCTGAAACTCATGGTTTCGGGTGGAGAACCTCTTATGCATTCAAAATTCTGGGATCTCATGGAAATCCTGCCTGCTTACGAAATCAGGGTAGTTCTTATCTCGAACGGGACATTGATCGGCAAAAAGGAAGCAACCAAGCTCTCAGAATATGTGGATGAAGTACAGGTCAGCATAGACGGCATCAAGACACACGACATTTTGCGCGGTAAAGGTTCTTATGAAAAGGCCCTGAGAGGGATTTACGCTCTCCAGGATCCGGGAATACCCGTTTCCATTGCGACAATGGTGCACAGATACAATGCCGCGGAATTCGACACGATGCAAAAGCTTTTTTCGGACCTTAACGTCCTTTCATGGAGCGTGGATGTACCCTGCGTTGCCGGGAACCTGAAAGATAATATCGACCTCCTTCTTGATACAAAAGAAGCAGCCTCTTTCCTGAAATATGGATTCGGTGCGGGAGCGCATGAAAGCACAGGTGACTATACTTGCGGATCCCACCTGTGCGCAGTCTCGCCCGAAGGCAAAGTGAGCAAATGCGGTTTTTTTGAGGATGAACCTGCAGGGGATGTCAATAATTTAAGGGCTGCATGGGCAGAGCTATGCAAAGGTTACCTGTGGACACTCGATGAACTTGAATGCAGGGATTGCGGGTTCATTCATGAATGCAGGGGAGGATGCCGTTTCAGGGCGAAAATATATAAAGGGATACTTGCACCCGACCCGCTTCTGTGCCATGCATACGGTGTACTATGAAGATCCGGGGACAGGCGCCGGAATTTCAGGGAACATTTTTTTGGTTTTCATGAACTCTCTTGCCCTTTTCATGGCGGTTGCATAAACGAACATCCATCTTTCATTAATCAGGATCGTCCCGTCCCTGATTGTCTCTTTACTCAGTGCTCCTGCGCCAAACTCCATCAATAACAGGATGGTGGCCACGCAGGCTGCGCTGTATTCATCCATATCCTTTGATTCGGATGCAATATTGTGAAGCAGCATCTTAAAAAGGCTTCGGAACTTGTTCGAGGGTATGAACTGCCTTTCACCCGTCTTCATAAGGACATTGGTCTCAACAAGGTCGCTCATCAACTTATTGATTTTTTCTTCTTTCCAGAGTTCGGTGGGATTATCTGCAACCTCATAGGCCGCCCATACCTCGCGAAGGATTTCTTCGATCTCATCCTTTTTTTCAATCCTTTTCAGTGCATATTCGGATGATTTTAATTCAGGAATGGTCGATATATAAAGCCTGAAAAGATTTCTTAATTTTTCGCCGTCCTCACCCTCCACGATTTTCATCTTTTTAAAAATCTCATATTCCAGGTCGCTTAAGGTGACTTTTAATTCTTTTGGCATTTCACACCCTTATCATGCACTCTTTTCAAACACAGCCACCATACAAATTCATTCGATCATCTCAGCCGCAAAAATACATTCATCTGCACCCTCAAGAGCACATTCAGCGCCTTTTTTGCAATAATATCTGGTATCAATATGCTTCCTTGCGATGCCGCCAAAGAATCCCCTCAATATATCACAATATTTACATTTTTTTTTGCTCAATGGCAATCCTTTGATCCGGAACATTACTTTTTTTTCAGCCACCTCGATCGAAACTTTGATACCGTCTTTCTCAAATTCTGCAGAAATATCCTCTATTTTTGAGGTTTTAAGATCCATAGCAGCCTGCTCGCCTGCCTCAAACATCAAAACGGAATTTGCAGCTTCTGTCACGATATTATTGCAGACATCGATATAGGATTCCAGAAATCTTCTGAACAATTGCTCACAACCTTTATTCTCATTTAACAATCACATTTTATACTTAATAAGTCTTTCTTTTGGCGCCTTGGCTTGATTTCAAAGCCTGGAACGGGACAATCAATACCGAAAAATTCTATTTACGGCCACGATTTAAGATGAGAATATATGCCGTTATTATAGAGATCAGCATAAGAATGCCGTTAAAAGCCGGAATTCTTTTAATTAAGGATGATATCCTCTGGAAAGGCTGAACGCTATCAGATTCATTTGATACTATCGAAAAATTTACGGAATAATAATCACCCCACCTGTTTGCTCTTTCCATTGCATGGATATAAATCACATGCGCCCCTGCTGAGATATTTTCAGTACTGATGTTTGCAGCTACCTGTTCAGCCTGTGAGTCGAAAGCTCCATCAACAGGTTTAAGAGGTCTTCCATTTCCCGGGGTACCTTTTGTATCAATAAAATACTCAACTGACCTTATCTTCATACCATATCCGCCTTTCGCTTTGGCAATCAACTCAACAGTCTCACCTTTCTTAATCCTGGATCCAGACAGGGCAGCAGAATCTATCGCAGGGGAAACCGGTGGTCTTATTATGATATGTGATCCACTGGTGTGGCAGGATTCACAGCCTGAAAGCGAACTATGAGGCTCATTACTTATGCTTTTTGCACCATAGAATGGTTCTTTCTGGTAAACGTGGCAGGATTGGCAATTCTTCGGTGCAATATTTCCTGCAGGATGCGCCTGCGGCTCTTTTCCGTCTGAGTGGCATGCCCAGCAGGCCCTGTCGATAGAATTCGATAAATATCGCGAATTCGATGCTCCCTGATTCAGGATTGAATGCTTTCCAAGACCACTTGATATGGCATCAATCATTGGAATTCTGAGGTTTTTAGAGATATCATGACATCTCACGCAATCTGCCCAGTTCCCTGTATCATCGAACAAATTCGGTGAATGAAGCGTAGGAGGTATTCTCCCTATCGTAAAGGTATCATTGATTTTAAGCCAGCTGGCATTATATCCGAAAAGTGGTGTATCCACTTTTGATTCCAGGATTTGCGGTGATAACGCAATTACGTCATTAAGTAATATAAAATTCTTTTTTCCCTGGAAGACACCAGTTATATTTGCAGAGAAAAGTGTAATATTGTTTTCACTTAATTCTTTATATCTTAATCCGGGTGTATACTGGAACTCCTGACCGATGCTTACTGCCTCGTCTTT
This sequence comes from Candidatus Methanoperedens sp., assembly GCA_036567605.1. Taxonomy (GTDB): domain Archaea; phylum Halobacteriota; class Methanosarcinia; order Methanosarcinales; family Methanoperedenaceae; genus Methanoperedens. The sequence continues at coordinate 50,544 of DATCUE010000002.1, read as the reverse complement.
AACAATCCTGTTATTTATCATCAAGGTCAGCCAGGCAAGTTTGCTATCGGTACTGACTTCATTCAGTTTCAATATGAAGTTGTCTGAAATATTCCAGGTTTCGCCTTCGGCGAGGTATTTCTGTTTATTTGGAAATGATATATATTTACCTGAATTATTCTCGAGTTGATTAAATATGTAATCATCATCATTAAAGTAGATTTTGCTCTTATTCTCTATTTTGAAATCAGTTAACACTTTTGTATAATATATCATTTCATCATCGGTGAATATCTGTGTGCCTTTATCAATGACCCGGTACCGCTCCTTTTTTTCCGAATATCTGTATAGATGACAGGCATAGCATGCGCTGTTATAGCTTTCTCCATCTGCGTGAATTCTTCTCTGGATCGAGCCGTTGAACTGAATAAAGCCGCCTGAATTGCCTTTAAAGATTGAAGTAATATTCAGTGTAACCACAGGTGTTCTTAAAGTTGAATTATCGATGATGATGTCTTTTTCGTATATATATTGCTTATCCGGGCTGAATGATGTTTCATCAACGACATCATCGTTCTCAAAAAGCTGGATGAATGCTTCTTCTCTTTTCAGCGATATTTCGACCAGTTTCAGGGTATACCCTTCACCGAGATAGATGCTTTCTCCCTCAGAGAGCTTGAACGTATTTTTTTCTCTTTCAAGCGAAACAAGACCTGTCCTGTTTTTGTTAATCAGGGTGGCATTTCCCCACTTTTCACCGTTGTCTTTGTCCAGATGGCAGTAAACACAATTGAAAGAATCCAGAAGATCATCATTTGATCCATAATGCGATACCCGGGCAAGGTTGGTATTGCCATCTTCTATAACCAGACTGTTCTTATGGCAATTCTGGCACTGCTCTGTTGTAGTTATATTATAATTCGTAGCATTGTTCGGATTATTGTTCAGGCTTGCGTTCTTGAAATGAGAATAAACCATAGTCTCGTTATATTTTGATTGGGAAATCGAATGGCAGTCATTATCATTGCAGTTCTTTGGATTATTATAATTGATCGGATGGTCGTTAACAGGCTGGGAAGCTTCACTTCCATCACCATCCCCGTGGCATCCCCAGCAGCGCGAATTGTTTCTGCTTATGGCGGTCGAATCGTTAAAATTTATGGTCTGATGCACCGACTTGCTGTTATTGAGCGCCGCAAAATCAACAAGTTTCGGAGCCGAACCCCCGATATCATGGCAGCTTATGCAATCCACTATAATAGATATGTTGCCTGCAATGAGTACGTCCTCTCTTGCAGTGCCGTTGTAGGGAGAATAAGCGTTGTGGCACTTTGAGCAGTTCACGCTCCGGCTTATGTTATGTAAGGACCAGGTTTTTGGTACACCGGAGGAGATTTTATAAATAGTCCATTTATTTGTTGTTGAATTTTTATAGAGACCGTAATCATTTGAACTAATGCCATTGGTATATACGGAGAAGTTTGTGGCGTTCACAACGAATTTCTGGTCATGGCAGGCCTCGCATGTCACGTTATCCCTGTGTACAGAGGTGAAAGACCACGTATGATCTGCCTCATCATGGCACACTTCGCAGCCTGCCACTCCTGAAGCTGTATTCTTGACCTCGAACAGGTGGGTCTCATTATTGAAGGTTGAATTGCCGTGGCAGCTTGTGCATGTGAAACCCAGGGTAACTTTATGATATCCACCATAATATCTTCCATTGGTATCAGTATGGCAGTTCTCACACAACACCGTAGAATTGGGGACTGCTTCATAGACCGGGTATCCTGCTGCGGCACTTGAGGTCGAATTGTAGTACCCCAACGGTGCCCCACCAAGAGAACTGCTCATTTTCCTGTTATGGATATTATGGCATATCCTGCATTGGATACCCTGCCATTCGGATTCTGCTATGGAATATGAACTTTTATTAGAATATGCAGCCGATAAATTATACTGTGTCGGTGACTTGCATCTGGCACAGTATGCGTTGCCGTCTGAAGACCCTTCCCTTGACCTTGCATGCTTGCTCTGGAGCCATTCGGAGGCTGCTGTGTCGATTTTGCCATTACTGTGGCATGATGACGACATGCAGGAATAATAGGGGAACATTCCTGTACCCGTGCCATTATTGCTCTGCAGCGGCATTCCTGATATGTTATATTCATAGAAACTATGCTCAACAGTCAGGTTGTGGTCATGTGCATACAGGGATGTATTCAGGTCGAAAGGCCGGGTAGTATTTGCAAAATGACACTGCGTGCAATCTGATGTACTCGTATGCCTTTCTGTAAGGCGGGCAGTCCCGTTGATGTGACATGTTACCGTACAGGTATTGCTTTCATTTACTGTGAAACCCTTATTTCCCGATGTATGACCGTAATTGGGTTCATAACCGGAATGGCAGTCGGTGCAATCAGGAGCGCTCGTGTTTCTGGTCCGGTTATGGTTTGAGGAATTTACAGCCGCACCATATGAAGAATGGCAGTCAGTGCATGCCGAGAAGCCTGAAGCGATAAGTACATCCCCTCTTGTAATACCGTTCCAGGGTGAATAGGCATTATGGCATTTGGTGCAGTTTACACTCTTGCTCATGTTGTGCAATGACCATGATTTCGGTGCGCTGGAAGAGATTTTATAAATAGTCCACTTATTTGTTGTTGAATTCTTATAAAGGCCGAAATCATTTGAACTGATACCATTGGTATATACGGAGAAGTTTGTTGCGTTTACAACGAATTTCTGGTCATGGCAGGCTTCACACGTTACATTATCGATGTGGATCGATGTGAATGGCCATGTGTGATCTGCTGTATTATGGCACACTTCGCAACCTGTTACGCCTGACGTCGTGTTCTTTACCTCAAACAGATGGCTCTGATTATTAAAGGTTGAATTCCCATGGCAGCTTATACATGTAAAATTCAACGAGGTCCTGTGGTTTCCCCCATAACTAATTTCCCTGTGGCTTCCCATATGGCAATTCTCGCACAAAACAGTAGCATTGGCAACTGTATCATAGACGGAGTAACCAGCAAGAGAACTTAAAGTTGAGTTATAGTATGCAACTGGCCAACCACTTGGGCCAGTATTATTCGGGTATTTCCGATCGTGCAGGTTATGACATATTCTGCACTGCACGCCTTTCCATTCCGATTCCGCTATCGGATAAGAACTCCTATTACCTGATGAAGCTGATGCATTGCGCTGAGTTGGAGAATGGCAGCTTGCACAATATGCATTGGAATAAGAACTTTCTCTTGCCTGCGCATGTGCGCTCAGGAGCCAATTACTGGCTGGAGTTTCGACATCAGTTCTGGTACTATGGCAAGGTAACGTACATGAGTAATATGGAAATATTCCAACACCAGCATTGAGATTGCTTGCAAGGGGCATACCTGAGATATTATATTCGTAGAAGTTATGTTCAATTGTCAGGTTGTGGTCATGTGAGAAGAGTGATGCATTCAGAGTGAAGGTCTGGGTAGTATTTGCAAAATGACAGGTTGTACAATCTGAGGTACTTGTATGCCTTTCGTAGAAACCGCTAACATTCTGTTCATGGCACCCTGAACCTCTACATGTGTTGCTTTCATTCACTATGAAACCACTGTGCCCAGAATCAGTAGAATTATAACTTGTGTGGCAAAGTGTGCAGTCTGGTGCAGCGATATTATTTGTCTTATTATGTTTTGAACTGTTAACCGCACTGCCATATATTGAATGACACAGGTCACAATTATCGAGTCCCGCCGGCTTTGTAATTATATGAGCGTCCTGGGAGTGACAGCCCGTACAATTTGTCTCTCGACCGTGCCTTGAATCATGGCATGAGGTACATTGTGATGATTCTGTTATCGCGTTGGTGTTTGCCAGTGCTGGATCGGGTTTGGTGTTATTGTGTGCGGGACCATGACATACAATGCACGGGACAGATGAAATCAAACTATAATTCGTGCCATTATGCGCAGTAAGAGGTGTTTTTGTATCAAAATTATAAGAATAAACTGAGACATTCACTCCCGTGACATTGGCATTGTCGCCAGTCCCCGGCGTCAAATTGGCCAGCGTGCTAATGCCTGAAGGGTTGCTGTTGTTTACAGGATGGCAATCATAACAACTTGGAATTTTAGGAATACCCTGTCCGCCCGGATAGGGGTCAGTTAAATTATTTCTTATATAAGTCCAGTTACCATGGCAGAAATCACATGTTCTGTTCTTATGCACATCATTTGTGGAGCCATAATAGCCGGTCTTGTTTGCTGAGTACCCCGGATGGCAGATGTAGCATCCTCTATAACTATTGGAAGAATGGGTTGACCTTTTGTGTGCTGCCTCAGCATAAGTACTATCATTGCCGTAACCACCTGTATAAGGGGAATGAGGATAATTACCCCCGGTACCATTATTGGAACCTGTCCTGATAACAATCAATTCATGACATAGATCTCTAGATCCACACGTCGTCGCATTGGTATTTCGCCAATTTTCTATACTCATATTTGTTCTATCAGTCACAGCCGAATTACCTGTCTTGTAGGCGATTATAGTCCAATTACCGTAGGTGGTATCATTTCTATCAGTGAATTGTCCGAATGTATTATAGGAAACACTGGCCAAACCGTTCTGCTGAGTTAAGTTATATAAAGCTGGATCTTTTTTTGTACCGTTTGCATAAATCTCAAATGTAATGTTTGTTCCGTTGACCGGCGATCCATTATCCAGGAGCAAAGCAAAAGCGGTGAAACTTCCACTAAGATTGAACGAATAATTTGTTGTGATATTCCATGGAGCGTAAACCGAGTATCTGCTGGTTGAGACCTTCAATAGCTCTCTTGCACTGGCAGCACTGCTCAACAGCAAAACTATGATTATTACAAATAAAACCTCTGGTACCATGCTTTGTTTCATGGCCCCGGAATCCTCTCCTCTTCCCAAAAAAACAATTTATTAGCAGATTGATAAGCGTAATTATCATTAAATATTACCAACGCCAAAGACAAAAGAATAAAAAATATAATTATGATACATCGGTAGCGTTTTGAATTATAGTTACCTCTCATTTTTATACTCTTATCGAATCATTTTTGCGTTTTTTCCTCGTTTTTATTATGATTACAATGATAATGATTATTATATAATGTAGTTAATAAATCTTTCGGTTACATCCTTATGATGTAGAATCCCGAAATTATTTCGCCAGGATTTTTCTTTGACTGCTAAGTCATCCGAGCCCATGGTGAAGATGACTAACAGAAGGATACGGTTGGGAATAGATTGGGTATTAAAAAAGGGCGAAACCGTTGATCAGGTAGCCAATAATTTTAAAGTATCTACAAGAAGAATAGAGCAATTGGTGAAGATCTTTAAAGAAACCGGGGAATATCCAGTTTTGAATCCAAATAGACGACCTAAGGTGCACCTCACAGAAGAACAGAAAGAGATCATAAAACAAGCCTATAGCGAATCATATTTCGGAGCAAAAATGCTCAGGCATCATATAATAAAAAGACATGGACAAAACATTCCTCAAAACAAAATTCATGCCTATCTTCTGGAAATTGGATTGGCAAAACCTGATCCCAAAAAACAGAAAAAGCGAAAGCGATGCCGATATGAACGAAAGCATAGTCTGTCATTGCTCCATGCAGATTTTATGGAAAATGACTGATAATGCTTTAGAGGTCCTGAAAGTTGCTGAACTTGAAGCTTTGGAAGTCAATGGGTTGATTCAAGCAATCAATACGGATAGAGGATCACAATTTTATCCAAATAAAAAAGACAAAAATGGTGAAGCAGATTCTGTTTTTCGAAATTATCTTGAATCAAAGGGAATAAAACATATACCATCAAGAAGGAATAATCCACAAACTAATGGCAAGATTGAACGATGGTTTCAAGAGTATCTAAGGCATAGGAATAAATTCAATTCGGCAAATGAGTTCAAGGATTGGTATAATGACAGAATACATGGTTCTTTGGAACTTGAATGGGGTGAAACTCCAAATGAAGCCTTTATTAGAAAAATGCGGCCTGAATCAATCTTAGGAAGATATTTTAAGGCTCTTGGATGGTGAATAAAATATGAATGAAGGAACGAAAGGTGCTGAAAAAAATCAGCGAAAAAATATCAGGATTCTACAATATTGTATCCTGACATAATTACCGACACAAATTGAAACATGCATTAATCCACCCCGAGTTCTTTCCATATCCTGTCCACCCGCGCTTTCACGACATCATCCATTTTTAATGCGTCGGGCCAGTCCCTCATAAAGCCCTCATCCCTTCCTTTGCGGGTGGCATCAATACCCATCTTTGAGCCAAGGTTCGGCAGGTGCGAAGCATGGTCAAGAGTATCCGTCGGGGCTTTATCTATTATTATCACATCCTTTGCCGGATCCATGCGTGTGGTGGTTGCCCACAGCACTTTTTTCATATCCTGTACATTTACATCGTCATCAAGCACGATTATCGTTTTTGCAAACATCATCTGCCCCATCCCCCAGAGCGCGAACATTACCTTTTTAGCATGCCCTGGATAGCGTTTTTTTATGGAAACAATGCAGAGGTTATGGAATACAGCCTCGACAGGGAGGTTGATGTCAACGATCTCGGGAAGCTGTGCTTTCATCAGGGGGAGGAATATCCTTTCAGTGGCTTTGCCAAGATATGCGTCCTCCATTGGAGGTATCCCCACAACGGTAGCGTGATATATCGGATTTTTGCGGTGAGTGATGCAGGTTATGTGGAACACCGGGAAATCATCGGCAAGAGAATAATATCCCGTGTGGTCGCCGAACGGCCCTTCGGTGCGACGCTCCTTTGCATCCACGTATCCTTCAAGTACGATCTCTGAATATGCGGGAACATAGAGGTCCACGGTCTCACATTTGACAAGCTCTACGTTTTTTTTCCGAAGGAATCCGGCAAACATCATCTCATCGCTGTTATCAGGAAGCGGCGCAGTGGCTGAATAGACTATTGAGGGATCGGCGCCTATGGCGACCGCAACTTCTATTTTCCCGTCCTTTTCGGCATCGGCGTAGTCCCTTGCGCCGTGTTTGTGGATGTGCCAGTGCATTCCTGTAGTTTTTCCGTCATAGACCTGCATCCTGTACATGCCCGCGTTCTGTTTTTCAGTTACGGGATTCTTTGTAAAGACAAGGGGGAGCGTGATAAAGCGCCCGCCATCCCCAGGCCAGCATTTCAGCACCGGGAAATCGTCAAGCGAAAAACCTTCTTTGAGCACGACTTCCTTGCAGGGCCCCGAATTTACATATTTCGGGGCAAATGATGTGAGTTCGCTTATCCGGGGAAGCATCCTTATCCCTTCCAGGATGCCAGACGGCGCCTCAAGCTGCAGGAGCTTCTGTATCCTCTCGCCTATTTCATCAAGGTTGTTCACACCCAGGGCGAGGCACATCCGTTCCATCGTCCCGAAGGCGTTCGCAAATACCGGTATCTTATAACCCCTGACATTTTCAAATAGCAGTGCAGGGCCGTTTTTTTTTACTGCCCTGTCGAGTATCTCCGTAACCTCAAGCTCGGTGCTCACTTCGACCTTTATGCGCCTGAGCAGGCCCTTTTTTTCAAGGACTTCGATAAATTCACGTAAATCTTTATATGCCACTATACGACCCCTGAAACACTGCTGTCCCCTTCAACGGATTTTATCCTCAGCATCGAATTTGCTTTCCTGAGGCAGGCCCTGTGGATATATCCCAACTGCTTTTTTTTCCAGTTCTTGGACTCGTTGCTCATGCCCTCCGAGGGTTCATAGATAATAAGCATGTTCCTTGCGTCCTCAGGGAACATCAGTTTTACGAAATCGTCGCATATCAGGCATTTCTTCCATCGGGTATATTTTCGTTCGGTCATGGTTGACACTTAATGCGTTACGGAAATATATATAAACAGCGTTACGGACGAATATCCAAATCTATAAGAAATAAAATGATGTAAAAGAACCAAAAATATTATAATTGCTACATCAAAGGCAGTACCCGATCATGTCCATAGACATCCTTACCAAAGTAAAACTCGCAAAATCAGCCTCCATCCCGTTAGCCAGCGTGCCCGGCACCACCAAAAACAACGCCCTGGCGGCAATGGCAGAGGCCCTTGACTCAAACAGGGGAACAATAATCTCATCCAACAAAAAAGATCTTGCAGCGGCCGAAAAGCTTGTTGAGGCGGGCAGGCTTTCAAAAGCGCTCGTCAAAAGGCTGAAAGTGGACGATACGAAAATAGATGAGATGATAGCAGGCATAAGGGATGTTATCAAGTTCGAAGACCCTGTCGGGAAAACGCTTTCATCCCTTGAGCTTGATAGAAACCTTGAACTGTACCAGGTAAGCTGCCCGATAGGTCTTATAGGTGTCATATTCGAGTCCCGCCCCGACGTCGTCCCCCAGATAATGGCGCTGTGCTTAAAAAGCGGCAATGCCACAATCTTCAAGGGCGGAAGTGAGGCTGCGCATTCTAACAGGACTATCTTTGATTTGCTCGTAAACGCAATTGAAAGCACTGAAGGCATGCCCTCCGGGGCATTTGCGCTTATGGAAACGAGGGAAGAGGTCAATGAAATGCTAAAACTCGACGAGTACATAAATCTTCTCATCCCGAGGGGTTCAAACGAGTTCGTGAAATACATACAGGATAATACCCGTATCCCTGTGCTTGGCCACTCATCGGGCATATGCCATGTGTATGTGGACAGGGAAGCTGATATGGAAAAAGCGCTCGATATCTGCTATGACGCCAAGGTACAGTATCCCGCCGTATGTAATGCCATGGAAACCCTGCTTGTGCATAAGGATATTGCAGAAAAGTTCCTGCCCGATATCGGAAAAAAATACAACAAGGCAGGTGTGGAACTGCGGTGCGATGAGCGCTCATTTGACATCCTGGCAGGCATGGGATTCTTAAAAGCCGTGCTTCATGCCACGCAAGACGACTGGAGAACGGAGTATAATGACCTTATCCTTTCCATCAAAATAGTGGATTCGATGGATGAAGGGATTGAACACATAAACAAGTACGGCTCCCATCATACCGATGCCATTGTGACCGAAGATAAAAGTAACGCGGGCAGATTCATCGATCTTGTGGATTCATCAAGCGTGATGTGGAATGCTTCCACACGTTTTTCAGACGGTTTCAGGTACGGCAAAGGTGCGGAAGTGGGCATCAGCACGAATAAGATCCACGCCCGCGGCCCCGTGGGAATGGAAGGGCTTCTGATATACAAATATGCGCTTCTCGGGAACGGGCATAAAGTGGCTGATTATGTTGGAAAGAACGCAAAAAAATACACACACAGGAAGCTAAATTCGAGCCTTTCTGAAAAAATGGCCAGTGATTAGATGGATGCCGCTGTAAACAGAAAAGAGCTCTTTGAGAACATAAAACGGATAGTTGTGAAGATCGGGACTTCGTCACTTTCCAACGAGGATGGAAGTTTTAACCGGAAGCTCACAGAAGATATTGCCTCGCAGGTAGCCCGGCTCAGGGAACAGGGAAAAACCGTGATCATCGTAAGCTCAGGCGCCATTGGTATAGGATGCGAGAAGCTGAAAATGACTTCGCGCCCCAAGGAAATCCCGCTCAGGCAGGCGGCGGCAGCCGTAGGCCAGAATATACTCATGCAGGAATGGATGGCGGCTTTTGAAAAATATAATCTCAAGGTGGCGCAGATTCTCCTGACATATGAGGCATTCTCCAACAGGATGACTTACCTCAACCTTCGCAATAGCATCTCCGAGCTCGTGGAATTCGGGGTCATCCCTATCATTAATGAGAACGACCCTATCTGCGTTCATGAGATAGAAGCGACCTTCGGGGATAACGATAAACTCTCAGCAATGGTAGCGAGCAAGGTCGAGGCTGAGCTTCTCATCCTTTTATCCGATATTGATGGTCTATACAACAAAAATCCCAAAAAAAATGAAGATGCACAGTTGATAAGCATTATAGAAAAAATCACACCTGAAATAGAGAGCTACGGGGGAAGCCCCACAAGCACGAAAGGCGTGGGGGGCATGAGAACAAAGTTAGAGGCGGCAAAGATTACGTCCATATCCGGTTGCCATATGGTGATTGCCAACAGCGCAGCCGAAAATGTTGTTGCCAGGATCGTGGGCGGTGAGAAAATCGGCACGCTGTTCCTTGCTCGTGACGGAAAATACAAGAAGAACAGGACGCGCTGGATAATACTTTCAAAAGCGACAGGGAAGATCGCTGTTGACAGGGGCGCCGAAGAAGCTATTAAAAAGAGCATGGGGCTTTTGCCGTCCGGGATAGTCGGGGTTGAAGGCCAGTTTGACAGGGGCGATATCATCGAGATCGAAAGCGACGGGAAAGTATTCGCTAAAGGTATTACTGATTATACTTCTTCGGAGCTGAATAAGATAAAGGGGAAGCATTCGGATATGATCGAGAAAATGCTCGGGTACAAGAATTATGATGAGGTCGTGAGGAAGAGCAATATCGGGTTGTTATAATATTCATTCAAATAAATTTATAATAGATTAATCCCATCTATGATTACATGACAGTGTACTCACATTCCCGGTTATCCGCTTTTGAGAACTGTCCGCTGCAATACAGGCTGCGTTACGTGGATAAGGTAAGAACCGATGAGCCTGAAACCATCGAGGCCTTCATGGGTTCGAGAGTGCATGAAACCCTTGAAAAACTATACAGGGACCTGCGGCTTTCCAGGATGAACACACTTGAAGAACTGCTGTCTTTTTACAATGATGCCTGGCACAAGAATTATTCTGATGATATCAGGATTGTCAAATCGGGATACACGCCCATGAATTACAGGGCTACAGGCGAAAAATGCATACGGGAGTATTACGTGCGCTACCAGCCTTTCAATGATGGGAAAACGCTGGGGCTTGAGCAGATGATTACTATCGATATCGAAGGCTACAAACTCAAAGGATTCATTGACAGGCTTTCCTCAAGCAGCGAGGGTACTTATGAGATACACGACTATAAGACATCCCAACACCTGCCCCTGCAACAGCATTTTGATTCAGACAGGCAGCTTGCGCTATACCAGATCGGAGTGCAGGAAATGTTCGGGGATGCCGGGGAAGTAAATCTTGTATGGCATTATCTCGTATATGACAGGGAAGTAAGATCAAAACGCACGCCTCATGACCTTTTGAAACTCAAGTCGGATATCATGAAGCTGATAGAAACCATTGAGCGCGCGGAAGAAGAATATGATTTCCAGGCGGCTGAAAGCGGGCTCTGCAACTGGTGCGAATACCAGGCGCTTTGCCCGAAACGTATGCATATTGTCAGAACGGGGCAGATGTCACTTAACAAATATTTGAATGATCCTGGAGTGAACCTTGTAAACAGGTATGTGGAAAAAACGAATGAACGTAGAGAATTTCTTGAGAAAATCGATTCCGAGCTTGAATTGTTAAAAGAGGCAATAATCGCATATGCAAAAAAAGAGGGAGTTGAGGTCATCCGTGGTAATGATAAAAAACTGCGCGTAAAAATTGAAGAGAAACTCTTTTTCCCCACAAAAGAAGAAAAAGAAAGGGAAGAACTTGATGCTGTCATCAAGGAAGCCGGGAAATGGGAACTTGTTTCAGACCTTAATGTCCATGCGCTGGCAAAGGCCATGGCCGGATGGAGTCCTGAGCTTGTTGAGAAGATAAAAGAGTTCCAAAGAAAGGAAGAATCGTACAGGATTTATGTTTCGAACCTGAGAGAAAGGGAATAGATATTAAAATTTAATCCTGAACATATAATCCCGCATTATCTATCTGTATCCTTGCCATCTCCACAGCCTGCTTTGTGTAATCCTTCCTGTTTATCCTTCCCCGGGTCAGCCAGCCTATGATGCCTTCTTCATACCCGATATCCGGCTTTTCAGAGATCGGCGTGAATGCCTGCGAGATTGTTACCCCTTCTCCGATCACCCGTTCTGTGCAATCCGGCGGATACTCAAAAGCAGGCCCGAGGCCCAGGTATATTTGCCCGCCGTCATATATCGCGCAGCAGCAGAAATTCATGTATCCGCTACGTGTTCCGGGGACGGCGGCAATACCGTCTTCGATACCCACCGAGTAATCGCAATTCCCGAAAACCGCCTTTGCCCTGTTGATCGCACCTTTAATGATTTCATCCAGTGAAACGGGCTGTTCCCTCACACCTGATTTTGCGGCAATTCCTTCCACGCGAAAAGATGGGAAGACCTCCCTGACAGCATCGATCTTGCTCCGGTTCAAAGAAGCAACATAGATTGTATCCTTCATAATATCAACAATTAATCTTAATCTTTTTTTTCTTGAAGAATTTAATGAAATATTTCCATCCCGTCTTGCAGAATTTCGCCCTGCCAGCTGGGTCTTCCCTTACCCAGTCCATCAGGTAGAAGAACTGCGCTTTATATTCATCCACTGTCTCCTCAACGATCTGGGGCGGCTCGGGAACGCCCAGCCTGCGAAGATATTCTGTGAAAAGCCTCTCCCCGATTTCCTGGGCCAGGCCGTCGATTTTCATGACCGTGAATCTGTAGCCTTCATCCTTCAGCCACTGTGCGGACCTGTCATGGATGCTGCCTGAACATATCTCTATCTCTTCATCCTTTGTTACTTTTAATTTGTTAAATCCATTCTCTACAATATCCCTTGCGCTTTTGAGATAATCCTTATTCTTGAACCTGTTAATATTGAAATTCTCTATCGGAACTATATCGTAATGCATCTCCTTTGTCTCCTTACGCAGAACGATAATACCAACCCCTCCGACAGGCATTCCCCATCCCTGGTCATCTATCTGGATCGTCATTCTATATTTGATGGTTTGTTTTGTATTTAATTGATTCTCTCTATTTTTTCCATGTAGGACTTCGATAACATTATTTACAGGCTATTACATATAATAAAATGTGCGGGTATGAATTCCAGAATAATCCTGATAGTTCTCATTATCGTTTCAACAGCTTTACCAGGTTGCGTTGAAACTCCAACCGGAACTCCGGCCCCTACCGTAAAGCCAGCTGCAACTGAGACGATCACTCCAACTCCCGTTGCAACTATTTCCACTCCGACGGCCACACCTACAACTGTGCCCACTCTTGAGCCAGGTCTTCCCGTTAGATACAGGGTCTGGATAGACAGCGACCTCGGCTTTTACATGGTGAGGGCTATGAGGGGTAATTCTACTCTTAACCTGTCTTCGGACTTTGAAATCCTGAATTTTTCCATTAAAGTCGGAGATAAAGTAAGATGGTTAAATGACGACAGCTATGATTTCCCTCTGACCCTTGTCAGCAAAGAAGGGCTCTGGACCGGCAGGGCGGGACTGATGAGATATCAGGGCGAGCGCGTTGAATACATTTTTAATAATACCGGTACATATACATTCTCTATCCAGGAGTTCCCGCGCATTGCACCCCAGAGAATCACCGTAAACCCCTAATAATAAATACTTTGAGTAAAATGTTCATGGTCAATAATTAATAACACTGGCAATCTTTAAGTAATATAAGTTCGTAATATTACGAACAGGAATTGTTATGAATTTCGTGGAACGAGTGAGGAAGAACCTTGAAGGGAAGCTGCGGATAGAAGACGGCAACTGCGGCACAACGCATAAGGTATTAAAAGAGATCTCTCTTCTGGGTGGGAAGGCTATTACATGGGAGAAGCCTGATGGCGTAGGCTCAAGGATACTTGATGATAAGGGGAATACAATCGGGGAGGGCGAAGGCATTACCTGGCCTCCAGCAATCCTTTTTGCATTTGTGGAAGGCGGCTTCTTCCCGAAGGATATCGAATCTGAACTATTAAGATCATTACAATGTATCATAGACATGGAAAAAGTGGCAGATATCTATGGCTACGGCAGGGTAGTTACACCTGTGGCCGCTGCTTATAACGAAGTCTGGAAGAACGGGGGGAGGGTGGCTATCAGGAGGAATTCATGGGGTGTAGAGATCGCTTTCATTGACAAAGACGATAGTGAGATAGCTGTCGGCCCCATCTCGTACTGTCCGACCTGCGGCACAGCGGCAACAATCCCGCGGGCGCCCCTTCTTGCTTCAAAGATAAAAGAAGAACTGAAGGACAAAAGGAACACAGGGAGAGATAAATATGAGCGCGGAATGGAGAACTGGTTCTTCTTTAAGAACGGAAGAGTATGCTGCGAGATAAAAGAAAAGGGAACGGTGATTGGGAGGGCCACAAGATGCTGCATAGCTTATGCAGGGGTCGTGGCAGAAGTCCATGCTGGCATCGCCGGGCCAAAATGGGGGGCACTGTTTAAGGAATACTGCAAAGTATGTCCTGTGAAGCTCTGCAGGAAAGGGAAAAATGCGGGAGAGGAAGCGAACAATCTCCTTGTCGCCATTGAAAAGAAAGATATGACCACAGATGTAAAGATGAATTCCCATATCACGGCGATGGTAAAGAAGGATGGGGAGATAGTAGGTAAAGGTATCGGGACAGTATGCGCCTTTTCATCGCTGCTCTATGCCGCGGCCAAATGCATCCAGTTAAGATCCGAAATAGAAGTGGTAAGGGAATAGATGCATGAGATATCGATCGCAGGGGCCATAATCGATGCCGTGCTTGATGCGGCGGCGAAAAACAAGGCAACAAAAGTGAAGGAAGTACACCTTGAGATAGGAGAGCTTACAGCGCTTAACCCGGAACAGCTCAGATTTATTTTCCAAACTATAACGAAAGGAACTGTGGCCGAAGATGCAAAATATGACATTGCAGTTATCAGGCCTTTGATAATCTGCAAAAATTGCTCATACAAAGGCCCTATCGAATTCTTTGAGAAGTTACATTTTTTCCTTCCCGTGATCAAATGTCCCGAATGCGGGGATGCGGATGTAGATATAACCGCCGGGCGTGAATGCTGTGTTAAAAAAATAAAGATAACTTAAGATTCAGTCCAGCTCACCTTTCAGCAATGCGTTTACAACATCCTGCGTCCTGAGGTCGCCTTCGGCTACCCGCCGTATCATGGGATATATGTATTTGCAGTCATCTATCTTCTCCCATACATCTGACCCTACGTCCCTTATCACTTTATCCATTATCCTTCTGCACGTGTCGCATACGGATGATTCATCTGCCGTTGGTTTTCCGCATATCTCACAATTCATAAGATAACCCCTTAATATATCATTAAAACTTAATAGATAAATAGATATTGCTGTGGATTTGTCCTGCAAGCATCAGCAAGAAGTTAATTTTAAGTAGAATCAACCATAATTGAAAATTAAGGAGAGTGGATTAGATGAAAGTTGAAGATACACTAAAAATCATTACTGAAGAGATCGCAGACATGATCTCCACAAAGACTGTAATAGGAGAACACATAACCATTGATGGCAGGACCATTATACCTGTTACAAAAGTCAGTTTCGGTTTTGGAAGCGGAGGCGGCGAAGGCAAGAGCAAATCTGAAGACGCGGGATCCGGCGTAGGAGGGGGCGGAGGCGCCAGCATCCAGCCCATCGGTTTTCTTATTGTTACTTCTGAAAGTGTGCAATTACTCACATTCAAGGAAAAAGGCGTGATTGAACAGATAGTGGGAGCAATTCCAGAGATCATGGAAAAATATAAATCAATAAAGGAAGAGCCCGGAAAAGTTGAATCACCTGAGACTGGAAAAGCATCTGGAACTTGAAGATCGTGGATGTTCTATTGATGATTGCCATAATTTTGGCAATCATGGCAGTCTTGGCACTTGGGATGCTTCTATTTCCTGTAACGATCTACGTCAATTCAACAAGATCGGGGGGCCGACTAGATGGGATTTTCAGCATACACTGGATAATTTTCCTGTTCAGATATTTATTTAAGGACAATGAAACAGAAATTCTTGTTTTCGGCTGGCGTGTCATTCGTCTTCCACATAAAGAAAAGCCTGAGAAGAATGAAAATATAAAGAAAACAATGGGAGTGAAGAGATCCAGGAAAATCCCGCACATCAGGGATATTTCTAATCTGACCGGACCACTGTACAGGCTTTTCAAAGATCTTGCCCGTGCCTTAAGATTAAAATATTTTGATATAGACCTAACTTTTGGTCTTGAGGACCCGGCTCATACCGGCATCCTGACAGGATTCCTGCACTCAATCCGGGGCTCGTTACAGGCAGGACATGATATCAGTTTCACCCCGGATTTCACACGGCCAATTCTCGAATGGGACCTGAAAGCAAAAGTCACGGTCATACCGATCAAGATATTGCCTCCTGTTATGAGATTTACCGTCAGCAGGCAGGTTTTGAAATCAGTAAGGATTTTCATGGGGTAAATCAGTAACTAATGGCTTTATTTGTTGTACTTTTTATTGTACAGCAGGTTATCAAATCTCCATGACGCCGGGTCTTTGTCCCCTGCATCATCGAAATAACCGTAAATGTTAACTTCGGTGACTGTTTTTCCGGTACCCTGGCCAAGTTCCCATGCTAACGTTTCAGGGGTCATAAGGTCATTTGTCTGTGGCTCAAAAAAGTACCATGAAGTTGTTCCAAGAAAAGTTGATTTAAATGATACAAGCGCGTGTCCTGTGCCATCGGAAAATTTTACAGCCGCAAAATATGCCCGGTATCCTGCTTTCCTGGAATCGTTTATCATGTCTGCCGTGTACTGGCCACAGACATATTCTTCGGGGGAGTAAACCCTGATATTGGTATTGTGGTTCATGAACCAGTCCTTGTATTTTCGATAATCGACTTCAACAGCAATCGAGCTGTTTTCATACGTGTTACCTGCTTTTCCTTTTTCTTGATTGCTTTCATCACGCTGTATCGTAGCCGCCACCGAATATGGGGTGACAACCATAGTCGCGGTTGGAAGAGGAATCTGAGGAGTATAAGATATCGCTCCAGGCATATCCGAAGGTGAGAACTGATCATTATCGGTAGTTATGCATCCGGATAACGTCATCGAAAAAAGGATTAACAATATGGATTGTTTGCTCAGACCCATCACCTTTTTGCCAGGAATGAAACTGAATAATCTTTATTTTAATAATATATATAATTTTGTAGAGAGAAACAATCCAGAACATCAGAATAGAACATCCAGTATTACATGCAGGGCGTTGGCTATTATTATCCCGATGAGAAAAATTAAAACATACGCAGGCAGGCCTATCATTTCAAGGGGAAGGGATCTGAACAGGAGATAATAAACACCGAGAACTATCAGGCCGATATATAATACCCTTACAACCGCCCCGTATACAATATTGTGGGAACTCTGCCCGTGCTTGAAAAGCCATTTATACGGGAGCCATAAGAGTTTTAGCCTTCCCCACCTTTTTATCGCCGTGCTTTCAATATCAAGGTCCGGTGTTATGAAATCCGTGCCAATATAATAACCGGCGCCCAGTGCAAGGAAATGCTTGAGGTCGATGTCAATTACCGAAATGTTCCAGACGTAAAGCAAGATCGGGACTGCGATAAAAACTGCATAATTGAAGACCCTGTGTGTGTTATAACCTGGCATTATCTGGAATTTAATTCACGGGCCACGTCTTTTGCGAAATAGGTAAGTATCATGTCCGCTCCTGCTCGCTTTATTGAAAGCAAGGATTCATGCACGACCTTTCTTTCATCAAGCCAGCCATTGCCGGCTGCTGCTTTTATCATTGCATACTCACCGCTGACATGATAGGCAGCCGTTGGCATCCCGAACTTCTTTTTCACGCGATAGATGATATCAAGGTATGGAAGCGCGGGCTTCACCATAATAATATCTGCCCCCTCCTCAATATCAAGCGCCACTTCCCGCAAGGCTTCGTCAGAGTTTGCCGGGTCCATCTGGTACGACGAGCGGTCTCCAAAGGAATAACCAGAGCCTGCAGCTTCCCTGAAAGGGCCGTAGAAGGCGGATGAGTATTTTGCCGCATAGGACATTATGGGCGTATCAGAAAAACCATTGTCATCAAGTGCGCCACGTATCGCCTTGACCATGCCGTCCATCATGCCCGATGGGGCAACGATGTCCGCACCGGCCTTTGCATGGCTTACGGCTGTTTTGCCAAGGATTTCAAGCGTTGGATCGTTGAGAATTTCCTGATTTTGACCTACCAGTCCGCAGTGGCCGTGGGAAGTGTACTCGCACAGGCAAAGGTCGGTCATCACGATCAAGTCGCCTGCTTCTTTTTTAATGGCGCGCACTGCTGTCTGGACGACATCATCGTCGCCGTAGGCATGTGAGCCGGTTTCGTCTTTTTCCTGCGGTATGCCAAAGAGTATCAATGCAGGAATTCCAAGATCGCTGATGCACCCTGCCTCATCTGCGATCATATCAAGCGGGATACGGGAATAACCGGGCATCGAGCTTATTTCAACCGGTTCGGTTATTGTCTCTTCAACAAAGACCGGACAGATTAAATCTTTTACTTCAAGTTCCGTCTCTCGCACAAGAGGGCGGAATTTGGAAGAACGCAGTCTTCGCATTCTTGTTGTTGGGAACATATGTGATTTTATTGTGTGGAAAGTACTTAATCATTACCGAAATCCTGAGAGTTACGTGGACGCACCCTCATGAGGTGCGACTCGGGATTTCTCTGCCCACACGCATAGCGGAAGCCATGCATGGATATGCCATTAAATGATTTATAAGCCGATAAAACAAAATTTATCTATTTATAAACAGATAAGAACTAAAATAATCCATTAAAAATCTTAAAAACCTAAAATAAACTGGAAAAATTATCAATTTGTTTATATTGCTATGGTTCTATCATAAGCATCTATTATATAGATGATAGTTACTATACAGATGATACGGAGTGAGTTGTAAAATGAGAGGAAGACTTGATATAATTGTCGATATTCTTGAAGTAGCTGAAAACGAAGTAAATAAAACCAGTATCGTATATGGGGCGAACCTTAACTTCAAGCTTACTGAAAAATATCTTGATCTATTGCTGAAACATGGATTTATGGAGAACAGGCAGGATAAATATATAGCAACCGACAAAGGAAAAACCATCCTGAAGAAAGCCAAAGATGTAATCCAGTTGTTAGGATGAATCCTTAAAGATCATTCATTATCGGTGGTCTTTGGCGCCAGCACATCCCTGTTATATCTCTCGAGATAATGCACTTCCTTGATATCGGTATTATTGATGATCTCATTTGCAATCTGCCTTTTTGACATGAGCCATCTCTGGTTATAGGTCAATTCGGGCTCTATTTCAACGGTCACAGTCTCATCATTTAAACTTATCGAGAAAGCCTTTCCGATGTACAGGCCGAGAAGACCCTGAACTTTGGCCTCCGTATCTTCGATTTTCTCCTTTATCTCGTAATCGTATGATACTGTCTGTCCCGCAAGAAACCTGTTAAAATCAACCTGTGCCATCCTGCCGATCACTCTTATTACCATTCCCGGGCGGCCATCCAGCTGTACCGGCATTCCAACCTGCGGTCTATCATTGAACCTGGTAATCGGGATGCTTTCAATAAGTTCAGGATTCCGGTGGCCGAAGGCTTTCTCAGGCGGGATTGTCACGCTTCCTTTATATCCAACCTCCTTGCCCACTATATCCTCATCCAATCCTTCAACAGTGTGGCCTGCGCCCACAATGATAATATCCCCGCCGTATTTCCCTTTTTCATTGTAGATATTGTTGGTTTTTGCGATATCTTCGTCCGTCGTATCAAAAACGCGGCCTTCGTCAGTTTTTCCGGTGTATGAAACTTTAATAAAATCTCCTTTTGCAATGCTCATTATATTCATTCCTTTTTCGGCTCTTCATGTATCAATGGTATAAAATACTTGCTTAAGAATCCAATAATCCCAGATCCTGCTTGATCATCTCAATTTCTTTATAATCGGGCTTCCTTGGGAAATTATGCATGTTTGAAAAAGTTTCGTTAGCCATCGGGCGATTGCAGCCTGCGCACCCTGAGGTTTGAAAGGCTTCTCCCTTCCCGATTATTTCAAGCAACCTGTCTCTCCCGATCCCAAAGTCGCTGAGGGTGCCGTTTGAAAACCGCATATCAGAATAAGCCACTATCCCTTCTGTGATTAAGTACCTTGCAAGTTGTACGATGCGATAATGTCTGATGGAACCTTTATGATCTTCCAGGATTAATTGTGCGCCATGAACATACGTGTAAGAAAAAAGCGCCGTGTTCACATTATTCTCCCATAACTCAGAAATGATCCTTATTGCATCCTCATCGCTTTCCCCGAAACCGAGCATGAGATGTGTACCCACTTTCCCAAATACCCTGGAAGCCCTTTTTATTCCATCCATATGCCCGTCCCATGAATATGGCCCGCCAGCCATTTTTCCTTTTATTTTGTCAAATAGCTCCCTCGTACTGGCATCAAGAGGTATAACCAGTTCGTTCACGCCCAATTTTTTTAATTCCCTGTATCGCCGGTCACTGAGCGGGAACACTGAAAGCGATATAGGGATAAGGTTTTCCTCCCTGATCCTTCGTATCAGATATACCGTATCCTCCCACCATCCTTCATACAGTGCGGTCTGGATGCATGCGCGCGCAAGATAGCCCCGCTCATATGCCATTTTGAGCCTTGAAACCACTTTATCAAGGTCAGAAGGCACGTACATGCCGCGGGCTACATGCGTGATGTCCGCATGTGAGCCGCTTGCCTGGGCGCAGAACAGGCAATTCGCCCTGCACCGCTTTTCCGTATATATCTGGAGATATGCAGTTGTCGGGGGCGTATCCATCTGCACAAGTTCCAGCCCAAGGATACCAAGGGTTCCCATGGAAGCCCGGACTTTCCTCATATGATCAGGCCTGCAACCAATCCGACAACGATTGCAATCACAAAACTGAGCAGAGTCCCTATTAAAACATACTCCCCGACTCTTCGTGATTCGCTGAACCTGAAAATTGATTTCGCGGCAACCAGGAACCCTATCGCCGCATATTGCTGTAAAAGAACAAAAGTGAGAATCAGGAAGCGTTCCAGCCAGCCTATCCATCTGCCGGCTTTTTCCAGGCTTTTATCTTTCTGTGCATCTTCTTTTTCCGAAATATCCTTTCTCCATTTTTCTGTTATTTTACTTATCAATACACTGCTTGGCCAGATTATTACCAGATAAGCTGCTAATATTGTCCATAATTTTATTCCCGGCAGGAACACTTGTCCAAAGCCAGCTATATCTTCGGGGTTTGGGTTGATTACCCACAGCCATACTGCCAGGAGAACCGCAAGATGCCCGACCTGATCTGCTGCGAAAGACTGGATATTATCTTCATATTTTGCTTTTATACCGTCAATTAAAATATGTGTGGCTGCGACCGCAGCAGGAATCCATATCAGATTCCATAATCCGGAGAATAAATATGCAGCGATTCCCGCAATTATCCCATGCAGATAGAGCTGTTTTGAGTGCCAGCCATTTTTAAACCTCTGGTTCACCCATGAATCGCTCTGGAATACAAAATCAGTAAGCAGATGTGCAATTATTAAACGGACCAGCAGTGATGTTTCAATTGGAGTAAGCATTATAAGTCTCCGGTATTATTTTGCATTATTATCAGCCCTCAACCTTATACTGGATAATCTTTCTATATCGTTCCAAAAATACCTGGATCGCCCTTGAGCCACCGGTTTTCAAACGCTGGAATACCGCAGACTGGCTTATATTCAGTATCACGGCTATTTCTTCCTGAGTTAATCCCTGCATTTGATACATGACAGCTTCAGCCTGTTCTTTTGTCCACCTGTGAATCAGCGCGTCAATCAAAGCGCATTCAGTCCGCAGTTCTTCATTTATCTCATCCCAGGGGGTCTTTATAATTAAGTTCACCTCACCTTTTTTCATTCTGTCAAGTTCGATACCTGAGTTCCTGAAAGCTTCTCCATCCCCTTCCCCCACCTGGTTTTCAGATAAGTATTCAATCGTTCCTATGCCAACTGCTATCCTGGCGTCCAGGCGTCCTCTCTTTCCCTCAGACTTCGACAGTAGATTGGCTCGAATCATTATTGAAGCCTTAAGGGCATCCTCGGGTCTTGACAGAACTCCCTGAAAGCTGTCACCCCTGTAAATCATAAAAGGTGATACTATATCTGTCGATTCGATTTTGTCAAATGAATCTTTAAGAAGTGATATAACATTGTCCCGTTGTTTTTCTATCTCGAATCTGGATGAACCGACCAGATCCCCGGTCAGGACTGCATATTTTTTTCTTTTGTCCATTAAGATTTTTCTTTCCTTCAATATATCACCAGGATGAAATTATAAGGTTTTAGCCTTATTATAGTATGTTATAAGTCTCTGGACTTATATTAACCTTCCGAATCTTAGGACAACACTTTCTTAATATATATCTCATACACTGCAGGTTCCACCGTCTTGCCCGCCCAGAACTTCAGGAGGTCTCCCCTGTTTATTATCGCGGTCAGCGGCAATTTCTTTTCTTTCTCATCTTCATAAAAGATTATATTGTAAAGCGCCCCCCCTTCGGGCCTGTCCTCTGCAACTTCGATGACCTCTATCCTCTCCCAGTATTTTTTTGCGATCTCATCGATATTGGGCTGGTTACCTTCACAGAGCCTGCATTTATCGTCCCGCGTCCTGTCGCGCCTGATATTGAGAAGAACCGGCCGCCCGGTTTTGGTTATCCTGTCGATGAACTTTTCTGTCAATTCATATTTATCAGCAACATACTGCTCGATAGAATCCTTATATTCGGAGACGGCCTGCTCAGGGGTAAGTGCGTTGGCCTTTGCCAGGGCAGCTATGAACTTCTGCCTGAATTTCCCTTTATGATTCAACAGGAGTTGTGTAAGTTTCATGGCTAATCCTCTCACCAGATATTTGAGATTACCATAGCTGAACCTTACTATATATCTCTTTTGCGAATCCAAAAAAGAAATTATTTTGATAAAAACATCCTGACAATATAGATTGCAATACCCAGTACTATAAGACTGAAAATCGCCCTCATCAGTTCAACATACTGGTAGTCAAAAAGTGTACCTATAGCGCTCTGCATGCTGAAAAAGAAAGTGAACATTGCTATGAGGATAAAAAGAACGAATATGACGACAACGGCACTTTTTATTAGTTTTTTAAATAAATCTGATTCTACGTTTTTCTTTTCGTCCGCACTTATTTGCTCATCCATAATACTTCACCTTCTTGCCTTTATCAACAGGCAGTAAACAATCAGCAGACCTATCATGGCCATCGCCAATTCAAAACCCGGTTCAGTTTTCTTTGCCGGTTGGGCAATCGGTTTTCCCTCCTCCACGAAAACGTAAGTCCTGGGTTCATTATATTTTATTTCGTTGAGTTTTATTTTCTCGCTCACTTGCCCCGTAACCAGTGTTTTTCCGCTTTCCATAACATTTGCTGTGAAAGTGTATTCCCTGTTCCTTGGTATATCAAAGGTCACCTTGCCCCTGGCATAATTCATACTCTTCACGATACCAAGCTCATCGGTTTTTGCATCAGCAGTGTACTGGTCTGCCCGCGCAGTCACCTGGAGTGTCAGGGGTTTGGAATCGCCACCCTCATTATATATTCCCGGGGAAATCTCGACCACGGCAACCGTTGCATCATTATAGAGCTTTGTGATCTTAAGGTTCATGTCGGTCAGCTTGATTTCAGCCGGCTGCCCCGGACCCGGCGTCGGTTTTATCTTTACGGGAGCAAGGTTCTGGGAAAGGAGCTTTCCTCCCTCGAAAACCTGGACTTCTACAAAGTAGTCACCGGCGTCCTTGACCGTCAGAATAACGCTATTTGATGTCTGTGATTTACTTTTGACGTATCCGATCTCAGAGTCCTTCTCGGAAACGATAAGGTTGGTAGACGGGTCTTTTACTTTTACCTTTACAGTAAGTGCCCCTGTATCCTTGTTCTGGTTATTCTGGATGTAAGGGGTTACAGTCAGTTTTGTTCCGTCGTCCTGCTGGGAAACCATTACATCAATGTTAGTTATCTCCACATTGGTATATTCCCTCAGGCAGCCGCTGAACAGCAATATGCCAAGAACAAAGAAAAAAAATAAAAGACCGCTCGTTTTCATTTCAACCCAGCTTTACCGTGAGCTGCAAAGTCTTTGTATCTATGACCTTATCGCCCATGAGCAGTATAACGTCAACATCAGTAACACCATTCGGGGCGTTCTTCAGTACGGGCAGTTCGACCTTTTCAGTATAGGAAGTACCGCCTCTGGCCATTGCCTCTCCTATGGTGCGCGACTCGTTGCCGCCAATTCTCTTTTCTTTAATGTCCACAAATACCTTGAGAGTGTTTTCATCAATGGTCGTTTTTCCTTCATTTTTGACAGAGAAGGTTATTGTGGCATTCCCGCCTTTTTCTTTAGTCCATGAGGTCAGTTCAGCTTCCATTGCACTATTAGGATCTTTCACAAAGCCCACAAATTGCAGCTTCGCATCCGGAAGCACTGTGGTCTGTACCGGAACGGTCTTTGTCTTTATTATTGGCTTCCCATCCTTATCCCTGCCTGAAGCATAAGATAGGGTGAGTGTTGTTGTTTCCTTTGCTTCCTTGAAACCCGGCGCCTGGATTTTTGCATCCAGCGTTACTGTGGACATCCCTTCTTTCGTTTTTGCCGGGATATTCACATTTCCACCAGCAGGTACAGCAAATGGTTCAAAAGATGCAACTTTGACAGAATCAATTGCTTCGGTGGCATTATTACTCACGCTCACCGAAAGTTCCATTTCCTTGAACTCTTTCATCGTTATGGGTGATACCTGCACGATGACATCTTCGGGGTTAACCGGATTGACAGTCGATACGCATCCTGATATGAGGATAGTCGAAATAATCAGGAGTATAGTTAATATTTTTTTCATGTTTACCACCTTTCTATTAATAGAAAGGTTTGGCTATATATAGTTTTGCATTTCGACATAGAAATAGGCCTTTATGCTTCCCAATCTTAATTATCCTGCAGACTTATAAGATAATGCAATGGATACACTGGAATCTGCATTCAGGGAGCTTATAGAAAAGCTCCTGCGAAGAGAGATAACAACAAAACAGGAACTTAACGAAGCTAAGAAAGAAATAGGCATACGCTGCAAACTTTCGTCGCTGCCCGGCAATTCACAGATACTTGCTGCGGCAAAAGAAACCGAAAAAAAGGAAGTCCTGAAACTCCTCCAGCTAAAGCCTGTAAGGACGATATCGGGAGTTGCCGTCATAGCAGCCATGACCTCTCCCGCCCCGTGCCCGCACGGGCTCTGCCTGCCCTGCCCCGGGGGCCCTGAATCCAAATATCATTCACCTCAGAGCTATATGGGAGCTGAACCCGCAGCAAGGCGCGCTTTTGAGAATGATTTTGACCCGTACAGGCAGGTCACGTCCCGCCTGAACCAGCTTTCGCAGATAGGGCATCCGGTAGAAAAAGCTGAACTTATCGTTATGGGCGGAACTTTTACATCGCGCATGCTGTGCTACCAGGAGTGGTTCATCAGGCGGGCTATCGAAGCGATGAACGATTTTTACGGGATAGAATGGAGGAAAGGTATATACAATACAATCGAAGAGGTCCAGTCAGCCAATGAGCGTGCACGCATAAGGAACGTGGGCATTACAATCGAGACAAGACCCGACTGGGCAGGAATTGAACACATTGACACAATTCTTGAACTGGGCGCGACAAAGGTCGAGATAGGAGTGCAGAGTACTTACGATTTTATTCTCGCAGGGATACAGCGGGGGCATACGGTAAAGGAAAGCGCGCAAGCAAACATGAGGCTTCGGGACAGCGGCCTTAAAGTCGGGTTCCATATGATGCCAGGGCTTCCCGGATCAACTGCCGAATCGGATTTCCGAATGTTCAAACGGTTGTTTGAAGATGAACGATTCAAGCCGGATTATCTTAAAATATATCCCACACTGGTAACAGAAGGAACGCGGCTCCACGGGATGTGGGAACTCGGGAATTATGCCCCGCTTGAAGTTGAAAATGCGGTGGAATTACTGGCAAAGGTCAAGTCCATTCTGCCAAAATGGGTACGCCTGCAGAGGATACAGCGTGATATCCCCGCTTACCAGGTGCTTGCAGGCATAACGAAAAGCAATATCAGGCAACTGGCAAAACAGCGACTTTCTGAAATGGGGGGAAAGTGCCGCTGCATCAGGTGCCGCGAGGTGGGCCACGGAACACTTTCAGGAATAGAACCCGAAAATATCGAACTGGTAGTGGAAGAGTATAGTGCATGCAGGGGCAGGGAATACTTCATTTCTTTTGAGGATACCGGTAAGGAGCTGTTGGTCGGGTTTATAAGGCTTCGTTTTCCTGCTGCGCCTCACAGGCAGGAGCTTCTCGGAGCCGCTCTTATACGTGAACTGCATGTTTATGGGTCGATGGTACCTCCGGGTTCAAGCGCCGAGGGAAAACAATGGCAGCACAGGGGATACGGGGAAGAGCTTCTTGCACATGCAGAAGAGACTGCCAGGTCTTTCGGATATAAGAAAATAGCAGTAACAAGCGGAATTGGCGTTCGGGATTATTACAGGAAATTCGGGTACGAACGTGAGGGCCCTTACATGATGAAAAAATTATAGAACCCTGAGTTGCGGTTTATCATCTATGAACACCGATTCGACAGGTAGCCGCCCGCACAATCTTTTCATTGCTGGCGCTTCAGTGGCATAATGAGTGGCATCGAACAGGCATAACTCCCCGGCATAGCGTATGGCATCGTGCCTGAGTTCCCCTGATACGAGCGCGTCGGCACCCTGCTCAATTGCAGTGTCGATGTATTCTCTCCTGAACCCGCTACCCCCGATGACCATGACCTTCCTCATCTCCGAGTCCCCGACATATTGCACACGAGTATCCAGTTTTCTTGAAATCATAGAGGCAAATTCCCCGGCGTCCATCGGTGGGATTTCACCCACTATTCCCAGGGCGAGCGGAGTGCAGTTTGTCAGTCCCAGCGATTCAGCCAGCACATCATTCACCCCACCTTCGGCTTTATCATAGTTCGTGTGCATGGTGTAGATGGAAATGTCGTTTTCTATGGCGATTTTCAATGTATCGGACAATTTTTTTGAGATAAGATTTATGGGGTCGAACAGGAGCGCATGATGGGTGATAAGCAGATTCGCTCCCAGACTGGCAGCTTCGTTAAGGACATGATCTGTGGGATCAAGAGAAACAGCGATTTTTCTGATATCGGCGCCGCGGTCAAGGACGAGACCGATCCTGCCGGCGTCAAAATTCTCGGCTAAATCCGGAGGTGCGATGGATTCAAGTATTGGGATTATTTCTTTGAGGTTCATATACAAATTATTCTGAAATTTTGTCTAACTGACTTTGTTACATTGATACTTAAGTCATCCGCAAGGTTTCGTTTAACATCACGCATTGAAGTGTAGGAAAGACTAATATCAATATCGAATATAAAAGCAGTCAATCCGATACAAACTCATTGGCTTAATGCTAAACCTGTTTGATATGTATAAATACATCCTTTATAAAACCCCACAGAGTTCTGAAGAAGAGATAGAATGTATCCACAGACTTCTTGAAGAAGTCAGCAAGAAGCATGCGATAGAGCATGAGGTCATTGATATTTCAAATTTGACCGATGAGCAAAAAGAACAACTTCTTGAATCCTTTCGCATTGTCAGCAGGAAGAACGGGAAAAGCGTCGTAAGCAAAGGGAAAGGCGCGCTTCCCATTTCACGTTCGGGTCAGCCCGGCAATATCGGGATACTCTTGCAGATTGAAGATGGAAAACCAAAAGATGTTTTCCCCCATGTGAAAAACGGGAAAAGGATCGATTGCGCTATGCATTTGAAAGGACTGGCACAGGCGGAAAATATCAATATCTTAAAGGAAAACGAAAGCATTTCAGAACAGGATATATCAAGGATGATAACGACCCTTCCGGGATTAATTGAAGACGGATTGACCTTCCTCGAAACCGAAGTTGAGATCGATGGAGGCAGGATAGATGCGGTCTTCAGGGACAGGAATGGAAATCGTTTACTGGTTGAGATCGAGCTTAAGGCAAATGACAATGCAATAGCCCAGGTGCTGAGGTTCAGGATACCTTATTCTGAGAAATTCAACGTGCTGCTTGACAGGGTAAGGCTCGGGATAGTCTGTTGCGACATCGGGGAAAGCAGGTTGAAAGCCTGTAAGGGCGCAGGCATAGAGGTTTATAAGCTGAATCTTGTGAAATTGACATGAAAAAAGGATTCGAGCTCGGGCTGGAACCAAATCCATAGTTATACCGCACACAGTTTTACCCGTGATTGGTGTTTCTATATCATTCCAGACTTATGTTTCCACAAGCCTGAGTCATGATCGCCCGATTTACTCTCCAATTTATAATTAACATTGATGACGTTTATAAATTTCGGTAATCAGGTCTGATAATCAATATGCTTCTAAGGTAAGCATTAAGTATAACGAAAAGATTTATCAGCTTTTAAATTATATTGGAATGTCAGGAGATTGATTATGGAGCAGGAATTGGCCCGCATCGGTGTTTCCCTTCCCGAGAATTTGCTTGAAAAATTTGATGAGATTATAACCAAAAGAGGATATTCCTCGCGTTCCGAGGGAATAAGGGACGCAATAAGGAGTTACATCCGTTATTATGAGTGGATGAGCGAAGTAGAGGGTGAAAGAGTAGGAACGATCTCACTTGTATATGACCACAACCAGAGAGGTCTTGTTAATTCGCTTCTTGACATAGAACACGACTTCTCCGAAATAATTCGTTCATCTCTTCATTTGCACATCGATCACGACACCTGCATGGAAGTGTTGATGGTAAGAGGAGAAGGAAGGGAAGTTAAGAAAGTGACTGAGAAAATAATGACCCTCCGTGGAGTGAAACACGTAAAGCTGACAACCATTATTCCAGGGGAAGAAATATAATTACCATTTTATCATGTTTTGGAGAATCACATTATGATTGCTCAATTCATGAAGGATATTAATGACCTCGTCTTTGGGGATGATAATGGATTTTCTCGATATCCGGATAACATCTTCCACTTCCACCTTCCCGTAGTAGCTCAATAATTTGACAACACGCATAACAGTGTTCTTTTGCCGTTCATGCTCTCTTGTCTGGTATGTGCGTATGGCTCTTAAAAAATCTATTCTTCGGAACTCTGGCCAGAAAGGAGCGCAGAAATACGCTGCACACTCATTTCCGTTTGTTTGCCACGGAAGGAAATTGGATATCCGTTCATCCCCGCCTGTCCTTATTATAAGATCGACATATGGCATCGCACAACCTAATGGATACAGGTTTTTTGAAATGACCTCTTCATTTATGTCATTAAGAGAGAGTTCACCGTTCTTTATTTTTTGCGCCATTCCACGGGCCGCATCCACAAGTTCCTGCCTCCCGCCGTAAGCAAGCGCAACATTGAGATATACTCCGTCATAATTCTTTGTCAGCTCTTGCGCGCGTTTTGCAGACGATTTCAGGCCGGGCGGCAGAAGCTCTATATTTCCCACGACCCTTACCCTCATTCGGCGCTTGTGGGTTCTTTCATCAGTGCAAATTTCATCGAACTTTATTCCTATAAGCTCAAAAAGCCGCTCTTTCTCTTCAGACGGCCTTTCAAAATTTTCCGTAGAAAAAGCATAAACGGTAAGCTGTTTTATGCCAAGGTCAAAACTCCAGTCAAGAACCTTTTCCGTGGTGTCCGCACCCATGAAATGCCCGTAATACTTTGCCAGCCCATGCTTTCTGGCAAACCGCCTGTTGCCGTCCATTATTATTGCAACGTGTGACGGGACTGGCTTATCCTTTATCTCATTGGAAAGCAAAGCTTCATAACTTCCATATAAAAGATTGCCGATAAAACTCAACTTATCCCTCACTCCCTAATAATCAAATAAGTATTAAAATCTACCTGAAATCCAAAAGACGGCGCTGTTCATCAATTTCTTCTGCTACTACATCGACGCCTATCTGTTTTAAGACTTTGGTAGAAATTTTTGTACCTATTATCCTGGCAATAGCCTTCTGATCCGCTTTTCTGAGCGCTTCCATGTCCCTGTATCCGGCATTATAGAGTTTACGTGCCCGCACCCTGCCAATACCCCTTATCTGGATAAGGTCAAGAAGCTCAGGGCTTGCCCCGTATTCAACGCGCTGGGCCAGCTCCCGGGCTTTTGGTGCAGAACCCCTTTTCTGGAATGTGCCAAGCTCGGCCATTGAATGGACAAGCCAGAGGGCAGTTTCAGAGTATGCTCTTATATCACCTTCGCCGATTCCGAATTTCTTTACGATGTCTTCTTCTTTTTTCTCGTTTATCCAGTCGAGCATAACGCATGCGGTCTTGACCTCAGACAGGAACCATTCATAATCAACCTTGAACTGGGCTGGTATATTGACAAATTCCGCATGGTGTTCCATGACAAGGTCGCTTAGCCATTCGTAATCATTAGAACGCAGATACAGGGGACGCATGTCGGGAGTGCTGCAAACAAGATGAAGGAGCGTAAGCTCTGTATACCGGATATCCTTTGTTTCTATTTTTTCCATTCCCTCAAGAATCATCGAAGCTGAAAGCGGGTCTATATACAGGCGGGAGACAAGTTCCCCCAGACGTGTCGGGAAAAGACCGCCCTTCTGGACAATCATCTTTTTATCAGCCAGGAAATCGATTATTTTCTCAATCACAGCCTTCAGGCTCCACGACTCCTGCTGTGTGGAATAAAAAGTGGCGCCCATGAATTCAAGAAGTTCTTCCATGCTTCGTGCAAACCCGGTTGCGATCGTTGACAGGATATGTGTGCGCAGCGCATTTTCGCTTCCCAGCTTTGACCATATCTTTTCAACGCTTGCCAGGACATACTGCTGCATGAGTTCCTCGAATTCATCGTATGTCTTTGCGATGAGCACAGATTCGCCATAGGGGTCAAGCCCGGGGCGCCCTGCCCTTCCTGCCATCTGTTTGTATTCAAGTACGGGGATGGGCGTCAGACCGAAGTTGGCATCGTATCGCCTGTATCCTTTTATTAAGACCCTGCGGGCCGGAAGATTCAGCCCCGCAGCGAGGGTCGGCGTTGCCACTATGACTTTTATCGTACCCGCACGGAACCCGCCCTCTATTATTTTCCGCTGCTCTGCGATGAGACCCGCGTGATGGAATGCGCTCCCGTTCCCTATGCAAAGGGCAAGTTTTCTTGCCGTATCCACCTCGCTTGATTCCTTTATTTCTGCGGCAAGAACTTCCAGTTTTTCTTTAGTTGCGTGGTTGATGAGCGATGATATTTCCGTACTGATACGGGAAGCCAGTCCTTCAGCGTTTTTCCTGCTGCTCTCAAAAACAAGGCACTGCCCGCCCTCATTCAGGGTATCGCATACAAGAGATATTGTGCTGTCCCTGTGAACCTGTTTGACCTGCCTCTGGCCGCCAGTAAAATTGATGGCGTTCCCGAAAAAAACACCTTCTTTTAATTCTATCGGGCGCCAGTCGCTCGCTACAAGCCCGGCGTTCAGCCATTTTGCTATCTCATTTGCATTTCCGATAGTTGCGGATAGCGCTATTATCTGCATTCCGGGATTGATGCGCATCAACTTTGCCAGTACTATCTCAAGTGTCGGCCCGCGGTCTGGAGAATCGATAAGATGTATCTCATCCGCGATGACCACTGTCAATTCTTCAAGCCAGTTGCTCCTGTTGCGAAGGAGAGAATCTACTTTTTCAGAGGTCGCAACGATAATGTCAAATTTCCCGAGCCAATCGTCGCTGGAATCGTAATCGCCTGTGGCTATTCCAGTTGAGACTTCGCGGCCATCGTTTTTCAATATGCTTTTAAAATTGCTGAACCTGTCGTATTTTTCGGATGCCAGTGCGCGCAGGGGCACGATATAGAGGGCTTTACCGCTTCTTTTTTCATCCAGTATCGACTTTAGCATTGCAAATTCGGCAAGAAGTGTTTTGCCTGAGGCTGTCGGGATGGCCGCCACAATGTTTTTTCTATCGAGAAGTCCTGCGTCAATTGCCCCTGCTTGTGGCGGATACAGTTCAGCTATGCCTGAATCGAGATAGAATTTTATTACATTTTCCGGGAGTTTAAGGCCTGATATATCCATTTCACTGCTAAAAGGGGGATATGCTTAAAAAAATTACTGATTTAAGGCATATATTATCATTCATAAGTTATTTATTCTATAGAGGTATAGAAAGGTTTTGTAAAAAATGTGCAAAACACGTGATAATCATGCCGCGGTCAATACCTGAAATGATTAAAGGCGATTTCAAATGCGATGATATCGCAAAGTGTATCCTCGGGCTTAAGAATATAGACATTGAAACCTATAAAATGCTTGTTTTGAAAGGCCCCATGACAGCAGAACATCTCGGGGAATTGCTGAAAAGGGAGAGAAGTACGGCCTACCGGTCTTTACAGAGTTTAATGGGATGCGGCCTTGTTCACCGTGAAACAAGGACCATAAGTACGGGGGGCTACTATTATGAATATATCGCCCTGGACCCGTGCAGGATGAAAGAGCTGGTACATGGGAACATAGACGAATGGTACAATAAAATGAAGAGGCTGGTCGCACAGATCGATAAGGAGATCATGAAGTAGCAAAAATATTATCGCATACTTCTTCGACTTTTTCCCTGAATTCTTTTTGTGAAAAACCCATTATGGAAGCAGCAAACATCGCGCCGCCTGCGCCCACGCCTTCTTTTACATCCCCGCTCTCGTACATCCGCAGTCCCTTGAGCCTTGAACTTCCAAATCCGGGGTCGGCCGCGAATGCCTTGTAACCCAGCGCAGCCGTCATTTCCCTGAAATTGGCGGTGGTATCCGAGGCAACGTAACTTGTGGTGGCTATCGAAACATCCCTTTTGAGGTTGAGGGATTTGATTATGCAAAGAACCGAGACCATCTGGGTGCCGCCTGCAAGCACTGTTTTCGTATCAAGCCCGTCCACAAGACCCGCCGCTGCGGCCATCATGGGGTCGCCGAGGCAAAAAACGGCCTGCAAGGGATTGTTTTTCAGGCTTCCAAAAGAGATTCCCGCGTTCTTCATCCCATCATTCACCACCTTATCTTTGAGTCCGGTGGGATTGTCGGGGAAACTGCTTGATACCCTGCCGTTGTAGCCCAGGGCCTTCATAACTCCCATGGCAGTCGTTGTTCCGCCCGGAACGCTCTCGCCTATTATTACAAGATCCGAGAGTTTGCCAAGCTTCCTGCCAAGAGCCTGTGATTTCTTATAAATATCAAGGGCGTCAACAACAGCATGGCCTTTGCGGATATCCCCGCCGGGGCGTGCATCAAGGTCGATAGCCGGTATCCTGGGTTTGACGTTCAAACCTGAGTTGATAAAAAGACATGGAATACCTGTAAGCAGCATCGATGCCCTGGTCAGCACAGCAGGCGTGGGAGCGCCTGATGGGGTCATCGCAGGCTCTTTGATGCTCAGGGGTTTTCCGGTTTCAACAAGCTCGGCATCGGCCGCAGGTGTATAATCGGTGAGCTTCGGGGATTTTCCTGCGGCAGATATATTCGGGATTTTAGCCGTCTCCGTGTTTGCAAGGATACATAAGAAAAGTGGTTTTTCCGGGCTAAAATCCGGCAAAGGTTCTACCCACATTCATGTCCCTACAGATCGGCAGACGCCTCAATATGTATGGATGCCGGGCTTTTAACAACATTCCCGATTTTAGCGCCTATCAAATTCATAATTCCTTTTTCTGATGCAATATCAACTATCCTCTGGGTTATGACCCCATCGAATACCACGCTTGTGACACTGCCATTCGTATCCTTTAATGCGTTGGCAAGGTCACGCACGGGGACTTCGGTGACTACATTGCTGCCTTCATCGAGCAAGCGCGCGCTGAGGGTTCCGCTCAACTGGTTTATGTGGTCCTGGAAGGCGCTTTTCTTGATCTCTTTTTCTTCTTTTATTTCTTCTGCTGTTTCTTCGATGATCTTCGGTTTTTCAGGTTCTACAGGCTGTTCGAATTCAATCCGTTCTTCCCTTGGCGGTTCCGCCTCTATCTCCTCGGAAACCGATTGTTCACTCTTTCCGGCAGATTTCTTCCTGGTTGCATCCATTATGGCAATTCTTCTCTTCTTGCTGACCTGATAATAATCAAATGCCTGCTCTACAGGTATTTTTTGCCTTAAGGATTTCAGGATCTCTTTCTGGACAAGTTCTTCCACACCTTTCCCGTCCGGTGCGCGGGCGATATAATCTATGTCAGCGACCTGGAGAAGCTCTTTGATTATCAGCTCCCCTCCCCTGTCACCGTCAGTGAAAGCTGTGACTGTTTTTTTCTTGCACAGTTCCACCACGGGCTGGGGCACATTTGTTCCGCCTACAGCGATAGAGTTCTTAATGCCGTACCTCAGGAGATTCAACACATCAGCCCTTCCCTCAACTACGATTATTGCATCCGAATCAAGGACATTGGGGCCCATGGGGATGTTCTCTTTCCCGTACGTCGTGATCTCTTCTATCCGAAGAGATTGCCTTACTTCATCTGTGATCTCCTGGCTTTCAGGCAGCATCTCATCAAACATCTCGGAAAGTATCTGCTTTGCACGGTCTATTACTTTTTTTCTTTTTGAGGACCTGACATCTTCTATTTTTGCGATGTTGATGTTAGAAATGCACGGGCCGATCCTATCAATCGTTTCAAGGCTGGCAGCAAGAACTGCTGTCTCAACTTTATCGAGGCTTGACGGGATTTCTATTGTCCCCATTGATTTCCCCATGTTTGACTTGATGTTGACTTCCAGCCGTCCGATTCTCCCGCTTCTCTGGAGCTCACGAAGGTCAAGGTCGGCGCCTATCAAGCCTTCTGTCTGTCCGAATATTGCACCTATGACATCAGGGCGCTCGATGACTCCGTCTGCTTTTATTTTAGCATGAATAATATATTTTGTCGTATCTGAATTTTGCATATAGTACCCTCCTTTTGAATCGTAGTTAGAAAAAAGTTACACAGTCAGGGCTTAGCTACCTTCGATGTTTTTACCCTGACAGTATTGCCTGTCAGGATTCACCCTCATTATTTTGAGTCCATTAACCGAAATGACTAACAACATTTATTATGCAGGGCCGTAATTTTTTTTCCAAGCCCTTTGTAATGATAAATATTTAATATCTAACTACTTTTCTCTGGATGATTATTGCATGGATGAATCTTAGTTACATCTATGCAGTACTTATTATTGTATGAATACCTTTAAAAACATTGTGGTATGCTTCATTCCTTTCCTGCTAAGTTTTAATATTGAATACAGAACTATTTTTTAATTTTCAGACCTTGCCATCATAATATCACCCATATTCCCGCTACCGTCGCTGCCATGCCCACGATGAGCGAATAACTGATCTTTTCTTTCAAAGTCACAAGCGCCATCAGGCTTGAAAGAAAAGGAGTGATGGCTGCAAGGCTTGTGGCTTTCGCCGTGCCTATCAGTGTAAGGCTCACAAAGAAAAAGTAGCTTCCGAATCCCATACCTGCGATGCCGCCTAAGCCCAGCAGTATATACGCCTCTTTCCTGAACTTAAAGATTGTCTTTGCGCCATTTTTCATGGAGTAGACAAGGTAAAGCAGGGCAAGCGGTATCGGCATGCTGATAAGGGCGGATTGGAAAGGATCCACATCCTTCAGGCCTGTCTTTGTTGCGACAATGGAAAAAGCATATAAGAATGCCGCAAGAACAGCTACCGCGACACCGAGCTTTACATTTTTTTCACCAGCTGAATTCTTACCCCTGCTCAATATCCATACCCCCGTGACTATGGAAAAAGTACCTAAAACCACATCGGCATGGATTTTTTCATTCAACAATAATCCGCTCAAAAGTATTGTAAGAAGCGGAAATGTAAAAAGGATCGGAATGAACCTTGAAACCGATATGTTCTCAAGCCCTTTCATGTATGCGGCTCCTCCGAGAATGAGCCTTAAGAGCCCGCCGAGGTTCAGGAACGCAAAACCGATAAGTGTAAAATCAAAATGTCCGCCCCTGAGTATCAAATACATCAAAAGAAGGAAAAGCATTGCAAAAAAAGTGCGGATAAGCACAGCGGGTATTGCACCTGCGCCTATTCCTTTCTTATAGAATACGGCCGCCACAGACCAGCAAACCGCAGCGGCAAGGGCGTACAGTTCTCCTTCCATGTGTCCCGCACTGAAAAATCCTTATTCTCTCTCCTTTACGAGCAGATCGACTACCGACGGGTCTGCAAGCGTTGAGGTATCACCGAGCTCATCTATCTTTCCGGATGCGATTTTCCGAAGTATCCGCCTCATGATCTTGCCTGAGCGCGTCTTGGGAAGCGCATCCGCAAATTGCAGCTTTTCGGGCTTCGCTATCGGGCCGATCGTATTCCTGACATGGGCTACGAGGTCATTCTTCAATTTCTCGCTTTTTTCCACTCCTTCCTTGAGAGTGACAAAAGCATAGATAGCCTCACCTTTTATCTCATGCGGATAACCGACCACGGCCGACTCTGCAACTGCGGGGTGGGAGACAAGCGAGCTTTCGATCTCAGCAGTCCCGAGCCTGTGGCCCGAGACTTTTATCACATCATCTATCCTTCCCATTATCCAGAAATAGCCGTCCTCATCTTTCCTTGCACTGTCCCCCGTCTGGTAGAGACCCGGGAACTGAGTGAAATAGGTTTCCTTGAATCGTGCATGGTTGCCATAAACAGTCCGCATCATTCCGGGCCAGGGTTTTTTTATCACAAGCTGTCCACCTTCATTTACCGAAGCCTCTTTTCCGTCAGGCCTTACCACCATGGGCTCAATTCCCGGGAACGGGAACGTTGCCGAGCCCGGCTTAAGGGGCGTGGCGCCGGGGAGAGGTGTAATAAGTATCCCGCCCGTTTCTGTCTGCCACCATGTATCCACGATGGGACAGCGCCCTTTGCCTATGATATTATGGTACCACATCCATGCCTCGGGATTTATCGGCTCACCCACTGTACCGAGAAGCCGCAGGCTTGATAAGTCTCTTCCCTTTGGCCACTCGTCGCCGCTTCTTTCAAGCGCCCGTATGGCCGTCGGCGCGGTATAAAAAATCGTGACCCTGTACTTTTCAACAAGCTCCCAGAACCTGTCTGGTTTCGGGTAATTCGGGACGCCTTCGAACATCAGGCTTGTTGCACCGCTTGCGAGCGGCCCGTAAACGATATAGCTGTGGCCCGTAATCCAGCCTATATCTGCCGTGCACCAGTATAAATCCTCATTGCGGTAATCGAATATCCATTTAAAGGTTTGCATTACATACAATAAATACCCGCCTGTAGTATGCAGAACGCCTTTTGGTTTGCCTGTACTGCCGCTTGTGTACAGGATAAATAATGGGTCTTCTGCATCCATGATTTCAGGTTCGCACTTTTCACCGGCGTTCTCCATTTCTTCATGCCACCAGAAATCCCGTCCGCTTTTCATTTCTACAGCCGCATTTGAGCGATTATAAACGATAACCTTTTCAACGGTATTGTTCAGCGCCCTGTCCACGCTCTCCTTAAGAGGCACAACCTTGCCTGCCCTGAAACCCGCATCAGCAGTGATAACCATTTTACATGAACTGTCTTTGATACGGTCGCGGAGAGAATCCGCGCTGAATCCCGCAAATACCACGCTGTGTATGGCGCCTATCCTTGCGCAGGCAAGCATCGATATTACAAGCTGCGGTATCATGGGCAGGTAAATCGCCACCCTATCACCCTTTTTTATTCCTTTTTCTCTAAGCACGTTTGCGAACCTGCATACTTCGGCATGTAACTGCCTGTACGTGTAGCTTGCAGTTTCCCCGCCGTCACCTTCCCACATTATGGCTATCCTGTCGCCCCTTTCTTGAAGATGCCTGTCAAGGCAGTTGTATGATGCATTCAGTTTTCCCCCTTCGAACCACTTGCAGATGACGTTTTCAGGATCCCAGGAATATACTTTGTCCCATTTCCTGGACCAGGAAATATCTCCTGCTTTTTCCGCCCAGAAAGAAGCAGGGTTTTTAATGGAGGCTTCGTATATCTTTTTATATTCCTCCATGTTTTTTATGTACGCCTTTTTACTGAATTCCGTCGGCGGGTGGAATAAGCGTTTTTCCTCAAGCAAGGATTCTATAGTATTCTCAGCCATTATTGGTTTCACCTGATAGGACTTATTAATATAATAATTACTAAAATAGTTTATGGAAGGTGCAGATTATCTTGCAACCAGCACAGTACACTTTGCTTTCTTCACCACGGCGAGCGCAACGCTTCCGAGTTCGGGATTTATCTCGGTCTCACCCTTGCCGCCCAGGACTATGGTGTGCACCTTATATTTCTCAGCAGCATCAAGGATCGCCCTGGCAATAGTCTCTGCCATTGCACCCTGCCTTGCCATTCGCTGCATGCTTACCCCGACCAGTATCTTATGCACCTCGACGCCCATGCCTGCGCCTGTCTCCACCACCCGGTTCAGTACCTCCTCGCCATGGGCGACCCTTTCTTCGCGTTCCGAGTCTTTCCTTCCAACGGCGATATAGATGGCCGCCATCCTGATGTTGTATGACCGTGTGATTTTCATCGCGGCAATCTCAGCTTTCCTTGCGTATTCGGAATCATCCGTAGCAACCAGAATCTCATACTTTGTCATGCCTCTACCTCTTTTTTCCTGATTTTTTGATCAAGCTTGTCAACAGCCACCATAAGCCCGAATATCACTGCCTGGGGTCTTGGCGGGCAGCCGGGAATATACACATCAACAGGGATAAATTTGTCTACTCCGCCGCCGCTTGCGTATGTATCGCTAAAAATCCCCCCGTTGCAGGCGCATGATCCCATAGCTGCGACCAGTTTGGGATCTGGCGTGGCATTGTATGTTTTAAGCAGCGCAAGTTCCATGTTTCTTGTCACCGACCCTGTGACAAGAAGCATATCCGCATGGCGCGGGGAGGCCACGATATGAAGGCCGAACCGCTCGATATCATATATGGGATTGGATAAGGCGGTAACTTCGACCTCACAGGCATTGCACGAACCTGCATCCACTTCGCGTATATGGAGGGAGCGGCCGAAGATCTTTTTTATCTTTTCGTTAAGGCGCTGCCCCATGATCTCAAGTTCATCCTCCGCGGTCATGTCTTCCTCCGGATAATCGTAAGAAGGTCATCCTTTGTTCTTGAAGCAAGCTCGTATTCCGGGGTCATCCTGATGGCATCGTGAGGGCACGTCTCTTCGCACCTTCCGCAGAATATGCATCCGCAATAAGACAATGTAAGGGTTTTTACATTTTTATCTTCAATCAATGATATCACACCGGGCGGGCAGGCTTTCACGCATTCGCCGCAATACTTGCATTTATCAGGGAAAAGCTCGGGTTTTCCCCTGAATCCCGCAGGTGCAATCTCAGGTTTACCGGGATACTGGATCGTTTGTGTTCCGGTTTTGAGTGTTTTGCTGAGGATTTCGAACATTTTTCCACCTACATGTCATTGCCTGAGTAAGACAAACTCAAAGACTTGTTGATTATCGGGAAATCGGGAACTATGTTATCAAGAACGGCATACTCTATGGCAAGCCAGTTGCAGAAAGAGGGATCCCGCACCTTGCATCGTTCTATTTTGTTTTTCGAAATATTAACCCAGTAAACAGTCTCTCCCCGCGGGGCTTCTGTATAGCCCAGCGCATATCCGTCCGGGATCTCCTTTATATTTGCTTTAATGTCGCCTTCAGGCAGGCTGGATAGTGCCTGCTGGATTATTGCTATCGATTCATAAACCTCATCCGCACGTACCCTTGTTCTTGCATTCACATCCCCGGTCTTAAGTACAGGTACCCTGAACTCAATATCACCGTATGCCGCATAGGGATGGTCGCGCCTCGTATCCCTGTCTATCCCCGACGCACGCGCCGCAGGCCCCACAACATGAAGGCCCCTGGCGATATCGTTGTAGATGCGTCCCGTGGTTTCTATCCTGTCCGCGACTGAAGGGGAGGCAAACAGCAGGTCCATCAGTTCCCTGAAATCAAGATTGAGCGAGGAAAGTCTCTGCGAAATGATGTCTTTTTTGTCACCGATATCGCGCCTTACGCCTCCTATGGTGTTCATGCCGCGAAGCACCCTGCTTCCTGAAACTATTTCGTTTAACTGCATTACATTTTCCTTAAGTCTGTTGGCATGCGCCGCACCGAAAGCATACGCTACATCAGTAGCTATCCCGGCTATATCTCCCAGGTGGTTGTACAGCCGTTCAAGTTCAAGCAATATTGTCCTTGTATATTTTGCACGCTGCGGGACATCGACGCCTGCTATTTTCTCAACTGCCTGGCAGAATGCCACGGCATGGGCGACCGAGTTATCACCTGATATCCTCTCAGCAAGGAATACCGCTTTATCGATCGATATCGTCTCAAACATTTTTTCTACGCCTTTATGGGTATAGAAATGCCTTATCTCAAGATTGAGAATGGGCTCGCCCGCAACGCTGAACCTGAAATGCCCCGGTTCTATCACACCTGCATGCACGGGCCCTACGGGAATCTCATAGAC
The DNA here is from genome assembly GCA_036567605.1 of Candidatus Methanoperedens sp. Lineage (GTDB taxonomy): Archaea > Halobacteriota > Methanosarcinia > Methanosarcinales > Methanoperedenaceae > Methanoperedens. Next base: position 10,063 of record DATCUE010000002.1, on the reverse strand, counting down.
TCCCTCACCTTCAACCCTGCGGTATACATATTCACCTTCCACACGGGGCGGTTTTTTCTTTATGTCAAAATCCTTCCGCAGGGGGTATAAGCCCAAAGGCCAGTCCTCAAAATGGATAAGCGGCCGCGGGTCGGGATGACCGTCCGGTATCAGGCCGAACATATCCCTGATTTCCCGCTCATACCAGTTGGCAGAAGGGATCTTTTGAGTGATCGAACTGAAATGCTCTTTTTCAATGTTTATCTGTATAATAATGAAAGAGTCTTCCCTGTCAAGTGAAAAAACATAACTGATTCTAAAGCAGCCCAAGGTATATCTCTGATCCTGGGCAAAAACCGATATAAGTGGGACATCTAAATGATGGTATATAAAATCACAAATCTTTACCGCAGCATCTTTTTTCACCGTGAGATATGTTTCATTATGTGATACTGCTTCTTCAAGAATCGCACCTGCAAATTCCTTTTTTATGGCATCCATATATTCGCTTTTCATGATATCATCTCACGATTTCCACGACTTTCATTATCATTTCATAAAAAGGCGAGGGGATGTAGATCCCGAGGATGAACACGAACACCATCAGTATTCCCATCGCCACGAGCATCCATCTGCTGACATCTCCTTTTTCTATTCCCTGTTTCGGTGTCCCGAATGCCATCTTGCTGATGTTATTGAAAAAACCGGCAAATATCATGATTATAAAAAGAAGGAACAGGACGGCAGCTATCATATGTCCCTGAAAGAACCCTGCCGCAAGTATGGTGAATTCACTTATGAATATGGAAAATGGCGGGGAACCCGTGATGGCAAGAGTCCCTATCACGAACATAGCACCTGTTACAGGCATTGATTTTACGATCCCGCTCACTTTGAATATATCCTTAGTATCATGTTTTAGCAGGACATTACCCGCCCCGAAGAACATGAGGGATTTTGTCATGGCATGGTTGAACATGTGAAGTATCGCGCCGAAAACACCGAAAACTCCGCCGAATCCGATACCGAGGGCTATGATTCCCATGTGTTCAACGCTTGAGTAGGCAAGCAGGCGTTTATAGTCTTCCTGCAAAAGTATGAACGGCACTGCAATGCCGATAGAAAGGAGCCCGAATATGATAAGAAGGTTGCTCGTAAAAGCGATGCCCGTTGATTTTGTGGCGATGGTATAAAAACGGATAATGCCGTACATGGCGCAGTTAAGAAGCACGCCTGAAAGAAGGGCGCTCACGGGTGTCGGGGCTTCACTATGGGCGTCCGGGAGCCATGTATGCATAGGCGCCAGTCCTGCCTTTGTACCGTAACCTATAAGGATGAAAATAAATGCAAGCTTCATGATGGTCGGGTCGAACCGGTCGGCGACTGCAATCAAGGATGTCCAGTTGAGCGCATTCCCGTTCTCTCCAAGTATATTTACAGCACCGTAGTACGTAAGTATCGTGCCAAAAAGAGCAAACGTTATGCCGACTGTACATATGATCATATATTTCCAGGCCGCTTCGACAGAGGATTTCCTGGAGTAAAGTATCATGAGAAGCGCAGAAACAAGGGTAGTCATCTCAATGGCTATCCAGAGACCGAGGTTGTTCGTAACGCCCACGAGGAGCATTGTGAACATGAAACCGTGGAAGAGAACGTAATACAGTCTCAATCTTTTTAAGTCCATGGCCCCGTGGTCCAGTTCGTGACCCATGTAGCCGATGGAATAAAGGGATGCCACAAAGCCTACTATGGAAACGATAAGCACGATGAATGCGCTGAAAGCGTCCGCAAACAGGGCATTCTGCCATGTGATGATAATGTCATATTCATATACCTGCCACACAAGAAGCAGGCCCAGGAGAAGTGTGGCTATCGAACCTGTAAGGCTTGCGGCTTCAACCTGTTTTCGTGTTTTTGAAAAGAAACATATTATACCTGTCAATACCGGGGCTAAGAGAAGAAATTCTATCATGGCGGTCATCCTATCAAAGTTTTCAGCATATCCGTATCAATGGTCTCGAATGTCTTATTGATCCTGAAAATCAGGATGCCCATGATAAGGACTCCTATCAGTACATCAAAGAATATCCCGAGTTCGACAAGCAGGGGCATGCCGTATGTGAGGGATATGGCGCCGAGGAAAAGACCGTTTTCCATTATCAGGATGCCGAGCATCTGCATTATCGCTTTTTTGCGGCTTATCATAATGAAAAGCCCGATGGAAACAAGAGACATGGAAGCCGAAAGCGCAAAACTTGAAAGTTCAGATATGAGGTTTATGGAGCGGATAAGATAATATGATATGACAACCAGTATCCCGCCGATTATTAGCGACGGCGATATATTGACATAAAGTTCTATTTCCCTTTTCACCTTGATCTCACGGATTATATATATGAAAATAAACGGGATCAGGACTGATTTTATTACCAATGTCAGGAAAGCAACGATGTAGATATCGATTTTTCCCGTCGAAAACGCCACGATGCCTGCGACGCACGCCAGGATGAACGACTGCATACCAAAGGCCCTCACGCATGAATAAAGCCGCGTTGACCCCAGTATCATGAAAGTCGAGACAAGTATCAGTGCTATCAGAAGCTGCATGATATCCGACCCGAAAACGATTTCTTCCATATTCTATCCACCTCTTACTATAATAAATGAAACAAGCGAAAGGAACGATAGCATGAGAGACACGGAGAGCAAATCGGGCAGCCTGAACAATCTCCATTTTGCTGTCGAGGTCTCAACAATTGCCATCCCCGCGCCGAGGATCACGATCTTGATGATGAAAACCACAAGTGCGAATGCTATTGCGCCCGCGCTTATTCCAGGCGCTATACCCCAGGGGAAAAAGATGTTGGCAAGGAGCGAAAAGACAAGCAGTTGTTTCACCATCGAAGCGAGTTCCACTATCGCCAGTTGTTTTCCCGAGTATTCAAGTATCATAGCTTCGTGTATCATTGTGAGTTCAAGATGAGTGGCAGGATTATCCACAGGAATCCTTCCGGTTTCGGCGATTGCGATAATGAACAGGGCAACGAAAGCGAGAAGATGATATGGCGAGACCGCTGCGAGGCCCATCGATGAAACCGCCTGCGATATGATGCTCAGGTTCGTAGAGCCTATGTTCAGGGCTATTGCGAAAATAGATAACATGAGCGCGGGCTCAACCATTGAGGCCACGAACATCTCGCGGCTTCCGCCCATTCCCCCGAACGAGCTGCCAGCGTCAAGGGAAGCAAGGGCTGTAAAGAACCTGGCAAGCGCGAGGAGGTAAACCACGGCGATCAGATCGCCTGCAAAACCGAAAGGCATATCGGAAATATACACAGGCACGAGAAGGCCTGCTGTCAGGATCGCTGTAAAGGATATGACAGGTGCTGCATGGAAGATCCATGATACGTTTTCAGATACGACGGAATCTTTGTGCAGGAGTTTTGCGATATCATAATACGGCTGGAAAACGCTCGGGCCTTTACGTATCTGGAAAAAGGCCTTTATCTTCTTGACTATGCCGCTTAAAAACGGGGCAAGTGCGATAATTATAATTAGCTGTAAAATCACGATGCCAAGTGATGAAAGTGTGAACATTTTCATTTACCTCCCATTATCACGAACATGAAAAGGATGACCAGTGTCCCGAAGATATAGGCAAGATATGCATGGATGCTTCCTGTCTGGATCGACTTTATTATTCTCGATCTTGAAAGGACGTATCCTGTTAACGGCGCATAAATGCAATTTTCAAAAACCTGCTCTATCCTGGATTCAAACCTGAAAGATTCCTTTATCAGCGGGGAAACAGAGTAATCAGCCCTCAGCTCCCTTGCCGGGCGGTACAGGTTCTTGAACCACATCTGTACCGGCTTTGAGAACGCAGTACCTGTATATTCATTTCTTGAAGTGGAAACCGGCTGGCCGCATCCCCATGTTTCATAAATTACGCTTCTTTTCCTGCCGTTATAAACGAACAGGATCATAACTGGTAATAACAGAAGTATTATCATAAATAACAGGAGTGCAGGCGTTGAGGCTGAAATACCTGCCTGCATGACGATTGTTCCGAAGGAGCCTAATGAAAAGGCATCGCCAAACGCGCTTGCACCGGTGAAAGTCTGAGTAATCCTATCAAGATAGGGTATCACATATACCGGCAATATCCCAAGCATTATCGATAATATCGCAAAAATGCCCATCCCGAGCAGCATGGGTGTGTTCGCATCCTTTGCATGTTCTGCATGTTCGCTCCGCGGGAGCGCCAGGAACCCCATACCGAACACTTTCAGGAAACAGAAAGCAGCAAGCGCCCCGGTCAGGGCAAGTACCGCTGCGCCAACAGGCAGGGCGATCCTTACAAGCGAATCGCCTGAACTGAAACTCAAAAGCAGCGACTGGAATATAAGCCATTCGCTCACAAAGCCACTAAATGGCGGCAATGCTGAAATTGAAAGGACACCTATCAGGAACAGGATAGCCATCGAAGGCATTTTCTTGATCAGGCCTCCCAGTTTTTCGATGTTCTGCGTGTGGGTTGAAAATATTATCGATCCTGCTCCCATGAACAATAATCCCTTGAAAACGGAATGGTTGAAAAGATGATACAGCGCAGCAATGGCTGCTATTGCTGAGAGTGCGATACTTCCGTCTGCGAAAAAGATCATCGAGGCACCTGTCCCGATGAGGATTATCCCGATGTTCTCAATGCTGCTGAATGCAAGCATCCGCTTTATGTCAGGTTCCACTACTGCATACATGATACCAAGTATCGCCGAGAGCGCGCCAAGCGCAAGCACGAGGAATCCCCACCATAATACCCCGGCGCCCAGGAAATCGAAGAAAACGCGGATGAGCATATAAATCGCAGTTTTTATCATGACACCCGACATGAGCGCCGACACGTTGCCGGGCGCTGAAGGGTGGGCATAGGGGAGCCATATATGTAAGGGTACGATACCTGCTTTTGCCCCGAACCCGATAAGTGCGAAAATGAAGGCAAGGTCCTTGAACAGGGGGAGCATCGACGAACCTTTCTCCCTGAAGACATCGAAACCGAAGCTTCCGCTTCCGCCTGCAAGTATAAGGAATGATAAGAGTATGAATCCGGTTCCGATATGCGTCATGACCAGGTAAATGAAGCCGGCTTTTCTGGCTTCGGGTTTTTCGTGTTCGAATATCACAAGGAAATAGGATACCACTGACATCAATTCCCATACTATCAGGAACATGACCGCATTGCTGGCCGTGACTACAAGTACCATTGACAGGATGAATATGTTATACAGGAACCCCAGGTATCCTGTGTTCTTTTTTCCGAAATACTCACGAACATACCCGATTGAATAAATAGAAACTGCAAAGACGGAAACGGATATCACAAGTATGAAGAATGCTGAGAGCCTGTCCACGAAAAAGCCGAAATTAAGGAACGATGAGCCTGGAAGCGCCAGGTCAAAATCATCACCAAATACGATCGACAGTGAGAAAACAATTCCAAGAACAGAAGCTATCGTCGCGCTGATAAAAGAGGAATATGAAGAAAGCCGGTCTTTCTTATGAAATATGACAGATAATGTAGCGCCGATAAGATAACAGATAATAAATCCGAAAAACAGATAAGTCACAACCATATTACCACCGGAAGTTTTTGATTCTATCGCCCTTCGTTTTTACGCATTTATTCAGTACCAGCTTTTATTTTCTTAAGGAACAACAGAACCACCCATTACTCACGTTTTTGTATTTAAGATTAACCTCAAAAATTGGGAAAGTTGGTATTGATTATTAATGTAGGATGCCGGCAATTAGCTATTTGGTGTGGTTTAATGTGGGATAGAACACATATCGCACGGATGACATGGATACCCACGGATTTTGTATCCGTGGAAATCTGTCTGATCCATGTCATCCGTGACCCCCAGAAGGTTGCTGGACATTAACCTTAAGCTATTGCCCTGATTATCCGCCGCTTCCCACATATATCAGTGCAATTACAAGCGTGATGAGGATATACAGAAGGTATAAGTGTATGCTCCCGGTCTGGATAATCCTCAGTATTCGTGAAACCGCAAGCGTAAGCCATATAACGGGCGCGTAAAGATATTTTTCGAATACCGCCTCTATCTGGGTATCAAAAATGAATCTTTCCTTGAAGAACGGTGAGCCTGCGTAAGTGGTCTGTATCTCCCTGTGCGGCCTGTAGATGCCGGCAAACCACATGCGTATCGGTTTTGAGAAACCAGTGGCAGTGTACTCGTTACGTCCTGTCGTGGCGGGCTGCCCGCATCCCCAGGTCTCATATTTCCTGACTGCGGTTCTTCCTCCAAATGCCATTGCCAGGATGAAAGGAAGCGGAATAAAGATGAAAAGCAGAAGGAACAACCATACCGTTGAAACGCTCCCAGCCTGCGGGCTGAATCTGGCAATGGACATATCGAAGCTCACCTTTGAAATGATGCTTGTGCCGGCAAGAGGCGTCGTGATGGTGTCAAGAACAGGCATAATGTAAAAGGCCATGACCCCGAGGGCGATGCAAAACAACGAAAGGATACCCATGCCCAAGAGCATGCTCACCGGGACTTCCTTTGCGTGCTGTGCATGACTGCTTCGCGGCAGCGCCAGGAAGCTTATCCCGAAGGCTTTGACAAAGCATGCTGCTGCAAGCGCTCCTGTAAGGGCAAGGGCTGCGCCGCTTGAAAGCACGGCGATCCTTGTGATGTTATCCGACAGGTTGATGCTCAAAAGCTGTGCCTGGAATGTCAGCCATTCGCTCACAAAGCCGTTAAAGGGAGGCAGCGCAGAGATGGATACTGAACCGACAAGGAAAAAAAGCCCGGTCCAGGGCATCTTTTTCATGAGCCCGCCCAGTTCCTCGATGTTCCTTGTATGTGTCGAATAGATCAGCGAACCCGCCCCCATGAAGAGCAGGGACTTGAACATCGCATGGTTTATAGTGTGGTAGAGCCCGGCGATCAATCCAAAAGCTGCAAGCTCAGGATGCCCGCTTGACATGAATATGATGGACACTCCCACGCCGATAAGGATAATCCCGATGTTCTCAACGCTGTGGTAGGCGAGGAGCCGTTTTAAGTCATGTTCCATAAGAGCATACATCACGCCAAGGAGCGCGGATGCGGATGCTATGATAAGCAGCAGCAAACCCCACCACAGGACATCGGCCCCGAGAAAATCAAAGGAGACGCGAATTAGCATGTATATCGCGGTCTTTATCATAACGCCCGACATCAGAGCCGAAACATTGCTTGGCGCCGCAGGATGGGCATAGGGAAGCCATATGTGAAGCGGCACTATGCCAGCCTTTGCCCCGAAGCCGATGAGGGCGAACAGGAAAGCCAGATCTTTCATGAGAGGGGGCATTGTTGACCCGGCTTCGCGGAAAGCTTCGAAACTGAAACTGCCGCTTCCGCCTGCAAGGATAAGCATCGACAGTATGATAAACCCGGTACCGATATGTGTCATGACAATGTAGATAAGACCGGCTTTTCGGATATCCGCTTTTTCATGTTCGTATATCACAAGGAAATAGGATACCACTGACATCAATTCCCAGACTATCAGGAACATGACGGCATTATCGGCGCTGGCCACAAGGATCATTGAAAGAATGAAAGTGTTGTATAGGAAGCCGAGATATCCGATGTTCTTTTTCCCGAAATATTCGCGCACATATCCAATGGAATATATCGAGACTGCAAAAGCTGCAATCGAAATCACAAGGATGAAGAATGCTGACAATTTGTCCACAAGAATACTAAAAATCAGGAATGTGGGCCCTGACAGGACAAAAGAAAAAGTATCGCCGAACAGGACGGAAAATGAAAAAATGATCCCGAGAACGGATGCAAGGATTGCGCTTAAGAATGAAGCATAAGCGCTCAGGCGGTCGCTTTTATGCAATATTATCGATAAGGCGGCGCCGATCAAAAAAGTGAATATCAGTCCGAAAAACAAAAAGTCATAAGTCATAATTATCACGGATTATTGGTATTCCACCAGGATCTTGCCGCAAGCACTGATGATTTGCTAATATCGTATTCCAGCTTTCAAAATTTTTAAACCAATTGGGGCATATGTTATTCACGTTTTTATATTTAAGATTTACCTGAAAAAGATCAAGATTCCGTAAGTTATATAGCAAAGATTATCAAAGGAAAAGTAGCAGATCTTCAGAAAGGAAATCCCTCAATTAAAGGTGGGATGCGAAGATAGTCTCCGGGCACCAGTCCGTTATCATAGCCCTGTTGGTAATGGCTGGGATGTAGTGAAGAGATATATCCAGGCATATAATATATATGAATACAATGGGGAACAGTCCTGAAATCGCTATATACAGGCGCTGGATAATTTTGAGGCTGTCTGGTAATTCAAATCCTTGAAAAAAATAAGGCATAGTAGGGATCTAAATCGAAAAAGGAGGGAAATTTTCATCAATTTTTATTACTGCAAGTAATTGTCAGACAATCTCAATTTGTCCGGGGTATACTGGTGACTGAAGACGATAGGGGTTGTGTGCATCTTTAGGATGACTAAACCTACATAACATTTGTGGCACTAAAAATAGGGCACAAATTCTACAAAAGTGATAATGAAACTTGACGATTTACAAGTTTAGTTGGGTCAAAAAATAATAGGATTCACAGTAGACGACACGGCAGATAGCACTTACAAAAAAGTGTTTACGCTGCCACAAGACCATACCTATCGAGGCGCAGTACTGTGAGAATTGTAGCAAACATCAGGATTTAAACCCTATCGTGAAGCGATACCTTGAGAAAAATCAGGAAAAGTAGGAAATTCGGAGGAAAATCACGGATTTGAAATGAAAGGCGATGAAATCCTGAAAATAATCCTATGGCAAGAAAAAGAGAAATGACTATGTATCTAAAGGAATGGGAATGTAACCTTTTTTGCTGAAACTATCCATATGAATATCCCTTCATATTTATAAATATGTATCAACCCTTTCACCGAAATAGACCCTTAGCTGGTTCACTATAATGCCCCATTCACGCACAGGCATCGTCCATTTCTCAGATGCGTCAAACACTATCAGATACAGTATTTTGAATAGTGAATCATCTGTTGGGAATGAACTTTTGGTTTTTGTGATTTTTCGTATCTGCCTGTTGAAATTTTCAATCGCATTCGTAGTATATATTATTCGTCTTATCTCGGGAGGATATTTGAAGAATGTTGATAAATATTGCCAATTGTCTCTCCAGCTTTTGATTGCATATGAATATTTATCGTCCCATTTTTTCTCAAATCGGTCAAGGGCAGCTAATCCTGCTTCCTCATTGGCAGCGGTGTAGATTTCTCTCATATCGGCACAGAATGCTTTCCTGTCCTTATAACTGACAAATTTAGTGCTATTCCTTATCTGATGAATACGCATTTCTGAATCTCCGCCTTGGGAAATGTCGCTTTGATAGCATCCTCAAATCCCTTTAAACCATCAACAGAACAAATAAGCAGATCCTTTACACCTCGATTCCTTAGATCCGCAAGAACACCCATCCAGAATTTGGATGATTCGGCTTCGCCGATCCATATTCCAAGAATATCCTTTTTTCCTTCAATCGTTATTGCGAATACAACATAAGCAGTTTTCTTGACTACCTGGCCATCTTTATTCACGTTGAAAACAATGCCATCCAGATAGATGATAGGATACAGTTCGCTCAACGGCCTATTTTGCCATTCTTTCGCGATTGCCAGGATCTTATCGGTTATCCTCGTAACCATTTCAGCCGATACTTCAAGACCATATATTTTCCTCATATGAGATTCTATGTCCCTGTTGCTCAATCCCTGAGCAAACAATGATACGATCATTCCTTCAAGATCGCTTGATATTGTTCTTTCGTGTTTCTTTACAATGATTGGTTCATGTTCACGATCGGCGTCTCTTGGGATTTCAAGTTCTATCTTCCCAAATTGACTTTTTACCGTCTTTTTTGTATGACCGTTTCTTGAGTTGTCGGTATTTTTATTTGTGTAATCATATTTAGAATAACCAAGAGTGTTATTCATTTCTTCTTCTAATGCTTCTTGAAGA
>DATCUE010000001.1:0-22444 GCA_036567605.1 Candidatus Methanoperedens sp. | reverse complement strand
TAATAATGGCTAGTTTTCACGACAGGATCTATGTCCCAAAATCCGTGCAGCCTTCACTGCTCATATCAAGGATATAAGAATCAATGATACCAATTAGGTTTTCATGGTTCATGCATGAGTCATTCGACTCATGCGCGTTTTCACAGATTCGAGATCCGTGTATATCCGCGTCATCCGTGCAATCCGTGTTCTAAGCCAAGGTACTGTTCCTCTTCATAATGGCACGCAAGAGTACAAAGTATTCTCAAAAAATGGAAATGGAAATACTATGTTCCTGACACTAAAAGAGCCCGTGGATAACCTCTGCGATTATACATTTAATTTCGCATGGCAGAGCAATAAGCAGAGACCTGACAGTGCAATACCATCACAGGACGGCACGGTTTATACTTATAAAGACCTTGTGAATGAATTAAAGGCTGGCAAAGAGGTGCGTATCAAAGGCAACGCAGGTAAAAGACTGGGCTACAGTATGGGCGTAGACCTTGCTCATTTTGGGGGAACGGGTGCGCCTGAAAATGCAGGGAAACTCTTTATCGTCGGCAGTGTTTCATCTGAAATGGGAATGGGGATGGTTTCAGGTACTATCTATATTAAAGGCAGTATAGAGGAACCTATCGGGAACGTTGTCGAGGTAGTCTCGGACGAGTCGGGCTACCGGAAATTCCGGTCAATAACCGACATCATGTGCAAGGGGATCGGGAAAGATATGCTGATTAAGAACAGTTATGATGAGAAGGAAAAACATCTGGTGCTTGATGACAAAGTGTTCCGGGGAACAATTGCGGCGCGCTGCGACTGCGAAGCTCTTGTGACAATAGATGGTGATGTTTACAACGGCACAGGACTTTTAATGAAGAAAGGTACGGTTCACGTAAAAGGAAACGCAGGTATGAACACAGGCGCGCATCTTGACGGCGGGGTGATGATCGTGGAGGGTGAGGCAGGCGAGTTCGCAGGCGCGTACATGAAAAAGGGAGTGCTTGTTTTAAAAGATGCGAAGGGATTTGTCGGCGCAGGCATGAAAGACGGTGTCATCTTTGCGAAGAAGAAGATAAAAACAGCGCCGCCTGTGGAGGAACTTGCGATGGCGCAGGATGATGCCAGGTTGATAATGAAATACCTCGGACTTGGCCATGTCGAGGCCATGGGCTATCATAAATACGGGATAATGAGGGAAAGGCTTGTGAGGATGAGGGATGGGTCGGTGGTTGTGAGAAAAATTGAAGAATGAATAATGCGTATAATGAGTCAAAATATGTATGGTTATAAAGATTACAGAGAGCTTCTCATAAATTTCAAGCAACTACTTTTTGAAAGATTTGGAGACAACCTCATCTCTCTAATCCTTTATGGTTCAGTTGCAAGAGGTACGGCAGAAAAGGAAAGCGATATCGACCTGCTCATTATCCTTAAAGATCCCCCGGATATTTATTATAAGCGCCTGGAACCTGTAATAGAGATCGAGCTAAAGCTACGAGAGAGTGCATTTGAAACCACCGGCGCGGCGCCTATTTTTAGTTGTATTATATTATCCCATGAAGAAGCAATGGAAAATCGCAATATTTTTCTGGATATGATCGATGCCTCTGTAATTTTATATGATAAGGACGGCTTTTTCAAGAACAGGCTAAGACAACTTAAAAAAAGACTTTTTCAACTTGGATCAAAAAAAGTCGTACTTGAAGATAAAACATGGTACTGGAACCTGAAGCCTGACATCACGCCAGGGGAGGTCATTGAGCTATGACAACAAACAGGGAACAGGGCGAGAAACTGTTAAAAGAGGCCCAATGGATATTTGAAAGAGACCTCAAAACCGCTGTGAAAGAGGAAACTCCATTTTGAAAAAGATTCCCTCAAGGAGATTGAAAGGATTTCCAAATGGCTTTCCGAGGCAAGAGCGCCTTCATTTTATGGAGAGAGGGACTTTACATTGGAGGATGCAAAGAAAGCTTTTGAAGATGCCGCCTTCGTGCTAAAAGAAATAAAAAGAGTGGTTGGACTGACGGAAAAATAACGACATCTTACTTTTTCTGCGCCATAATAGCAACATGGTCCGAATGGAAAGGTTCCAGATTTATTATTTCTTTAACCTCGAAAACATCCTCTAATTTTTTTATCTCATTATTAAAAACATCATTACTTTTCCTTGCAGAGTCGATGCTCATTGCTTTTATGATCAATATCAAGAAACCATTTTCTTTAAGGAACAGTTGAGAATTCCTTATCGCTATCCCCGCCTGGTCACGCTGGGCCACGTCCTGATAGATAATATCAACCTCAGGAACCATGTTCTTGTACGAACCGGGATGCGTGGCATCCGCAAGGATCGGGATGAGGTTCATCCTCGGGATACTTATCTCGATAAGGTCATGCATCGTCCTTCTGGAGAATTCCACAGCAAAAACAGTTCCTCGCGATGCGATGTCTGAAACATGGCTGACAGTTGTCCCGTTAGCAGCCCCGAGATACAGGACAAGGGAATCCTTCTTTATAGGTACAGTTGAACCTTTCAGTATTAATGCTGCAAGCTTGCTGTGATACGGATCCCAGATGCGGAATTCTTCTTTTCCGGGAACAATATTCCTCGTTGATAATCTCTTTGAACCATCCTGTGCGATAAATGAGAAAACATTATTCAGTCCGGTTTCAGAGAATTTGGGGTCGCTCATCGATCAAATATCTTTGACCAGTCGGGTAATATCATCCCCGACATCCGAAGTGGTGCTTTCTCCTCCCATATCGTACGTTCTCACTTTCGCGTTCACAATATTCCGCTCAATCGCCCTGACTATTGTGGAAGCAGCCTCTTTCTCGCCAAGCTGGTCAAGCAGGAGCGCCCCGGCCCAGATGGTTGCGATAGGATTTACCTTGTTCTGGCCCTTGTATTTGGGCGCACTTCCATGTATGGGCTCGAACATGCTCGTGCCCTCAGGATTTATGTTCCCGCCCGGAGCAAGGCCCAGGCCCCCCTGTATCATCGCGCCCAGGTCTGTTATGATGTCGCCGAACATATTTGGGGTCACGACCACATCAAACCATTCGGGGTTCTTCACGAACCACATCGTTATGGCATCCACGAAATTGAAATCTGTTTTGACATCGGGATATTTAGAAGCGATGGCGGTGAATTCCTCGCGCCAGAACCCGTAAATATCGGACAGTACATTCGCCTTGTCCACAGATGAGAGGTGCTTTTTCCTGTCCTTGGCAAGCTCAAAAGCGTAGCGTATGACCCTTCTGGTTCCTTCCTTGCTTATAAGGCCGAGCTGGTAGCCTATCTCGTCGCTGTCAGAATTGATGTCGAGCCCGAATTTCACGTTGTACAGGTTCCGTGCCACCTCAAGCGTCTTTTTGCTTTTTCCTTTCTTTGCCCGCCCCCCTATTCCGATATAGAAATCCTCGGTATTTTCCCGCACGACTACAAAATCGATATCATCGGGTGTTTTATCCTTAAGCGGGGTCCAGGCCCCGTCAAGTAGTTTTACCGGCCGCAGGTTCACATACTCATCAAAATAAAAACGGATTGTAAGGAGAATCCCCTTTTCCAGTATCCCGGGTTTTATCCTCTCATCGCCTATGGCGCCGAAATATATTGCCTCGTATATGGAAAGTTCCTTGAGCGAATCTTCGGAGATGAGTTCGCCCGTCTCAAGATAATGGTCTGCGCCGTGGGGATACTCTATCCATTCTATATCAAAACCGAATCTTTCACCCGCGGCATCGAGCACCTTGCGTCCTTCTCTTATTATTTCAGGGCCGATTCCGTCACCGGGAATAACAGGGATCTTGTATTGGGTCATGTGTCATCCTCTTTTCGGATTCCTTAGATTTCCTGTGAGTTTATTAAATTAACTAAAGTATCCGTAGTGTAACCATCAAAAGCAAAGATTTGCGAATATCAGAGACTATCTACAAAGATTTATAAGAATTAATGGGATTTTGAAGTTTTTATTAGTTTTGAAGCCAATGAGAGCTATATTTTGATAAGAGACTTTCAAGAACAATAAAATAACAAATATGTCATTGTAAAACCTTAAAAACTCAAATAAACCTCCGCTTCATTTATTATGGTATATATTATTTATAATGGACATGACATGGCCACAGCATTTAAATTGGTGATAATAATTATTACCATAACTTTTAAATTAATGGCCTTGATTATTCCTGTTGGAGGAAAAAATATGAACAAAAGATACACAAGTCATGTAATGTTAGGAGTAATAGCTATGTCCGTATTACTCCTGAGCGCCAGCCCGATCATGGCAGGATCGGTTACGATAGATACCAATCCGAGCGGCGCTACCGCAACTTTAGGCGGAAAAAGCCTTGGAGCAACTCCGGTTACAATAGATACAACTACTCTATCATCAACGTATCTGAGATTGACAAAAACTGGATATGATGCCAAGAATATATTAATATATCAAGGTCTTGTGGGTACTTACACATATAAATTAAAGTCCTCATCAACGACAACAACCTATTCGGCACCAGCACCAACACCGGCACCGACTCCGACGCCAACTCCGACACCGGCACCTGCCCCGGCGCCAGCATCTGGATCATGTGGTAGTCAATTATTGGTAAAATCTGAACCATCTGGTGCAAAAGTATATACGGAATTTGGTGATAATCCTGGCGTGTATCTTGCTACCACTCCATTCTGCATGCCAGATCACCCAAATAAGGACGTTTTTGTAAGACTAAAACTACAAGGATATTATGATGGTGTTATTGCGATACGCAGCTACTATTTGCCACCAGAAATTCCGTATATTGTTGTGTACCTTTCTAAGGCTTAGTGCATGCAATAACATCAATAACCTCTTTGATGCCGGCTATCCAATATTGCCTGCATCAATTGCTATATTTTTTAATGGATAGGAATTTATAAACGCACTTTCTTATTCCGCTGCTGAAATAGATAAGTTGATTTCGTCGGCTTTCTGCACAGGTGTCTGGCATAATTTGTTAACCCTTTACCCTGCTTTGTTCTATCCCAAAGCCAGTAATAGTCGTTTTTATTTATAATTTGCAATTTTTTACAAGGTACAAATGTTTTGCATAAGTATCATATGCCTCTAACATATGCCAATGCTATATGTTTTTAGGATATGCTTCTACTTCATAATGCTTTTTAATGTATGTAATGATAATAATAGTTAATGAAGTTGTTTGAATAGAATGCTGGGAAAAGGGAGGAATACAGTAAGAAATCAATTGAAATAGGTGGATGATCTATCTCCAAGTTACAGGGAGTCAGTAAAAACGAATGCCATTCTGGTGCTATGGCAATGAAAAATGTGGAATATATATTGCGCGATACATGGGCTTGATAACTATGTTATAAATCAGAATGTTTCATTTAAACCACATCTTAAAAAATCCGAGATGCATGGGGATTTGCCCGCGGGGTGGGGTGGTAAGTGCATCAAGAGCCGGGTGGGCGCTATATAAGGCAGCTTCAATGCGAGCCTTTACTGAAAGATAAATGCACCAAGATGAAAGAAAAAAATAAAGGAGAGATAATATATGAGACATCAATTAATAACCATGATTGCAATAATTGCAGTTATGGTTGCACTAACAGGGGCAGCATCAGCCCTTGAGACAGCATGGCAGTTGGATGGGAAAGAACTTCCACAGCATTTTTTTTGGATGAAAAATGATTCTGTGAAGTCGCTTGATTTGTTATTGAAAGGTTTTCTTGATATAGATGAGGGAACAAATGGCACTGTAACATTGAATTATTTACAATGCGCTAATGAACAGAACCAAGCAAATGTGAATTGTGGTTCAGGTGATATAAAAGTATCTGACCCACGAATGCCAGTTGTTACAGCTACAAGGACTTCTATTTGGCCAAACATGCTCGTACCAGATGAAGTAAGTGCAAAAATGCAAGCTCCTATCAGCAGGAAACCTGGAACAAAGTACTCATTCGAAGGTCTTGTATCAGGTTTTGCTCCACCAAGAACAACAGCTGGACTTTCACTAAGGGTAGGACTCGTGGGTTCCAACATCACAGGCAAGAAATGCAATGACCAGAATGGCGATGGAATATGTGGCCAAACAGAACCCGGATTAGCAGGGTGGACAATCATATTGAGAGATGAAAATGGAACTGAAGTGGCCAGAACAACGACAGACGCAAGCGGCAATTATGCATTCAGAGGCCCAGTCTTTGAAGGGCGAAACGTTGGTTTGCGAGGCACGTTTACAGTGGAAGAGGTACCTCAGGATGGCTGGACTCAGACGGGAGAAGCACCCGTACCGCCGGGAATTGCGGATGTAATCATCGATGAAACTGATGTCATTGTGAACTTCGCAAATCATCAGGGGCGCAGTATAACAGGCATGAAATGCAAGGATGATGCCAGCGAGGATGGGATATGCGGTGCAGCAGATCCTGCGCTTCCTGGCTGGACTATCGTGCTAAGTAAACCTGATGGAACTGAAGTGGCCAGGACAACAACAGATGCAAATGGCAAATATGAATTCAAAGATCTTCAGCCGGGCACCTATATAATATCAGAGGTACTTCCAAATCCAAATGACTGGAGACAGACAGGACCGAAACCCGTACCTCCAGGAACCTGGACTGTAACTCTTACAGACCAAGATGCGACGGGCAAAGACTTCGCCAACGTCCCAGTTGAGAAGCCATGCGTTGAAAGATGCAAGGTAGTCGGATGGGGAACCCTGGGACCCAAGGCTGCTCCTGAAGTAACATTCAAGATCTTTGCATTCACCGACTTCATGCCTGAAGGCGCTGTTGACGTTGATGACAGCGCGGGTAATCACATCAAGGCTACAAAGATAGAATCAGTCGTAACCAATAAGAATGTAATGCCAATGACAGGAGAGATAACAGGAGAGGCGACATTTAATGGTGACCCGGTTGACTTCACAGTCAAAGTAACCGATGGCGGAGATCCGGGACGTGCACCATATGTAGGCAAAGATACCTTCGACATATCTATTCCGGCCAAGAGTTACCACAAGTCGGGTACACTGACCTCAGGAAATCTACAGGTAATATACTGAACAAAGTTTGAGGGATTAAAATCCCTCTTCTATTTTTTATTAAAGACGATAGTCATAAGTTGAGAGAATTTTTTTGGAGATCCCATTTGCCGTAATTGCAGATAGGTATTTCCCAAAATAATTAACATTCCGGTTTTCTTTTAAGATAGTCGAGATATTATCGCACCACAGGCGTTTCCAAAGGGGCATGAATTGTCATGTTCAGAAACGCTGGCGAAATCAAAGGAATATATTATTCATAATATTATTATAATATCAATAGAATCATATGTTCATAACACATGCTTTTTATATGCGTTATTGGCAAATATCGAAACTCCTTAATGTTTTTTAAATGATGGAATCTATTGAATTCTTATTACAATTTAAAATACCCCGGTAACGGAAATCCATCTATCTGCGATAAAAGGGATTGCAAGGGAGGTCGCAAAAAAGGAGGAGTTAAAAAAGTACATCGATTGCGTGATTAAAATCCAGAATCAAATATCATGGAGAATTTTGAAAAATCTCGTCAAACCACATCTTAAAAAATCCGAGATGCATGGGGGTTTGCCTGCAAGGGTTGGGTGGTAATTGCATCAAGCGTCGTGGTGGCGCTATATAAGGCAGCCGGAGGGCGAGCCTTACCGAGAGGTAAATGAACCAGAATAAAATAAAAAAATAAAAAAATAGGAGTGATAAATAAATATGAAACGTAGAATTACAGCCGTTATTGCGCTACTCGCGGTGATGGCGGTATTTACAGGAACAGCATTGGCGGGAGATGTGGAGTTTTGTACATCTTCTGCCACTGATTGCGTAGCTATAGATAATCCTATACCGGGTCTTGATTTACCAGGCGATAGTGTCATAGTATTCTTTCATGCAGCGAAATTAAATCCAGATAACGTCCAAAATCATGCGACATACAAATATTCTGTTGTGGTTACTAAAGTTACCCCCACCGGTTCAGTTCCTACTAATGATGTAGTACTTATGCGAAATGGCAACGATATAACTGGTCAAACTTTTGTGCCGGATAATACAATCTACACAGATCCCACACCAATAACTATAATAGTCAAGGATACTGCACCCATAGGATCAGAATACGATTTGAGCCTTAACGCTGAAACTGATGGTATAGGTAAACCAATTGATAAACAAACTGCATCAAGACAAATAAAACTCATCCGTCCCAATACTACCCTGACAAAGACACCCGATAGCAGTTCAGGTGGTCCTCGGACTGTAACTTACACATATGAGGAGAAAAATACGGGTAATGTTAATCTTACAAATGTGAGAGTAGATGACGATAAATGCTCGCCAGTAGATCCAATACTAAAGGCAAACGGCAAGAATGCCGGTGATGCAAACGACGATAGTTTGCTCAATCCCGGTGAAACATGGAAGTTTACCTGTCAAAAGAGCTACAATGATCCCGGCACATACATAAATAATGCCACAGGTCATGGCAATCCAATTATCAATGGCAGAGTAATTGATGAAGACATAACTTACCCTGTTTTCCCGACCGAAAGGGCAAGCACCACAATAACTGTAGGTGGCGAATGTAAGGACCGCTGCAAGGTAGTCGGATGGGGAACCCTGGGAACCAAGGCAGCTCCGGAATTGAAATTCAAGATCTTTGCATACACCGGATTCCTGCCGAAAGGCACGGTAGAGGTTGAAGACAACGCAGGCAATAAGATTGTGGCCACAGAGATAAACTCAGTGAAAACCAACAAGAACGTGGATCCGAAGACAGGAGAGATAACAGGAAAGGCGACCTTTAACGGTGACCCAGTTGACTTCGTGGTCAATGTCAAAGACGGCGGAGAACCGACATATGGACCATATGTA
Organism: Candidatus Methanoperedens sp.; assembly: GCA_036567605.1. Lineage (GTDB taxonomy): Archaea > Halobacteriota > Methanosarcinia > Methanosarcinales > Methanoperedenaceae > Methanoperedens. The sequence goes on along the minus strand of DATCUE010000001.1, from coordinate 13,543 downwards.
AGCAAAGATTGGTTCAAGATATCTGTTCCGGCAAAGACTTACACCAAGGAAGGCACACTGACTTCAGGAGATCTACAGGTTATTTACTGAGCCAGTCAAATAAAGTTTGAGGGATACAAATCCCTCTTTATTTTTTAATAAAAACGTTAGGATATTAAAATTCAAAAGGAGGTTAGTTATGAGAAAATTAATTCTACTGCTATTGATAGGCATCTTTTCCGTTGCGCTGGTCACTGCACTGGGGGCAAGTGATAAAATATGGGGTGAAAAATTGGCAGGAGCAAATGAAAACATAATCGATACATCGGCTCTCTTTCCCCTGGTTCCTGTTCCTGATGTTGCGGTCCCTGATGTTGCACTTCCGAAATCCCTGGATAATTTATTTCCGCCAAAAGCTGACAGGCCGATATGGCTGCTGGGGATGTTGGCCCAGGGTACTTACTTCACAAGCATAGCCGCCGACCTGTCTGAGAACGATATGGCGAATGCAAAGGAAGATTTCAAGAAGTTCAAAGCCCAGTACAAGAACAATTCAAAACTTGTACCTGAATGGGAAGGTTACTTCCCGATGTTCCCGGTAGATTCGCTGGAAGCAGCCATGAAAACCGGCGACCAGCAGAAGATCATGGCTGCATATGGGAATATGGGGCAGGTATGCGAAAACTGCCATAGCATCAATATGCCCAAGGTCCAGATGAAATATCACTGGAAGACACTTGATGGAAAGAAGTTCACAGAGATAAGTGTCCCGCTCTCGAATGAGAACGTCAGCTTTTCCAGGCTGATGCAACTCATCGATGCAAACTTTGTGGGAGTCGGTGCAGACTTGGGCCAGAACCAGATCGAAAATGCTAAACTGCGTTTCAAGGATTTCAATGCGACTTTCCAGGCGATGAAGGGGGTATGCGGCGACTGTCATACAACCAAGAGAAAATACTATATCGACGAGGACGTCCAGACAATGGTTGACGACCTGGGACAAGCCCTGGCCGAATCACCGGTTGATCCTGGTAAAGCAGGTATGCTGAGCCAGGAAATCGGCGAAGAGAGCTGTTTCAAATGCCATCTTGTCCATGTCCCGGCGGCTTTAGCCCAGACAAGAGAGGAGGGGACAAGGTGAGTTTTGGAGGGATATGAATCCCTCTTTTTTTAGGAGGAGTGGCAATATGAAAGTGAAAATAAGCAAAAAATATACTGAAGACTTCATAATCGTCCGAAGCCGAAAATATAAAGTTTGCGATAGATGCGCAACTATTAACTGGGACAATAAAAGATGCATTAAATGCGGTTCTACGGAATTTTCGCCGTTGAGCGAATATGAAAAAAGTTTGCTTACAACAAGACCTGAACTGAGAGATCATTTTTTATGATTGCTTTTATGGCATATGTTTAATCTGGCACTCTCAACTGCCAGATTCAAATATTTAAAAATTTCAATCCCAAACGTGTTATTCTCAGCATCTCATTTTCTTTATTAATAAATGCCTGTTCTTGCAGGAAACGGATTATCTCATTCAGTGTTTGAGATGGTAAGGAGACACTTTTTTTGATTTCATCTAGACTATGCCATTGGGTATCTCGAAGTTGTTTCAATATTCGATCAAGTGATTTCATTGTCTTTGTATCAATCGTGATGAAGTCTTATTATTTATTATTTATATTACTTTCGCTATTTCCGCTATATGCCAGTGCTATATGCTTATTCTATATGCTTGATAACGCTCTTTTTAAAATGGATATGTGCTACCGATATATATACTCCCGCCATATATGTGCTAAGTCTATATGTTTTGCATATATGTTTCAACTATGATTAACTGCAATATTGTTCTATTATAGTGCTACAAAATATGCTACTACTTCTTAATGTTTTTTAAGGTAGGTGGTATATGTATTGAATTGTACCGCAATCAAAAAAATCTCCGGAAAATTCCTATAAGGAATCAAGGGATTTGAAAAGCAAAAAGCATTGTGGGGAATGTTGAAAAAGGAGGAAAAAATTGGATAACAGGTTAATCCGGGTGGGGTTACCTTCCGTCTCCAGTCGCTGGGGAATTGTTGGGATACTCATAATAATATCCGCACTCGGAGGATGCGTCAGCAAGGAAAGCAAGCAGGGCGTGGAACTCTCATCTCAGAATATAAGTGGTGTTAGTGATGACAACTTTTCCCTGGAGAAGGAACAATTCATGCAGAATGAGACAAACGCAAGCAATCCAAACCAGATACGGTTGCTGGTGCTATCTAAAGAACTCAATAGGACGGGCAGGCTTCCTGTCATATTGCTGGTAAAAAATCCCAGGCTGAATGAAAACGTGCTCACTGTATTCAAACCCCAGTTTGGGCAGGAATGGTATAACCAGACCACGATAACCCACACTATCAAAAATAACAACTGGATGCAAAATTTCTCCATCAAACCGAGGGGAGATACAAAATATGTCTGGATGTATGTCCAGATTTCCGAAAATAATACCGTAGTAAAAAAAGCTGCCTGGAACATCACATTCGAGGTGCCTGTCGAGACGGCGACATGACCGGGTTCAAATCCCGGGGGTGCAGTAGCCCGGTCAAAGTATCGGGCAGAATAAAATACATAATATAAATGAGGTGTAAAGAAAATGAAAAAAATATTAACAACGCTACTGATCGTAGCGACAGTTATGGGAATGGTAATCCCTGCGATGGCCAATCCGCAGAAACCTGTTGCGGTAGCCACAAATGCAAAAGATCTAGGTATAGTGGTTGATGGTGCCAATACTGCAACCAGCACCGTAGACCAGGCACAGAACATCAATGGTGATGTTTACAACTGGGCACTGGGCGTCGGAACTGGCGGTAATGTGAATGCACAGTCAACTGCTGTCGGAGTCGCAAATGCAGGAAATACAGATAGTGTCTTGAATTGCGGTGGAGGAGCTGGCACTGGATCAGGCTCAGGCTCTGGTATAGCTACAGGGACAGGCACAGGTAATAACGGCGCTGGCACTGGAACAGACGCGGCCAGTAATAATGGCGGCGGTGCAGGGAGCGGTGGCAGTGATAACCTGGCTGATCAATCAGGGACTGGTCTTAACGCGGCAGGCAACGGAGGAAGCGCTGACACATCAGGTAATTCTGGAGCAAGTGGTTCAGCCGGAGGCAGTGGTAGTGGCGGTGCAACAGCTACCGGCACAGGTGTAGGCACAGGTGTTGGCGGCAACGGTGGAGATTGCAGCAACAGCGCAATGACTGAAGTATCCTCAGGAAATGTTGAAGCTATGGCGGGCAGCCCCGAGGGCTTCAGCGGCGATGTCAACCAGGATAATTCAATCACACAGAACGCAGTGGCGAACATAGCAACCGACCAATCATTGACCCAGCCAGTTGCAGTATTTGATGTACAGGCAGCTCTGGCAATCGATCCAGCAACCCAAACATATATCGATAGCATGCTGGATGAAACGCTGGAAGAAATGGATACGTTCAACATCAGTTAAGATTTAGAGAAGGTTCTTCCTTCTCTAATTTTTATTTAGCTCATAAGATCATCTGAAAACAGGAGGTGAGAGCGTGAGGAGAATTCTGACGATACTGATAGCGACTATGCTGCCAATATTGCTTATCGCAGCAACCCCCGTACTTGGTGATGCAAATCAAAAAGCAACGCTGAATGGCGGAAACGCGGCTGTGGTCAAGGTGTCCCAGGTAGCATGGAACCTTGGTGACGGGGATATTAGCCAAAATATTGATGTCCGTGTAGCAGGCAACTACCAGAGAATAGATCAAGATAGTTTAGTAATCATCTCGGATGATTATGAAGGTAATATCAATAATACCATAAATGGAATTAATCTTATTAAAGTTGATTTAGACCAATATTCCAAAAATATGGGAAATGGTAAAGTCTCCCAAGGAATTGAGGTCGCTATCGAGGGAAATATCCAGGTATTGGACCAGGGAATACTGGTCATTGAGTGAGGAATGAATATGAAATGGGTCTGCGTGCTGGCTGTAGCATTACTTGTCTTAGTCGGAATAGCGATGGCTGAGGAGGATATAAGTTCAGCTCAACTTGCCCAGATAGCCGTAAGCAAGATGGGAGAGACGAACCAGGAAGCCCAGGTTACTGATTTTGAAGTAGCTGATTCAAGCCAGATAGGCTACTCCTCAGATGCTAATGTCACCCAGACTATTTCTTATGATAATATCGGTAGCGGAACCATTTTACAATGGGGCGAATCCGGAGATATGCCAAGAATGGAGAGGACACTTAATCTGAGCGGTGTGGGAGAATCAGGTTTTACATGGCAGTGGAGCGAAGGTGATGTGACCCAGACCATAAATGTCAAGAACTCCGAGAGTCTTTATCTAAAACAAATCATCGGAGGATTAAAACGGATACTCTTCCCCGAGTCCAATGCTCCCGCACAAATAGACTCAGGTAGCTGGACATTCTGTGGAGCAGCTGTAAACGGGAGGGGCGGCCTGCCTCTTTGCGCCGAAAAGATAGGTGCGAAGATCCTCAAAGGAAAGTACACTGCGCGCGATCTGTATATGATGGAATATCTTGAGGACTATTATGATACCTTTCCGTCTGAGAATAACACACCCCATATAATCCTCACAAAATGGAACATAACTAAAGAAGATGGAAATCTCAAAATAAAGTTCAAAGCCCGCAACTTCGGGAAGGAAAAATATAATGCAACCCTCCAGCTGGATCTCACCCAGAAAATTAATATTACTTCACTGGATGGGAATTTTGAGAAAATCAATGCTGGCGGGGATAACGCTATATTCAGGGCAGCCGATGAGAATCTCGGCAGTGAAATCAGAGCACCCGAGAAGAAGGTGATCGAGCTGGATAAATTCATGATTCCTGGAACTAAGGGAATGGAGAGAGAGGTAAATGTATCGCTCGATGGAACCAATATAGGGAGCCTGAAGCTAAAGGTTATGAGCGAATAGTAATCTTTGGGGCATATGAAATGAATCAAATGCGTTTTAGAAAAACGATATTGCTTTTGCTTCTAACAATCTATATTCCTTTTTTTTTTAACACGGGGGCGGCTGCGGAAAATAATTCTCCGGTGCTTGATCACATAGGAGATAAGACAGTAAACGAGGGAGAGCTTCTGCAATTCACCATCAATGCAACCGATCCCGATAGTGGCGATACTCTGACTTTTTCTGCCACAAATTTACCTGATGGAGCAAGTTTTGATTCCGGCACTCGAACATTTTCCTGGACTCCAAATTATAGCCAGGCCGGAAGCTATCCCGGGGTACATTTTGAAGTGCAAGATGCTGCAGGTCTTAATAGCAGTGAAGATATCACTATTACTGTAACCGATGCAAATCGTGCACCTGTACTTGAATCCATAGGAGATAAGACAGTAAACGAGGGAGAGCTTCTGCAATTTACCATCAATGGAACCGATCCCGATGGCGATACCCTGACTTATTCTGCCACAAATTTGCCCAAAGGGGCAAGTTTTGATCCCGCCACACGAACTTTTTCATGGACGCCAGACTACAAGCAGGAAGGAAGTCATTCAGGGGTTCATTTTGAAGTGGAGGATAGTGGAGGTCTAAAAGATGGCCGGGATATCACCATCACAGTAACCAATGCAAACCGCGCGCCCGTACTTGATTCCATAGGAGACAGGACTGTAAATGAGGGAGAGCTTCTGCAATTCTCCATCAACGCAACCGATCCCGACGGCGATGCCCTGACTTTTTCTGCCACAAATTTACCTGATGGAGCTGGTTTTAGTTCAGCCACTCGAACGTTTTCTTGGACGCCTAATTACAATCAGGCCGGAAGCTATCCTGGAGTCCATTTTGAGGTGCAAGATAGTGCAGGTTTAAAAGATGGAAAGGATATCACAATCACAGTAACCAATGCAAACCGTGCACCTGTACTTGATGCCATAGGAGATAAGACAGTAAACGAGGGGGAGCTCCTGCAATTTATCATCAATGCTACTGATCCCGATGGTGATGCTCTAACTTATTCTGCCACAAATTTACCCAAAGGGGCAAATTTTGACCCTGCCTCACGAACTTTTTCATGGACGCCAGACTACAAGCAGGAAGGAAGCCATTCAGGGATTCATTTTGAAGTGAAGGATAGTGGAGGTCTAAAAGATGGCCGGGATATCACAATCACAGTAACTAATACAAACCGAGCACCTGTACTTGATACCATAGGAGACAGGACTGTAAACGAGGGGGAGCTTCTGCAATTTATCATCAATGCTACTGATCCCGATGGTGATGCTCTGACTTATTCTGCCACAAATTTACCTTATGGAGCAAATTTTGATTCCGGCACTCGAACGTTCTCCTGGACGCCTAATTATACCCAGGCCGGAAGCTATTCAGGAGTCCATTTCGAAGTGCAGGACAGTTACGGGCTGAAAGACAGTAAAGAAATTACCATCTCGGTAAACAACGTGAACCGCGCTCCTCCGGTCCCAATAAAGATAGCTCCAATTAATTGGCAGAATTTATCAGATGGGAATATCAGGCTTATATGGAATGAAAGCAAAGATCCCGACGGTGATTCTCCCACATACGAATGGGAGTTAAGCAATCAACCAGATTTCTCTGTTATTGTTAAGAAAGGTACAACCCCAAATCTTTTTTCAGACTTGTTTTTACCGTCTAATCCATATTACTGGAGGATAAGGGCAAACGATAGCTTTTTGGTTTCTGCCTGGAGTCAGTCGTCGACAACGCCTGATTTCCAGATAGTATCAGCTCCCGGTATCTCAAATGTCAAAGCTTCCATACTGACCGCCAACTCCATAAAAATAGAGTGGGCGACAAACCAGAGCGATAGCCTTAACAGAGTGAAATATGGCTATAAGGAAGACCTGGTAGATGGTCTCTGGAGCAACTGGGGAAATACCACCAATAATAATGTCGCTATTATTATAGAAGGACTTACAGGACAATTAATATATTATCAGGCATTCAGCTATAATGCAGGAAATTCTTCTGCAAGAAGCAATTCCAGTATAATGAGCTTTTCTTATCCTCTTTATCTGGACATGAAATTAATAGAACCCGATTTAATAAACAATAACGGAACATGGATCGAAACCCGGCGCCCTGCATCTGTGGGGCATCAGGGAAAATTCATCGGGATCGACGGCACATTCACAAACACGGGGGAAGACCCGCTGACCATAAATATAACTGATAACCCGGGCATATATTGTGAGGAACTTTGTACTGTAACTCTTTCAAAGGGCCAGAATCTATCTTTTATGGACGCTTTCTCAGGAAGACGGGATTTTGAAATAAATTCCAGTGAAATCAAATGGACGGACAAAACTCACGGATTTTTTAGTTATACATTCAATATGAACATTACAGGCTCCGGTGGTTCAACATTTACTTACCAGAACACTACCAACCTCTCTCTCCCGATATTCCCTATTTTCAGGATGAAACGGGCAGACGGTGATATAGCGGCTGTTATTGCAGGCGGCACCACAATAATAACTTATACCCTTGAAGCCAACAGCAGTATAAATTTGATAAATGTTTCCATTTTCGATCCTATGTATCTGGCTAATCAAGGAGGCCCATATTTTAATATTTCTAAACTTGAAGCAAATAAATCCACCAGAACAAACTATACTTATCAGGCTACAACGAATGATTTATCTTCAAATAAATTCAAGTGCGAAGAGGGATACCCCTGTATAATAAACATGGCGACCTTTACCGGTATGATGGAATCCGGGGAGCTGATTAATGATACGGATTACGTAGAAATCCCGCTGGGCGTCATTCCACTTAAAAAGAATACCGGAGGGGGTGGAAGTACCAGCACCGGCGGTGGCGGTGGGGGAGGAGGAGGTGGCATCCCGCCCAGTGAAGATTTCAAGAATATAGAGGCGCGGGAGGTAAGAGAAAAGGATATACTGGCCAAATCTGCCGTGACTTATACATTCAAAGCCGCAGACCCGGTTATGGCGGTGGCATTTGAAAGCGAAATTAGCGATAATGGAGTGCCCGTAGCGGTGGAGGTCCTGAAGAACAGGTCAAAGAAGACAGCGGTAGATGCTCCGGGAATGGTCTTCAAGAATTTTAATGTCTTCGTCGGAACAAGCGGTTTCAACAAAAAGATAAGAAATGGGGTTGTGGTCTTCCGTGTGAACAACACCTGGCTTGAAGATAACGGGCTTGATCCCACGGATATCAGCCTGTTTAAATGGTATGAAGGAGCCTGGATTGAAAAGAGCACCGAAATCGCAGAGAGTAAGCCTGATTATACCTATTATGCCAGTCTTGTCGGGAACTTCAGCAACTTCGCCATTTCAGGTAATAAAAAGCAAGTTTCATCTTCCGGACAGGCACTGGGCATTTCCGTACCTCAAAATGAATCGGGGAATAATACCAACCAGACATTACCCGGCTCAGGCTCCGGAATCATTAAGTCCCCGGTAGGTTTTAACCTTATTATTGGGATAATGCCAGTAATCGGGATAATAGGGTTGATATATTATCTTAAAATTAGAAACCAAAAAAAACCAATAAAATAAAATGAGGTGTTTTATGAAGATTGCTGCAATAATAATAACCGCACTTTTAATAACCCAGACCGTGGCTGCCAAAGAGGATTCTGTTTGGATTGGACCTGGAAGTTCATTCTATCCTTTAAAGATATGGCTGGAAAAATTCAGACTTAATTTTATTTTCAACCAGACCGAAAAAACCCAGACAATGCTTGGCCTCGCTGAAGAAAGGTTGAGGGATGCTGAGAGAATGGAAAATAACTCCGACGCTTTTAGAAGGGCCATGGATGAGTATGCAAGCCAGCTCGAAGAAATTAATTATATTATTAAGAATGATACCCAGAATGAAACAAAAAATATCCGGTTAAATATAACGGAAAAAATTGAAGAGCAGCAGAAAAGAACGAAGCTGCTAAAAAGCAATGGGAGAATCACCGTAATCCAGCAGAGCATCGTCGAGGCAAGTAGTTCCTCGGGGGACAGCAAGATCAAAGTCAGTGTCGCCGATGGAAATGTTTCTGTTGAAACCGAAGGCGGGAACCCTGTAGTCACAAGAGATGGTGGCAATGTGACAGTTGTTTCTGAGACCAATAATTCCAGGCAAGAGGTAATCGTTAAATCCTCCGGAAATGCTGCATCATCCACAAGTTCCGTTGTTGTGCATTCAAGTTCTAATGTCGTTTCCGGAAATTGAATTCTTAGGCATCGAAAAGATCGCAAAAGCGGAAACGAGCGAAATCTTGATATACAAAAAATAATATATGGGGTTTTAAGTTGATCGAGAAGGATAATTAGGATTCTGAAGACTGGAATGTGGGATAATCAAAGGGACAGTTAAAGGGAATATGTTGTAACTTTGATACCTGTAATCAGGAACTTGTTATCGAAAAAAATCAACTAATGGAGGGGTAAAATGTATAATAAAAAAGAGATTCTAACAATACTTTTAGTATTGTCAATTCCGTTTTTTTCAAGCGCAAGAGCAGATTCCAGCACTCCTGGAGATCCTAAAGATCTTACAAGCCACACAGCCATAGGTAACTTCTGGGTAAATTATACATGGTCGCCTGGTGCGAATACAGATTCCTTTAATGTCAGCGTGAATAGGAACTGGACTAACGGCACCAAAGACACTTTCATAAACACAAAAAGCATACCTCACGGATGGGTAAATATTTCAGTGGCAGGTTATAATGAAGCATCGCAGCAGCTATCTTCTTTTATTCACGGTAGTGCCCAAGTACCAAATAATCCCATCGTTTTAACGGATGTATCGTCCCATTATTCATTATATGAAGGTCAAACTCTATACATCGATGCTAATTATACAGATCTCGATAACGATATAGGAATATTTGCAACAACTGCCAAAGGCGAATTTGACTCATCCACAGGCATTCTTTCATGGAAGCCCGCTGCAGAGGATATGGGTAAGAACTGGGAAATCAGCGTCATCGACCGAAACAGCAGTGCTACTTTCGAATCGAGTACTGCTTCTCAGACGTTTACTCTGACAATAGACCCCAACGTTCCCGAAAGGCCAAGAGGTCTTTCTGGAACCACAACTGTTGGCAGCTTCTGGGTGAATTATACATGGTCAGCCGGTGCAAATACAGATTCCTTTAATGTCAATGTGAATGGGAACTGGACTAACGGGACTAAAGACACCTTCATAAACACAAAAAGCATACCTCACGGATGGGTAAATATTTCAGTAGCTGGCTATAATGCAACATCGAAGTATTTATCCGATACAGTAACCAAAAATATTCAGGTTCTGAACAATCCAATTACACTTACCGATGTGAAGAGCGGGTACTTCATGAACGAAGGGGAGACTCTCTATATAGATGCCAATTATACGGATCTTGATAATGATAAGGGAATATTTGCAACAACTGCCAAAGGCGGATTTGACTCATCCACAGGCATCCTTTCGTGGCCGACACGTCCTGGTGATGGGGGAGTCTATAACTGGCTAATCAATGTCACTGACGGATATGGCAGTTTTTCAACTCAGAAAATTAAAGTAGTAATTCCTCTACAACTTACCATAAAATTCGTTGAACCTACCATAACAGATGGTAAAGAGCAATGGATTGGTGCAAGAACGGGCCACATAGGAAAATATATGGGAGCCTACGTTACCTTTAAGAATACCGGGGAAGATTCGCTTAAGCTTTCAATAACAGAGATTTATAATGATACAAGATATAAACTTCCTATTCCAAAAATAGTTTCAAAAGAAGGCTATTTGTCCTATAGAACCGAGTTTGAAATAAATTCTTCAGGAGTGAAAGAAAATTCATTCAATTACACCTATGAAGTAGAAGTTGAGGGCTTTAGAGGTGAAGATTTTACTTTTAGTTATCGCAACACAACGATCCTTTCCCTTCCAATGATTCCCATTAACAAAATTAAGCGTGCAAATCCCGGAAAGGACAACGAACCTATTTACTATACTCTTGAGGCGAACAGTAGCGTTGATTTAATTGATGTTAGTATTTATGATGCTCTTTATCCAGATAAATATTTTAATATCTCGAAACTTAATATTGATGGTGGTGTCCCCAAATGTTATGATGAGGCAAATAATCTGACATCATGCAGAAGAAATTATTCTTATCTGGTTAACGTTAATGATCTATCCAGATTTGGATGCGAAGTGAATTTGCCCTGCGTTATAAATCTTGCAAACTTTACCGGTAAGATCAAATCATCAGGCAAAACAATTGAAGATTCTGAATACGTTGAAATTCTAATAAGTACAGGTAAAAGCGAAAGCAGTACAAGCAGAAGCAGCAGTTCAAGCGGAGGAGGTGGAGGCGGCGGTGGAGGCATGCCCCCAAGCGAGGACTTCAATAATATCGAAAGGAGAGAAGTAAGGGAAATGTTCGTGCTTGCGAAGTCGGCGACAGCTTATACTTTCAAATCTGCAGACCCCGTCATGGCCGTGAGCTTTGAGAGCAGCGTGAGCGAGAACGATGTGCCAGTTGCCGTTGAGGTGCTTAAGAACAGGTCAAAACACATTGGAGTTGATGCCCCGGGGAACTTGTACAGGTACTTCAATATATTTGTCGGTGTGAGCGGCTTCAGCAAGAAGGTCGGCAACGGAGTTGTGGTTTTCAGGGTCAATAATAGCTGGCTTGAAGAGAACGGTCAGAATCCAAAGGATATAAAACTGTATAAATGGCAGGGAGATGGCTGGATTGAAAAGAATACTGAAATTGTCGAAAATAAGCAGAATCAAACATATTACGCCAGTCTTGTGGGGAACTTCAGCAGCTTCGTCATATCAGCAGTCAAAAAACAGGCAACAGCCACTCCGGATACTTCCCATAATTCAACCGGATCGGCAAACAATAGTTCCCAGAAAACAGGGGATATCGGATCACCCGTGACTTTAAACCTTATCATGGGATTAATTACAATTGTATTAATAGGGTCAATATACTATATAAAAATAAAAAACAATAAAAAATAAAGTAAAACAAAGTTGCAGGCCATTGGCAGGGTCTGCAATATTTTATTTTCTTTCAGAACCTATTTCTTAATGAATACATCATAGCTACCATATGATAATTGCAGATGTTATTAACATATGCCTGCGCTTCTTAATGCTTCTTAAAGGATGGACTCTAATAATTTTATCACTCTAATTGATTTATGCAATTAAGGGACTGGGAGGTGAAACAACAGACATCCGAACACCTTAAACCGCATCTTGAAAATCTGAAATGACCCGGGGGTTTGCCTTTCATCATATCTGGCAGGTGCAAGCAGGTTTCAAAGCGGTTTACTAAAAGCAATTTTAAGTGCATCCAGCATGGTCAAAATCTCAAAAAAACCGATAATAAGTGACAAAAAACTCAAATAAACCATACTATACTTTAAAAAACTCAGAAAATCCAGAAAAATCTCGCTATGTTTATGTTAAATGCAAGCACAAGAGTGCAGCATTGGGGAATAGATTATCAAATTTAAGGAGGTAAATAAATGAACAAAAAAATAATTCAGGCCTTTCCAAGAGGCTTATGTGTGAAAATAGATGAAAAAAATTGGGATAAAGGAGGTATTTAAATGAATAGAAAATTGATGTATGCGCTGCTGCTGTTAACAGTAGTGGCGCTGATAGGGGTGCCGCAGGTTTCGGCAAATCAAGACTTTATGAATGCTTTCAATACAACGTATCCTTTTGCCGTAGGTTCAAGGATTGATAACTGCGCCCTCTGTCATCAAGGCGGTGTAGGAGGCGCACCCAGGAACCCTTATGGTTTGGACTTTGAAAATCAAACCGGCCATAGAACTAATCCCGGGCCAGCTCTGGTGAGTATAGAGGGAAATGACTCAGATAAAGACACGTTTAAGAATATTGACGAAATCCGCAACTTCACTTATCCGGGAGATCCAACCGACTTCCCGCCCAGAATAACCAACTTTGCACCATCTTCACCGGTAACGAGCACTGGTGCGCCGGCCACCCAGATGTTCAACGTTACCGTAAATCAGGTCGTGGATAACTTAACATGGTCAGTTGATGGAAATGTACACAAAACAGACCATACTCTGAGCACATCCAGCGACACGATCACAGTAAATGCGGTCGGCATGCATACGGTAACTTTTACTGCCCAGAGAACCGGTGATGGCACAGCCATGCAGAACTGGACCTGGAATGTGGCACCATCTGCAAACGGCACGATCTCAGGCAAGGTGACCAATGCCTCTTCAACCTTAGCAATACTTGGAGCGACTGTAACAGCAGGCGGCATGACCGCAACTACTGATGCCAGCGGCAACTACAACATAAGCATTGCCCCAGGCACATATACTGTGAAAGCGACCATGTCCGGATTCCAGGACGGCACAGCAAGTGTTACTGTGACAGCCAACAATGTAACTACCCAGAACTTTGCCCTGACACCGACTCCACCAACGGTTGCAAACGGCACGATCTCAGGCAAGGTGACCAATGCCTCTTCAACCTTAGCAATACTTGGAGCGACTGTAACAGCAGGCGGCATGAC